>JAPNVD010000033.1 GCA_026627305.1 Sulfolobaceae archaeon
TGTTGCCCACCATGTGTAGAATATTAGTGGTGCAACGGTAGTGGTTGTTGTAGTTACTGGTACTGTTGTTGTCACTGATGTTGTTGTGACTGTAACTGTTGTAGGTACTGTTGTTGTTACAACTGTTGGTTTTCTAGTTAATAATACTCCTGCTACTGCACCTACTACTACTATTATTACTACTACGGCAACGATTATAGCTATTTGAGTTGAAGATAAACCTTTCAATAAACTATAATGGTACTTCATACATATACATGGCGTTTTGACACTATATAAAGGTTTCCAAAACCAACTCAAATTTAAAGAAAATTTTAGGCGATATAATCAGAGTAGGTTATTGCATAAATCTTTCTATTTAATATTTTGAAATTAGAAAATATGTTTGTACATCGCTGCATTGATCACTAATAATTTTACGAACGATCATCCGCACAATTCTAAAAATATTCAGCAATAGCCGCACGTATATATTAAAAATGCGTTAAGAATTTTTGGAATCTATATTTATAATGATCAAATATTTATCTTTAACCCTCTTCAGGACTTACTGCGTTTATTAACCTTCCTAAACCCTCAACCTCTACAACCATTTCAGTACTCTTAGCAGGTAACTTGAATTCAGTAACCTCCTCAGCGTTTATATAGCCCACAGTTCCTGTAGTGACCACGCTCATCTCGGGTATAGTTACGATCTTCGAGAGTTCAGATATTATTTCCTCTATATCAAATATGAACTCTTCTGTAGTACCATCTTGAACTAATTCGCCATCATAGTAGCTCTTCATTCTAGCTCTATCGAGGTTTACCTCTTCTGGCGTTACCAGATAAGGACCCATGGGTGCAAAAGTGTCCCTGTTCTTGTTCCTGAAATGTATACCTCTGTTTAGGACTTTTTTAATAACGCCATCATTTGGGTCTCTTCTAAACGCATAGTACCAATCTTTCTTGAACTCTCCAGGAGCGGTCACGTCGTTAAAGACTGTATAGCCAATTATCACATCCTTTACCTTATCTTTTGTGATGTTTTTAACTTTCTTGCCGATTACTATCCCTATCTCAACCTCAGGTCTTATGCCACTTCTTGGAGCTATTATAGTTTCTCCATAACCAATAACTATTGTTGGTAGCTTGAGGAAGAACTTAGGGCTTCTTAGCATCTCTCTAGCTTCTTCCTTTGAACTAGCCCCTACCATTTTGTAGGAGTTGGTAAGGGTACAAAATATTGCAGTGGGCTGTACTGGGGGTAAAATCTTCACCCCGCTTAGCTTGTAAGACCTTCCCTTACCTTCTTCATCTATTACATATTCTCCTTCAATTATTCCCCTCCTAACTTTTCCATCAGCAAAAAAGGTTAGTATCTTCATGTTCATCGCTTTGGATTTGGCATCTGATCCATTATCTCCTTGACTAACTTTATGTATTCATACTTCTTCTCTTTATAGACTTCTGTATACATGTTTGCCCACCTTATTGTTGGGTCTCCTCTGCTGAACCTATCATATTGCTCGTATCTGAGCCCTGACTCTGAACCTATAACATCCCATAATATGTTGAATAGCTTTACCCTATCAAGGGCTGATAATCCCTTAGAGGATAAGTACTTTTCAACATATTTAGCTTCTTCAGGGTTCTCGAAGTCTTTAATACCAGCTGGTACTGGTATTGACGATCCTCCGTAAAGTAACCTCAGGAGTTCGTGAACTCTAGGTAAAGCCCTCATATTAAAGGCACTAGCTGCTATAGATATGTAGGGGTTTGGTCTATAGATGTTTGGTAGCTCTTCTCCAGCTTCTTCTGCTGCTATTAATGCTGCTTCGTTTAGTGCTAGATAAATTAGTATCTCCCCTAGTTTCTCCTGAACGTTTATGAAATTGTTAATCCCTACAGCCTCTGCAGCTGCTATGGCTAATCCTGCATAGAACTTCATCCTTGCATAGTGTTGTATTACGAAGTGCCAGTTAAACCAAGTTCTAAGCTGTACGGTGTGCCACATGAAGCCTTCGATTTCCTCTGGCTTCTTGAAGAATATTATCCTATCCCATGGTACTAGAACGTCATCTAGCACTAGTATTGCATCGCTCTCCTCGAACCTAGAGCTTAGGGGATATTCAAACTCTGAAAACCCATCTTTAGGATGGAATCCTCTCCTAGCTAAGAACTTCACTCCCTTTGTATTTGTTGGTATGGAGAAGAATATGGCATATCTAGGGTCTGTATCCCTTCTAATATTAGGTAAATACCACAGCATCTCAGCGTAGGGTCCTGCTGTGGAAAGCATTGCAGCCCCTCTGACCACTACCCCTTCTGGTGTTTCTTTAACAATTCCAACCTGAATGTACGGGTCTTCCCACTGTGATGGTGGTTTCGATCTATCATACATAGGTGCTACTATTGCATGCGTATAGAACAGGTCTTTCTTTGTAGCCTCTTTATATATGTTTATTACGTTCTCCATGATCTTGTTTCCGAATACCTTACCGAAATAGTCTTCAGCGTGGGCGAAGAAGACCATAGTCCATACGTTAAGGTAGTCTGGGCTCCTACCGAAGTATCCGTGATAGAAATCATAGATCCTTACTAGACCTTCCCTTAGCTTCCTCAGATCGTGTTTGTTTCTAGGTCTAAAATAGCTTATGCTCGTCTCTTCGCCCACATCTGGATTGTAAACCCTTAGAGCTGGATCCTTCCAATGTAGATCGTAGTAGTCAGCTACAGTCTTTATTGGTATTTTAAACGCTGGATGTTCCGTTAAGTCTTCTACTTTCTCTCCGTTATAATATACTTCTCCATGGTTTCCTTCCTTTAAACTTTTTATATAGTCCGAACCCCTTCTTATCATGTATGCTCACCACCTTAATTTACCCGTGAAGGGATCCTCCACGGGAACCCATTCCTTTAACCAGGATTCAGGTACAGGTCTACCCCAAAAATCAGCCCTATACCTTGACTCCTCAAAACTCCAGACCTTTACTCTCCACTTATCTGGGTCCAGAACCAAATAATCAGCAGTGAAGAACTCTAGCCTATTCTTATCGAAGTCCCTAACGTAGATGTAATATCCCTCAGTAGCCCCATGTCTTCCAGGACCTCTTTCTATAGAATCCCACAGCCTGGCTGAGGCTAAAATATCAGCAGTCCTTATGATATCTTTTACATCATGGACGTAATATGTTAAATGGTGGAATCCTGGCACGTTCGTGCTAGCCCTACCTATTGCTATATCGTGGGACTGACCGTTCTTCGTCATCCAAATTACCATTCTTTTACCCTCCTTGTCTAAAAACTCCTCAGTCTCGAAAAATCCCAACTTCTTGAAAAACTCGAACTCTTCCTCGATATCCTTAACCATAAAATTAACATGTGCTAACCTAACAGGTGAGGCACCACGGTGTTTATAGAACTCTAACCTAATATCGCCAACGTACTCCATATCGTTATAAAACATTATAGGAATTCCCTGGGGATCACTGAACACTATAGCGTCATCTACACCTTCCTCTTTGACCTTAGTGACCTTTATGTTCATCTGCTCTAACTCTTCTTTAGCCTTATCTATATCCTTAACCCTAAACGCTATATAGGCTAAGCCAGGAGAATCTGCCTGTTTTATGATTAAGCTATGGTGTTGTCCCTCCTCTGTACCTCTAAGGTATAGCATATCCCCTTTCTGTTCGGTCTCCACTAGTCCTAGAAGGTCGCTATAGAAGTATCTAGCCTTATCTAGGCTAGTGGTACGTAAACACACATGAGAAAGTCTTAATATATCCATGTTTTATCGATAATATTCTAAATTACAGGGTTATTAAGGAAACTATTAAACTAGTTTAAGGAGGAGCAAAGATAGCAGTTATTTTGTGTTTTTATTAATTATTATTACTTTCAATCAATCATCTAATTTATCCATTAAATGATAGATAATGTTCGATTAGTTTTCTCTCAGCCAGGCGTAAATGATAAAGAAAGGTTATCTTACTTAGACCCAATTTATCGGCTATATCATCGGCGTTAGCTCTCCTAGGATAATCTAAATAACCGTATTTCAGTGCATACGATAATATCTTTAATTGGGTCTCGGTGAGGTTTGGAAGGAAATTTATTTTTACCTCGCTTTTCTCCGCGTATTCAACCTTACTTAACCCTTTTAGCCCCTCTATTATCTCTCTGACCCTAGAACGAGGAGCTATGAACTCCCAAATCTCCCTCGAACCTTCAATTTTATTAGATATGAACATAACTTCGTTATCGTAGAGGTAACCTGCAATTGAGTTGTTATATCTATTAAGGAAGTCAACTAGGATATACTTATCCATTTCCTGCACGTGTTCCACTTTTAGAATCCCTTTAGCCTCTTTCATTTTCTGTACCTCTTCTTTGAGCTCCTTTGGAACTATTATTCTAGACCTCAAATAACCCTTATTGGGGTAGACAGAATAATTTATTGTAAAAGTCTTATACATGTTGAGTTCCGAAGTCCAGCAATCGTCATGGATTAAGCTAACCCTTACTTTAACTAACGGGTTCACAAGTAATTAGTGAACCACAAGGTTAAAAACTTTTATGTATAAAAAATAGGACAAGATTACGTATGTATCTTTCAAACAAATAAAAAGATTAATTTCAAATCACGGTGATATCTCATCGAGCCTCTTATCCACAGTCTCATGGCCTAGCGTTAAGGCAATAATTGCTGCAATAACTAGGAATGCAGCTATAACTCCAAATAGCTCTAGAGCTGAGAGTGATACTGCTAAAGCCGTTATCCCTACTACTCCTAGACCACCGCCTAGGTGTCCAAGACCATCATTAAGTGCGAAACCGCTGGTCCTAGCCCTAGTTGGGAAGCTCTCTGCAGTCCAAGTATAGGCTATGGGAATCCATATATTGAAGCCGAAGAACAGCACTATTGAAGCTAATATATCTACAACTATGTTTGAGGTTAACCCCACTAATACCCCGCCAATGACGGTCAACAGTGCACCTATCCCTAGCCAATATTTTCTCTCAATATTATCGCCTAACAGATAAGCTACAGGTCCAACTAATACGAACCCTAGAACACCTAAAGCACTTATCATTCCTGCCTCTGAAACACCATAACCCTCTGCTGTTAACAGTGATGTTAAACCTGAAGCTATGCTATAAACAGTGGTGTAAGCTAAGAACCACATTGGTAGAAGGTAAGCTAACCTCTTACGATATAGTCCGTTCTTGAAGATCTCACTGTAGGGCACACTTTCGACTTTTCCAATTGGAGGGATTATTGCAGGTAGGGGAGGTAATTGTACTCCTTTCTTGGCGACTTTCTCCTCCATGTTTTTCACTATGTTTTCAGCATCCTCTATCCTACCCTTAGATATTAACCATCTAGGAGATTCAGGTAACCTCACCCTTATTGCAACGCCAATGAACGCTAATAGTGCACCTATGGCATACATTATCCTCCAACCCTCAGTGGCGAAAATTCCTGTAGTACCTAAAGCGAAAGGTAAGCCTAGAGGAAATGGCGCTGGTGGAGTTGTGAGGAGTAGTCCAACCCAAATCCCTAAGAATGCACCTAAGGTGGAGAAGGCAAAAACTAATGACACATATCTAGCTCTATATCTTTTAGGTGAGACTTCACTTATGTATGTATTGACTATCGCTAAATCGGCACCTATCCCAAGTCCAGTGATGAACCTAGCTATGAAGAAACTAATGTAGTCGAAGGCGACAGCGTTAAAGGCTGAGCCTATGCCCGTAATTAACATCGTGATCATTAGCATATCTCTCCTTCCTATCCTATCAGCTATTGGCGATAAAACTAGAGAGCCGATCACGTAACCTATCAGGTTGCCCAGGACTATTGGTCCTAACAGTGGTGCAGCCTTTGCTGGAGATACGTGGAAGAGTGTTACTGCTGTTTGCACGAAGCTTACGTTTATGTTGAATATATCAAAAAACGTGAAGAGCTCGCCTATGCCTATTATTCCTATGAAAATGTATTCGAAAGCCCATACTGGTAATCTGTCCATCCTAGCTATGATCTCTCCTGCTCTTTCCTCTTGTTTCATTGTATGATTTGCTACGTTCATGTAGATATAAAGGCAATATTAAACTAATTTGAGGCAAAAATATGTATAGTAGGAAATATTTTGTTGATTTTCCCGAGAAAAGAAGTTATTAGTTGTAATTTATAATAAGATTTAGAATTTCTTGCTATGTAAGGCGAAGCCTGTTTGTATACAATTTAAATAAATCTGTCCTAATATAAGTAACATATTAATTGGGTTTAAGTAGGATTACAATAGTATTGTAATCAATAAATAAACGCTTTAGATAATAACATCATATAAATTCCTTTCTAGTCTAGCACATTTTTGTTTTTAACCTCACTTCTTGGAGACCCTTCAATCGCAGAGCTCGCTTGATTGACTAATACTTTATCATTTCTTTCTCCATCTTCTTTTCTACTTCATCTATCCTCCAAAAACTTCTGTTATAGTATACCAGTGAGGAAGAGATTTTAGACATCTTTATATCGCTCACTTCACCCACAATAATATCATGATCCCCTGCTCTATATATCTCCCTTATCTTAGCCTTTATATATCCATAGGAATCCTCGAGTATAGGACCGTAAGGATCATACAAGTACTTAACTTTGGAGAACCTCTGCTTTACGTTCTCATAAGCGAATATTTTAGCTATTTCAACATTATCTATAAAGTTTGCAACAAAAGTTCCACTTTCCTTAAAAGGTCTCTCATTTCCCTTCCTTACATCAGCCATAAACATTACTAGAGGCGGTTCAAGGGAGACCGAGTTAAAAGTGTTAACTAGCATTCCCACAGGTTCTGAATTCCAAAACGTTGTTATTACTACAACCCCTAAAGGTAGAGTTCTCATTATATCTTTAAGATTCATAGGATAATTTTTATGTACAAAAATATATTTAGTGTATTAAACTAGTTTTATGAGTTCCTCAGGATCAACAGGCGTCTTATTAAACTTCTTACCAACCCTCTTCTCCAAAGCCAAAAACACAGAGGCTAACGCTGCTGTAGTCCCTACTTCGCCAACTCCCCTACTACCTGTAAGTGCAGGTGAGGGATTTTCTAGCTCTTCAACTTCAACCCTGAATGACTGTATGGCATCTGGGACTCCACAGTCGGCTATTGAGAAGAATAATGGGTTGCCCTCCTCATCAAACATTGTTCTCTCCCATAAAACCTGTGATGCTCCTTGGAGAGCACCACCAATTATTTGACCCTCTACTTCTTCTCTAACTAAAACCCTACCTACATCGTCTATTTGATAGTACTTAAGGACTTTAGGCATCCCAATCTCCTCATCGACATCAACTACTGCCACTGCTGCAGATGGCGAGAAGACATCCTCTGCCCTATAGAAGACTTCAACCTCAATCCCTTCAGCCTTAGTCAATAGATCTCCGTCACTCCCAACTCTCTTCTTCAATTCTTGGCAGGCTAGCATAACTGCTGAACCTCCAATAGTCCCTCCCCTAGAGCCAAAACTTCCTATACCCTCCTTCACGTAGTCTGTACTCGAAGTATATACCTCTATCTTGTCCTGAGGTATGTTAAGGACTTGAGAGGCTATCCTAGAGTAGGTTTCCTCATATGCCTGACCGTGAGGTCCAGTACCAACATAAACCTTTACTTTCCCGTCCTCCACCTTAACCCTTGCACCCTCTCCTGGAGATAACCTAACGTGCTCTGCTACCATTACAAGTGAGACACCCTTTCCCTTGAACTCTTCCTTAGCTATTTTATAAACTTCCTTAGCCCTCTTTAATACCTGCGAATACCCAGCAGGGTCATATTTTAACTTTAGAGGTGTAATGAAACCACTGTCAGGTACTAAATTCCTCTCCCTAACTTCAACAGGATCCATCCCAATTTTTTCAGCGAAATCCTCAACAACGCTTTCTAGGATTAGTGCAGCCTCAGGTCTTCCTGCACCTCTATATGCTGATGTTGGGGTTAAGTTAGTGAAGACTCCCTGAGCCCTAATGCTAGCGAACTTCATCCTATATGGTCCAGTAAGTAATGAGGCTATAAACCCAGGGGTTGATGGGTTTAACTGGAAGTTATAAGCCCCGAAGTCCACCCAAATATTCCCTTCAATTCCTAAGATTTCCCCATTCCTAGTACCATAAAGCCTAACCCTCGACTTCACCCCTCTACCCATGTGTGTTGCAACTAAGTGCTCTCTTCTTGTCTCTATCCATTTTACAGGTCTCTTCAATTTCATTGATGCTAAGGCAGCTAATATATACTCAGGCTGAGAAGATACTTTACTTCCAAACCCACCCCCTACAGTGGCTGATGTAATCCTGAGCTTTTCAGGAGGTAATCCTAGTATCTCCCTGAAATCGTCCCTTACTCTGAAAACTGATTGGAATGAACCTATGAGGTTTAACTTATCACCATCCCAATAGGCTATAACTCCCTTAGGCTCCATTGGGTTCGGAACTATCCTGTTCTGCATCAACTCCCTTTCAACTACTACATCAGCCTTACTCTTAGCTGAAAGATCCCCTCCCTCCAGGAGCTTGTTTACGGATACATTGCTCTTTATGCCTGGATGTATTGGTTCGCTATTTAATGCATCATCTATAGTGAGGACTGGCTTTAGCCTTTCATAATCCACGCCGACCCCGTCAGCCACATCTTCGGTTTCGTACCTATCTTCGACAACTATTGCCATTACTGGCTGTCCAACGAAGTTTACGTATTCGTTAGCTAATACTGGCATCCTAACGATATTGCTGGTCTTTAGCGTTTCAGGGTCAGCCCTAGCGTTCATGTAGACGTTAACATCCTTCCAGGTTAACGTCAGCAGGGCTTTTGATGGCAATGACATATCTACAATTCTTCCCCTGGCTACTATAGACCTAACTACATACATGTATGCCATATTAGGTAAGGTTATATCATCAACGTATTTTGCCTTACCTAAAATCTTGGGTAAGTGGTCTCTCAGCATTTACTTCACACTAATAGTTTTTTCAACAATCCTCTTTAAAAGTACAGTCTTTGAGACCCTGAAGTATTGGGTATAATAGTAGCCGCCATAGACCTCCTTTATGTTTAGCTTATCGAGCTCGTCATTTGGACCTCCCCTTAAAACTATCTCAGCATTTCCCTTCCACACTTCTCCAAGCTTAGATTCATCCCTTACCCTAGTCACGACTTCATGGACGTCTAATTCGTCATCTCCCCTGCTCGGGAATCTCCTTATCTGCAATAAGGGTCCAAAGTCAGCTATTGGTAGTTTGGTATTAGTAGGCTTTTCCTCTAAGATTACCTTTAGCTTCAACAGCACTTCACTACCTCTAGTCACATAACCTCCCATGATAAGTCCACTCTTTGGTTTCTCATAGTTTGGTAAAAGAGGGTGGAGCTTTGTCATAGAGATTTTAGCTATTTTCTTTGGAAACCCATCTAACCATCCTCTCACTAAAGCCCAATCCTTGTCTACCCACATGAATGCGTAATGTAGGTAGCTCTTACCCTCGAATTCCACTTTTAATCCAATAGCTCCCTCCATGTATTGGGTTAAGTCTGGATCCTCGTACATGTATTCCCATTTACTTTCAGCAGGGGAGATGAACTCAGCTACGTATATCCATCCTTCACCATCAGTCTTTAAATATTCGGGTATTATTTCCTCAGCGTTTGTAAACCTCACATGTGCTGAGAGGTATGTAACACCGTAATGCCAAGGTGGCGGTGGCACTATATTAGAGTTTCCTGATCTCGTTAAGGGCGGTGTAAAGGACATCCCAATGAGTCATTGAGTATATGATTAAAAGCTTTTCATAAAACTTATTTAATAGCTAATCACTACTATCTTGAATTCGTTCTAAAGTAGTCATATATGTATACATAATGATAATTAGAGTTAGTAACCTCTTTTAACCTTGAAAAGTGATAAATTATTAGATGAAAGTTATAAACAATTATAAGAAGTTAAGAACAAAACTAAATCTAATTAGAGTGTATTAATAATAGTTAATCACGAAAATTTTTATCAGTACCTTAAAATATAAGGGATAAAAGAGTATAAAGTATTCTATATAATTATATTCTAATCATTCATTAATTGATCAATATGTAATTAAAAACCGTTGAATGAGATAAAAAATTTTCAACAGATACAGTAGAGGTGATAGGATAGCTCAACTTTACTGCTTTCTTTAATGTATATCTTACGATTTTTCTCAAATAAGGAAAGCGAATTAAAGTATTTATTATCTCTAAGTTAAATTATAATAATCTATGGATAAGCCCCTACTTATCAAAATATTTAGTCTAGCTGACACTCATCTGGTTTACCTAGCCTTGCATGCTCTATTTATACTTATAGGCAGTGTTCTTTCCGCTTATGTTATTTATGTTAAGAAGGATAGTATGGGAATGACTACACTCTTCGCCCTATCCTTGTACTTTGTACTGTTTTTTACATATCTCTTAATAGTCTTATCCTTGAGCTATAGATTTGAAATAAGTGAAGATAAGCTAAGGATATATAACTTGCTCTTCCCATTTACTAAAAGCGAGATCAGGCTATATGATAAGGACATGATAATAGGTTTTGGAGAGGGAAAAATCTCAGGGAATTTATTGCTTTTGGAAAACGAGAGATTACTTTACAAGTTCGTAGTGAGGAAGAGCAGCATGAAGAGGATAAGGTTAACATTATTTAACAAAGGTTATAGAGTTGGTGGAGTTTATAAGGTGTGCAAGGTTTGTGGGGGTATAAATGATCTAGAGGATGTAAAGTGTAATATATGCGGTTCAAGGGATTTGATAACCTCAGAACTACTATGGAGGGATTAATTTTGTGGGAAAATGCCTTTACGTTAACCAGATGGAAGTGAAGAAACGATACTAAGAAGGGAAGTAGTGAAGGTAAAAAGAAAAGAGGAGAAGAATATAAACATGAAATGCGTAGACAGTTAAACATTACTAATAACTTTTCCTTCAAGTAGGAAAAAGACATTTTTGGGAAAAAAAGTCCGCCTATAAATAAATTATTGTTGGTTGGAGGATAGGGAGTCTCATAGTTTTGTTGTCATCATTTAATAAATGTGTGTTCTTTTTAAATAATAATAAACTAAAATACGTTTATTTTGTATTTATTTTTGTCAGTTAACTGACAAAGATTTATAAAGGTATTGTCAGTATACTGACAAATATGGAATCTATAAACAGAGTCAATCCATGGTGGTTCTATGATAGCTGGGAGATCAAAGACAGACATTTAACCGATTGGAGCTCACAGAAGTACAAATGGATACCTAAATGGATAAGGGAAATATCCCTTGAACCCTTTAGCCTAAACTTCGTTTATGGCACAAGACAGACAGGTAAAACTACAGGACTTAAACTGTTAATAAGGGAAGCGATAAAGAGCGGTAAATTCTCGCCTATGGCTACCTATTATATTGACCTGGACTTTGTGACTTCTCTTTCGGAGTTTAGGAGGATCCTAGAGAGCATTATAAAAGAGATGAAAAGGAGACGTGAGGAAAAGAACTTACTCATAATAGATGAGGTTACTTCAATAGATGAGTGGTGGAAGGTTTTGAAGTTCTTCATAGACGAGGGAGAGTTTAAGAACGACGTTATAGTTGTTAGCGGCTCCTCAACCTTAGGTTTAGTTAAAGCACCTGAAAGGTTTCCTGGGAGGAGAGGGAACGGCAAAGAGGTTAAGGTTTTCCCTTTGTCCTTTCCAGAGTTTATTGAAGTGTTGGGATTCAAGAAGGAGGATTTACTTTACGACAACTCTAAGGCTTTAGCCCTCTTTGAAGAATATAAAACAAGGGGAGGTTTTCCAAAGTCGATAAACGAGAACAGGGATGCAAGTGAGGCACTCATAGACGGTATCTTATCAGAGATATATAAACACGGTAAGAGCCCTAAGCTTGTACAGGACATCCTCTATTCGTTAATGGAAAAGATACCCTCAGCGTTATCTTATAACTCAATAGCTAATGAATTGGGCATCTCGCACAACACCGTAAGGGAATACCTCGAGTTCCTCACTGATCTTCTTATTATAGGTATAGCTTATCTTAAAGAGGGAGAGAAGGTGGTAACTAGGAGAGAGAAGAAGGTGTTCTTCAGGGATCCCTTCATATTACATTCTATCTCTGATTGGGTAGGGAGGGAATTCGATAAAAGCGCTCTCTTAGAGAACATAATTCAGGAGCACTTGTTCAGGAAGTTTGGGGAAGTCTACTTCTTCAAGGACTCTTATGAAATAGATGTGATTTCTGGGAATTATAAGGTTGAAGTCAAGGGAGTGAGGTCGCACAGAGGCTATCCTAGGGGAGTTACAATACTCTCAGAGGAGGAAATCCCATCCTTTTTGCTAAACCTCAGCTAAAACAGGAAACTCCATATGCTAGCACTGCCAATATAATGGTCTAAATAACCTATAGGAGGATCTGGTTTCCCCGTTCTAGCATCAATCCTAGATGGTTGATCCCATACCATTCCATTGGCTACTATAGTCCTCCATTCCTTCTCAGCCATCCCCAAGAACTCTTTGATCCCCTTTCTATACCCTAACCATGATATCGCGAAAACCAATCTAGGCCAAGATGAATATGTTTGACCACTAATCGTCACTATCTTTCCTTCATCCGTTACTAGGTTAGGCGAACAGTATTTAGATGCATTACCGTTCAATTTTAAAATGTAATTTAGGGCGCTCATTATCTTATCCTCAGAGGATATGGAATCTAACCCCAAAAGCGTAGTCCACCACTCACCTAGGATCTGAGCCATAAAAGAGCCCTCTAAATTATCTGCAGCCTTAAAATATTTACCGTTGAACATCTTGTCGAAGCTCTCTCTTGCCTCTCTTATCTTTTCCTCTAGCACCTTTAGGGTTTCTTCATCACCCACGATCTTTGCCATATCTCTCATAGCTAGGAGTGAAGCTATGTATATAGAAGAGGTATAGCTGTCATGTCCTTTCATTATAAGGGCGTCAAATGCTGTATCCATTTCTCCCTCTAAATAAGGTAATCCATCTTTACAGTGTTCAAACTCCCACTTCATTGCCTTCACCATTGTTGGGTAGACTTGTCTGACGAACTTCTCATCTTTTGTGAACTTATAATATCTGTAAACTAAGAGGATAAACGTTGGGTTCAGGTCTTTCCACTTAGGGGGCGATGTAGTGCCATCTATAGGCGAATCTAAAGAATTATAGCCTAAGTCATGTGGTATGTAACCATCTTCCCTTATATAGCTAGAGAGTAGGGCGAGGAAAGATCTCTCCAGTTCGGGAAACATGAGCAATACAGGCAACGACCCCAAATCATAGCAGGTACCTATTGTACCTAACACAGGAAACCTCTCAGGTGCTTCATATAGTGAGAACCTTCCTCTTTCATCGATTATTGAACTGCTTGAGAGCGTGTAATTGCTGTTGATTATAGCATCCCTTAGCCACTCTGGCAAGTCCTTTGGGACTAGGCTTTCAATCCCCTTACTTTTTTCTCTAAGTTCATCGTAGTCGTCTAAGAAGTATTTAGCGATCTCATAGGAGTCCTTGAAGAAGTTATAGTAGTAATGACCATAGGGATAGAAGACGTGTTTTCCTGTCATATACCAGGAGTAGACAAACCTTACCTCCTCCCCCTCACGATATTCAGCAACTATTATGCTTGCTGGCTCATCCCTTAACCCTTGAACCTCATGGACATCATCCTTAGGTATCTCCCCCTTTTCTAACTCTAACCAAGGGGACTCGTTTTCGTAAGGCTTAGCCCAATAGTATATGCTTTCGCTCGGCTTCACTCTTAGGTTATATTGGGCAATTATCGCAACTGCAGAGGGTGAAATTATAGTGGCATCTCCTTTTGCTGGGTCATAGTTGTTTGCCTTCAGGTTTTTATGAACTACACCTCCGTTAACCTTTTCGTCTATCCTTCCTATAGTTGTTGTCCCTATTATGTTAGGAAATGAGAGCGCTATAATTCCCTTTTTGCTTCCCTTTACCTTTATGCTAATACCAACAGCTGGCAGTGTTGAGTCCTTAAGGTCATGAGGTATTATCGGTGAGAACGCCTCTATTTCGACTATCTTCTCGTTGTCTAGCTTAGCTCTTATGTTTACAAACGGATACCTCCCCTCATAAATTATCTCTCCATTCAGTTCAGGAACTCTGGTTAAACCGCTATCCTTCTGTAAGACTCTGCCCTTTTCTTCGCCATCCTCTTTCAAGTAGATGTGAAATCCCCGTAACAACTTTATTGGATTGTTCCAGTTATGCGTTATTGTTACGTTAACTATTCTAATCTTGTTGTCGAATTCTAACTTACCAGCCCCTATACCTCCTAAGGGTACACCAGCTATAATCCTATCTCTGTCAGTATATGTAACCATGAGTAGAGGTAGTACAATTATTACTATTAAATGTTTTTGAGTGGCTTGAGAAGAAAATTTTAATTGTAATTTATTCCATAATTTAATAAATAAATAGATTCATTAATTATAATTATTGTAAACTTATTATAAAAATTCCCTATATTTAAACCTAATAGTAAGATCTCAAACAAGAAAGATTTTAATATTATATTTTATAGAGATATAGAACAGTGATGTCCGTGAAAAGGGAAAGAGCTCTTTCTAAAACAATCGTGGCTGTAATAGCTGTAATAATTATTGTTATAGTTGCAGTAGGAGGTTATTATGCATATATTTCAACAACTCATCATCCATCAATGGTAACGAGCACCACTTACACGACCACTTCTACAACAACAACTACTACTTCTATCCTTAACACATCAAACCCACAGGCACTGATGCAGCTAGTCGGTTTAACATCACCTCCGTCAACTAACGTTACTATAACTGTTTGGAACAGCTATAGCACCTCTGAAAATCAAGCGTTTAATGAAACATTGGCTCAGTTTGAAAAGGAGTTCCCGTGGATACATGTAGAAGTCACTTACGGTGTCGGTGTAGGAACTTCCCAGTTCGAAACCGCTGCAAAAGCTGGTAAGGCTCCAATTGTTTATAGGGATACAAGCGATTCAGGTGGTGCATTATTTGCTGCAGGTCTAGTTCTCAATTTATCTCAGTATTTACCACCTTCTATAGTTAACCTATACTTACCTACTGCAATTCAAGACTGGGAGCTTAACGGCTCCCTATATGGTCTACCAGATAACATAAACTACATCGTCATGTTCTATAATAAACACTATGTACCATATCCACCTAATACTACAGCACAGTTGATACAGATAGCTGAGCAGGTCAATAAGACTTACGGGATTTGGGGAATAGCTTATGGTGCTTCTGATGAATATGGCTACAGGTTTGCAGCATGGTTTGCAGGTTTCGGTGGTAGCATATTCACAACAACGAGCTCTGGACAAATAATCCCTGCTCTCAACAGCACTGCAATGGCTGAAGCACTTAACTTCTGGTATAATCTAACTTATAATTTACATATAAACTATTTAGCTCCTTCAACTGGCGCTGGCGGTGCAGAGGGACAATTATTCATAGCTAACAAGACAGCGATAATATTTGATGGACCTTGGGATCTAAACGCTTACTTGCAAGCTCTAGGTCCTAATCTTGGGGCTGCACCATTACCAGTTGTAAGTCAGACTGGATTAAGGGCTGCACCATTTATAGGTTCAACTGGTTGGTTAATAGCTACTCCACAGGCTAGTGGAGCAACTCAAATGCAGATCAAGGCTGCATTAATATTCATACTATACGTTACTAACTATCAGTCAGACCTTAGGTTATTCCAGGTAGCACACGATATACCTGCAAACGTTCAGGCATACAATGAGGCTATAGCGGAATTAAACGCTGGTGAGTTACAGCCAAGCTACTTAAACCAGATAATGGAGGGAATATTAGAACAGGCAAAGTATGGTCAAAAGTTCCCGAACATTCCACAAATGGCTTACTACTGGAACTCCTTCCATCAATACGCTAGCGAGTTCTTCGCCAATAAGATAAACGCGACTCAGGCTGCACAGGGGATGGAGCAGGCATTCATACAGTCTTTAGTGCAGAACGGTTTATTATCTGAGATATTGCCCTTACCCGCAATGTACGCCCTATATCTTGCCTTCATCCTAGCTGCATCAGTTTTAGTGGTTTCTACGTATCCATTAATTATAAAGTTGCCAAAATGGTGATGTAAAGATATGGATAAAGAGAAGTTATATTCGTTTTTTTACATACTTCCTATAATTTTAGTTACCCTATTGTTATTTATCTTCCCTGTCATTTATTCTCTATATATATCCTTCACTAACATGGGTTTACTTCATTTCTTTCACTATAGCTACGTCGGCTTAAGGAACTACATTATCATATTCAAGTATGGCTACTTCCTACAGCTTCTGGAAAACACAATAATATGGACTGTGGGAAGCCTTGTAACTATGATGGGTTTAGGTTTTGCCTTAGCTCTTATTTTAAACCAGAGCGATCTTAAAGGTAGGTCAATATTCTACGCTATTCTAATATTACCTTGGGCTTTTCCTGGATTTATATCACTTTTGATATGGCAAGGGCTTTGGGTTGATCCATACGGGATGATGAATAAATTAATACTGCCAATGCTCCACTTGCCAACTATAAACTCTTTAACTTCAACTACAGACGCCTGGGTTGAGTTGATACTAACAAACGATTGGCTCTCATTTCCCTACTTCATGGTAGTCTTCTATTCAGCGTTACAGAGCATTCCTAGAGAGCTATACGATATAGCTGAGCTAGATGGGGCTAATATATTCGCTAGGTTTATGAGGATAACCCTTCCTTCATTGAAGAAGACGATAGCGTTTGTCTTCATCACCAGCTTCGTATTCACGTGGAATAACTTCTATCCGATCTATGTATTAACTGGAGGAGGTCCTGGGATATCAACAGAGACGTTTATCGTCTACGCCTACCAAGAGGCTTTCAGCTACAGCAATTTCTCTTTAGCCGCAGCTTGGTCAGTTATATCTTCGATTTTCGTAATAGTATTGGCAATAATCGTGATCAAGTACACCAGAATCTTGGATACATACTTTTAGGAGGTGAAAGGTTTGAGTTTAAAATATAAGTTATTCAAGATCTTAAGGCTTGGCATATCTTATATTGTACTCATAATAATGGCAATTTTTTCCGTTTTTCCTCTGTATTACGTATTCATGACCTCTTTCAGTAACGCACCTAATCTAATATCACTAGGTGTCTCTGATCTATTTCCAAAACATATATACTTCATAGCCTATAAGGAATTGTTAACTACAAACCTATATGGTGGAAGCTTTCCCCTTTGGGTGAGGAACAGTTTAATACTTGCTGGGTCAACAGCTGTTATCTCAGTCCTACTAGCTTTGATTACTGGCTATGCTCTCTCAAGGCTAGATATACCTGCCAAGAAAACTCTGGCAACATTCATTTACATCGTAACCTTCTTCCCATACACAGCTACTGCCGTACCCCTTTACTTACTTTTCGCTAAGATGCACCTGTTGAACTACATGGGACTTATACTAGCTTATACTCCAGGAACTTCAATATTCGCCGCTTTCATAGCCAAGCTCAGTATAGATTCCATACCTCCATCTTATGAGGAGATAGCAATGATCGATGGCCTTTCTAGATTCCAAGCCTTCTTGAGGATAATAATGAGACTTGCGTTACCCGTAGTAGCGTTAACTGCGCTTTTGGGCTTTGATGGGGCTTATTTAGATTTTGCGTTAGCATACTCTTTCCTCTTACCTAACGTAAAGCAGTGGACAGCTACGATAGGTCTATATTATTTAGCTGGATTGTTGAACCCGGCTAGTGCACCTGCATATAATATATTTGCTGCTGGATCTGTATTGATGGGTATACCGTTAATGATATTATTTATAGTTTCACAAAGAATGATGACAAGGGCTTATAGCAATTTAGCAGGGGTGAAACAATGAGCTATTATGTAAAATTAGAAGATATCTGGAAAGAATATGAAATGAAGGGAAAGAAGACATTAGTGCTGAAGGGGTTAAACTTAAACGTTGAAAAGGGTGAGTTCGTAGTTATTTTAGGACCATCAGGAGAGGGTAAGACTACAACACTTAAGATAATTGCAGGACTGCTTAGGCAGGATAAAGGGCATGTATACCTTAGAGGAGAATTGGTGGATGATGTACCACCTAAGGATAGGAGGGTCGCAATGGTCCCCCAGAACTACGCTATTTATCCCTTCATGAGCGTTTACGATAATATAGCCTTCCCACTTAAGGTTCAACACGTTCCTAAGGAAGAGATAAGGAAGAAGGTAAAGGAGGTTGCGGAAATGTTAAAAATAGACAACCTCCTAGATAGGAAGCCGAGCCAACTGAGCGGAGGGCAGATGCAGAGGGTTGCAATAGCTAGGGCTCTAGTGAAGGGGGCTGATATAATCTTAATGGATGAGCCTTTGTCGAATCTAGATGCTCAGGTTAGGGTCTTGGCTAGGGAGGAACTAAAGCAATTACAGAGAAACCTAAAGCCAACTATACTCTATGTAACTCACGATCAAATAGAGGCCTTAAGTTTAGCCTCAAAGTTGGCGATAATTCATGATGGTGTGATACAAGCCTTTGGAGATCCCATGGAAATCTATAAGAATCCAAATAGCGTATGGGTTGGAAAATTCTTAGGAAATCCGCCTATGAACATAATTGAAGGAAAAGTGGATAATGGCTTTATTGAAGTTGAAGGAAGCAAGATTACAATCCCTGAGGTGTATAAGGGTATAGTTAAGGATGGCGAAAAGGTATTAATAGGCGTTAGACCTGAAGATCTTTATATTAGCGATAGTGGGGCTATTGAGGGAAAGGTGGAAATGGTTGAAAACCTAGGTCCTTATAGTATAATTCACGTTAACGTAGGGAATACAACTGTTAGAGTATTTGAGAAGTCTATGATAAAGAGGGAAAGGGGCGATAATGTTAAGATCTCAATCGATCCTAGTAAGATCATTCTATTTGACGCTACAACAGAAAAGAACTTATTACTTGAGGTGGCTAAGAAGAGTTTATGAGGAAGGAAATAATATTATTACTCTTCCTTTTCTTATTTTTGTTAATTTCATCCCTCTTTATTGTAACTCCCAGCATAGCTCAAAGCTACAACAGGGCTTTTAGCTACAGTCCATCATATCTATTGTTAAACAACTTCGAGGACGATTCCATATGGATAGTAACCGGAATCCCTGAACCAAATCCCATCCTCAATGGGTTTCCAATATATCCTCCATCTATCAGGAACTTTTACTTAGGTGGTTACGGCTTACTTAACCTTACTCTAAACATGAATATAACCACTGAAATAGCTTATCTTACGCTCAATAACAGTGTCGTTCTAGAGAGTAAGCAAGGTAATATAAGTATAATGACTCCTCCCTATACTCCTTATATCCTCTTATTATTTAACGCAAATTCTACAACTGAATTTACCCTTATCACGAACGAAAGCGTTGTTGAGGTGAGACATGGCGAGATCGAAATAAAGGGAGTTCCTGAAGTTTTCATAGCTACAAATGTAAGCTACACCACAAAAGCTCACGAGGTTATATTCAGGTTTGTTAAGGGCTATTGGTTTATTGAAATGGGGCTTGGTGCTAAGCCATACTTTAACATCAGCAACCTGGTGATGTTAAACAATAAAAGGGTTGAGGAATGGTTAAATGAGTCAATTAAACCTAGGGGATTACCACAACAGTTGGTAAATGAGTACTACCTCAGCCTATTGGTCTTAAAGGACGATCAGAACCCCTATTTAGGTACGTTTGCAGCCTCTCCTTCACCTATTTACCTCTATTCATGGGTAAGGGATTCGTCATTTAGTGCTATTGCCCTACAGGAGGCTGGGCATTATAGTTCAGCCCTAAAGTTCTGGTTATGGCTTTCGAGAGCACAACAGCTTCAACCTGGTGTATGGTATACTAGGTATGACTTCTATAGTGGTGTACCAGATACCTCCTTTGGGATCCCTGAACTTGATGGTATTGGCTTATTTGAAATAGGGGTTTATCAATATTATAACCTAACAGGTAACCTAACGTTCTTAAGAGAGGTCTTGCCTGAGCTCAATCTGAGCGTTAAGTATCAGCTATCTCAGATAAATACTTCAAGGTTTCACTTGATACCCCAGGATCTAAGTGTATGGGAAGATAGGATGGCTTACCACTTTTGGACTGAAGCCTTTAACGCCCTAGGATTGCAGGCTGTAGCAAGGATATATAAGGCTTTGGGATTGAACAGTTCAGCGATAATTTTAGCTGAAAATGAGCTTAACGAGAGCATAATCAAATATTTCTGGTATAATAACAGTTACTTTGCCTCTGCATTGGGCACTTCAGTGCTGTTCACCTCTAGTGGTGCCCAAACCGTTTTAGTGCCAGAGCCTTCCTCTGTGAATTCAGCTACGCTCTTGCCCATAGATATGAGGTTTTTGCCATCAAACTCTCCATACGCCGAGGGCAACTTCCAGACAGTTTTATCATCTCTTACCGTAAACGGTGGACTAGCGAGGTTTCCAGGAGACCTCTATCATTATTCTGAGTACTTGTACGATAGTAGTGGTCCTGAACCACCATGGATAATAACCACGATGTTCGAAGCCCTCTATTATGAGGAAATTGGACAATACCCACAGGCGTTAAATATTATGGAGTGGGCTTACGAGCACTCACAACATGGCTTGCTGCCTGAGGCTATAGATCCACATTATGGTAATCCATTACCCACCACTTCTCCCTTAACCTGGTCTTCAGCGATGTACGTCATTGTTGCGTTGAACTATAAGCCTTCAGCTATGGTAAACAACGAGCTACACTATATAGTTGCAGGAGTCCTCATAGTTGCCATACTAGCATCATCTATAGCTTTAACAAGGAAAAAGAGTTGAATATTGTTGGCAACGCTTTATTAATTTAGCCTACTTAGCCTCATCTGTATGTATTCTTTAGGTACTGCACCTATTATGTAATCTACAGGATTTCCTTCATAGAAAATAAGAAGGGTGGGTAGGTTAACAACACCATAATAGCTTGCTATCTCTGGATACCTCTTAACGTCGACTTTTCCAAATCCTATATTCCTATATTCATTAGCTAGTTCCTCAACTATTGGAGAAAGTAAGTGACAAGGAGGACACCAATCAGCCCAGAAGTCTATTACAGCTGTTTTGAACTCGCTTAAGAATTCCCTTAGTGAATTAGAGTCTAAGTGATGTACTACTCCACCTTTAAACTTCTTCCTCTCCTCTTTTTGTTCTGCTCTTATTAAAAGTTGTTTAAGTTTCCTGTTCAGTAGCTCTTGGAGTTCTGGATCCTCTTCAACGCTCATAATTTTCATTTAATATATAATAAATTTAGTTTATAAGATTTATGTGCAAAAATCATCAGCAATCGTTTATTTATCAGTTAACCTAATTCCTTATTTAACTTATTTCGAAGAATTAAATATGGTTGGAGTTGCAGTAGTAGGTCTTGGAAACATTGGAAAGGTTCACGCTAAGCTGATAAAGGAGTTAGAGGTGGAGAGCAATGGTAAGATCAGGTTAGTAGCGGTAGTAGATCAGGTGAGGAGTTTAGCTGAAAGCGTTGCATCTCAATACAGTGTGAGGTCGTATACTACGCTAGACGATGCAGTTAAAGACCCTGACATCGATGTACTAACTATAGCTACGCCCACTTACCTTCATGGACCACAAGCCCTTTACGCTATTGAATATAATAAGAACGTCATAGTGGAAAAACCTATGGCTGTAAGCCTAGTTGAGGCTAGAGAGATGATAGCTAAGGCTAGAAAGAAGGGGGTAAGGCTTGGGGTTATATTTCAGGAGAGGTATGCTGATGATATAAGGAAGTTAAAAGATATCATTGCCAGCGGAAAATTAGGTAAAGTATTCCTCATAGAGAGTGAAATGAAGTGGTGGAGGGATGAGAGGAACTATTATCAAAAAGATGAGTTGGCTAGGAGTTGGAGAGGTATGTGGGGAACAGAGGGAGGAGGTGCGATGACTAATCAAGGTATTCACACTGTAGACCTAATGATTTGGCTTGGAGGCGATGTTGATGAGGTTGCAGGTTTCATAGATAATTTGACCCATCCATCGATAACAGTGGAGGATACTGCTGTAGCTGTGATAAGGTATAAGTCAAAGGCTCTAGGTGTCATATCTCAAACGGTTTCAACTAGACCAGATAACGCTCAATACAGGAAGATAAGGGTTTTTGGTACAGAAGGTATGGCAGAAATCCACGATACCACGTTATCTTTGCTGAAGACAAACAGTGAGAGTTTAGAGTCGGAAATAAGGGCTAAAAGCACTGAAACGCTCCACAGAGAAGAAAACCTCCACAAGAAGCTGTTTAGAGACTTCCTAAACCGTTTACTGAACGGTGAAGAATTCCCAATAACTGGAGAAGAGGGAATTAAATCCTTAGAGTTGATAAAGGCAATTTACTACTCTTCCTCAACTAGGCAATTCGTGAAACTACCCTTCAACATTAATGTGGTGTTATAGATGAGGTATGCCTTTACAACCTTAGCATATCCTGACCTAAAGCTTCCTGAGGTTATCGAGAGAGTCAAGAGGTTTGGATTCGACGCTGTTGAGTTGAGGGTGGCTGATGATGGAATCCACCTTAAGCCTAGCTATCCGATAGAGAAGAGCGTAAAGGAGATAATAGGCGATATAAAAGTCTCTGACCTAGCCGGTTACGCTAGATTTTCTTCGCCTGATGATTTGGAAAGGGAGAAGAACATTAAGTTGGCTGAAACCTTAATACTCATGGCCCACGATTTAGGGACAAGTGGAGTTAGGGTTTACGCTGGACAGTTTAAGGATTCTCCTGAAGATGCAATAAAGAGGGTGAGGAATTCTCTCAATGGGTTGGCCGAATTTGCAGAGAAGAACAATGTAGTACTAATGATAGAGACCCATGACGAAATGGCTAAGCTAGACTTCTTGTTAAAGTTAATAAAGGGATTAGATGAGAGGATAGGGCTAGTTTACGATCCAGCTAACATGATATTCTCAGGGGAGAAACATGAGGATGTATTTCCAAAGATCTACACTAGAGTTAAACATGTCCATATAAAGGACTTCGTTGTAAAAGATGGGAAGAGATTGTTCGTTAGACCTGGTCGAGGAGTAGTGCCCATAAAGGAGATAGTTAAGGACTTGATAAAGGTAGGCTACCAAGGATATATATCAGTGGAGTGGGAGAAGATGTGGAACAGGGATATAGAAGATGCTGACGTAGTCCTTCCCTTATATCTAGAATACTTAAAGAGGTGTGAAGAGTGAAGTTGGGCATAATTTCAGACGAGATAAGCCAGGACTTTGAACATTCATTAAAGGTTATGAAAGAACTAGGTGCTACTCATGTAGAGGTTAGGGATCTGTGGGGAAAGAACGTCACAAGGCTTAGCGATTCTGAGCTAGCTGAGATGAGGAGATTAATTGAGAAATACGGTTTAACGTTATCTAACCTGGACTCCCCTGCTTTTAAGATATATTTTAATGACGCTAAGGCTTATGAAGAGCACTTAAATATCCTGAGAAAGGTTATAGAGCTGACTAAGAGGTTTGACCTAAAATATACAAGGATATTCACTTTCTGGTGGCAAGGAGAGCTAGATAAGTATCTAGACAAGTTAATTGAGGGGTTCCAACCAGCAATAGAGATGGCTGAAGATGAAGGGGTATATCTTGTTGTGGAAAACGAGTATAGCTGCACAGTCGGCAATGGCAAGGAGACTAAGAAGTTCTTACAGTCGTTAAATTCTAAATGGATAAAGGCTTTATGGGATCCAGGAAATGCATTCTTCACAAGGGAGACCCCTTATCCTGATGGCTTCAACTACGTTAAAGAGTACATAATGCACGTTCATGTTAAGGATGCGGTTGTAGATAATGGAGCCTTCAAGTGGAGACCCGTAGGTAAGGGCGCAATAGACTATAGAGGACAGTTTAAAGAGTTGATTAAGATGGATGTAGTAGTATCTTTAGAAACGCATTATATTCCACAAAACGGTGGTAAGGAAGAGGGAACTAGGGAATCATTCAAGGGGATCTTGAAGATTTTAGAGGAGCTAAATAAGTAGTCGTAAAAACAAATATAGATATTTTATCATCGTCCCTACCAATAAAGTTATTATTTTAGGCTTCTTGAATTTGACTAATGAAAATTATAGCTATAGGCGATGTAACTTACAGTTCCGGTGGTACAAAACACAACTTTAACGTGCTTAAGGAGCTAGCGAAAAGACACGAGATACTCTTTTACACACCAGCGTTTAGCATATCGCCAGAGGGGGTTCAGAAGTTAAGGGAATTAGAAAAGAATGGTGTCAAAGTTCTAGATGCTGTAAATAAAATAATTGAGGATAAGGTTAGCAGATCAGAGAGTAGGTCAAGGTTGTTTTCAAAGATACTATTCCAGAATAGTTTAAAGAATTATTACTTAGACGTAAACCTCAAATATGTTAAAGGTCTTGAGGATCTCCTCAAGGATGTGGATATAATTTACGATATGGGTGAGCAATTGGAGTGGTTAACGGTAGCCTATTATTTAGGTAAGAAACTGAGGAAACCAGTAGTTAGTATACTTCACGACCCACCCTTTTATACAATCTCACGTTCATTAAACATATATAAGGCATGGCTGAGCGAAGGTTTTACCACTTTTACTAAACGCTCTTTACAGTACCTTATATTAAGGGCTAAGATGAAGCCTGCCATTTACAAAGCTGTAAATGATGGTGTACTAAAAGGCATTGGAGCGGTATCTTTAGCTCCTTTATGGTATAGTGAGTTAGAGAAGCTAAAGGATAAATTGCTAATCAATGTATTCAAAATAGCTAACGCGTACGATAGGGAGCTTTTAGACCACAGAAGGATAAAAAGTAAGGAGGACTTCTGCATGTTTTACGCTAGGTTAGTACCAGTTAAAGGGGTATTGGAACTGCCAAAGATTGCAGAAAACGTTGAGTGTGAAATTTACATAGCTGGTAAGTTTTATAGTGAGAGGGTTAAAGAGAAAGTATTATCCTCAAAAAACAAGATAAAATATCTAGGCTTCTTGCCCTATGAACAGCTTATAGATTATGCATCTAGGGCTAAAGTAGTAATCTATCCTTCCCACTTGGACGGATTCTCCTTAGTAGTCCTGGAGTCTTTAGCTTTAGGCACCTCAGTAGTTGCGTATGATATCCCAGCAATAATGTATGTCTATGGTGGGCTAAGGCCCGTTAAAATAGTTAAAGAATACGATGTAAAGGCTATGGCTCGAAGGGTTAACGAGGTGTTAAGGATGAAGGATGAGGATTACGAGGCTGAGCATAATGACGCAAAAGTTAGGGAATTTCTAGAGTTGCACAGTAGTTGGAGTAATGTAGCAAAAGAGATAGAGGACTTTATGCTGAAGGTAGTGAAATAAATACCTTGAGGCTAAGGATAAAGTATGTTAGTTGCAAAGTGAGTAAAGCCTCGCCCTTTAGGGCAGAGAAGAAGTCAGTCCTTCTTAAAACTCTATAACTTTTCCAATACCCCTCTTTAAAGCTTCTTCATAAAGGGTAATAGCAATTGCGTTGTCTTGTGCAGGAATTCCAACTGATTTGAACACAGAAGGTCTTTCAACCTTTAACCCTTCAGCTATGATTTCGCCTAAACTGTATAGCCTTTTATCTTTGAATAGTCCCTTACTCTCAGGAATTATGAAATCCCCGCTCTCGCTCTTAACAGCCTCTAAGTGGTCAGCAAATATCGTCTTCGCCCTTACTATCACATCATCGTCTAATTCCCTAGCGTTTGGTGTATGTGCCCCTATGCTTACCACATGGAAGTCTTCCCTCAATAAAGAACCGAAAACTACAGGAGTGTTAGAAGAGGTAGTTGTGAATATAACATTGGACTCCCTTAAGAGGGTGGTAATATCAACAGCCTCTACGTTTAACTTCTTAGCTAGCTCCACATGGGATTTCCTTGCAGTTATCAGTATCCTATCTATCTTAAAGTATTGCCTAGCCATCAAAATATGGTAATAAGCCTCAGTCCCTGCACCAATTACACCTAAAGTTTCTATTTTTTTATTACTCCCCAACGCTAGCTCTGTAGATAGTAGTGATGTAGCTGCCGTCCTAATTGCAGTCAAAGTGCTTCCTTCAATTATAGCTAAGGGTCTACCATCATCTACAGACATTAAGATTACTATACCTTGAATAGTTGGCAATCCTCTCTTTACGTTCTCGTTTATTACATTTACTATCTTTAGAGTAAAGCCCTTGTTCTGAAAAGCTGGCATAATCCCCCACCAGTTACTCTTTATTGTCAACACTTGCCTAGGTGATTGTACTATATCCTTAGTATAGAACTTGTAGAAAGCCTCTTTCATGGAGTTAACTGCGACCTTTACATCTAGAAGTTTTAATAAGTCCTCACGGTTTAGGACTAGCATCTGCAATATTATTTCTCTACCAGAGGGATTTAAATTCGTTTTGAAAAGCCGCACTAAAACCCTTAAATACTACTCAGTCCTCTCATCTTATATGGTTTCGCGATATAGGGAAATCGAGATATCGCCTGTTGAATTAGCATCACAGATAGCTAAAAAAGTTAAGATAAACTTAGCCGCAGGGGCACCAGATCCAAAGGTGATCCCATTAAACGAGATTAGGGAAGCTTATGAGGAAGTGTTAAGTAGCTTTCGTACAAAAGCTCTAGCATATCCAGGAGCTGGAGGACAAGAGGAGTTAATAAAGGAGATAACCAACGATTATTTGCCACTGTTAGGGGTAAATCTGAGGAGTGGGGAAAAGGTAGTTGTCACTAGCGGTGCCCAACACGCTATAGAGCTCCTATCTAAGTATTTTCTCGAAAACGATATAATAGCTGTAGAGAACCCCACATTCATAGAGACCCTGAATCCCCTGAGGTTAAGGAGTTCTGAAGTAGTGCCAATACCTCTGAGAAATGATGGTATGGATGTTGATGAGTTAGAAAGGGTGTTAAAAAGCGGGAGTAAAAGGATTACCCTTCTCTACGTTATACCTAACTGCCATAATCCAGGTGGGGTTAACATGGCTGAGTGTAAAAGGAAGAGGTTAGTTGAGTTAGCTAAAGAATACGACTTTTACATAATTGAAGACGACCCCTATAGACCTATAGCTGGAGAACTACCTCCTCCTATAAAGAACTATGACGATGAGGGTAGGGTAATTTATGTTAGTAGTTTCAGTAAGATAATAGCCCCGGGTTTAAGGGTAGGCTTCATTATAGCTAGGAAAGATATAGCCGAGAAGGTCTCCCTTTTGGAACAGTTGGACTTCAGTACCTCTACAGTTAACCAATATGTGGTCTCATCGCTTATAAAGAAGGGGGTAGTAAGAGATAGGATGAGAGGATTATATGAATATTATAAAGAGAAGATGAAGCTGTTAGTAGATGAACTCAAGGATAAGGGTTTTGCAAAGTTTAACGAACCTAAATGCGGTTTCTTCTTACTTTTAGATCTAGGGAAGGACAGTTGGAAGGTGTTTAAGAAAGCTGTTGAAAACGGGCTTAGTTTTGTCCCTGCAAAGCCCTTCTTCTTGATAGGGGGTGAAACAATGGCTAGGTTGAGCATTTCAGTGGCATCTAAGGAAGAAATAGTCGAGGGAGTAAAGATCTTGAAGAAGAGCTGGGAAGAGGTTGATTAGAGTATAGAGAAGAAGGTTAGGGTTTCCTTAATAAAATAATAGTCTATCGTTTTTTACGAGCAAAGCGCATGTGGACTCAACATTACCTAAACTGACCTCATCCCTACCATAAAGGGCGAAGCTTGCCCTTCTCTTGTCATAGTTTAAGATCAATGATGCGATATTGTCATCTTGATCAGTAAATTTCTATAAAGGTAATTAGTATTATTGTTAATGAAGATAAAGGTAAGCCTTACCTTTTAGGGCTATAAAAGGGATAGATTTAATTATGAATTGAAGCTGCACAAGATGCATTAAAAAGAAAGAGAATTCATGAATAAAAAATAAAAAGAAACTTTTATGCTCATCATAATGGTGGTAATGGTACTGCAGTGCTACTAACTACATTTGCACCTATGCTAACATAGAATGTTGTAATTGGGGTTTTTGAGGGTGTTTCTGGTAATGAATTCTGAACTGGTTGTATAATTAATGATAGATAGTATGTACCAGAACTTAATGAAATACTTGAGCTAGGTGCCACAGCTTTTCCTGCGGATATTATCGGAACAACAGATACAATAGTTCCTTTACTGTTTTGAACTACTATCCAGGCATTATCTATATATGTAGATGTATTACTGCTAGTAGATGTGTTAAAGTAAATGTAAACATTACTTTTCGCTGTTATCTCTAGGAATTGATAGTAGTAATCGTAAGTCGAGTTCGTTATATTAACTGTAGTGATGAAGCCATAATCATACCCTGTAATTGATGTACTTATATAGTCATTTTCATTACCATTTGGCCCTACTGCTAATGTTAGTGGAGGAGTTGTTGTGGCAACGTTTATAGTGCCTGTATAGAAGTAGATGACATCAGCCATTACAAGTGGCGTTATTAATGCTACTAATAAGGCGCTGATTCCTAATATTTTCTTCTTATCGAACCTCATGTTTACCCTCTGCTATTCTCTCATCCATTATGGTTTAAAAATTTATCGCCTAAAAGTAGAATCTATATTTATAATAAAATTAAATAAATTAAATAGTCTTATTAAGTTGTTTTTACCTCCTTATTATCTGAAACAGTCTTATTTTCTCCTTCTTTATTCAATACTTCTCCCAATCTAATTACCTCAGACAACGCCAGTTTAATAGCGTTTGCTCTTTCGAGGTAAAAGTACTCTCCATTAATCCTTAACACTCCTATATTTTTGCCAATTATAGCGAAATCATGCGTTGGGAAAAAGACATTAAAGCTGGGGTTTTGGGACTCAGTTATAACGTAGTTCTTAGACACAATTAGTGAATCATTGGTTACATCATGTCTTATTCCTAGCTTTTTCAATGTTGAAGATAAAGCCATGATTAACCTTCCATGTTCAACCCTCATTAATTTTTCAAGTTGGCTCTGGGGTCTAATAGATAACCAATTTAAGTTAGTTGCAGTGTTTAAGGCTGAAATTCCAATAATTGGTAAAAAGATGTAAAAGGGTAAACCAAAGCTTAGCGATAAAGGTATGTTCAAGTAAAATATTCCAGTGTATGTAGGATATATTAGGTATCCCCTATAATCGAAATACCTATCAATGTAAATGTATGTTACTAAAGCCAATACGAAAGATAGGGAAGCATAGAACATAGATAAGTAAGTAGAGTATCTAAACCTTAAGGGGAGTATGATTACTGAGACTACTAAAAATATTAGCGAGAGTAAGGCTGTAGGAACTATAAAAGAGGAATATATAACAGAGTTAAACAAGTTGAGAGAGAACACAAACAGCTTCAATGACTGTTGATATATAGGAGATTTTAGGTAGAAAATGGGAAAGAAGATGGAGACCAGGATAAACGCTAGAACTAAGCCTATGTAAATCAAAGTCTCTACTCTCATAACCATAAGTGGATTATTTTTTAAAATAATAAATCTTAACTCCTATCAGGCAATGGATAGAGCAGTTAAAGCCCTAATACTCATAATTCTCATATCTTTGGCTATAACTCTCATAGTTGTATATAGGACTAAGTATCTTTATCCAATAAATTATAATATCTCACCTCCGTACGTGAAGCCGTTAAATTCTTCTTTTATAGACGGTAGGTTCTACATCAGCTTTTTACTCAACAATACGTTACCAGTACCATTGAACGTAAGTTATGGGGAGGTCAATATAACTAACACCGAAACGATATTATATTTAACTCAGGACTTTACAGTTCCTCCTAAAAGTATTTATTACTTTAACGTGAGTGGTGAAGTCCCCTATAAGCTTTTCTTATACCAAACTGCAATAGTCACAGGTTACTTGAGGATCTTAATAGGCTCCTCATCTGGTTATATAACTTTTGCTGGTAGTATTCCCATAAACGTGAATTTGGGTATAAAAGTACTGAACATCTCCTTTAATGGTCTCACAAACTACGCGACTATGACATTTCAGATATCTACACCAGTCTATGGAAAGCTGGTCTCAGTGAACTTCATTGAGGTATATGATGATGCTAATGATCTGCTCATCTTCGCTACAGACCCTCCACCTTTTAGATTGAACTCCACTTATTATAACCTATCTCTTACCCCTGGTGTAAACAACGTTACAGTGAAGGTTCCAGTATACTATCATCCCGGTGATTTGGAGGTCAAAAAGGGTTCTCTTTATACGGTGGTTTTCTCCATCACTATAGAATACAATACACTACAACAAATTGAAAAAACGTTTAACGTTACACAAACAATCCTTTTAAGTTAACCTCCTTATCATAAAGGCGCTTATCAATATAGCACCTATTATAACAGCCATTAGTATTATGCTTAGGGTAGGAGACATTGCGACTAAGGGTTTGGTCTCGACATTGACACCTGCCATTTGGAAACTGAATGGGCTGATTTGGGCCTTTGTAACTAAGAACCCATATTGGTTTATGGGAATTATAGAGGCCCCAACTTGGGCCTGTGTTATATGGGAGTACAGGTAGACGGTGGCATTGTTATTGAAGGTGAGGTTAAGCGTTATAATAGGTATGACGTTTAGTCCTGGATCTAGTATAACATCTTTGGTTATATTTACAGTTCCATTGCTTATCACCATCAATAGCCTTAGGGGTTCTCCTATGCCGTTATTTACCTTCACTACTACTATATGTCCTCCAACTACAGTACCGCTAATGTTGATCTTTTGGAACTCCTCTTTTACGATGTTAACTATCGTGTGAGTGTATAGCATAGCTTGATCGAAGAACCATTGAGGACCATAAGCAGGTGGACCCGTTTGCCATGTCCAGTCACTACCCTCAGCTACGTACAAGTAATTCCATAGGGTATAATAAAGGTTTGTCGAGTTTGGAGTCTCATTAAATAGTAGAGGAACCACAGGAGATAGTGGATAGCCTAGAGCGTGAGTGAACGCAACTAGGTATTCCCTTGCCACTGATAAGTTCTGCCATATGTATATCTTACCAGGATAGCCATTATTCCAGTAGTCTAAGTTGAGGTCCCATGATGATTCTGGGAGGTTAGTTATTATTGATGAAGCATTATGGGTCTTTATCGCCTCATAGGCTGTCTGTGTTATAAGCCATTGCCCTTGATATTCTGATAGGGCTTGGTAAATTGCATAGAGGTCTTCAGGACCTGTAGTTGGGTTGAATATTAATGGGTTCTCGCCATCTAGTGCAATAGTCACAACCCCTCCAGGGTTGTTCATGTATATTATTGCTAGCTGTTGTATTAACTCTTGAGCTGTTAATTGTGGCGGTTGACTGAAGAACTTGAAGCCAAATTCATTACTTAGCGTGGAGTTCCTGAAAAGTACATAAATCCTCTGCCCTAGAGAGTTCTCAACTATGAAGACCTGGTCAGGGTTTGTGTTTCCCTGAACTAATGTAACATAAGGCAAAAACGCCTGCTGGTCTAAAACGGTGAAGGAGATATTAGTCTCGTTATAAAGCGCTACAAGACCCATACTAAACGCCATCTCAGGAGTCCAGGTTCCAATTGGGTAGACACAAAACACCTGCTCAGTCATCTCTTTACCCATCTCGATCTGTGTTAGAACATCGCTATACCATCCATTATCTAGTAAAATAGGCTGTAACGGGTGGTAAAATGGTACAGTTAAGACCTCAACCTTGCCCTCTTCGACTAACTTCTTATACAAGTTTAGGGTGTAGTTGACAGACTGTATATCGTGTGTTACATTGACCCCGAAATTGCTAGTGAAGATAGCCTGTGGCTCATGAAGTATCGTCTCCCATTGGTATAAGAGCACTGGAGTGAAGTCTATGGTAACACTAACGTTGAACTGATTTATCAACATCGCCTGTAACTCGTAGGCTCCTACCAGGCTACCGTTCCAGTAGAAATCTTGACCTGTATGTAACCATACCCATGGCTGTTCCCAGGAGCCGTTGGGAGCTACGTATAATGGCTGGTGCATGTTCCAGACTATTACGACGCTTAAAGGCTCTTTGCCTGTAGTGTTAAGGACTATTAGCTCTGGCATTTGTTGTTTCAGCAGTAAGTTACTCCCTTGATAAACCTCCAGTGTTGGGTAGTAAATCCCTTGGGCGATGCCATTTAGGTTTATGGGTATAGCCACCGTGTTATTTCCTTTATTTAATAGGATGTTGTGAAGTGTAGAAACCTCTCCAGCGTAAAGTAGGGTTATGTTTACATAAGTTGTGGTGTAGGTGTTATCTATTATAGCAAAAGCCTCACCCTGCTGTGTGTCTGTAAACACATATCTGCTGTAGTTCCCATAAACGAACTGTAAGAAGGAGTAAACGTCCTGTATTGCAAAGTTCTGACCATTATTGCTGTACCATTTATTAAGCGTGATATCGTGGTAAACCCATTGAACCCATTGACCAGGAGAGAAAGGACCTATAATTACAGTGTAGTTACCCCACAATGGGTTATATGTCATTTGCTCATCAGTAATATTGCTCCACGGTAATCCAGTCTGTGGACCGGTAGTTAAGCCATAATGTATGTAGAACTCGTCTGGAGCCCTTCCTATCGCTGTTATGAGTATTGAACCGTTAGGCAGTACTGTTGCATATGTTTGTCCAACATTGCTCGGGTTAACTAGTAGGTTCCAGTTCCAGAAGGGGTGGTTATCGTAGTTTATCCATTGACCTGTTGTATTGTCATAAAACACCCAAGCTATCCATGTGTTATTATTGAAAGGTCCAATAGTTGCTGAGAAGTTATGTCCATTCCAGGTCATTTGTGCATTAAATATCTCAATCCAACTGCCCTGCGGTTGATCCTCTATACCGTAATGTAGGGTTATCGTGTTACTCTGAGGAAGTCCAGATAGGAAAACTGTCACTGTGCCGTTTCCATAAACTTGAAAATTAACGTTTATTGAAGAGGATTGAGTTAGCGTTAATAGCGTTAGTCCTCCTAAAAAGGCTGGTAAAGCTAATATCATGATTAATAAAACACTTAATCTTCTATTCATAACGATTTATACATTTAGGAACTAATTAAATTTACCTTAATTAATAATATATAAGGTATTATGTAGGGTTTTAGTTTTGCTTCAAATGATATTTAATTTAATTCCGTTCTTCTCTGAATATCTTAGATTCCTTATCAACAGTTACTAGCTCATTTACTCCCATATAGCGTAAAGGACATAAGCTAACCTTTCTCGCCTTAAAGGTAAGGCTTTTCTTTATTTTTACAAATCTCGGTAAATAAGGATATTATTTTATTATAATAATAGTACTGACCTTTTCTAAATGAGGTTATATAATAGTTTTCACTGGATACAGCTTTTATCAAAGTATTCTTGGAGAAACTCTTATTGGGCTTATCGATCAGACAGAGGCAAAATATTTACTTTATCTTCTTCAACTTTCCGTATTCTCCTTCCTAGCCTCAACCAATTCTAAAGACAAAGTTTTGTACCAATTCCTAGAGCTAAATATAAACTCTGTGTCATTCTCACAAAGCTGTGAAAAGCCTTGTCGAAGGGAAGGAAGTCAAAATTGAGATTCCTGTAACGATGTGTAGAGGAGTTATATTGTTTAGATAGTTCTCGAGATGTTAAAAAACATGCTGTAAAAAAGTATTAATTTTTTATCGGTGATATTTCATGTTAATGTTAAGAAATGACAAATTAGTACGTAATTAGGTCGAATTTTAACCTAAACTAGCCTTCTATAGAGAAATTTGTTATAAAATATTCAAAATTTTCATGGATAAAATGTAAAGAATTTGACGGATCAAATTATAATTATATTTTATATTATTCGAAAGATAGATTTTTAATTTATGAGTGTAATTACAAAAATATGATGAGTAGTAAAATATATGACACTATAATTGTAGGGGCTGGAATATCTGGACTAAGTGCTGCACTTTATACTGCAAGGCAAAGGATGAGCACTCTAGTTTTGAGCAAGGATTTAGGAGGTCAATTGACCTTAACTGACCTAATAGAAAACTATCCAGCTGTAGAGCCAATAGGAGGGTTGAGCCTAGCAAAAAAGGTTGAGACACAGGCTAAAAGGTTTGGTGCCGAGTTTATATATGGCGAAGAAGTACAAGGTATTGAGGAGAGGAGTGACGGAGTCTTTGTAATTAAGGGCATAAAGGGCGAATATTTAGGGAACACAGTAATCTTAGCCTTTGGTAAGACACCTAGGGAACTCAATGTTCCAGGCGAGAAGGAGTTCAAGGGAAAGGGAGTTTCCTACTGTGCGATATGCGATGCTGCCTTCTTCAAGGACAAACCGTTGGTAGTAGTAGGAGAAGGAGAGCCAGGATTAGAGGCTATAGAGCTCTCATCTAGGTATGCTAACCCCGCATATTACGTTACATCAAGTCCGCAATTGGCTGGTGAAGAGGAGTTAGTAAGAAAGGTGATAAATTCGCCTAACGTTAAGATATTTACTTCAAGTAAGGTATTAGAAATTAGAGGGAACAGTAAGGTTGAGGAAGTTGTGATAAGGAAGGGCAATGGAGAGGTTTTAACGTTAAAGGCTGACGGTATAATAATCGAGATGGGCTACGTTTTGAGGACTGAGTTCCTAAAGGGCTTCGTAGAGCTTAACGACAAGGGGGAGGTTATAGTTGACGAGTTGGGTAGAACATCTAGACCAGGGATCTTTGCAGCAGGGGATATAACTCAAACTCCGTATAAGCAAGCCATTATAGCTGCAGCTGAGGGCGTTAAGGCTGCGCTTTCAGCTTATAACTATTTGAGAAGTAAGAAAGGCTTACCGCCAGTTAACGTTGACTGGAAGGCTGAGAAGAAGAAGGTTAGTTTTAGGCTATAAAACCTCCATTACTTCAGGTCTTTCTAATAACTTCTTAAACGCGTTCTTTAGATCTTCAGCGTTAAATCCAAATATCACGGGTTTTTTCTCGTTGAACACCTCGTCTATTACCTCATCTATCTTTGAGGGTTCAACTCCTCTTAACCTGTCCTCTAGGTACTCTATGAACCCTGGAGGTGACATGACGAAGAAGTCACCAGAGATGGAGACCTCATCGAGCTTCTTATTTAGGAACTTTGCGGTTATCCTCACAAGCTTTCTGGCCTTATAATCTATGTGGCATAAGGCTAGTGCGGAACTTATCTTTACGCACCTCTCCTCCTTTAGGTCAGGGTGTCTAAGATCTTTATAGTAGATCCAGCTCTCTCTAGCCTTTTCTTCAGCTAGTTTATTCCATAAAGCTACCTCTTCGGGGGTTAACTGGGATTCCTCGAACTTTATGCCCAAATCCCTTTCAAACGCCTCCTTTATCTTAGCGTTCAATTCATCCCTTGATGGCACATAACCTAATTCGTCCTTTAAAGATGTTAACCACTCCCTCATATCCTTAGCCATCTTATCCCTAAACTTCTCTGAGGGCACCCTTATGCATTTGCTCATCAGGTCTACATCGAGTTCGAGGAGTATATTACCTGTAAGTATAACTGCCTTTTCGTAGGTCATAGCTCCGTTTCCACTTATCTTTTTACCGTTAACTACTATATCCTGATCCCTAAGGGTTGCGTTAAGCCCATAAGATCTCAATACGTCAACAATCGGTGTTAAGTAAGTTTTGTACAGTGCGTTAATATCCGCTGGTGCTTCATCCCTGTTTACTACTATGAAATAGTCATGCTCTCCAGGGGTTATTACTACTGTACCTCCTCCCACATCTCTCCTTACAACAGGAATCCCTCTACTTCTCGTGAACTCCAAGTTGACCTCAAGCCAAACCTCTTGGTGTACTCCCACGTTTACAAAGGGCTCTTTAGCTGAGAAGAGTAATAGTGTGTTTTTACCTCCTCTACTTACATAGTCTCCAACTGCTATAAATGAGGTTATCATGTGGTAGCCGTCTTGTGGTGGTAACTTCACTAGCCTCCAGGTCATATAATTCATAACCTCTTACAGGTTAACTTCTCCTGATTGATTAACTCTTGTAACTTGCTGACCGCTTGCTGTCCGAAAAATAGTTGTTTGATCTCATCTGGATTGCTTGCCTTCATCTTCACTAGCCAACCCCTTCCGTAAGGATCCTGGTTTATTATAACTGGGCTTTTCTCCACTTCCTGGTTAACTTCTATTATTTCACCTGTTACTGGTGCTGGAACTGGTCCAGCCCACTTACCGCTCTCCATAGTAGCCACTGGTCTCCCCTTCTCTACTTTAGTGCCCTTCTTCTTTAATCTAACCTTAACGATCTTTCCAGCCATTGTTTGGGCTAGATCTGTTATCCCAACGACTATCACATCTGTTCCCTCTAATTTAGCCCAAACAGTGTTTTTCCCTTCAATATAGTAATACAGATTTTCAGGTATCTCGCAATTGGAAATATTAGCCATGAAAATCCCTTTTTATCATTATGTTAATTAACTAAAAAAATTTTCCACTATTTATGGTTTAGTTATATTTAGCGATTTGCACCTAGCTAAGCACTCTGAAACTGATGTGAACTTCCACTGGGATGACGGCTTTATACACTCTTCCACACATGGGTCACTTACCTGTGCCTGAACCATTTTTATCCATAAAGTTATGGGAAAAGTTTTTCTTTATATTTTTTCCTCTTTAATATGTCTTGAAGGTCAAAGTGGGAAACCTAGAGCTTGAAGTTGAGGGAGAGGCTGAACTAGACGGTAAAGTCTATAAAATAGTTAGAGTGCCTAACGCCGATGAATTGAAAGGCTATCCACCATCATGGGATTTCATCAAGTCAAGCATGTTAACTTACAGACCCTACTTTAGGGGTAAGGTGTTGGAAGTTAACGGTCAAATGATCCCGACAGTTGGCGAGTATATCCTAGATTTGGATGAGGAGATGTATGAGCTGTTAATGGATATATATTACACCTTCAAGGTAAATAAGCCGAGCATTGAAACTAATATAAGTACCGTGATTACAAGGCAAATCGATTTATTAGAGCAAAAGTTGGGGAAGACTTTTAGTGAAGTGGAAAAGACTTCTTTATATATAAGGTATGCTGTAGAAGTGGCAATACTAAAGGATATAGGTGTGATAAATTGACCGTCATAACTTTTACAGTTGAGGGGAAGCTAGAGGGTGATGCAGTCATAACTTATATCAAAGATGACGTCATAAAGATAGGTCTTTTGGGCTCAGACAACCCAACTCCTGAAGAGGTGTTGTTGGCTAGTGCTTTATCCTGCTTAATGCTCACTGTTTATTATGTAGCTAAGGAGAAGAACGTCAAGATAGGAGACATTAACGGATACATTGAGGGTACTCTAGACCCTAAGGGCTTTGAGGGAGACCCCTCAGTTCCTCCAGGGATTTTAGAGGTTAAATATTATGTTGATGTACGGAGTGAAGACCCTAGGATAAAGGAGGTTTTAAGTGAAGCTGAGAGGAGATGCCCTCTAAAGGATACCCTTGTGAGGAGTGTAAAGGTTAGTGTTTTTTGGAATGTTAAAAGTTGATTTTTTAAATTTTTTCTGTGTAATGATTTCTGATTATCATGTCTGAGGAACTCATGAGACCAGAGGATAGAATTTATGTGGAGATGAGAAGTTATATATCACAACTAATTGACGGCTTAAACGATATCTTAGATAAATATAAGGACTTATTAACCTCGAAGAACGCATATATCCAGACATCTTACGTTGTAGGGATTTTGCAGACCTTTAGGTACACTCCAAGTGAGATAGTCAAGTATTACTGGAATAACCTAGCTTCGTTAATAGAGACACTGAAAGGGATAGATGGGTTAAAGGATAAACTAGAGGATGAGATCTTACCTGCCTATGATAAGCTCCAAGAACTGAAAAGTGAGCTTGATGTCTCTAGAAAATGAGGCAAAAAGGCTAGCAGCAGTACACGCTAGGTGGTTTAGGGATCCAGTTGAGGCCCTCTTCGGTAAAAGCAGAGAAGGTCCTGTAATGGTATTGTATAAGCGATTAAAGACTGCAAAGAATAAGGACGATATAAAGAACATCCTATCTAACTTTACAGGGCTTCAGATGAGCCAATATACTCAAAACGACCTAAATAGGCTTATAACTGAGATCTTCAAGAGGATAGACAATATGAACGACGAAGACGCTGTTAGGTTCTCTTTAGAGGTCTTCAGGTATCTTCAGATCTCACTCTTTACTAGGATAGATAACACGAATAAAGGGATTTTTTAAGCGTTTTACTGTTTACATTTGTAGACAAACCTTTCAGGTTCCCTTTGGAAGGCTATTTGGCAGATCTCCGTGTCAAAATAATAGGTTATTTCGTTATATGTGACCTTATATGGTGTGCACTCTGCTTCAAAAAGCCTGTTGCATACAGGACAGACCACTTTCATTGTATGTAGCTAGTGCTAGTTGAAATTTATTAATTTTTAATAAAAGAGGTTTGATTTGAATGATAAACCTGAATTATTAATATCGATAATTATCATTTATATATAATCATAGGAAAAAAATATAAACAGGAATTGAAAATTAAAAAGGGTTAAATTATTGCTTTTAAGCATAAGTGTGAAGTAGAGGTAATTAACTACTATCGTTAGAGGTTAAAGCCGTGATCTTATCCATATTTGAAATGAACGCTAGATATAATTTATTGTCAATAAAGATTGTTAAATAAAAAATAAAAATTAAAAATCATTAACTTAACTACTCCCCTGTTTCAATCCTTTACCCATTTCCTTCGCTAAGGTTAGCAAGAAACCTAATGCCAAAGCTATATCCTTGTCTCTTAAAGCTGTCAAAACAGACGTGTAACTTGCAGGCTTTACCTCACTAGTAGCAGTCTTAGCTACAGCACTGACTATAACGTTTAACTTATCAACAATTTTTGGATCTGACAGAAGATCTAGAATATTATATAACTTCTCTAAAACACCGCTTTCCTGCATCTTCTGCAGTTTTTCGAGCAATGGCCATAAGGCCTGAACAGTATTTAACTGATCCATACCGAAGTTCACTAAGGCTTGTACTAGGTCACCGTTTTCGATAAGATCTACTATAAAAACTAGTTCGTTTAAACCCTTAAGTAAAGTATCCAGCTGTCCTTTCCTATCTAGCTCATTTAATTTTTCCATTAGCTTTTCAATGGATGGTAAAGCATCTAAAATCTTAGCTAACGTCTTCAGGTTCTCAGGCTTAATTAGTGTATCTAACAACTGTTGTTCCACTTGTGATGCTTCCTCCGCCATTTTACCTCTCCCAATTACTTTTTATTGGAGTAATTTAAATATCTTCATCTAATAATTTATCACTATGTCTGAAGTAATTTACGTGATCTCACCTAGCGCCTTCATAAAGATAAAGGAGATCACTGAAAAGTTGAAGAAGATTAACGCAATAGGATACATCTCAACCCTAGGGGTTTCACAGGCGTTGAAGGAGAAAGTGGATATCGACTACTCATTAGATAATGGGGTAAGGGTTAGGGCTTTTTCGCATAAGCCCTTCAAGATAGGTGATCTACCCCTCTATGAATCAGAGGCTATACTTTTAGCTAAAGAATTAGATGCGATATTAATAGCTAACGATAAGAGGATAGAAGAAGAGGCGAGAAGGGAAAACGTGAAGGTTATAGATGTTAATAGCTTCCTAAACTCTTGAGCAATAGGATTGGAGAGTAACCGCTCCCCTTAACCTTGACTTTTCCGTCAACTTCAATTATGGGCAATTCCTCAGGATCCCTTACCTTTTCGCCATCATCAATTACCTCAAGCTTAACTTGATCATTAATTATGGCTACTTGATAGAGCACATCTAATGCTGCAGAACATCTAGAGCATTCTGGTGTAACATGGACTCTTATAGTCCCCTTTAATTTACTAGCTATCTCCCTTTCAGGACCGCTCAGGTGTACTAGATCGTTAGATATTCTAACCAAGGCATTCATAAAACTCCACAACTGGTAGCTAGAGGGAATTCCGTAATATGTAAAATATAGCCTGTTGTTCTTAAGTACCTTTATGTAAGGTTTCTCACAACTCTCCTCAATTTCAACCTTAAGGTTTAACTTTTCAAATATTTTGTCTGACTTGCATGTAACTACTTCAAGATTCGGTTTTATGTAGTTAGAATACTGTTTCAATAAGTAATCGTAACTCATATCCCTCTTTCTTTTTATGTACATAATAATAATAAAAAATTAGTTTATTTAAAGACATCAGCATCTAAATTATTGAACCCTCTAGCTGCATTGATTATAGCATCGCTAATCGACGGATGGACTAATGGGACAAACGATAATTCTTCAACGTTGACCTTCATCTTCACTGCTAAGGTGATAGAATTTATCAGTTCTTCAGCGTTATAACCTACGATCTCACCATAGACTAATCTATTATCTTCATTAATTCCTAACTTAACGTAACCATCCCTCATACCGTGGATAATAGCTCTAGTATTGGCGCTCAATGGAAACTTGTAGAACTTCTTAGCCTTGTCTTCCCTTCCCACAACAGCTACTTGAGGGTCAGTATAAATCACTTGGGGCACATAGTCGTATTCAACCCCCACGTTTTTGCCCAATATATTTAGAGCTGCTATCAGGCCTTCTACTATGGCTATATGAGCGGTCTTCCTCACATAAGGCTTCTTTATAACATCACCAGCTGCGAAAACTCTAGGATTTGTTGTCCTCAAGTTCTTATCAACAACTATTCCATCATCGTCATACTCCACTCCCAGTCTACACAATCCCCTAGGTATATTGGGCTTCCTACCTGTTGCCAGGACTACTATATCCCCTTCGTAAGTCTCGTCCTCAGTCACCACTTTTCCTCCTGGCATTATCTCCTTAACCTTTCTGTTCTCGTAGATATCTACACCATCGAAGTCTAGAGCGTCATAGATGTATTGTCTTGCATCATCGCTTATCTCTTTTAGTATCTTAGACCTCGTCAGAAGCTTCACGCTCGACCCAAGCCTAGCATATATTTGTGCTATCTCTACTCCAGCATAACCTCCACCAACAACTATCATGTCGCTAGGTGTATAGTTCAAGTTAACAGCCCTATCTTCATCTATCGCATATTCATACCCTTTCACACCTTCAACATCAGGTGAGGAGCCTGTAGCGATTATTAGCCAATTAAACTCCACATCTTTATCTAAATCCGTTAACCTCACTTCCCTTTCTGATTTTATTTCTGCGTTACTTAATACCGCTTCAGCTCCCGAATTCTCTATCAGTTTTCTTCCAGCCTCAGACAAGTAGTCAACTATTTCATTCCTTTTATTAAATATAGAATTAGTGAGCTTTACGTTGATGTCAAGCCCATAATAGTTTCCGATATCTGGGAGCCTTGCGAACAAAAAAGAAGTATCATATAAAAAAATACTTGAGACACAACCGTTGTTTACGCAAGTCCCTCCAAACTTTTTCTTTTCTGCCACTAGAACCTTTAACCCTTTTCTAGCTAGTGTTATTGCTGCTATGTATCCAGCTGAACCTCCACCTATTACTACTACGTCATATTTCATGTTTGGTCAGAAGAACAATGTTCTGTCAGCTTCTAAAGTTAAGTCTATGAGTGTTGATCCTCCTACTATCTCTACACCGTCAACAACGTCTTCTTCTTTCATATGGCACATATCCCTAAGGCTCTGTACGCATACATACATCTTTACGCCGTTCTCCTTAGCTAAATCGAAGAAGTGTATGAAGGGGTTCATGTAGTTAGGATTGTTCTTCATCTTAGCCCTTTCCTCTTCCTGCCACTTCTTGTCGAGAAGCTTTGGTCCCTTTATCATGAAGAAGACTGATGTCTCCATCTCCATTGACGCTGCAATAGAAGCCATGAAAAGTGGTGCATATGTTCTGTCTAGGTCTTCAGGACCATGGGTTACAACTATTAATATTTTCTTTTTCTGTTCAGACTCTCCACTCTCTGCCTGTTGTTGAGTTTGAGCCATTTTAATCACTAATATAACTTGTTAAAGTTCTTACTTAAATTTTTTATCAAGTTATTTCGCTATCTTCAATTTAACGAAAAATGTGATATATTTAAAAGTAATGATATAAAGGAAAGTTTTTTAACTAGCTTTGCAGTAGATTTCCTTTAGGTGGTTTGTGTTATGTCTTTGAGGATTGTTAGGAGTTTGGATTTGAGGGGTATGTATTGTCCTGGTCCTGTTTTGGAGACTGCTAAGGCTATTAAGCAGGTTAATGTTGGTGATGTTATTGAGGTTTTGGCTAGTGATCCTGCTGCTA
>JAPNVD010000026.1 GCA_026627305.1 Sulfolobaceae archaeon
AGCCAGTAGTAGATCCTGAAAAGGCTTTAGAAGACAAGATCAAAGCTGTTGAAGGAAAGAGCAACATTGCATATAGGAGGACATACTTAGCAGGTAATCCTGACGAAGCCTTAAGGAACTCCCAAGTAGTAATAGAGGATAAATTAGAGATATCAAGAGTTTATCCAGCCCCAATGGAACCAAGAGGAATTTATGTTCTATATCAAGAGGGAAGGCTAGTCATTTACGCATCAACTCAATCTCCTCACTACATGAGGCGTTACCTGTTAGATGTCTTTAAGGGACAGGTAAGTGATATAAGGGTAATCCAGGCTGATGTAGGTGGAGCCTTTGGTTCAAAGCTATTCCCATATCCTGAGGATTATATCTCAGTCTATGCTAGTATAAAACATAAGAGGCCTGTTAAGTGGTTCGCGACGAGAAGGGAAGATATGATGTCTATGTATCATAGCAGAGCCCAAATACATAAGTTCAAGGTTGGAGCTAACAGGGATGGAAAGGTAAACGTGATAATAGATGATTTAATCCTGGATTTAGGTGCGGCATCTCACGGATTCTATCTAGCTGATATAACTGCAACACTGATAACAGGACCATACGATATTAGAAACGCTAAGGTTGAAGTTTATGGAGTACATACAAATAAGGTACCCCTAGACCAATATAGAGGTGCTGGTAGGCCTGAAGCAGCATTCTTTTATGAGAGAGTAATGGATTTGTTAGCCAATGAGTTAAAAATGGACCCCATTGAGATAAGGAAGAAGAATATCATAAGGGAATTACCTTATACTAATCCATTTGGATTAAAGTACGATTCTGGAGATTACCTTGGACTACTTGAGAAGGCTGAACATTATTACAGGGAATTTGAGAGGAGGGCAGAGGAGTTGAGAAAGCAAGGAAAGAAGGCTGCTGCAGGCTTCTCATTTTATGTAGAACAGAATAGTTTTGGACCTTGGGAAAGCGCCTCAGTTAGATTGAAGGGTGATGGAAAGATAGTTGTAATGATAGGCGCGGCACCCCATGGTCAAGGAGATGCTACTGCTATAGCCCAAATAGTTGCTGATGAGTTTGAGGTTCCAATAGAGAACATTCAGGTGGTTTGGGGAGATACTGATATCATAGGAGAGGGCTTTGGCACATATGGAAGTAGGACTCTAACTCTAGCGGGTAACGCTGCACTACTAGCCTCTAAGAGGTTAAAGGATAATCTAAAGAAGTTCGCAGCCTCTGTCCTAAACGCTGATGTAGAAGAGGTAGAGTATTCTAATGGTAAATTTAAGAACAAGAGAAGTGGTCAAGAGATTAGCTTGGAAGAATTAGCATCTAAAGCTATGGAATTAGGTAATATATGGCCATATAAAGCTGAACCATTATTTGAAGCTTCAGCATATTACGGCATGGATAATTATACATTCCCATATGGCTCTCATGTAGCTCTTGTTGAAGTCGATGACACTGGAAAAGTAAACGTCTTAGATTACATTGCAATAGATGATATCGGAAAAGTTGTGAATCCTTTACTAGCTGAAGGTCAGGTTAGAGGTGGTATAATTCAGGGCTATGGAGAGACGTTTTTAGAGGGGATAATCTATGATGATAACGGCAACTTACTAACATCAACCTTCGCTGATTACCTCATACCATCAGCTGTAGATTCATTTAACATGAAGTGGGAGTACATAGAGAAAGGCTTCTCACAAGCTCCTCTTCCTGCTAAGGGAATAGGCGAGGGTGCGCCAATAGGTTCAATGCCCGCTCTAGCTAGCGCTGTAGAGAGAGCAACGGGTAAGAAAATAACTAGAGTGCCCATCAGGTTGGAAGATCTAGCTTAATGAAGTGTTTCTTTAACCATTCCCTAAATAAATCTTTATTTTCCATTGCAAACTTGTAAGCTAACTCCTTTACATCTAAACCTTGTAACGAATTGAAATCATCCTTATCTAGCATAGCGTCAACTAATTTCACCATTTTATTCTCATCAAAATCTACTTGATCTAGTACTAATACTCCGTCAGAGATCAACTCGGTCTTTACGTTATCATCTATTCCTACTCTACTGATCAATACTGCTAGGTCAGGGCTGTATATCTTCTTGTATAGTTCTATTATCTTATACTCCTTAATTCTCTTCTCGTTAGCCTCTTGAAATTGAGGTTGAGATTGTGGTTTTACACCCAATATATCAGCCAAACCATCATAAAGCCCTTTAATCCATCTAGCCCTCCACTCATTACCTGTTAATGGTTTATATTCTTTTAAGTATCTCCACCTCTTCCACCAATCATCTAACTCTTTAAATTCCACTATAATATTAGGCCTCTTTATCGGTATTTCGTTATCTAGATCAACTATATTCATGTAGAACCCCCTATAAATTAGCATATCTGGCCTTAAAGTGGAGTAGAGCTTCCAAACCTTCTCTAGATCTCCTCCATCTTCCCAACTTATAGGCCTAGGGGCTTCTAAAAAGAAACTAAATGATCTCCCTAAAACGTCTTCTACAACAACGTTTGGAGGTATTATGCCACTCTTCTGCTTACCCCCTCTATCGAAGTTTAAGAACTTATGTTCAGGATATGAGATGTTAAATCCCTTATCCGCTAACATCGAAAGTATTGAAGCCAAACCCCATATTTGATAGATGCTTCTTAAATTAGAACCTAAAGAACTGTTTATTGCCTGCCTTCCCTTAATTTTGAATTCCTCAGCAGTTATCCTTCCCCTTACGAGATCATGAAAATATAAGAACAGTTTCTTCACCAAATGCCTTTTAGGATCATCTAGAAAACTCTTCATTTCTCTACTGAAGATCCACCCCTTTACGCCTAACTTTTCTTTTAAGACTTCCAGCTCATAATACATGTTTTTTATCCATTCGTTTGCTACGTCTATCTTATTCCCAACTACATCTTCAACAAACTTTACTTTTATTTCTTCAGCCCAATCTGGAATATTGGCTCCATAGCTGTCTATTCCCTGAACCTTCTTTAACTCCTCTTCGATCATCAGTAGATAATTGGTATTACCATAAAATAAGTATTTATTATATATGTGATTTCTGCAGAATAGATTTTAATAACTTACTAAAGATTAGCATATGATGATACTGTCAGTAGATGGTGGAGCAACTAAAACTGTTTCTTTAGTTATAGATGAAGAAAAGAAGAAGCTTTTAAGCGTAGGACTAGCTGAAGCATCTAACTTTAATGCTGTTGGCGAAGATACTGCAAAGCAGAATTTGTTCAACTCTATATCTTTAGCTTTAAGTTATGCAGACTTAGAACCGAATGATATTGATTTCGCAATATTTAGCTTAGCAGGGGTAGGGGATTCAAAGGAATCTGACATGATAGCTAACACTATCGTAAGAAGCGTAAGCCCATCAAAAAGATATTTGATTTTTAATGATGGTGTGGTCGCTTATAGGGCCACTAATTTATATGAAGATGGAATCATGGTTGCCTCTGGCACTGGAAATGTCAACTTCTATCAGAAGAACGGCAATCTATACAGGGTAGGAGGCTGGGGATGGTTTGTTGGAGATGAAGGTTCTGCATCCTGGGTCGCAAAGAGAGCATTAACTTATGCTACTAGACAATACGATAACTTAATCGAAGGGAAGGAGCTAGTAAAAGCTGCTGAACAGTTCTTTGGAGATGAGTTTAAAGAACTAATATGGAAACTAGAGATGAGGCATGAAAAGCCATATGTGGCGAGTTTTGCGACAATCGTTTCTAAACTCGCTAAAGAAGGATCTAAAATAGCTGACAAGGTACTAGACGAAGCGTCAGATTACATAGCGTTAGTCATAAATAGCGTTTTAAAAGAGTTTGAAGGTAAAAACGTTAGGGTTTCAGTTACTGGCGGATTAATGTTAGCTGGAGATATCTTAATAAATAAAATTAAAGCCAAAGTTAATGCGCCTCTACATGTATTTTACGGATATCAACACGCTGTTGGTGGGTTAGCAGTGATAAGGAAAGATGTTACTTTTGATGATATGAAGGCTATATTAAAAGAATTAGACCAATTATTAGTGAAGACTTATACTCCAGAGAAATTGAAAAAATTGCTCTACTTCGAGAGACCACCTGGTGGCTGGGGATAAAAACTAAAGTGCGCTCTTATCCTCCCTTTTTAGGATATAACTTGTGCTGTAATTGATGGAGAGATGATAAGCTGACCATTAGCATATGTTATGTGTGGAAATGATATGAGCAGGTTTGTTGTAGATCCCCCGCTAATTCTCATTCCGTTTATGATATGAATCTTAAAGACCCCACTAGGTACTGTTACAGTAACGTTTGTATTGCCTATCTGAACAGTAGCTGAGGTTACTACTAAAAACACTTCATTATAAGAGCCGACTGGAACTTTCGCCGACGCCAATAAACTCATGTTTGAGGACAACAGAATGGTAGTTGTCTTATTGGATACCGTGATCCAACTACCGTTACCTGAACTACTGACCTTATGAAGCATAATTGACGATACTGTTAGATATATTTTGAATAAACCACTTGAACTAGGGGCATCCTGAACGTAGACGTTTACAGTACCTACTGATATGAAGTTGCTATAAACCACATATCCTATTAATATTAACAGAATCACTACTATTACTACTATTGTACTACTCTTCATCATTCTCTATTTTCTTTTTAATCTCTTTTAAAACTAATTTATATGATGTGGAACAAAACGAAAAGCTTTAGGAAAACATAATAGATGATAACATTAACTAAAGTGACCAGCGAACCATACTTTATAAACTCTACAAAATATAATGGTCTTCCACCTCTGATCTCAGAAGCTTCAGAAATAATAATATTACTAGCAGCGCCCAATAATGTCAAATTTCCAGCTATTGTACTCCCTGCAGCTAAAGCTAACCAATCGGCAGCTGATATATTATGCAAGCTCATAAGCACAGGAATGTAAAGGGCTACCATAGGAACATTACTTAGTATCTGACTGTAAAGCACACTTATTGCTAAGATCGATGCAATAGAAGAGGATAGCGGGAATATAGATGATAAAACGCCTAATAGACCTGACTCCATAATCCCCTCTGTAAATACGAAAAGGGATACAAAGAACACTAGCGTGCTCCAGTCTACCCTCCTTATTATTTCCCTCCTCTTATCTGACAATGCATATATTACGGTTGAACCTATTACAGCTATACTAACAGGTGTTAAGTTATCGATATTGTAAACCTCTGTTATAAAGAACATAGGTAACATAAATGCAAAAACTGCCGCTGACAAATAAGCAAGAAACTTATCTTGAATTAGTTCTTCTTCGATTACTGGTATCTCTAGTATAGTATTATCGTTAACTCTGAAAAGTTTCAAAATTAGATAGTAAGTCACGAATAAGTTTACTATAGTAGGCAACGAAAGTCCAATAAGGAATTCAGTGAAAGGTCTTGAGAGTGTCGAGTCCAAAGCGATCAGGAGGTTTTGTGGATTTCCTGTAGGCATCATAACACTACCTATAGTAACTCCAAAGGCTAATGTATAGAGCAGAGCTTTTTCATCTATCTTGCCCAATTTTTTAGATTCTAAAATGACGGGAGTCCAAGTAGCTGATATTCCGTCATTGCTCGCTAACATTGCAAGGATGCCAGTGGTTAAAAGAGTAAAGAGTATTAGCCTTGACGGTTTTTTAGACTTTCTCATTATGACTACAGCCAGATACTTGAGAAATCCTGAAACCTCTAAAGCTGCAGTTAATGTAAATATGGAGAATAAAAAGAAAATAACGTTTAAATTAATCGCTTGATATGCTCTACTTACACTCTCTCCACCTATAGTTAGCATTAGTATAGCACCTATGAGCATAGCCACCCAAGGGGGTAACATAAATCCCTTAACTCCTCTAGCAGCTATCAATCCATAGACGAGCACTACAATAATAATATCGATAATGTTAATCATTTCCAGCGATAATTTTGAATGAATATATTTAACACTTACTAGCACACACATAAAAACAAAAATATATTTATGGTATCAATTTATATAATGAGCAGTCTTGAAGATAGATATTCAACAGTTTAAGAAGGAATATACACCCAAATTGAAACCAATTATATGGAGAGATCAGGATAATACATTGGTATTATTAGACCAATCCAAATTGCCTTTTGAAACTGTTTATGTTGAACTTAAGGATCCTGAGAGCGTAGCTAAAGCCATAAAGACTATGCAAGTAAGAGGTGCACCAGCAATAGGGATAACAGCAGCCTATGGAATGGTTTTGGCAGTAGCCAATAAATGGCTAAATAGCGTCGATGAGGCTATAAAGGAACTACAAAGGGCTAAACAAGTAATGGACGCTGCTAGACCTACAGCAGCTAACCTTTCATGGGCTACAAGTAGAATGTTAAATAAGGCGATAAGTGCATACCAATCTGGAGACGTTAAAAATGTTAAAGATTTAATTCAAGTATTAAAAGAAGAAGCTTACAAGATATTTGATGAAGAGTTAGATGCAGAGATTAGAATAGGGGTTTATGGCTTAGAGAAAATCCAAAGCGGTGATACTATACTAACTCAATGTAATGCAGGTGGACTAGCAACAGGTACAGGATTGGGGACTGCTTTAGCACCCGTAAAAGTTGCCAAAGCTTTAGGCTATGATGTCTCAGTTATAGCACCTGAAACAAGGCCATGGTTACAGGGAAGTAGGTTAACCGCTTATGAACTTTACGTTGAAGGGATACCAGTAACTGTAATAACAGATACTGCAGTGGGTTTAGTGATGTATAAAGGGATGGTAAATAGTGTCATGGTTGGTGCAGATAGGATACTTGCTGATGGCCATGTCTACAACAAGATTGGAACTTTTAAAGAGGCTGTCATAGCTCACGAACTAGGTATACCATTTTATGCATTAGCGCCAATCTCCACTTTTGACCTAAAGAGTAGTGTCAATGATGTAAAAATTGAAGAAAGAGATCCAAATGAGGTAAGATACATCAGAGGTGTACCAATAGTTCCTGAAGGTGTAAAAGTGTATAATCCAGTATTTGATGTCACGCCACCTAAATACGTTACTGCAATAATTACGGAAAAAGGAATAATATATCCTCCATATAATCTCACTATCAGAAAAACTATAGAAGGCTCCTAGCCACAAAAGGCAAGACTTTCCTTCATTTTTCCTTTGAAATGACTCGAACTCGGTAAAGTCTAAGTGAATGTAAACTCATTTTAGCTAAGAACATAACTTTTTTTCCCTTTCCTCTAATTTCCTTATAAAAAGCAAGAGATAATTAGATAGCACACCTATTTCTCCAATATGCTGTTGAGTTTATCGCTAGAAAATTTTGAACCTAAGCTATTGAGTTGATCTAGTAATCTCTTTATTTCTTCTCTAACATCATCGTTGAGCTTATATTTTCTATCAACCTTTACTATTACTCCTAGATCTTCAAGCTGTTTTAGGTTGACCCACAGAGTCTTAGATGAAAATTCTAGCTTTCTTTTAATTTCATTAAAACTAAGAGGCTCTTTCAGTAAAGCTCTTATAATTAATAGCTTAGCCTCATTATTAATAGCTTGGGAAGCAAGAACAGTGGGGCAAAATTCCTTAGGTCTATTATTTATTTTTAAAAATCGCATAGTTTCCAAAAGTAAAGCTTAGTTTAAATATTTTTATTTTAATGGTATAAACATGGCCCGACTAGTAAGACATGACAGAAACCATCCTTACGAGATAACTACACAATCAGGAGAAAAGATATACGTATGTGCATGCGGTTTATCTCAACATAAGCCTTTCTGTGATGGCAGCCATAAGAGGACACTTGATGAGGAACCAGGAAAACTATATATCTATGACGAGAAAGGAAGAATCGAAATCAAATCTTTCTACTTGGAATAAACCTAAACATCTTTTAAGGGAAGGAAGAGGTTTTTTATACTCAAGTTGTCCTAGTATGCTGATTATGGCTAAGTTATTACTTACTATTAGTTTTGTGTCTGTTTTTTAATCTAATTTCAAATTCTTAGTAGATAATTTTAAATTAACATGTTAAACCCTTATCATACATGAAAAGTTATTTTGAGAACATACCACTTCAACAAAGGCTCCTATTTTTCATAGTCGCTGCAAGTGGTTTCCTAATAGATGGTTACGATCTCTCTAACATTTCGTTTGTCCTTCTCTACATCTCGAAACAGTTTGCCTTAACGAGTTTAGAGTATGGTTTATTAAGTTCAGCATCCTTAGCCGGAATGATACCTGGTGCACTGATCTTTGGATATATCTCTGATAAAATGGGAAGGAGCAAGTTAATGACAATTGATCTCATTTTCTTCACAGTTTTTGCAATTTTATCAGCGTTTTCACCAAACTTCTTAGTTATGTACATATCTAGGTTTTTACTTGGAGTGGGAATAGGGGGTGACTATCCACTTAGTAGTACACTGATCAGCGAAGTGGCACCAAGCAATACTAGAGGTAGATATTTAACAGGTGCGATATCTCTCTATTGGATTGGAACTGCAATATCTCAGCTTGTAATTTTAGGAGTTCTTGGAACAGGACCCTATTTTTGGAAGTGGGTCTTTATAATAGGTGGAATCGTTGCGATACCAATAATCCTAGCTAGGATAAAATTATCCGAATCTCCTAGATGGTTAGCATTAAAAGGAAAATTAAAAGGAGAGGATGTACCGAAACCTGAAGAAGAGTCTAAGGGAGTTAACTCCTTCTGGGATATGTTTAAAGGTAGGCTGTTAATACTATTGCTCTTCACTAGCACAATATGGTTCCTATTTGATGTTGCTGCCTATGGGATTGGACTATACTACCCACTGATCTTGCACACGCTAGCCTTTCCCTCAGCATACAAAACCTTATATGGAACCTTAGCGATTTCAGCCTCAGCACTTGCATTTTACCTTGTAGGTACTTTCATAATTGATATAATTGGAAGAAAACCAACATTGAGCATAGGATTAGGCGTAATGGGACTCATCCTAATTATAGGTGGTTTAATTAGTATAAAAGGAATATCTGCGCTAATAGCATTCATGCTCTTCGCTGGTATAGAACAATGGGCTGGAGCGGTGACATTGTTCTATCCAACTGAACTGTTCCCTACGTCAGTGAGGTCTTCAGCTCAGGGATTTGCTACTTCTATAAGTAGGGTAGGCTCTGTTCTAGGGGTTACCATTTTCCCAGAAATGGTAAAAGCACTTGGATTCTCTATATCATTGGAGTTCTTCGGTTCTATGGCAATAATAGCCCTAGTTTTAAGCCTAGTTTTAGGTAAGGAGACCTCGAGAAAACCATTAGAGGAAACTTCAGAAGGATTGAAGTAATATTCTCGCCTATAATGAAAATGCTTTTATTTTATCAATTTACTTAACCTTGTGGGTTATAAAAGTAGACTGTACCAAATGGGCTATTATAAGAGATATTATATAAAATACCTCTACATGTTCAGCAGAAGATACTTAACGAGAAGGTTTGCTATAAAGAAATCAAGAAAAGAGAGATTAAAGTTCTAACAATGTACCCTTCTCTATCTTATAACTGTTATTGCCTAACATTACTTCATGACTGTCTTGAGTAGTGAAGACTAGGTCAATTCCCTCTCTCTTACATATTGTAAATACTGCCTTCATGAATTCTTCCTTATTATCTATGTTGGAAAAGGCTTCATCAACTAAGACTACACTAGGTTTTACTAGTAGTGCTGTTGCTAAAGCCACCCTTATTCTGTTACCTAGACTCAACTTTGCTACCTTTTTGTCAGAATCATTTAATGGAACTCCTAAAGCCTTAGCTACCTCATTTACCTTATCCTTATCGACCTTCATGGATCTAACTTTAAACCCCCAAAGCAAGTGATCCATCACTTTAAGCGTTGGTATATAACTATCCTGATTAATGAATATTATGTTTCTCTTGCTAATATCTAAATTTGTAACATCTATAGAGTTAACCTTAACATATCCCAAATCGGGCTTTACAATCCCTGCAATTATGTTAAGCAATGTAGTCTTTCCACTACCGTTCTTACCCGTTATCCCTATAATCCCTGAAGCTTTAAATTTCGCATTAAGAGTGAAATTACCATAACTCTTTCTTACGTCGACTTCTATCATATCCATATATTAAATATAACCAATCAAATATATTTCTATAATGTGGAGGAAAGGAAAAGGATTCACTTAAACAAGATAATATTTATTATTCTAGTTACGGCTATTAACAGCAGGGAGAATAATATTAACGTTGCAGAGGCCGTAATTGATGCATTAAAGTATGTTAAAAACTCGTCATAAATGAACACAGATGCAGTACTCATACCATTAAATATCCAGCCAGTAACATAAGGTGCTATAAGCACTACTGAGCCGAACTCACTAATTGCCCTAGCTATGGCTGTTAGACCTGCTGATATAATGCCCTTTATAGCCCTAGGTAGTATAACGGTTATGTAAGTCCTGAACTCTGAGGCTCCCAAACTTCTAGCATAGAGCTCATAGCTTTGCGGTAAGGATTCGAAATAGTTCTGCATAGCCCTCACATACACGGGGGTAGAAACTATGAAAAGCGCTAATATCAGGCCAGTGTATGTATAATAAAATATAATTCCATGATCGTAAAGGAATTTCCCTAATGGATTTATTGGACTATCTAAGAATATAAGAGCTATACCGACAACTGGATGAGGAACAGAGGCAGGTATATCGACCAATGTCTCTATAAAAGGATTTTTATGCCTTGCAAGATAGTAAGCCAAGGGTGTAAAGAATACAATCGCTATAATAACAGCTATGGTAGAGGAAAAGAAAGTAAGAGCTATGGAGCTTAAGAGTGCTTTACTAAACGCTACACTTCCGATATAAAATGAAGTATAACCATAAACGAGGATGTAAAGGATTGGAATTATTAAAATAAGAGAAAGAAAAAAGGACAATACCTTTAGGATTTCAAACCTGCGAGAAATTCCCCGCATATTTTAGTTCACCATTATTCAAAAGCTGTAATATAGGTTGCGGTACTTGTGATTCATTGTTATAAAACAGTAGGGCTGGATATATTGGTATTACATGGAACATCGACAACTCGTTTACATGTGAGATGAGGAACTTTATAAACTCGTAGGAAGCGTTTACGTTTGTGGCGTTTAATGGTACTGTGATGTAGAGATAGACTGGATTACCTCTAATGGTTAAGTTCTGCCCATTAACAGTTATAGTGTAAGAGAACATGCTATACCAATGAGTTTCGTTAGGGTAGTAACCAAAGCTTAACCATGGTGGCAACTGTAAGTAATCTAAGTGCTGTGATACAGCATATGATACATAAGAGAATGTGAAATCTAAAGTACCAGCCTTTAGAGAAGGAACGTAATCAGCTGTCGTAGGTGCTGATTTTATGTAAGGTTCAGCTCTATCAACAAAATAGGATATGTTATGATTTGCATAAAGGTAGCCAGCCATTTGCAGTATTAGATAAGCATATAACCCCTCTGGATCACTGCTGGGGTTTGATATTCCTAAAGAGAAGTGACCTGATGTTAATAGATAGAAGAAGTTAAACCAGTATTTGCTTTCGTTTGTCTTCATAGCCATGGTATAGTTAGAGTAAAGCTCATTCCAATACGGGTTCTGGGTAGTATAATTGGAGTAAATTATTGCCATTTGATCTGAAATAAAAGCTATAGCCCAACCAGGATTCCTTGATCCCTCTAGTTCCACAGCCTGTATATATGCTACAGGGACGAAGACGTTTGCAGGTACAGGAGTTTCTTTTGCTATTTCAGCAGCCAGTGCAAAAGACCCTCCTGGTATAACATGTACTGGTATATGCGTCTCATTATAGAACTGGGATGCTAGATAATTGAATATAGCTAAGTAAGCTCCAGCTACATATATCGTAACACCTTGAGATGTCGATGAGGTAGTCGTTGTAGAAACTGGAGAAGTAGTTGTTGTGACAGATACGGATGTTTTATGCGTTGTTAATAGCAATATTCCCGCAATTACGGCTACTACAATTATTACAATAACTATAGATGCGATGACTATAGTACTCAATCCTTTAGACATATGTATAGTTGGAAATATATCCGGATAAAAATTTTTCCGGTACTCATAAAAGCTCAAGTATTCTCATAGGATTCTCCATTAGTGAAGTACCTATTAGAAAAGCGTCAGCTTTCCTCAACTTTAATATATCCTCTCTAGTCTTTATACCGCTTTCAGCTACCTTAGTTATGTTATCTGGAACTAGCTCAAGTAAATCCTTAACCGTATCCAAGTTTACTTTTAAGTTAAATAGGTTCCTAGCGTTAATTCCCATGAATTTTACATCAAGCTGTAAAACGCTTTTTAGCTCATCCTCATTATTAACTTCAACTAAAGGCTCTAAACCGTATGATCTAGCATAATCTATCAAGTGTTCTAGTTCCCTCTCTTTCAGAATTGAGGCTATCAGCAAAACACCATCTGCGCCTAAATTATATGCTGAATCTATCTGATTCTCGGACACTACAAAATCTTTCATTAATATAGGCAAATCGCTGACTAGTTCAGAAACCCTCTTTAATATCTCATAAGATCCATTGAAGTACTTTTCTTCCGTTAATATGCTGAAACCTGCAACGTACCTTCTCAGATAATTAATATAACTTTCAAGTTCTCTATCGGAAGAGAAACCCGAGGGAGACCTTCTCTTATATTCAGCTATTATAGCGTTTACCCCGCTATTTTTCTTTTGTCTAATAGAGTCTAAAAACGAGTTTATTCTTCTATTCCTTTCAGTCTTTACTTTAGGTCTCTTTAAAGAGTGTTCTATAACATCCTTTAACCATCCATTAATGCCATCCTTTGGCATTTCACCTACACCAGGTTTAGGAAATTATAGATTATCTTTTTGCCCACCGAAGTTGCAACGCTTTCTGGATGGAATTGGACCCCAAATATTGGATACTCTACATGATGAATTGCCATGATTTCGTTATCTTCTTCAGAATAAGCATCTACAACTAGAGGATACTTTACATCATCCACCACTAGGCTGTGATATCTTGTAGCGTAGAATTCGCTTGGAACCTGATGATATATAGATGCATCACTTTTCAGTTTTATCTTACTCAGCTTTCCGTGAAATACCTTTCTGGCCCTCCTGATCTTAGCTCCAAATACATAACCTATAACCTGGTGCCCTAAGCACACTCCTAGAATAGGAATCCTTGAGCCGTAAACTTTAACTATTTCGTTTGAGATGCCCACGTCTTCAACCTTTTCAGGGGTTCCAGGTCCTGGAGAGATTATTATCCTGTCAGGATTTATCCTCTCGACTACTTTAACACTAATATCGTCATTCCTTAAAACTATTGGTGTAGAGCCTAGTTCTCCAACGATCTGAGCTAAATTATAAACGAAACTATCGTAATTATCGATTATTAAGGTTATATCTGGCATTAGCTCACACCCAACGCAACCTTTAATGCCATTAATTTATGTTCAGTCTCCTCATATTCTAACCTAGGATCTGAATCGTAAACTATACCAGCACCTGCCTGTATTCTTAGTAACTCCCTGTTGATAAATGCGGTCCTTATAGCTATGGCGAACTCAGCATCTCCGTTAAAGTTGATATAGCCCACAGCACCAGCATAAGGACCCCTCTTATAATCCTCAAGCACCTCAATTAGGTTCATGGCGAAGGGTTTAGGAGCTCCACTTACAGTACCTGCAGGAAATACAGCTTTTATTACATCATAAACATTATGCCTCTTGTGAAGCCTTCCTATGACTTTAGAGACTATATGTTGTACGTGGCTGTATTTTTCTATATAGAACATTTCGGGAACCTGTACCGTTCCAGCTTCGCAAACCTTTCCTAGATCATTTCTAGCTAAGTCAAGTAACATCAGGTGTTCAGCCCTATCTTTTACGGAATTCAATAATTCCTCCTTCAGGGACTCATCTTCTTCATCTGTCTTCCCTCTTGGTCTTGTGCCAGCTATTGGGTATGTTTCCACGATGTTATCATGCAACTTGAAGAGGACTTCAGGACTCGCTCCTATTATCCTTCTATTGAAAAACTTTAGGTAATAGGTATAAGGCGATGGATTTGTATTCCTTAGCTTATCATAAAAGGTTACTAGACTCCCATTATATACATACCTATAAAACCTAGATAGTACCACTTGAAAAGCATATCCTGCCCTAATATACTCCAATATTTCCCTTACTCCCTTCTCGTATTTCTCTCTATCTAGCATATCATCATAACGTGATATTTTAAACTCCTTTTTGCCCTCACCTCTTCTTAGACATCTCTCCAAATACTCATGATCTCCAGATATTGGGATAACTCTGTCATTTACATAAAGGGCTATGTTCTCAGGAATAAAGAACTCAGCATAAGGCCAATTCTCTGCCTGAGGTTTGAGATCCTTTATCTTTTCCCAGAACCTCACTGCATCATAGGAAATGTAACCTATTGCACCGCCATCATAAATTACATGATTACTCTTTATTCTGTAATCCTTTTTACTTGATAACATTTCGTTCAAAGAATTCAAGAAATTCTCATCGTTTCCATAAAGATAAGATTTGAACCCCCACGCTATAATACTTACATTATTCCTATAGAGGTCTTCTAGCACTCCGAATACCTCATAATCATCTTCTAGGCATTCAACTATCTTGCTAAGCGTTCTTCACCACCTCAGCTAACCTTCTCACTTTGTCTAAATCCTTTTTACCTGGATAAAACTCAATACCGCTTGAGACATCTATCCAACCAGGGTTGAGCCTTATGAATTCGTGAACGTTGCTTAAGTTTATCTTCCCACCAACTCCCGCATCTGGATGATAATCTAACATCTTCTTTACAACTTCTAAATTTACTTCAATTCCCTTTCTTGGAGAGTCAAATAATATGTAATCGCTGTATTTTTGAGCCTTCTTCAAGTAATCTAAATAATCTAGGGATGCAGGTACGAAGAGGATGAACCTTTTGCTCAGCATACTTAATTCCTCTAGCTCTCTATCGTTTAACACCCTATGTATTTGAACCATTTTGGTTGGTATTCTATCTATATCACTTATAGTACCGTTGACCCTGACTGCAACTAGAGGCTTATCCACGATCCTAGCAACCTTAAGGAGTTCTAAGTCTGAAACGAACCTAGGACTTATAGGGTCGTTAATCATGCCCATGTAGCTTACACCGTCAATACTGTTTATTGCTATAGCGTCAGCTAGATTACCTATACCACAGATCTTCAGCTTAATACCCACGAACTTTCACCAACAAGGAGTTTAGTCTGTTTATATCACCATTTGACGCTATAATCTCCTTTAACCTTTCAGGAAGTCCCTGTAATAGATGCCCAGCCAACTCATATCCATCATCTAGGCTCTTAACTTTATTGATCAAGTAGAGTCCTAGCGCTGTGTTTAACCTTATGAATATCTCCGCATCTTTATCTAAGCCATAAGAAGCCCTTAAAGCCCTAAAAGCTGATTCTTCAGGATCCTTAACTAAAAGTTTAGTTATAGGTACTGAGGGAGCCTTAAAATCTGATGGCGTTATCACGTATTCCTCTTCTTTACTCCCATTTATTTCATGTACAAACGTCTTACCTTCTGGAGATACCTCATCGATTCCTGGCTCACCGTGGAATATTATCACTCTATCATAATCGAGCCTTTTAACAGCCTCAGCTAGCTTGGAAACGTAATCCTTTGAGAAAACCCCTAGTAGCTGATATCTAGCTCCTGCAGGATTTGTGAGAGGACCTAATATGTTAAATATAGTCCTAACACCCAAAGTTTTCCTAATAGGTGCAACGTTCTTCATACTGGGATGATAGAGCTGAGCGAATAGGAATACGAAGTTAGTGTTAGCTAACAATCTAGGTGCGTTCTCAGGAGGTACGATTATATTATAGCCTAAAGCCTCTAAGAAATCTGCACTGCCGCTTTTCCCACTAACTGCCCTATTGCCGTGCTTTGCCACAGGGTATAGAGAGCTTAAAAGTATTGCCACAACTGTACTCACGTTTAAGGTTCCTAATCCATCTCCTCCAGTCCCTGCTGTATCTAATACATTTGCAGCAGAATTTATTTTGAGAGCTGATCTCCTCATGGCTTTGGCGAAGCCTACTATTTCATCAGGGGTCTCTCCCTTCATCCTTAGGGCTACTAAAATCCCTGCAGTTAGGCTCTCTGGTGCCTCACCTTTTATTATTTTAGTGGCAACTTCAGCAGCCTCTTCCTCGCTTAGATGTTGACCTTCAACTACTTTCTTCAAATAGTTAGCTAAACTCATCTAGGATCCCCCTTAAACCCCTTACGAGCTCAAGGGCTGAGGAAACCCCCTCCTTTTCTATTTTCTCAATGTATGCAGTACCAATGGCGACACCATCTGCCCCCGCTAGGATTACTTCTCTTATATCATCTGTGGATAACCCAAAGCCTACAACCAACTTATTTCTGACTAGATCTCTAACTCTCCTAACTAGAGCTGATGGTACTATAGGAATTGGGACTCCTGTAGTGGGTCTTACACCATAATAGAGGAATATATCGCTCAGATGTGAAACTTTAGAGATTATACTATCAGGAACTGTGGGGGTTACGAAGAGCACTGCCTTAAGTCCATGAGACTTTATCCTCTTATAATAATCCTCATAATTATCTATGTAATCTATAAGTAGATCAGGAAACAGTACCCCATCTATTTCCATGCTCTTTAGCTCCTCTAGGAACTCATCTAGGTTCTTCTCGAATTCTTCAAGGTAAGTGAGTATAACTATAGGTATTGTTAGCTCCTTTCTAGCTAGCTTAAGAAGAGCTAGATAATCCTTGACCCTCTTAGAGACAATTGAGTAGCTTTTCCTAATTACTGGTCCATCATATTTTGCATATTTTGGCGGTATACCTATCTCCATAATGTCACTACCTAACATCTCTGCTCCCTTTATGAACTTAATAAAATTCTCTTCATCAGGATATCCAAGGGTCATATAAGATGCTAGCAGTTTCCTATTCCAGCTCAATTTAGCCCCACCTCTTCATCATTGATTCGTAATTCGTTAGATCCAATAGTCCATGTCCGCTTAGATTGAACACTATTACTTCCTTTTCGTTCTGATTTCTAGCCCTTATAGCCTCATCTATTACTGCCTTTATAGCATGAGAAGATTCAGGGGCTGGTACTATACCCTGCGTCTGCATGAATAGTTTTGCTGCATAATATATCTCCTTCTCTGTATATTCTCTCCATTCTATAATACCTTCCTTAATTAACAGGCTTAACGTGGGTGCAGCACCATGATACCTTAGACCTCCTGAGTAGATAGGTGGAGGTACATAATCCTTCCCTAAAGTTATCATTTTTATTAAGGGTAATAGCCCTGCACTATCAGGATAGTCATACTTGTATTCACCCCTACTGAACTTCGGAACCTCTTCAGAGCCCACTGCTATAAACCTCTTTCCTTTCTTATGGCCAATAAAGGGAAATGCGAAACCTCCAAAATTACTTCCACCGCCTACGCATCCTATTAATACATCTGGCTCTTCTCCCAATAGTTCTAGCTGTTTCATAGCTTCTAAACCAATAACGCTTTGATGCAGTATCACAACATCTAAGACGCTACCAACTAAATACTTATATCCGTGATCTAGAGCATACCTTATAGCTTCACTCATCGCAATTCCTAAAGACCCAGGATGATTTGGATTTTCAGTTAGGATTTTCTTCCCTATTTCAGTAACATCTGAGGGGCTAGGGAAAACGTCTGCACCGTAGAGTTGCATTATAGCCTTTCTCATCGGCTTTTGCTCATAACTAACCTTTACCATGAAGATTGTGGATTTCATGTTAAACATTGTAGCCGCTAAGGCAACAGCTGTTCCCCACTGTCCAGCTCCGGTTTCAGTTACAACATGTTCTATCCCTTCTTCATGTGAAAAATATGCCTGAGCTAAAGCGGTATTAATCTTGTGTGAACCTGTTGGTGTGGCTCCCTCGAACTTGAAATATATCTTAGCTGGAGTCTTGAGGTACTCCTCTAACCTTTTAGCCCTCATCAGTGGAGTTGGTCTCCCGATAGTAAGGTATCTATCCCTTAATTCCTCTGGTATTTTTATATACCTCTCAACTGTAAATTGTTGCCTTAGTACTTCCTTTGGCATTATAGTTCTTAACAGATCTATTCGTGAGAACTCTGCATCTGGTGGATCTCTTGGAGGGGGAAGGGGTTTAGGGAGATCCGGTATTATATTGTACCAAAAAGAAGGGAATATTTCATCGTTTTTTACCATTGGCTCATCAAAAGCACCTTATACTACATTAACAATAACTTATATTTAAATTTTGAGGTTAGAAAAAGGATTGCATACGTTAAATTGGAACTAGTGACCATAAGCTCACTATAACGCTACTAAAGGCCATAGCTAGAGCAGCATATTCAGGAGGTAAATAAATTCTAGGATATAGAACGCCAGCTGCTATGGGAACTAAAACAGCGTTATAACCAAAGGCCCATCCTAAATTCTCCTTTATCTTCCTTACTGCTAAGTTGGACTCCGAAAGCAATGTAAGTATGTCCTTTAAGTCCTTTATTATAACATCTCCAGCGTACTTAGCTAGCTCTGTACCATTAGACACTGCGATGCCAACAAACGCCTCTTTTATAGCTTCAGCATCGTTTATACCATCACCTATAAATGCGACTTTATATCCCTCACTCTTAAGCCTCTTCACTAACTCTACTTTGTCGTTTGGGGTCAATCCCTTAAACACCTCTATACCTAATCTTTTTCCAACTTCATCAGCGTATTTGCTCGAATCGCCAGTAGCCATTATCACCCTTATTTTCCTCTTCTTTAGCTCAGAAATTACGTAAAACGCGTCCTCCTTAATCCTGTCCTCAATATTGATTATTGCACCTGGCTTACCATCAATACACGCAAGCACATCTCCGCTTTCATTAACGTTCCAATCACAATTATTTTTCACAAAGCTCTCCTTGCCAACGATCACATCATGACCATTAACATTTGCATATATTCCCTCTCCTGGAAACTCTTCAAAGCTACTAACCTTCAAGTCCGACCTTTCAAAAGCTCTAGCTATAGGATGATTACTCTTACTTTCAGCAGCTGATACCAACTTCATTGCACCCTCTTGATATTCCTTATAATCCTTTATCTTGAAAGTCCCTTCTGTCAATGTGCCTGTCTTATCGAACACTATGGTATCCACAAGCCTAAATCTTTCAAAAACGTCACCGTTCCTTATTATGATACCTCTTTTAACTGCGTTATTAACTCTAACTAACACGGCCATAGGAGAAGCTAATCCTAGAGCACATGGACATGCTGCAGCTAAAACTGCTACTGAAAATAACATCGAGGAGATTGGTGAGTAGCCTAGAATGAAATGCCAAACTATAAATGTCAATATGGCTACCGTAATTATTACGGGTACAAAAACCTCCGAGACCTTATCCACTAATGATTGGATAGAAACCCTAGCGGAATATGCCTCCCTAACCAATTTTTCTACCTGTGAAATATAAGACCTCTCTGAAGGCCTCGTCACATAAACTTCGAGATAGCCGTTCACCAGTACACTACCTGCGAGCACAGGATCTCCTTTCTTCTTAAGCACTGGAGTACTCTCTCCTGTAAATATGCTCTCGTTTACCTCTCCTTTCCCATCCTCAACTACACCATCGGCAGAGATCTCTTCTCCACTTTTCACTACGACTATATCACCTACTTTTAATGAACTAACATCTACCATCTCTCCATCCTTTAACCTAGCCTTTGATGGCTTATAGCTAGTTAGGAATGAAGACACCCTAGCCTTTATATATGCCTCGACAGTCTTCCCTACTAAGACAAACGTTATAAGTAGTGCTGAAGCGTCAAAAAATGTCTGAAGGTGTTCAAACAAGAAATACACGCTGGAGAACCACATAATGTTGGAGGCGAGGGAGACCAACACATCCATGTTTGTCGTAGCGTTCTTTAACGCAATATATGCCCCCTTATGATATCTTAACCCAGAATAGAACTGTACAGGAACGCTAAATATCATGGAAAGGATTGGAAGTCTGAGAACTGCAAAAATTACCACAAAGGGCGTGAATATAGCACCAACGATTAATTTCCTTAGAAGATCCCTGTACTCCATTTTTACAAGATCTTCATGCGTTAAGTTCTGCGATATTGGCTGTGCATTAAATCCTATCTCTTTACCTAAAGTCACTGCATCGATTTGTAATGGATTGAACTCCACAGTGATAGTACCTAATGCTGGATTTGACTTGTAATCAACTACACCATCTAGTTCCTCTAACCTTTTCTCTATTTGTGGAAAAGTTTCAGGATTTGCCGAGACCTTAAAGGTAACCTTCTCAGTTAGCACATCGTAGCCAGCGCTTCTTACTGCTTTTACTAAATCCTTCAACTTAACGTTAGTGTGCTCAACCTTAGCTAGTCCAGATGCTAAATTGACTTGTGCCTGGATAACGCCATTCACTGATTTTAAGGATTTAGTAACGGTGTTCACACAAGTAGCACAGTGCATTCCAATTATCTTCAGTTGTTCTTCCTTCTTGATTCTAAGGCTCATTTAGGCATTCCCTTAGGGCCTTCTCTTAAATATAACTCAGGATCCTTCCTAAAAGCGTCCATACACTGTTGAGAGCAGAACCTATAAACCTTACCCTTATACATAACCTTATACTGTGTATTTTCATCGACTTCCATACCACATACTGGATCTATATACTTCATAAGTGCTAATCTTGTTCAAGTAAATAATAAGTTTTATTATGAAAATTTATAACAATATTTAAGTAGTTAGCAGTAAACTTCTTTTAACTTCAATATGAAATATTTAACCTATGACTAAAATTTCTGAAATTGTAAAGGATACTATTAGCTTACTCCTTTTCGAGCACGCAATCCTTAGAGTAAGATTACCTCTACTCTTAAAGTTGAAGGAAGATGATTTATGGAAGGAATTTGAGCTTTTACATAACTTTATAGTAAACTCACACGCCAGAGTAGAGGATGTCGTTGTATTCCCTTTAATTAAACAGGAGATCGTAAAACCATATGCTAATGATCACCTACTAATTAAGAATTATGGTGATGGTATCCTGAAGGAAAAGAGAAAGGATTGGGTTGAGAGGTATGTGAAAATAGTCCTAGATCATAATAAGGGGGAGGAAATTAACGTATTTCCTTCTTTAAAAGAAAATATTGAACTAGAACCTTCTATAAAGCTTATTAAAGAATTTGGTAACGAAAAATACTACTATATTACTGGCTTAGAGCTCCCTTAAGACTTCCTTTACTAGCCTTTGAAAATCGCTGTAATCATCTAACTTCTCGACAGTCAGTTCTGCGTTTTTAATTATACCCAACACAAAGTTCTTAGGTATTTTTATTGGTAAAGTTGACACGATTTTTTCAGCACTTCCTTCAGGGTCCTCTTTCATTTTGTCTAACCCTTCCCTATAAGCCTGAACTATTCCATCCTCTTCATTTTTGTTTATTATACTTATACCACAACTAGCTGGCATTTTTATTCCATGTTCTACCAAAATATCTTCAAAAGGTATTCCATAACCGAAAGCTGAGGAGATCGTTATACTCTTAACCCTGCCCTCTTTTAGCATGTTCATTAATGATTGCCAATCATCCGCATACTCTATACCACCTTTAATTCCTTTCAATTTAAATAGCCCTCGAGTTAGTATATCGGCAGCGCTGCCTTTCCTCCAAACTCCAACTAGGTCGCTAAAATTAGGATAGACAGTCATTATCTTCCTTAGAGCACAATAATCTACCCTTATATCTCTTTTTATTAACGATGTTATCGAATCAGCCACAGCATCAACGTTTCCCACTTCTTCTTTACCGAACTGAAGTTCTACTTTTCCAGAGACTATGAAGGCATAAGATACAGGCCCAGGCGCAGCTTGTACTTTCATAGTAATATAGGTAACAAAGTTACCTATAAAAATTTTTCGTATCCAAAATGTCTAAGTATAGTTTTTTAAATAAAAATTAAAAAGAGTAGATATATGGATAACAATAAAAGGCAATTAATTTATATTACAATAATAATCGTTTTACTTACGCTCTCTATTAGAGCATCTAACAATATGATAATGACTACAATACCGCTTGTGGCTAAATATGATCTTAAGTTTAGCGAAACTCTAGTAGGGCTGATATCCGCTACTATAGCGTTCTTCACATTCATAGCAAGTGGTCTAATAAACTCTAGGTTGCATGTTAGCCTTAGAAGAAAAGTATTTATCGCATCTAATGTGGGCTTTGCGATATTGATGCCTCTTTTCTATTTATCTAATCTAATAACAATCTGGTTGATCTCAGCGTTAACGGGATTTGTTTTAGGTTTCATCATGCCTAATATAATAACATCTGCAGGCTTAGTTGAGGATAGAAGAGCCAGAGAAAGACTATTATCAATATATACCTTAGCGTTAAGCATCAGTCTCGTTATAGGACCTGCTATAGAGTCCTTGATATTGAAGTACTTTAGCCTTAGAGAGGTGTTTCTCTTCTTTACCCCATTTGGACTACTAAGTGTAGCACTATCACCATTTATAAGGTTCCCATCAAATGAAGATAGAACCTCAAATCACATCACTAACGTTTGGAGCAATAATGGATTTAAGGTTGCAGTATTTAATATATTATCTTATAATGTACCATTTGCATTTATACTAACATTTGGAGGAATTTATGCCAAAGATCAATTTAACGCTTCATATTCCTTAATTACATCGTTATTCGCATTATTCTTTACAACCTCTCTTTTAGCAAGGCTTTTTCTCTCAATTAAACCCGTTGAAAGGATATGGCATGGTGTATTATTCTCTATCGCTATGAGCATTATAGGTTTAACCTTAATGCTGTTCTCGAGGAACATACTAATTTACGCGTTAGCATTAATAATCTTAGGCTTCCCACATGGTCTCACTTATCCCTTCTCTATAATATCTATAAGTAGGACTTTTAAGCCTCAGGAGAGGAATGCAGCCAACAGCATGTTCTTTTCAATAATGATGCTTATAGGAGTTGTAACGCCTTTTGTAACAGGCTTTATCGTTGATGAAATAGGTATAAGAACTACGTTCGGGCTTCTGATACCAGTAATCTTACTAATGTTAGTCCTTATCGGCAAATACGTTAAATATGTAGATAACATAGAGCCTAAGATTTCACAGACCAAAGTTAATACTTAAATAAAGATAACAATTTTTACATTAAAAGCGTTGTAGATATTTATGGTTGAAAACATCATAAAAACAATAATGAGAAAATTCCCAAACGGTGTAGCTATAGCAACCACTTCGTGGAAAGATACACTATTTGGAATGACTGTGAACACTTTTAATTCTCTATCCCTTAATCCCCCATTGATCTACTTCGTTGCAGATAAAACTGTAAGTAACGATATACCATTTAGAGAAAGTGACTATTTTGCAATAAACCTAGTTGACAATGTTCAAATCCTAGATCTATTTGCTAGGGAGAAAAATATAGAGGAAAGGTTCAGAAAGGTCAAGTTTAGAAGGGGGATAGGGAATATACCAATTTTAGAAGAATCTTATGCGTATTTTGAGGCACAGCTATATGACGTGGTAGATGAAGGTGATCATGCAATAATAGTAGGAAAGGTGTTAAGCGGGACGTTAATAAGAGAGCCTAAACCAGTTGTATACTATGATAGAGGATATCATTTTATAATTTAACCACTAGAGCTAACACTAATTTCTGCCTTATCAGCTACCTCCAGAGCCTTAAACACAGCATCTAACCCTTTCTTTATTTCTCTTTCATCAATGTATTTAGCATATACTATATCACCCTCGTCAATGACTATAGCAAAATAAGCTGAAGAACTACTGCCAGTTACAATAGTAGTTTTCTTAGCTGATTTCGCCTCATTAATTACAGATGCTAGGTTAACCTTAGTACGTTTAGGAGGCTCCCTTGAAGTAATGTTAATTATATAATCTATTGAAGGTTTCATGTGATCGTTCCAAATATGATAAAAGAAATCCTTTAAGTTAATGTTTCCTAATAATATCTTTGCTAGCGATCCTTTTACTTTTACATCCCAACCAAATTTAACGATTGAGGATACTTCTCCCAGAATAAAATCCATATAAAATGTAAACTCACAATCCTTCATCGTACAGAAGCTTTCATATTTTATGTTAGAAGGTGGATAAAATATACGTTTCAAATTTGTTTGATACAGTTCAACCTTCTCCCTAAGTTCTACATCTTTAGGATGAGATAATGAAATTGTAATAACATAATTATCGTCATCAATTACCTTATCTATAAGTATGTGCCCAGTAGATGCCAAAGTATAAAAGGGATTAGAAACCACAGGAAATAATTGTAATTTAGATGATCTCACATTAAATGAAACTTCTGACACAAAAGATATGTTAATTTAAAGTTTAAAAAATGTACTAGCGTAGTCAATATCAAATTTACTCTATATTTAACATTAAAGAATACTCGAGAATCTATCAACTTCTGAATAAAATTCTACACACCTTTGAATGAAAGTTTAAAAATTATCCTATTGTGTTTATATCATAATATGTTATGTATAAGCATGAGGAAAATATATTTAAGCATAAATTACTAAGATATAAGTAGACTCAAGATGACCTTTAACATCCAGCAAAGAATTTCAGTAGCATATTACGTGATAGCTTATTCACTAACCGCCTTCTCATTACTTAACTTCTCTTTCTTCCTAAAATTTGTCAACTATAGCCCAATAGATTACTCCATATTGCTCGGAATACCATTCGTTGGAAGGATGCTAACTCCAATATTATACCCAATAAGTGTTAGACAATTAGGTATGGCAAGGGTATTATCTATCTCAACTGCAATTTCCGGACTCATAAGCGTAGCTGAAGAGTTTACTGTAGAAAACTTTCCAGTAGTTCTGATAGAGAGGTTTATAATAGGTGTTATGTTTGGACTTTCATTATCATCAGCTGTTGAACTGGCTTCATTCGAAAGGAGTAAAACAATAACTGGACTAACGCTCTCAGGGTGGGCTATTGGCTTCCTAATAGCAGCGTTATCTTATGAGATTTTAGGAAAATGGATGTTACTTACTGGCATATTAGCCATCCCTATGATTTTCATAAAGGGTAGAAGGTATGGCATAAATACCTTTAGCAAGATAAATCTAGCGTTCTCTCTTAAAGGATTTATCATGTCTTTCTTAGCTTTTGAACCAGCATATGCATTAACCCTAGTACCCTTAATGATAAATGACTCCTTTGAGGAATCTATAATTGCTTATAGCATAGCCATAATAGCGTATATTATATTACCCAAGGTAGAGAGCTACTTTAAAGAACTAGTAATCGCTATTGGAGTTTTAGGCGCAATAAGTTTTCTAACGTTATCTGTACCAATAATTTCTATATTTACAGCACTGGGTTTAGGTTTCATATCGATAATACCTAGCATTGCATATAAGAAAGGAATAAGCCCTAGAGATCTAGGGCCTAGTATGAACTTAGCCTCTATAGGTGGGTTAATATTTCCAACAGTTATTGAAATAGCCCATCCAAATCTAACTGCCTCAATATTAACTATTGCCTTAATGCTCATCTTAGCCTCATTTTAACCTGTTATGGCCTTTATTCTTAAACTAGCTGAAGGATGAGTTGAAAATATGCTTGCCTTTTCATCCCCGTATTTTAGGATTAGAGAAATTAAAACATCTTTACCAACGTATTTGGTAGCGAATTTGTCTGCATCTAATTCCATCTTTCTTAAAAGGTATCTCTGGAAGGGAATTATAGCTAAGGTTATCAGAAACGCCCCTACCACCAACCCTTCGGTGAATAGATAAAATGTTGTTAATACTGTTAGAAAGATAAGAATGAAGGAATAAATAGTATGTCCCCTTTTAATGTGCCCATATTCGTGCATTATAATAGCCCTCTTCTCACAATCACTCAAGTTCAACACTCCAGTTGATATTATAATAAAATTCTTGACAAGAAATGGTATGAACATGCTATATGCGTTTACAATATCAGAATTATAAACTCTAACCTCAACGCCATTTATGCGTTCCACAATTCTAGTCTTTTTATAGATTGTTAATACGAATAAGTTATATAAGAGGATAAATATTGCAGAGAGTAGCATGAAACTAATATTCATATGCTAAGATAGTACGGTATTACTATATGTTAATGCTTTTAATCAGTTGAAAAGTCTATCTAGATACTTTTGGTGTTATCTCGTCCTCTCTTTTATAAGGAACTTAATTCCTAAATTATCGCTAAGTTGAAACTTATATTTCTCATATAATGCCCATAATATGCTGAACTCCCTTTCAGCTATCTCTAATGGTAAGTCGCTCACGAATCCTAAACTCTCGTTTATCTCCTCCTTAGTGAGATTCATGCTAAAAAGTTTCGAAACTCCATCAACTATTATTAACCTGGCACTGAAATATTTTTCATTAACACCAATTACGTTTAGCCTGCTAACAAGTAACTCTCTTTCATGCTTTATCTCTTCTAATAACCTCCTATAATTTTCGCTGAGAAGGGACAAACTTGATGTCTTTGATTTTAGATTTGAATATGTCTTGTAAAAAGAGGCTATTATTAATGCTATTGTTACAGGAATACCAATGTAAAAATACGAAGCTACATATCTACCTAAAATATAAAATAATAAGGAAACTAAGGCGCCTAACACAGGTAAAAGTATCTCTAAAGATCTCAGTATATTATAATCGGATAGTGTCTGTCTATAAATATTATAGCTCTCCTCAAGCTCACTCTTCCTGTAATCCATTATGCTTTTAATTATAAACTCATATCCCTTATTCGTACTTACATTCTGAGTTATAATCTTAACATCAACACCATTCTTAGCTAAATTCACTAACTTTTCGGCAAAATACTCATCTAATGAAGGAACAACTAGGAATACATAACGATTAGCATGCAAAATAAGATCCTCAATCTCTTTACCACATCCCTTATTGATAATAGTTGACATGTAAATTGCTAATAATAGTTTCATGATATAAAATAAAAACCTTTTGAAAATCAATAACTCTTTTTCCATCTAATCCAATTAGTGTTTAAGAGATCATCTATATTGTTCTCTATTATTGGAATTTCTACTTTGCTATTTCCTCCTATATAATCTAAGTACTCTAAAACGTCCATATCATGAGGTGGTTTATAACCTAGGATCATGTTTAAGAATTTACCATCTAAATCTTCACAGACCTCTGATACAAATGTACCCAAAACATATTCTCTAGGATGGACAATGAAATATATTAGGTTAAAATAGCCTTCCAAACCTATTTTATCTAATTCCTCTTCCATTTGAAGCGAAAAAGTAATCATACGATTTTTTATCCCATTTAGAGGATGAACATTAAACCTAGATTTTATGGCGTAAATATTAAACAACGATGAGGCTAAAGATAGCCTCAACAGGGTAGCATTATAATCACTATTAACCTCAAACTTATACGCACTTAAACAAGGGCTTGAAATGCTCGCTTTACCGTTTTTGGCAATACTTCTTCCTATCTCGTAATAGTCATAGAGTCCTAGTTTAGCCTTAACCTTTTCTACAGCATTTTTAAGTGAGTAAAAGGAATCTATCGCAAAGGCCTGGGATATAATTAACTTATCCTCCACATAAAATGCATTAAAGGCACTTAACAAGTTATTGGTAAAAATTAAACTGAGTAGAGACTTCATCAACATGATATTCTAAATTTGTTATTTTAAATTCTAAATGGACATTCGTTAGGGATACTCATGCAGTTATAGGCCTGACTTCTAGTTAAGGGCCTTCTTAATATTAAACAATAACCGTAATAATAGTTAAGATTCCTAAATTTTCTGACCTGAAAGAAAGGACATGTAGACTTAATTGGCTCATTAATTATGTAAACTTCCATAGGCTGTAAAACATTTGACGACGTCTCCAAAGTCTGTTCAAGGATGGATTTAGGTTCATAAAGAGAGCATGAAGTATAAGAATCATAGCAATGAGGCCCAACTACTGCTGAAGCATCAGGACCCCTAAATTTAGGGGAAGTACATATATTTCCTCTTAACCAAGGACACTGCATTTATCAAATATTAAATTTCTCATTTCCAAGCTATATAATTAGCTGTTCATTTAACGTCTCTTCCTTTCTCCCTTTCTACTGCCACCAGATGATCTTCCAACCTTTACTGGAACAGAAGTCCTCCAAGTGAAGTAGCCAAATAGCACTAAAATTACTGCAACAACAATTATAAAACCCATTGTAGAATACCAGAACGAGGAAGGCATTAGCCCTGTTTGAACTGCGACATGTGTAACAGTTGTTGTTGTAGTGGTCGTAGTAGTGTTAGTGACCGTTGAAATAGTTGTAGCAGTAACCATCAGCTAATAAGCATCTCATGTACGTAATAAATTTTTTGCTCACATAAACGATAGACCATGAAGAAGTTAAGATCTAAAAGTCAGTGATAGAGAAAAACAAGTAAAAAAGATGGAGAATGAATAGTTTACATCTAGATCTCTAGATGGTGGTGGTGACCATGTTCATGTGTTGGTGCTTTTGCTTCAACTAATTCGTTATTCATTAGCTTCTTTAGGGCTTCATTTTCACTCCCTTCAAATATATAAACCTTTATCTTGCCTGCAACGTATCTAAATCCTGGACCGCCTATTTCGCTTAATACTACGGCATCAACTTCCTTATCCATAACAGATCTTAGCATATAAACCCCTCTAGCATATTCCTTATACTTAGCCGGATTTTCGTAGCTGTCTAGCAATTTTATATCCGATCCGTTTATCTCATAGATGTGTACTTCTTCAGCCTCACCTGGACCGCTAACCATCCCGTTGGTTGAAGCTATTGCTACTTTCATATGATTATCGAAAATCTCCTATAATTTATAGTTATCTATAATCGATATTCAAATAATAAGTTCAGTATACATGTATATATATTAATATCATTTTGTAATATTTCTGAACTCCTAAAAATTCATATAATGGAATAAGTGAAAGAAATATTGTGCTAAACCTGAAAACATCTGCAGATGTTTACCTAGAGGAAGCAGATGATTTGTTAGATAAGGGAGATATAATTCAGGCAAGTGAAAAATACTACAAAGCAGCAGAAGAAGCAATAAAAATACTAGCCAGCGTAATTGGAATAGATGTCACTAAAGACGTAAAAGATAAGGGATGGACTGGAGAAGCGATCGATAAGGCTGTATTCTCATTAGTATCGATACTAGGGAACTGGATAATAGAGAGTTGGGGAGCAGCAATATCTTTAATCACGGTAAATTTTGATCTTCAACAGATTAGGAAGTATAGAGAAAGTATTGTAAGGTTGGTTCAAGTTGCTGACGAAAGACTCAATAATAAACTTGCTGAAGGAAGCAGATGATTTGTTAGATAAGGGAGATATAATTCAGGCAAGTGAAAAATACTACAAAGCAGCAGAAGAAGCAATAAAAATACTAGCCATTAGAAACTCCTTAAATACACTTGTTAAAGTGAAACGTTTAAATCACTGGACTTCAAAGCTATATTTTAAAGCTGTCGAAGAACTTAGAAAAGCATATAGTGACATAAACATCTCATGGATCTCAGCATGGCTATTGCATATAGAGGGTTTTCATGAAGCGAGATTATCGAAGGATCAAGTAAAATTACTTAAAGAGAACGTAAAGAAATTAATCGATCTCCTTTAAGAGTTCCAAATTTTACAAAGTAAGTGAAGTTAGAGAGCAAGAAGCCGACCAATAGTTGAGTAAAAGGGAAAAAGGGATCACTTCTGCTTTAAATTGAAAACAACTATTGTATCTTGGGAATAATAGCCTCTTAATAGATTTCCTTTTAAATCGGGTTGGTATTTTGGAATTATCCAAAGAGCCATCAATATAATGTATACTACCCCAGAAATTAGGAAGGCCGAGAGCCAGGAGTTTTCAAACAACAGTTGTGTTATTGGATTTACGATTATGTGCCAGTAGTATAGATAAGTAACTATGGCAGCTATTACAAATGATATAATCGCTGCTGGATTTACACCTTTCCAATACTTATATCTGCCGTTACTGAGGAACACGTCTGCTAGATCAAATTTGAACCTTCTTATTATAGCATAATCGAAGATTATTATACCCTCAACAGCGCCTAAAACTGTACCATATGTCAACAACCAATTAGTTATATAACTGTAAGCCCCCTTAGCGTAAAAGGTCCACGCACCTAAAAGTGTTCCAATTAAGATACCTATTAATATTCCCTTAAACCATGACAACCTCTTTGGAAAACTGTTCGCTATATCATATCCAGGCGCAGCCGCATTTGCAAATACGTTAACTACAAATGTTGCCAATATTATACCAAAAAGCACTAAGTATTTAGTAATACCTGGTAGAAGTACTGCAGTAAGTATTATTGGATCCTGAATTCCTTCACCATGGTTTACTCCTAAAGCCATTGTAGCACCAACAGAGAAAGTACCTAGGGTTGCTATACCAAGCATCATGAAGGGCATCCATACTTGACCCAATATATGAGCCTTCTGAGATTTAGCAAATCTGGTGTAGTCTGGCATACTTAAAGCCATAGTAGCCCAGTACGCAATATTAGCATTGAGAAATGCGATAACAGTTAACCAATAATCAAGACCGCTAACTCTAGTGGGTATCTCCATAATTGGTGCAAAGTTCCAGTGGGCCAAATTCATAGTGTATATGAAGAGATAAATATAGCTGGCAAGAATTATAGGAGCTGAAACATTAGCCAAAGCCTTCATCGCTGGTTGGGCCTTTGTTGGCGGAGAGAAATAGTATACCAAGATCTGTGCCAAGATCACTATGGAGAACGTAATCCAGAAGAGGTGAGGATAGGTTAAAGCTAAAGAATAAGCGTTAGCTGATGTTAATAGAGATGCCCTATTTGAAGCAACTAGGTACATGGCGACAGATGCCTCAGCTATTATATAACTTTCAATACCCCACCAGCCCATACCAATTATCGCTCTAATCCATGAAGGAATTATTGCACCATATACACCCCATCTCACCCTAGTCAATTGAGGTTCCGCTATCCCATACCTAGCACCTGCATGGGATTGTATGATCATCGGAATCAACACTATCGCGTTTCCTAAAAATACTATAAATAAAGATTGGATCCAGTTTAGCCCTAGAGCTAATCCTGAGACTGCCAGAGCCCACGTAGGTACTATAGCTACCATGCTGAACCATAATGAGGCATATGTTAGAGGACCCCAATTCCTTAGCCTTAGTGGAGTCGGATGGAAATCTTCATTCCATAAATATTTTTCCTCACTAAACCCCTGAGAAAGCTCCACTTGACCCCTAGCTTTGTCGTAGTGAGTTACCTTTAATCTATCAACTATTTGCTCCATTTGGAAACTAACACTATATACCGCAATTAAAACGTTTATTGTTTGAGAGCTAGATATTAACTATATATATTCGAGACGAGAGTATTAATTAGCTATAATGATGAAGAATGAGCCGAAACCGATAATTAATGAGGTTAGTGGGCAGCCACTGAACTTATGTTTTGTGATTTTCTCCGCCCATAATGAAAATACCAAAAGGTAATAGAGATAGAAATAACATATCGAGTAAAGATAAACTAACTAGGAGAGGTATTAGGTCCATGAACTCCTCTGGTATTTGATCTACGGAAAGGTTATAAGGATTTATCATGTTTCTCAACTGAACTGCAACGTTCTGTAATTTATTATAAATCTCTTGAGCTTCGTCTAAACCTGTAGGTGTCAAACTATATACTTCCTTCTTGAAGATCATCCCTTTAACCCTTTTAGTTACGAGCTTCTCCTTAACCATTGTGTTCAAAGTGGCTAAAACGTAGTCTTCATCTTCATTGATTCCAGCTGCTATATCCTTGGCTGTAACCTCTGGATGTTTATATAAGAATGCTAATATCTTATCCCTCAAATTCATATGATTACTTTTGTTTTGCGAGTTAATATATTTTAGCCGAATAACTTTTAATATTCAGACAAGGTGCCCATCTTTCTTGCCCTCTTAAACGCGTAAGTGTAAACACCTAGTCCTAAAGGAAACAGGACTACGTCCTGAATAGCTAGTATTTCTATGTAATAAAGTAGATGAGTTATAGGAGCCCCTAACAAGAGTGCTTCTCTTAAACCTTCTAGAGCCCAAGTAAGAGGTAATGCGAAACTAATCAGCCTTATCGCGTATGGAAGAACCTGTATTGGAAATACTGTACCACCTAAAAGGTTCGTAAAAGTATTGAAGAAGAATGATATTGGATTTCCCTGCTTTATTATTAACGTAAAGGCAGCTGCTAACATGCCTAAACTATATGTAGAAATCACAAGCATTATAACTAATACTATAACAGCTAAAATATCTGCATGATACCTAACACCTAGAGCAGAACTTACAGCTAATATTATAATAGCGCTAATAGAATTCATGATAATACCCCATAAACCTGAGTAAACCAAGAAACCTAATATCCCTGACTTTGAAATCACATAATATTCTATTGTACCGTATAGTTGTTCATTTCTAAACCTTGAGCTAAGAGTTGTAACTATTGAAGACATGTAACCTTGGAACGCTATTCCTACGCTCATGAAGGCTGTATAGCTTATCCCCGTCATCCCTATACTCGTCACTAATCTATCACCTAACGCTGTACCAGTGAAGTAATACGTAAATACAGGAAGAACCCAACTCAGTATTGTTAAAGCTACTTGTGTCCTATAAGTAGTCCAAACCTTAAATCCTCTTATATATATGAAAGCATAAAGCTTAGTCAATATTTCTTCTAATTTATGTAATTTATGCCTCACATATATCGACTCCAACCTCCTCTACCCCTGAACCTTTCATATCTTATCGAGTCCATTTCCTCTCCTACTAAATATATATAAACATCTTCCAATGAAGGCTCATCTTCCTTAATTATTTCACTATTGGATATAATATTTTCAGCACCTTCTTCACTTTCAGGTATCCTCAATATAGCATAAGATCCTGTATCTGAAATGACGTATTTTGCATAAGTCGTAGGAACTTCAGTAGCCCTAATTTCATATATCTTTCCAACCATCCTTTTTAACTCCTCTGGAGTTCCGCTAGCTATAATTCTTCCTCTCTTGATTATGTATATGAAGTTAGCTAACTCTTCTATATCTTTCATGTAATGTGAGGTTAATATGATAGTCTTATTTCTAGAGATCTTCCTAATTATTTCCCTGAACATCCTCTGGGAAAGAGGATCTAATCCTAATGTAGGCTCGTCTAGAAGGAGGATTGGAGGATCCGTTAGTAAAGCTCTAACCAACGCTAATTTCCTTTGCATACCAGTACTGAACTTCATATAGGGCACGTTAGCCCACTCCTTCAAACCTACTAGATCCAAGAGCTCCATAGCCCTTTCTTTAATCTCAGATAAGGTCATACCTTGAAGCGATCCAAAGAATATCAGGTTTTCCAAAGCGGTAAGCCTATAATAAAAAATCCTTTCCGAAACGGTCATTAAACCTATTTGTTCTCTAACCTTCTTCTCATCCTTTAGAACGCTATATCCATTAACGTATGCATCACCGCTAGTAGGAACTATTATCGTTGATAGGATCTTTATTAGCGTGGTTTTACCAGCACCGTTAGGACCTACTAATGAAGCTACTCCACCCTTATCAACTTTTATGTTAACATCTTCAAGAGCTTTAATCACCTTACCCTTTACCTTAAAAATTTTTGTCAAGTTTATTGTTTCTATCGCATTCAATTAAATCACTAACTCGGTATAGATATTTTAATCATGAACAAATAAGTGTTCTTATTGAAAATGCATTATAAAAGTTTATAAATTATGACTAAACAAGATTATATTGAAATGAAGCTAGTGACATTAGGTATTATATTAACATTTATCGGTTTCATGATCGTGTTTATAGCAGCATTGTTGCCAGCAGTCACTGTAGCGCCATCTTCAACTCCAACCTCATCAGCCACGAGTGGAGGCGCATTTGGCTTTATATTATTAGGTCCTTTTCCGATAATCATTGGATCAGCACCTAGTGGAACAGTAGGTACATTAGTTGGATTAGGAATTATATTAACCATAATTGCAATAATATTCTTTGTTGTCTCCTGGCTATTAGCCTACAGATGGTCGAAAAATAGACCTTATCCTCCTATGTGAAAGTTTTTTAAACAGGTAATCAATATAAATTAACGTGCGGCCGTAGTCTAGGCTGGACTAGGACGCCTGCCTGCCACGCAGGAGATCCCGGGTTCAAATCCCGGCGGCCGCATACATCTTAACTTTTTCCTATATGATAGCTTACCTAAATAAAAATTAAGAAATAGTGATAAACTATCCATCTGTAAACAGCTTAACATTTCACTCTATTAACTGACTTCCTCTCAGCTTTAAAAGGCAAGGTTTCCCTCAACTCTGTAAACTCTTATAAAATTTTAAAAAGGCACCTTACAAACTTTTATACTCCTTTATAGCGTCACTAAGCCTTCTAATTCCTTCCACTATTTTTTCTTCACTCGGATATGTGAAATTAAAGCGAGCTGTCGTATAATCCGGTGCCTCTACATAGGTAATATCGCCTGGTAGATACATTACTCCAGCCTTTATCGCACCTTCTAATAGTTTTCTAGTATTAATGTTGTTAAACTTTACGAAGAAGAACATACCGCTCTGAGGATTTTCGAAGTTTATAAGGCTACCTAAATGTTCCTTAAATGCCTCTTTCATCACATCTCTCTTTCTCCTATAAACATTTGTTACCTTCCTTACCGTATCATCAACTATCCCCTTGATTAAGGCTTCAAAAGCAATATATTGTACTAGGTTACTGGTGTTTAAACTTATTATTTGCTTAGAGGTCATAATCTTATCTATAACTTCAGAACTGCCAAATAACCAACCTAATCTTAAACCTGGTGAGAGTATTTTACTAAAGGTGGACATGTAAATAACCCTGTTATCCTTGTCATAAGCCTTTAGCGGTATCGGATCGTTCCCTTCATAGTTAATTAAACTGTAAGGATCATCTTCTAGGACTAATAAATCGTACTTACTTGCGATCTCTAATAGATGCTTTTTTGTCTCATCACTCATAGAAATGCCTGTAGGGTTATGACAGTTTGGCATAACATAAATTAGTTTGACTTTTTCCCCTTCATTTGTTAGCTTCCTAACCCTTTCCTCTAACTTATAGGTATCTATACCGTTAGGAGTTATTGGAACACCTGCAACCCTGGAATTCATAGCCTTAAACACTGAGACGGCTACAAAATAAGTGGGGTTCTCAGTAATTACATATTCTCCAGGATTTATGAAGGTCGAGGTAACGCTGAAGAGTCCTTCTTGAGAACCATTAGTTATAAGAACTTTATCGTCTTCTTTAACCTTAACCTTCAGTTTATCCTTCATGAAGTTCTTTATTCCATTTATCAGTTCAGGAACTCCATATGTTGAACCGTATTGTAGAGCGTTAGCACCGTACTTCTCTAGAATTCCTGCCGTTATAATTTTTAGCTCCTCTATTGGGAACACTGAGGGGTCTGGAAGTCCTCCTGCAAAGCTGATTAATCCTTTCTGGTTTACGTTTTGTAGGATCCTATCTAAATCTTCATTTATGGCATTTATTACAAAGTTGGAGAGCTTTGATTTTATTTCTGTCATCTCTAGTAAGTAGATATACATAATTTATAAAGATTTTGTAATCACAAAATATTGAATTGAAAATTGCTTCGTTCAAAATCACAAAATTTCTAGTAGAACATTTTATAAAAAACAGTTGTTTAATATTTTACTCAATTATCTATCATTATAGATAATTGTACATGTCAACTTAATATATATATTATATCTTTAAGTGCAAGAATGGAAATACTTAAATATTTAAAATCTAAATGAAAAGGGAGAACATGACTGAATTTCAATTTGAAGAAGAGCCAAAGGTAAAGGGAGTAATGACCAAGAACGTAATTACTGCTAAAAAGGAGGCGACTATTAAAGAGCTGACACAAGTTATGGCTTCTAAGAATATAGGTTCTGTCATAATAGTAGATGATAAGGGAGAGCCTATAGGTATAGTTACTGAAAGGGATATAATAAAAGCTTTAGGAAGAGGGTTAGGAATCGATACTAAGGCGGAAGAAATAATGAGCAAGCCATTAATTACCGTTAATGAAAACACTGGAGTTCATGACGCTTTACAGTTGATGATTTTAAAGAACATAAGACATCTAGTAGTAGTTAACGATGATAATAAAATGACAGGAATAGCCTCAATACGAGACTTAGTAAAAATCGTTTAACAATATTAGCTAACTACTCCCTTTACCTTACTACTATTTTTCATTTAAACATCAAGTTCCTGTAGGGTTAAATTGACCAACCTCTTCAGGTTCTTCATACCATTTTACTCTTCTCCCTATCTTTGCTCTCATCTTCCACTTAATCGATTTTGGATTCTTCTCTAAGGCTTCCTTCAAGTCTTTTAGTTTGTCTATAACCCTTTTCGCGACAGCTTGATAGTTAGTAGATAAATATTCAATCGTTTTATCAATATTATCAGTAACTGTTGTGTAAAAACCCCAATCATCAGACAATAACTTCACTATATAATTTTTATCAATAGTAGACTCAGAATCGTGGTCAGCTAACTCCAGGTCATAAAGTAGAGCAGCTACGTCCTTGAAATCGTTTTCTGTTATCTGTACAATTTGAAGTTTAGTCAAAAGAAGGTCTGAGGGCGGTATAGTGTATTTCGTCATAGCCTTTAATCTATCTTTAAGAACTAGCTTATGGCACATATTAAATTCATCTAGAAAGACATCTACTGTCGATTCAAGAACAGGATCGTAGTACATCAGCCTTATGAAACCATGGAGAGCGTTAAACCTCTTGTTAGGAATCATCTGTATACTATCCAAGAAAGAGGATATCTTCCTCGACTGAGAAGAAAGTCCAAATAGATCTATATCTTTATAATTTCTCTTGAAAACCTCAGAACCTTGTTTTGAAAGCAAGGCAACTGCAGCACCACCTATTAATCTAAGCATAATACCCTCGGCACTAGCCTTATCAATTATCTCTACACCTCGTTGAATTAATTTCTCCTTAGTAACTGGAATTTCAAACCACTAAATAAAAACACCTTAAACGGCTATTTATGATTAATTATAACACCGTTAAAACAAAGGAACAGTTTCTACTTCAAACACTCTTGTATCCCTTCCCCTGACAATTTTTAACTTAACTGTAGATGGTGCACCAACTTCTTCAAGCTTTGCAATAAGATCTAATGGACTTTCTACATCATCGCCGTTTACGCTAACTATTACATCTCCCCTTCTTATACCTTCATTATAAGCTGGGCCTGAAGGATCTACGTTAACTACTATAACACCTCTATCCGTCTTAAGTCCTAAATAGCTCGCAATGGCTTTATTGAGTTTAGCTACCGCAACGCCTATATATGGTCTAACATACCTCTTAAACTTGTTAACGTTAGTTAGAAAGCTAGATACTAACTTCGAAGGCACTGCAAATCCTATTCCTTGCGCATAGGGTATCATAGCAGTAACGACACCTACAACTTCTCCTTTTAGATTTACTAAAGGTCCACCACTATTTCCTGGATTTACTGCAGCATCCGTCTGCAATACATATAACGTATTTCCAGCTGGAGATGTAATGGTTCTGTCAACCCCACTAATAATGCCCATAGTTACGCTTTCGAGACCTAAAGGATTACCTATAGCTAACACAACATCGCCTAGATGATATTCTGTTGAGATATTTAGCCCAGGTAAGTCTAACTCATCACCATAAATCAAAGCTAAATCATTGAAAGGATTTATTGCAATTACTTCGCCTTTAGTCACATAACCCTCCTTGCTTACAATCCTCACTTCTGACGCGTTGCCTATCACATGATAGGAGGTAACAAATAGTCCCTTACCTATGGAAAAACCTGAACCTAGACCTTCACTTACCTTAGGGCCGAACAATTCATCGAACCCTATATCTCTAGTCAGTATTGTAATAACTGAATTGCTTACCTTCTCTATTACTTTTCTTATATCTTCGAGATTCATAAACGATAAGTTGTTAACGTAAAATTTAAGATTAATCCAATTTAAATAAAAAATAAATTATTATTATAAAAAGAGTGAAATAGCGAATGCTCTAAGTGTAATAGGGAAGTCTTTTCTTCATCATCATACTTGATACGATAAAAAACTATGCTATTATAATTATCTTTTATAGTATCTTTATAAGGTAATTATTGTTATATATAATTGGTGCAACAGAATTTGAATCCTGAAGATGAGCTACTTATTAAAACGGTAAGAGAGTTCGCTATTAGAGAAATAGAGCCCCTAGCTGAAAAAATAGATAGAGAAGATTGGTACCCCAGGGAGTTGATAAGAAAATTAGGCGAACAGGGATATCTGATTCCCTTAAATAGTAACCTTAACATGTTTCAAACTTCTCTTGTGATTAGGGAGATAGCTAAAGCAAGCGGTTCTGTTGCATTGATACAAGATGCTCAGGGTGAATTAGCAGGCGAGCCTATTAGGGCCTTTGGTAACGAAGAGCAAAAGAGGAAATATCTAGAACCTATGAGTAGGGGTGAATTGATAGGAGCATTTGGGTTAAGCGAACCATGTTGCGGAAGCGATGCGGCTGCTTTACAGACTATGGCAGTAAAAAAGGGTGGAGAATGGATAATAAATGGTAAAAAGATGTGGACTACACAGGGCTTATACGCTGATGTCTACATAGTTTTTGCAAGAACAGGAAAACCTGAAGAAAGGGAAAAGGCGATAACAGCGTTTATAGTTCCTAGAGGGAGTTGTATAGAAACAAATAAGATAGAGGTCATGGGATTTAGGGGTACTGGAACTGCAGAGGTTACGTTAAATGAGTGTCACGTAGGAGATGAAAATATATTAGGAGAAGTTAATGGCGGTTGGAAGATCATAAAGCATACACTTAATGTAGGGAGGATAGCGATAAGCGCTATCGCATTGGGACTAGCTGAAAGAGCTTTAGAGGAGGCTATAGAGTGGGCTAAAAGTAGAGTAGCGTTTGGGTCACCACTCATAAAGTTTGAAGGCTTAAGGTGGTATATCGCGGAGAGCTCAGCATATCTAATGTCAATGTTTTCTCTACTTGAGGATGTATCCAGTAAGTACCCTAACGTTTCTGATGCACAAATCTCGTCTTTAAAGTATGTAACGGCAAAAGAGGCAAATAAAATAGTAGATGTAGCTCTTCAAATTATGGGTGGAATGGGATATGCTAAAGGTACCAAAGTTGAAAGGATATATAGGGACATAAGATTAACGAGAATTGGCGAAGGTACTGATGAAGTTCAATTAATGATAATCTCAAAGTTCCTAGAAAGAGAAGGGATTGATAGATTACTAGAAGCTTAAAATGCCATAATATATGTTAGAGATTAATATAAACATTTTTCTTCTCTTATATAATGTAAAGATTTTTTAAGTATTAATCTGTAATGATATTGTGATCTTTTTTGCAAAGGGTTGCAATAGTTGGGATAGGTTGGTATGGATTTAGGCCTCAAACCAAGGAGGTTTCCTTCCGCGAGATGATGTTCGAAGCCGCTGTGAGAGCATATCAAGATGCAGGTGGCATAAACCCTAGGGAAGAAGTTGATACGTTTATCTCGTGCCAAGAGGATTTTTGGGAAGGAATCTCAATCGCGGATGAATTTGCACCTGATCCAATAGGAGGTGCAATGAGACCTACAATGACAGTTGATGGAGATGGTTTACAGTGTTTAACACATGCAATAATGCACATAAATTCAGGCTTAAGTGATGTGACCGTTGTTGAAGCACACGGTAAGCCCAGTGATATTCTAACATTACCTGATATAGTTGATTTCGCTATGGATCCCTTATACGTTAGAAAGGTTTCTCCTAACTATCATTTTATAGCGGGATTGGATGCTACACTCTTCATGAAAGAGTTCTCTGCAACACAAGAGGATTTGGCTACAGTTGTTGTAAAGAATAAAGAGAATGGGTTGAAGAATCCTAGGGCATCTTATGCATCTAAGCTAAGCGTTAGTGATGTACTTGAAAAACCATATGTTGTTTATCCTCTTACTGAATTGGACATTGCTCCATACGTGGATGGTGCCATAAACATTGTATTAGCCTCAGAAGAGGTGGCCAGACGTTATACTGATACTCCCATATGGATAGAGGGCGCATCATTTGCAACGGATTCCGCTAATCTGGAAACAGCAACATTAGGTAAAGCGCTATATTTGAAGATTGCAGCTGACAACGCCTATAAGATGGCTAAAATAGAATCACCGTCAAAGGAAATTAAGGGAGCATTCATTGATGATAGATATAGTTATAAAGAGTTACAACACCTTGAAGCTTTATCTTTAACTAAAGATCCTGTTAAGGCTTTAAGAGAGGGACAATTATACCCCGATGGTGATATACCTACAAATCCTTTAGGTGGACATTTAGCCGAGGGCGTACCTCTCGAAGCCTCAGGTTTGGCTCTATTAATTGATGCAATAGAATACTTAAGGCAAGGAAAAGAAAGCGCAATTGTTGCATCGTGGAGAGGAGTTCCCACATTTACTGGGGCAGTTACAGTCCTCAAAAGGTGAGTGGGATGAAACCAAATATATATTTTAATAAAAGAGTGGCCGTAGTGGGAGCTGGACTAACGTTATTCAGAAGGAGGATCTGGGAAACACCTCAAGAAATGTCTTGGGAGGCAGCAAGAAAGGCACTGGATGAGGCGGGCCTAGAGTTAAAGGATATTGACTGCGTTGTCATAGGAAGTGCTCCTGACGCATTTGATGGAATTCACATGAAGGGTGAATATCTATCACATGGAGCAGGTGGAATTAGAAAGATGGTAAGTAGAGTATTTGTAGGAGGAGCAACTGGGGTCATGACCCCTATAGCTGGATGGTATCATGTTGCGAGTGGTTTGTGCAGCAAAGTACTGGTAGTAGCAGAGGAGAAGATGAGCCCAGGAAGACCTCATCCACAAGCTGTATTCAAATATATTTGGGATCCAATAACGGAGAAGCCACTAAATCCAAACCTTATCTGGATATTTGCAATGGAGATGCATAGATATATGAAGGCTTACAATATAAAGAAAGAGGATATAGCCCTTGTTTCGGTGAAGAACAAGAATAACGCTATCGATAATCCATATGCACAAATCCCCGCAAAGATCACAGTAGAGGATGTCTTAAAGAGTGAGGTTCTCGTTTGGCCAGTCCAATTGCTCGATATTAGCCCTGTGTCCGATGGCGCAGCTGCAATGGTTCTAGTAGGCGAAGATCAAGCTAGACAATTAACTGATACACCTGTATGGATTGAAGGAGTAGGCTGGACTCTAGATAGTACAGGTTGGCCTGGAAGGGATTTAGCGTATCCGAGATATTTAGAACACGCTGCTAGAATGGCATATAAAATGGCTGGAATTGAAAGGCCATATAAGGAAATAGATGTAGTAGAGCCATACGATCCGTTCGACTATAAAGAATTGCATCATCTGGAAGGGTTAATGATAGCTAAAAGAGGAGAAGCACCTAAACTGCTAAAGGAAGGAGTGTTTGATAGGAATGGCGATATTCCTAGCAGTCCTAGCGGGGGGTTATTGGGAGTTGGAAATCCAATAGCTGCTGCTGGATTGATGAAGACTATAAGCATATATTGGCAATTAAAAGGCACTGCTGGAAAGATGCAAGTCAAGAAACCAGTTCATACTGGAGTAGCACAAGCTTGGGGAGATTTAATGCAAGCCTCAACTGTTATAGTTATGAGGAATTGAGGTGAGTAAAATGGTCACAGGTCTAAAGGATGAGGATCTGAAGAAAGTATATACAGTAACCTATAAACCAAACGCTAAGTATGGCTATAGTGCAGGACAAGCGTATAGCGTATTTTTACAAGGACTTAAGGATGGAAAGATTTTAGGAAGAAGATGCAATAAGTGTGGGAGAGTCTATGTACCTCCTAGAATGTACTGTGAGTATTGTTTTAGACCTACAGATGAGTGGATTGAAGTGAAGGATGAAGGAATAGTTATGACAGCTGTTGCTAGTTTTATATCATGGACTAGAGAGAGATTAGAAACTCCAGAGATTGTTGGTGTAATAAGGTTATATCCATCTAGAGATAATGACTTCGTTTACCCTGGTCTATTCCACAGGATATGCACAACTTATGAGAAGGTAAAAGACATGTCAATAATAGGTAAGAAAGTGAAGGCAGTGTGGAAACCTAAGGAACAAAGAGTTGGTAGCATAAATGATATAGAGTGCTTCAAGGAGGTGGAATAAAATGGCGTGGGAGAAGAGGGGAACTGAAGGATCTTTAGTTACGTGGTACGATAATATGGAAGTGGAAGCTTATGTATACACTGCAGGACCTGTCGGAGAGGCTTTCATAAAGGGTCTTAACGATAAGAAAATCTTAGGCAGCAGATGCCCTAAGTGTGGAAGAGTTTATGTGCCAGCTAGAATGTATTGTGAATATTGCTTCATTAAGACAGAAGATACGCTTGTAGAAGTTAAAGGCAGAGCTTACATATACACTTACACAACTGTTTATAAGGATCATTACGGTAATACATTGCAAACACCATTACATATTGGATTGATAAAGTTTGAAGGGGTTACCGGAGGATTGCTAGCTTATATAGATGGAAAGCCAGAAATAGGTAAAGAAGTCGAGATTGTCTCCTATGGTATACCATTGAAGGTGAAAGTTAAGTGAGCTGGGAGCCCAATAAGGAGTGGATAGAAAACAGTAATGTATACAAATATATGCAAGAGAAGGGATTTGAAAAGTTAGATGATTTTATTTCCTTTACTTACATGAATCCTGAAGGTTTTTGGGAAGATTTCGTAAAACTAATTGATCTAAAGTTCGATAAGCCTTACTCTAAAGTTTTAGATTTATCTAGAGGAAAACAATGGCCTAAATGGTTCATAGATGGTAAACTAAACATTGGAGAACAGATACCTGATAGCCATGAGGTTTTCGTTAAGTGGATGAACGAGGCTGGCGATAAGAAAGAGATTACTTATCATGAGGTTCTAGAAGAGTCCAAAAGTGTTGCAAGTTGGCTGCATAAGATGGGATTAAAGAAGGGAGATAGAGTTGCAATTTATCTACCCATGATTCCTGAAATGATACCAATATTTCTCGGTATCATAAGGGCAGGGATGATAGTAGTCCCCTTATTTTCAGGATTTGGTAAGGAACCTATTAGAGTGAGACTAGAGGATTCACAGTCAAAGGTTATTTTTGCATCTGACATATCTTTCAGGAAAGGCAAAGAGATCAACATGTTTGAAAATATAGCGGAGTTTAACATAGAAAAGGTGATAGTTAATAGGAGCGGTAAGAAAATAGAAGGAGTTTATGACTATAAAAGCGATGTAGCAAAAAGTGGTGGCGACTATGTGGAATCAACAGACACAGAGGATCCGTTAATGATCATCTATACTTCAGGCACTACAGGAAAACCTAAGGGTTGCGTTCACACGCATGATGGTTTTCCAGTTAAGGCTGCAGCAGATATTCACTTTCAATTTGATATGAAAAGAGGAGAAACATTAATGTGGTTAACTGATATGGGTTGGATGATGGGTCCTTGGATGGTGTTTGGATCATTATTGTTAAAAGGAAAAATTGGGATGATAGAAGGTTACATCGATTTAAACACCTTGATCAAATTCACTGAAGATTTAGGCGTAGACATCTTAGGATTTTCCGCTAGTTTAATTAGATTGTTACGTAAGGAGAGCCCGAAACCGCCTTCATTAAAGGTAAGAGTTGCTGGAAATACTGGGGAACCAATAGATTATGACAGCTGGGTTTGGGTAAGAGATGCTATTAATGGCCCTATAATAAACTATTCTGGAGGAACTGAGATTTCAGGCGGAATACTAGGTAATTATGTCATAAAGAAGATAAAAGCATCTTCTTTTAACGGGTTTTCCCCAGGTATTGAAGCTTCTATATATACTGAAGATGGGGCTCCTGCACCTCCTAATACAGAAGGGGAACTTGTAGTATTAAGCGTATGGCCTGGAATGACTAGAGGGTTTTGGAAAGATCCGCAGAGATATATTGAAACTTATTGGTCAAGATGGAAAGATGTGTGGGTACATGGAGATCTAGCAATGTATGATGATGAGGGCTACTATTACATAGTAGGTAGAAGTGATGATACGATAAAGGTTGCAGGAAAAAGGATAGGGCCAGCAGAAATAGAATCGGTAATCAATTCTTACCCTGGAGTAGTTGAGAGCGCATGTATCGGAGTTCCAGATCCTGTAAAAGGAGAAAAGGTAATATGCTTTGCAGTACCTAAAGAAGGTCTAAGCGAAAGCGAAAAGGTTAAACTACAGAGTTATGTGGAGGATAAACTTGGAAAAGCACTAGCTCCCTCTGAGATAATATTTGTAAGTGATTTACCTAAAACTAGAAATGCAAAGATCATGAGAAGGCTGATAAGGGCAGTTATCCTGAATAAACCGCTTGGTGATATCTCAGCATTAGAAAACCCACAGGCTTTAGAAGAGATCAAAAAGAAGTTAACACGTTAAACACTAACTATTTTCTTCAAATATTCCTGATTCTTTCTCAGATATAATGAATTGAGTATTCTAACAACATCAGTTAAGTCTAGGTATAACAGCTCTAATACTGAAATTAAGAGGTTAGGAGATGATGGTAATTCCTTAAGAAACATTTCATATGAGTTCTTCCTAGCTATTCTCCTCACCATAATCCTTATAGCTTCAAGGATTTCGGCAACGTTATCAGATTTTATATCGAGTCCTAAAACTGTTGATATCCTAATTAAGTTACCAACTACATCCTCGTTGTTTCTTAAATTCTCTAAGTACTCTTCAGGAATACTACACGTTAACTCGAACGATTCCCTAGTCTTTAATTCTAAAGCCATTACTATAGAGTAATAGTCGAAATATCCGCAATAGATAGACCATAATCTATTTGCCCAGTTATCCTTATTTTTTAACAATATTTGGTGTAGATATTTTGCAAAATAGAGGTCAATGCTGTTTAAAATATTTTTTAAATTTTTTCCAGAAGAAACTGCTTGTTCTAGCGCGTTTCTAAAGTGATATTCAGTTATAAGGTTCTTTGCTTCCTCTAGACTATTAACCTTCTGTCTCACTAGGTTAGAAAAAACATCAAATTGCCCTAACTTCTCGTTAATAGGTGTTGAGTTATATATTGAAGAAATGATAGATTTAAACTCGTTAACTAAGATTCTAAAAATATAAAGATCTACCAAGTCCTTTTTTATCATTCTATCGGCGGATGTATAACCACTTATCTTTTGTATTGTTTTAATGTAAAAGTTCTTTATCGAGATTTCGACATCTTCTATGTCCGCTGAATTAGTTGATAAGATTGATCTTGACTTCAAATAGGTTAAGGCATCATTATAGTTGTTTATGTTTAGAAGTTCTACAACTAAAGACGAAATAAGTGCTTGACCCTTAATAACATGAGAGAGTGAGGAAAAAGACAAATTTAAAGCATACATCTAAAAAACCTCCTATCTTAATATTATTTATTTTATTACGAATAGTAGAATTATAGCGATTAATAACCCATATATCGCTATTCCTTCCCCCAAAGCTATTATTATTAACGCCCTACCGAACATTTCACTTTTCTCAGCTATAACGCCCATTGCGGCAGCACCAGCCATGCCTACTGCTATTCCAGCACCGATAGCGGCTAGACCTATTGATAAGCCTGCACCTAATGTGTATTCTTGAGCTTGGGCATAAGATAGTAATGGGGTCGCAAAAAGCATTAATAAGGCAAGAAGTCCTAGCGCCTTAATATTCATTATGGGATCACTTGAATATATCTAAAACTTATATTTAAAAGTTTAGCCTTGGCTCATTAATTCTCAATTAAAATTTTATATGAATATGTTTTGAAAATAAATCATTTAACTTTTTTAACTAAAAGTTATTCTAGCATCTACCACGTAAGCATTATCTTCTGTAACAATTACAGGGTTTAAGTCTAACTCCTTAACATCGAGATCTATCATTAGTCTAGAAGTTTTGACTATTAGTTCGACTAGGGAATCAACATTATACTTCCTACCCCTCCCAGTCAATACATCATAAACTTTGCTTTCCTTAATCATCTGCAACGCTTCAGGCTCATAAACTGGTGCTAAGCCATAAGAAACCGCCTTAAATACCTCTACATATATTCCTCCAGCACCCACAACAACAGCATGACCAAATATCTGATCTTTAATACCTCCCACAAATATTTCAGCTCCACTCAATTGTTTTTGAATTAAAACCCTAGGAGCTTTACTCCTTAACAAAGCGAATGCAGATTTTACCTTTTCTACACTATCAACATTCAATATGACACCACCTATCTCTGTCTTATGAATTGGCGTATCAGCAGAAACCTTCATTACAACTGGAAAGCCTATATCTTTAGACGCTTTTTCTGCCTCCTCTTCTGTCGTAACAATTCTCCACGGAGCTACTTGAATGTTATACCTCTCTAACAGACTGAAAGCTTCATAATCCCTTAAAAACTTCTTTCCGCTCACTATCTCGAGTACATCTTTACTTGGATTTGATATCCTTATCTTTTGCTGACCTACGGTTTTTCTTGAGATATAACTTATTGATTTTATAGCGGTCTCTGGGAACCTAAACACTGGAATTCTGGCGGACTCTAATAGCCTAATAGCCTCATCTTCATCCAGGCCCATTACAACTCCTATAATTCCACTACCCTTATAGTTTAACAAAACCCTAGCAACTTCAGTACAGCTAACCATTGGAAGCGATTGTACAATAACAACTTTAGTACAATCTAGATCCCTAACCACATTTAAAGCGTTGTCATATCTACTACTTGTAGCATCACCTGAAAGATCTAATGGATTGTGTGGTGACGTTTGGGGCGGTAAAACTTTTTGTAACTCAGCTACAATACTGTCTGGTAATTCTATAGGC
>JAPNVD010000038.1 GCA_026627305.1 Sulfolobaceae archaeon
GAGATTATTCCCCTGCATATACAGAGGAATTCTTAGTCACAATAAATTATCCTAATGGATCAGTTAGTCAATGGTATACTAAAGGGTCTGAAATCTACCTTAAAGCTAATGTAAACTTCTTCCAAACAGCTAAATGGGTAGGAACTTATAATGAGACTAATGGGGGTTCAATATTAGTGAATGAACCAATTAGTGAAGATGAAGTATTAGGTGTAAACTATATTCCTATTATAGGGATAATATCTATAATAATAGCAGTAGGAATTATTGTTTTCTTAATGAAAAAATGAATTTTTTTTTAGTAAAAACAAAAAGTATTATATCCATATTTTTAAATATATGTTATTTCTCTTAAGATAGTATGCTATCTCCTTTTGATTACATGGAGTTCAGAGGGCTTTCTCACCAAGTATACAAAGTAAACTTTATATACATTCTCTCTAAGTTTTTATTTATGGGCGAAATTATAAGAGTAAGTAAAGACGAGAAAGAAAAGTTAGTTAAAATCTCTGCCGAGTTGCAGTTGAGTAAAGGTAAAAAGGTTAGTTTAAACGAGACAATAAGATATTTAATAACTCTTTACGAAGAGAATAAAAAAGGTAATAAGAACTCACAGTTGCTTTTATCTCTTTTAGGCTCTGCCAGAGGAATTAGGGAAGAGTTTGAGAGGTCTAGAATAGAGGATGAAAGTAGTAGCTGATACAGGAGTATTATTTGTATTTTGCCATAGTATACAGGAGGTAAAAGAAAAAGAAGCAGTATGCACTAAAGAGCGTGTCCTAGTCATGAAGAATTTAGTCAAAGAGAAGGCAAAACAGATGTTGGACAATTTCAAAGAGTTTGATCAAAACTTCGTTTTTCGCGAATATATGCGCGCAATAAAAAACCCACCGCCCTCCTGCAACCCTGGCTAAAAAGACAGCTGTCTTTAGGAAGAAGGAACCCGCAGCTGACTTCCTCCCCGCCCTGGAAGGGCGAGGGTTCCCTCCCAAGGGGTTCATCGTTCCCACCATTGATTCGGGATTACATCTCTCATCTGGTGGGCAGTCGGGTGGCTCAGAGAACCACCCCCATTGGAAGAGTGAGGGACTTTCATTCGATAAGTCTAGTCCCTTAGAGAGGAATGCTGGTTGCCCCTCCCACAGTCTCATTGAAGCCCTCAGTCGAGCTGGGGAGGAGCGTATTACCATCACTAAAAGAAAAATAGTTTGACAAGTTTTTTAAACTTTCTAGGGGCTATCCATCCCCGCCAGTGAGGCTTTTCGCCCCCTTAACCCCTTTTTCTATAAACACTAAGGCATACATTTCAATGTTAAAAATATCAATGTTAAAAATAAAGTTCTGAAAAAGGTCAGGAACTTATGGATGTAGAGTATCTCTTGAAACGCGGAGATTATGAAAAACTACTTGAAGGTGATCCAAAGTCAGTTTTTAATTCTTTATTAGATTTCTTATCATCAAACGATAAGGAACTCAAGCATAGAGCATGGGAGGTTGTACAAGACATGATAGAAAAAGGGCTCATTAAACAAAAAGAGGAAGTTATTCCGTTGCTCTGCTATCACGATGAAGGAACAAGATACAGAGTTTGGAATTTAGTTCCAAAGATGGTCACTTCGGGTTTGATTTCCAATGAAAACGTCATCGAGAAATTGGACTGTTTATTTTCAATGTTGAAGTCAAATAATCAAGAAATAAGAGCTCTATCATGGTATTCCACATTGCCTCCGTTGTTAAGTTTATTAGGCAAAGACAGAGTTAAGTCGCTCTTATCTTACTGTAGGTCCGTAAACGGAGAATGGAGAGACCTTGTGGAAGAGACATGTAGAGAAATTGAAGATAGATAATGATTTTTACATGTTAGAATGAGAATTGACTTCTCTATTTCCTATATCACATATAAAAATATCCTTTTAATGAACCATTACAAGTTATTCAAATGAGATTTCCAGACGATTTCAAGTTCGGTTGGTCGCAATCAGGTTTTCAATTTGAAATGGGGGGTAAAAGTCCTTTGGATTCCAACTCGGATTGGTTCGCATGGGTTCATGACAAGGAGAATATAATAGGAGGTCTTGTGAGCGGGGATTTTCCAGAGAAAGGTGTAGGTTATCTTTCCGATTATCATAAATATCATCTGAACGCTCAGGAAATGAGTCTAAACACAGTAAGAATAGGCATAGAGTGGTCTAGGCTAAATCCAGAGAAGAAAAAGGTTGATGATAGAGCGGTACAAACTTACAGAGAGATTCTAAAGGACTTGAAAAACTTGGGTTTCCACGTAATTTTGAATCTCTATCATTGGTCCATGCCACTTTGGGTTCACGATCCCATATCAGTCAGAAAGGGAGAGAGTGGTGAAAAGGGTGGGTGGCTTAACGAGTCAACAGTGGACCATTTTAAGAAATTCATTGATGATTCCGTCAGGTATTTCGACGATTTAGTTGATGAATATGTAATTGTAAATGAACCTAACGTGATCTGGAAAGCAGGCTTTGTTCTCGTTAAAATGGGTTTTCCTCCATCATATTTAAGCCTTGAGAAGGCTAATATAGCCAGAAGGAACTTAATTTCTGCCACCAACGAAGCCTACAACGTCATTAAATCGTTGACCAAAAAGAAGGTTGGAGTAGTATATGCAATGGCTGACATACAATGCCAAGATAGGCTAGTTCAGGATAAAGCTAAGATGGACGAGGAATATTATTTCCTAGATAGTACTAAGTGGGACTGGCTAGGAGTAAATTATTACACTAGAATTGTAGTAGAACCACTTGAAGATGGATTTTCAGTTAAGAGAGGATTGGGTATGTATGCCCAGAGCTTGCGCTTTAGCCTTGAAGGAAGGGATGTATCAGATAACGGCTGGGAGTTCTATCCTGAAGGGCTTTATAATGTGTTAGTAGATGCGTGGAGAAGATATGGTAAAGAAATTTATGTCACTGAGAACGGTGTTGCGGACTCTCAGGATAGGCTCAGACCTAAGTATATAATCTCTCATCTTTATTACGTGAAGAAGGCAATAGACGAGGGAGTTCCAGTTAAAGGCTATTTACATTGGTCTCTGGTTGATAACTACGAATGGTCTTCGGGCTTCTCTGCTAGGTTTGGTCTTATGGGAATGAACTTTAAGACTAGAGAGACTTGGTGGAGGCCTTCAGCTTTTGTTTATAGAGAAATTGCGAAGACGAAGGCAATCAATGAGAAGATTAGAAGCTACGTATTTGGCAAAGACAGTGATAACGTATAAAGAATATTTATTGTTTATCAGAAAGAGAAATAAAACAAATTATAATAACTTTTTTATCTTTTTCTGTTTATATTTACTCTGTCTTAATGTTAGCCTTTATCTTGTCAACCAAGTCCTTTGGTGGGTTGTTAATGCCGTGGCTCATCTTAGCATGAAGTGCGATTTGTTGCATTAGTTCATCTTCATTTCCTGCATTCTTGATTTCAAACCCACAGTTTTGACCTATACTTGCACAAGAGAACGAATACTTGCCACTTTTCTTAATGTTAGCCTTTATCTTGTCAACCAAGTCCTTTGGTGGGTTGTTAATGCCGTGGCTACTTTTAGCGTGGACTGTTATCTGCTGTAATAATTCCTCCTCAGAGGAAGCATTAATTATTTCAAACCCACAGTTTTGACCTATACTTGCACAAGAGAACGAATACTTTGCCATATGAATGGTTGTTCACTTGTTATATTAAGATTTCCTTAAAATTTTTCTAACGCATGTTTAAGTTACAGTTTAATTAAATGAGGATATGCAACTCTTCGGAAAGAAAAAGAAGTATTATTTCTCATGCTCAAGTGTAGGTATGTCTTGTGGTTTCGAAGTTAAAGGGGCTTCAAGTGAATCTGAGCTTATGGATATCTTAAAGATTCATGCAGCTAAGGCTCACGGTATGACTACAATACCAGATTCTACTGTAGATGCAATAAAGAAGAACATAGAGAAGAAGTAACAAAAAATGTATTTTTTAATTTTTTATACATAATTATTAATTAAAATAAGTGTTATTAAAGCTCTTTTTATAAAA
>JAPNVD010000023.1 GCA_026627305.1 Sulfolobaceae archaeon
CCTAACAGAACCATCAGAAAACCTAACAGGAACCTTAACCTGAACAACCCTCTCAGGAGTAGACAAAACCTCAACAGCATTATCATCAAGACCCAAAAAAGAAGCAACATAACGCAACTTCTTAACCTGCTCATCGTATAAACTTATGCCTTCTTGAGCCTGAATCTGAAGGAGGTTTAACATGCTCTTACCAAGTATAATATTAAATTTTCAAGAGATTTAAACTTTACTTCTCATATTTATATTAGTATAAATCGACCTTTCATTTCGTTTAATTAATATAAGCTTACGCTAACCTTAAATTAGATATCACTTATATTTAAAGATAATTCATTAAAAATATAATTATTATATCTCTTCCTATGCATTATTACGTATACCTTCTTGTTTATAAATAAATTTAAAATTAACGTTTTCTCACTAATGAGAGCTATACAGATACTTATGTTGTATAAATTTGTTTATTATGTTATGCTCTAAATAGAGTATAGGGCATCTTAACAAAAAAGAAGATTTTAATAATTATAGTTCAATATCAATTTAAGGTGCCATTCAAATTAAGTGTCATAGGCTTTAAAGGCGGGTCTGGAAAGTCATTAATAACTTATTTTATAGCTAAGGAATTATCACAAACCTTAAAAATACTTTTGATAGATAAGACTTATTCAGCTAGCATAAGTTCTCTTTTTAAGATAAGTGATAGCATATTTTCTGGCATAAATTATGAAAAAACACTAGGTAATTTAACAGTTATTAACGCTTCATATTCTTCAGATCATTTTTCGGAAGATAAATTAATGGAAGTGTATAGAAAATACGGTAATGAATATGACGTAATTCTCCTAGATAACCCTTCTTATCCTTCTGATCCTTATTTAATCAAAGAAATTGAGGTATACTATAAAATATTTAAACAATATACTTACAATATTTTGTTAGTCTTATCAGAAGAGGAAATTGATTATTCAATCCCACTCCAATATCTTCCTAAGCTAGAGAAATATCTTAAAGATTTAATTTCAGCCCAACTTAAAATAGAATTGCCTGAAACCTTAAAGCCTGTAATTGTTAGAGCTATAGCCCTCAATAGATATCAACGAGAAACTATACCTTCTTGGTTAGAGGAGAACTTTCCTGGCTTGCCTAAATTTAAAATATCATCCCTTAATGTTCTAAGTATAGATAAAATACTAGAAATTCCAACACCGCCAGAATTAAAAAGTCTAGCAAAATACATTGAAGGCTTAGTATATGAACATATTTACTAATACGGACATGCAGGATCTTCTGCTAGAGGATCACCGCTAACTGCATATGCTCTAGCTCTTGAACCGCCACATAAATCTGCAAATTCACAAGAACCACACTTTCCTTTTAATTTACCCGCTCTAATCATCTTCAATATTTCGTTATTCCTATATATCTCTACTATACTCTTTTTCCTTACATTACCTAATGCTAGTGGTAAAAATCCACTAGGATAAACGGTGCCATCATAAGCTACGAAAAGAACACCTGCACCATCTCTAGTTGGCATTATGGACTTATCAATCTCATACTTGGGTTCACCCATTAATTTCTTTAATTTTGAAAGCAGCTCATTATAACTAATTGATTCATAACTTATTCCCTTCAGCCTCTCAATTTTAGCTCTTCTATAGAATGGACCTTCTACAGTTCTAACCGATATTCCGTATTTAGTTACATCTACTAAGAACTGGATTACATCCATATACTTATCTTTTTCTATATCGAGTTCCATGGTTCCCCTTCCCACGGGAATTAAAAAGAAGACTTCCCACACTCTTATTCCTAAATCATAAATTAACTTAACTATATCAGGGAGCTCAGGAAAAGACTTCTTCCAAACTAAAGTATTTACTTGCATCATCAAACCTGCTTCTAATCCTCTCTTTATACCTTCAATAGCATACTTATAACTACCTAAACCTCTAAGCCAATCGTGAGTTTGAGGAGTAGCACCATCAAGGCTAATAGAAGCGTAGACTGCACCGGCTTCCTTTAATTTTTTCATAGTGTCTCCGAGTATTCTCTCGCTAGGTGATGGAGCAACCGAAGGAATTAGACCTAAATCGTGAGCATAGCTTATTAATTCGTAAATATCAGCCCTACTTAACGGATCACCACCAGTAAATACAACAACCACTTTATTTCCAAAATCTGCTATATCATGTAAAAGCTTCTTACCTTCCTCAGTTGTTAACTCCCCTGGTAAAGGGTTACTAATGGCATTCGCTCTGCAATGCTTACAAGTTAATGGGCATGCTTTAGTGGTCTCCCAAAATATTAGATGTGGTGCATATTCGAACTTACTTGCCATGAACTCTAACTCGTTAAATTCCTTTTAATATTTAATTCTAGATTATTTCATAATTGCTTTCTTAAAAAATCTTAAAACTATACAAATAAAGCATCTTAACTGTGATACCAGTTAGTGTGTTAGTAACCAATAGAGGTACAGTATCCTTCAAGATTAAGGGCGAATTCAACAGGGAGAAACCAAGTAACTTTAGCCAGGTTTTCAGACCTGTTATTACATGGAATCTAACATATAAATGCAATCTTCTTTGCAAGCATTGTTACATTAACGCATCTCCTAAAGGAAGTGAGGGGTTAAACACTAACGAAGCATTAAACTTAGTGGATCAGATGGCTGAACTAAAGATTCCCCTATTGATACTTAGTGGTGGAGAGCCATTATTAAGAAGGGATTTTTTCGAAATAGCGCAAAGAGCATCATCATATGGCATAAAACTAGCATTATCAACTAATGGTACATTAATAACAAAAGATATTGCTAAGAAACTTAAAGATCTGAAATTCATGTATATTGGTATTAGCTTAGATAGCCCCTATCCAGAATGGCACGATTACTTCAGAGGTGTTAAAGGGGCTTTTGAGATGACAGTTAGGGGAATAAAAAATGCATTAGAAGAGGGATTAGATGTAGGTTTGAGGTTTACGATAACGGCTAAGAACATACAACATCTAGATGATTATTTTAAACTAGCCGAAAGTTTAGGTGTTCATAGAATTACATTTTATCATATCTCTGCAAGCGGAAGGGCTAAAGAATTAAATAGAGAATGGTTATACACTCCAGGACAATATAAAGTATTCATGAATAAACTGATAGAATACGCTAAGAAGTATGAAGGAAAGATAGAAATTGAAACAACGCTAGGCACTTTTGACGGAATTTATATAGCAAGTGTTATTAGCGAAAACGAAAATGAGTTCCAACAATATTTAAGATTTGTTGAGTCAACTGGCGGTTGTGGAAGAAAGATGATATCTATTTATCCTAATGGAGATGTATATCCTTGCCAGTTCATTGATTTTATAAAGCTTGGTAACGTGAAGGAAAAACCGTTAAAGGAAATACTGAATAATGTTCCTGACTTATTCATCAATACAGATAGATATCTTAATGGAGAAAAATGTGGCAAATGCTTATTTAAATCAGTATGTAAAGGAGGAGATAGAGCTAGAGCTTATTACTGGGGCGGTGGAGAGTCAGGTGATGACGTGTTATGTCCAATACCCTATCTATTGAAGACCTAGTGCTCTTCTTATTTCTTTATCTATTTCATTTCCTATTTCAATAGACCTTTTATATGCAGCCTCTATCGTCTCCATTAGTGCGGATTTGACTCCTCTAGCTTCCATAACCATTAATCCCCTTATAGTAGTACCAGCAGGTGTTGTAACTTCATCCCTAACTGAAATCGGATGAGAATTTCTAGCTTTAAGAAGTACTGCAGTACCTTCCATAACATCTAAAATGGCATTATATGCTAATTCTCTAGGCATTCCTGATGCTACAGCACCCATAGTTAACGCATCTATTATTTCTGCTAAGAATGCTGGTCCGCTGCCTATTAACGCTGTCCATACATCAATGAACTCTTCTGGAACCCAATAAACTGTGCCCAAAAGTTTTAATAGGTTTTCAACAGCATCCTTATTTTTTCCATTATTGGTAGCAACAGCTGTGGATGCCTTTTTTACCATAGCATTAACGTTTGTCATTGCCCTATAGACTTCAGCACCCTCTAATACGCTCTCTAAAGTTTTTAACTTAACGCCAGCCATAACAGACACAACAATTTTACCCTTCCACCTATCTTTTCCTACCTGCTTGACAACAATTGGAAAATGCTGAGGCTTTACACTTAAAATAACTAATTTCCCTTCTTTAACTGCCTCATCGTTATCTCTAGTAGCTTTAGCACCCAGCTGTTCTGCGTTCCTTAAAGTTTCTTCTCTTCTCCCTGTAGCTATAACTTCGACGTCTTTGCAATTTTCTTTTACAGCTTTAATGATTGCAGAACCTATTTTGCCAGCTCCTAAAACGCTTATAACATTTATATCTTGAATATTTGCCATTGTTATTTAATTTAAAATATACTAAGAAATATTTTTCGCTTAAATTGTGCATATTTTTATGACTTTAAATGGAAAAAAATTCTAGATAATTGATTTAATGATTTTAATTCTTTATTGATTCGGAATTGAAACCAAAATCTTTAAATTCTTATGATCTATATAATAATTTTGTATAATGATGGTGATTAAACATGAATAATAAGGATGAAGGAGAAAAAATCCAGAGTGGAGCCAATTATTATGGATCTGAAAATGTCATAGATCCTACTTCTTTAGTGGCTAAGTTTAGAAGCATTATAGATAATAAAGCAGCCAAGTGGATACTATCTAGGTTTGCAAAAGATCAGAAAGGACTTGAACACTTGCTTGCTGTATTTTCAGGTGTAGAAAAACCATCAAATCCAGTTGAATCTTTAGAGATCAAAGCTCTAGAAGCAATATTTAATGCAGGTGCTAAAGTTTTTGGCGTAAATGGCATTGATTCTTTAAAATCGTGGCTTAAAGAAGCATACATTAGAAAAGCTATAGCTTTAACACTGAGAAGTGTTGCGATATATGGGATCACTAGACCACAAAAATTTGCAGCACCTTTACTAGTTGTCTGGAATTTCACTAAAATGTGTAACTTGAGATGTATGCATTGTTACGCTAATGCACTACAAGGACGTCCAGCACCCGGGGAATTAACCCTTGAACAAAAGTTAAAAGTAGTAGATATACTCGATGAAGCAGGCGTCACAATGATAGCCTTTTCAGGTGGAGAACCATTAATGAGTAGAGATTTCTGGATAGTTGCTGAATATGCATCTAAAAAGGGCTTTTATACGTCTGTAGCAACCAATGGAACTTTATTATCATCTCCCTCTGTTGTTGATAGACTTGCAAAAGTTGGGATAAAATATGTGGAAATAAGTTTAGATGCGTTAAACCCAGAAATTCACAATAAATTTAGAGGGCAACCTAGAGCCTGGGAGAGAACAGTAGAGGGAATAAAAAATGTTGTTAGTAAAGGAGTATTTGATACAGCAATAGCGGTTACTGCAACTAAGTTGAATTATGATGAAATTGATGACCTCTTAGAATTTGCTATAAAATTAAAAGTTAAAAAATTCATTGTGTTTAACTTCGTTCCAACAGGCAGAGGCAGAGAAATAATAAATCTGGATCTTAGCCCGAGAGAAAGGGAAGAACTCCTAAAAAGACTTTATGAGAAATGGCAAAAACTCACTGGTATAGATGTATTCTCTACTTCACCAACTTACTCACGAATAGGTGTTGAAAAAATCCTGGAAAAGGAGGGAATGAAGTATGCACCATCTCATTTCGCATACATAGATACTTCAATACCTGAAGGAGTAGGATTAGCTGAATTTATCGGTGGTTGTGGAGCAGGTAGAGTATACATAGCACTAGAAGATAACGGTGATATAGAACCTTGTGTTTACTTGCCTATAAAAGTTGGAAATATTTTGAAAGACGACTTTATGACTGTATGGAATGACTCTCAAGTCTTTAATGATTTGAGAGACAGAAATAAGTTATGGCCTGCATGTAGTAAATGCCCGTTCGTATATGTCTGTGGTGGTTGCAGGGCTAGAGCTTATTCGTATTATGGCAATTACTTAGCTCCAGATCCTGGATGCATATTAAATGAGAGATATTATAATGAGATACTTGCCTCATTCAATTTAACTATGGTGAAAAAATGAAAGTAGTTCTTACGTTTCCTCCTGACATACACAATCTTGAAATTTATAAAGTAACTGGAATTACAGCTCCTCCTTTAGGATTAGCTTACATTGCCGCAGTTTTGGAAAAAGAAGGTCATAAGGTTTCGATTATAGATACACCCACACTGAAACTAACAATGAATGAATGGCTAAATGAAATAAGGAGTCTTAAGCCAGATATTGTTGGTATATCCATGCAAACGCCAATGGCAAGCAAGGGTTATGCAGCTATTAAGAGAATTAAGGAGGAAATGCCCGATGTAATAATTGTCACTGGGGGAACTCATCCGACTTATATGTATGAAGAGTCTTTGAAGTCTGGTGCCGATATCGTTGTCAGATTTGAAGGAGAATACACTATGCGTGAACTTGTGAGTGTTATAGAAAGAAAAGGATTAGATAAGAAAACACTTAAAACAGTAAAAGGAATAGCATTTAAAGATAACGATCATATAATCGTAACACCTAATAGACCATTAATCCAAAATTTGGATGAACTACCATTTCCTGCAAGACATTTATTACCCATGAGTAAGTACACACTTTTTGGTAAGAATATTAATACAGCGCATCTAATGGCTAGCAGAGGTTGTCCTTATGGGTGCACATATTGTATTACAAGCTATTATTGGGGTAGAAGGATAAGGTTTAGATCGGCAAAAAATGTAGCGGATGAAGTTCAAGAGTTAGTCGAAAAATATAAGGCGAAGTACATCATCTTTACAGATGATGAATTAACAGCTGGTAAAAGGTTCCTTTACGAATTTGTTAATGAGATTAAGCAAAGAGGGCTAGATATTAGATTTACCTGTGGATCTAGAGTTGATATAATTACTAAAGATCTAATGAAATTCCTATATGATAACGGTTGCACTGCGATATACTTTGGTGTGGAATCTAGTAGCCAAGAAACTATAGATAAGATAGGTAAGAAGATAACCATAGAACAGGCTAAAAGGGTATTCGAGTGGAAAAAAGAGTTAAAGGGCTTTGCAACTGCCTCATTTATACTAGGTTTTCCATGGGAAACAATAGATGATATGAAGAATACCGTAGAGTTTTCAATCAAATTAGACCCTGATTACGCACAATATACTGTTTTAACTCCTTATCCAGGCACTCCGATTTATGATTACGCCTTAAAACATAACCTTATAACTGACTGGAACTGGGAGCATTATACAACATTAAGACCAGTAATGCGAGGATTTCATTTTACGTCTGAGCAGGCTGGAAAAATGTTAGGATACGCATATGCAAAGTTCTACCTTAGATTTAAATTCTTATGGAGAGAATTAAAAGCTCATAGATTGGGAGACTTATTACATATACTTATAACACAAGCACTACCGAAAATAAAAGACATGTTAACTTCATAAATTATTCAGGTGGTAACTCCTTATAATTATAGGTGATGTTTATTCCTTCCTTCTTTAGTCTATAATGCTTTACTAGCTCAAAAGCTACTAAAGAAATTACTGCAATACTTATTAGTACGCCTATGTTAACGACGGCGGAGCCGTAATATATCTGGGAAAAGAACGCTGGAGAAACAGCACTATAATAGAATATACTACCGACAGTTATAGCTAAACTAGCAAAAGAGAGTACCGATGAAATCAAAAGCTCAGGCTCACCATATTTTTTACCTATTCTAATAGCGGCTATGGTAGTTAACATGTATTGATAAACTACATAAATTATTAAATCAACTATTTCGCTAATAGTTAATCCAACTACGATCTCCAAATAATCGAAAAGTATTGCTAATGCACCAATTGTAAGTATAGCAATATAAGGAACTCCTCTTCTCACTGTGGAAAAGCTAGTTGGCATAGCCCTATCAAAGCTCATGGCAAATAGCACCCTTGAAGGTATTGTCACGTTAATTATAAGGTACAAGATATCCCATGTCAACGCACCTGCAATAATTGTAAAAAATAGGAAGGGATTTTTCAGAGATGGTATTATAGCGAATGAAAGCATAGACGAGGGTGCAAAAGGTAGATTCCATCCATTTATCTCAACATATGTAAAGACATTAGCCCCTATTGTCCTCACTATTACAGATACTAATAGCACCGTGAAGAGTACTGCAACGCTAAATGAACCTAATATGCCGAAGATAAACGCATTCTTTGATTTCTTTATCTCTCCATTGACCCAAATGCTTGCAGAGCTATAGAGATATACGCTTGTTATAATTAATCCAGTGAGAACTAATGTAGATAACGGGTTTAAGCCAATAATTTTGCTACCACTAATTGCTGTAACATTAACAGCTTTAATAGAAGATAGATAAGACAAATATTCTGCATGACTCACCATAATGAGTGAGATAATAATTGCTATAGTGCCTATGAGTTGCAAAAAGGTTAGTATATTTATTATCCTAGCCATATTCTTTACCGTCAATAAATTTATGAGCACAGCGATTATAATGAGCACGACTGTTAAAGCGAAAAGGTTTAGTGGAGTTCCAAGAGAATTCGCTAGACTTGTTAAATAAGGTAAATTGTACTCATAACCGATTATCTGAAGGACTGGGACTATAACTAAGGTAACTTCAAACATTGCGAGGATTGGTATGCCTAGTATGAAGAATGCTAAGTTACCAAAGGCTTCTACAAATCCCCATCTAGGACCCAAAAATCTTGATATATAAATATAATCTCCACCAGTTAATGGTATCTCTTTAGATAGGTAAAAGTACATGAAGGAGATGGGTAATGTCATTAAACCTCCTAAGATAGCTGCTAAAATCCAGTTAGAACCTTGCAAAGCAAAGGCTATAGCTAAAGGGTAGAGTATTCCAGCAGCTGGTCCCATAAAAGAAAAATTTATGTTAAATACATCTAGAGTACTCAAGCTTCTAACTAGACCCGAACTTTCCCTCGCAAACTTTGCCATTTTCTCGTTGTGTAAAAAGTTATCAAAATTTTAAAATTAGCTTAGACATAAAGATGCAGCCCCCTCACTTTTTAGTGAAGTAACTATTTTACTTAACTTTATGTACATAAGTGTTTTTTCGTATGCAAATATTATGAAATATATAAATTTTTATAATCAAATATACTAATTATAAAATTAAATATTTTTAATATATAATATTTTTTGTTAACAGCGTTAATATAACTCTTATGCTCCCTATTTAAAAAAGAAAATAAAAGAAGGGCTGTAACATATAATATTGGTATATATGAAGAACATCCTAATTTTGGGAGGAGGATTTGGAGGACTAGCGGTTGCCAATGAACTTAGGGAGGCTCTTAAGGGGGAGGTAAACATAACTGTAGTTGATAAAAAACAAAGGACAGAGTACAGACCCTCATACTTATACGTAATGATAGGTTATAGAGAGCCAGAGCAGATGACCGCACCTTTAGAATATCTAGAAAATAGAGGAATAAAGTACATTAATGCAGAAGTTACCAAAATAGATGCTGCAAATAGAACTGTTGAAACTACTGCAGGTAAATTAAACTACGATTATCTAATTATTGCATTAGGAGCTGAAACACACCCTGAGATGATTAAGGGAGGTCCTTTTCCAAGTGCTTGGGAACTGGATTTAGCCCTAAAGGCTAGAGAGGCGTTAAAGAGTTTAAGAAAGGGTAAGGTGGTAATAGCAGCTTATGATAAGGTTTACAGATGCCCTCCCGCGCCATGGGAGGCTGCGTTCTTAATTGATTATCATTATTCTGGGCTAGGAATAAGAAAAGATATTGAAATCACCATGGTTCATCCATATAAGAGACCGTTTGAAAACTATGGTCCTCTAGCGGCTAAAGCAATGGAAAGAATGATGCAGCAAAGAAACGTAAACTGGATGGGTCTTAATAAGGATGTTGCTATAGATTATGTTGACACACAGAATAAGATCCTTTATACAACTACTGGAGAAAAGGTTCCTTATGACGTCCTTATTACAGTACCTCCACATTTACCACCTAAGCCTGTAGCAGAGTCTGATATAGCGGATCAAAAAGGATGGGCTGCTGTGAACCCACCAACAATGAGGACAGTTAAATATGATGATGTTTATGCGATAGGAGATGTAGTTGCTCCCCACTTAGGTATAGGAATGGCTGGAGTAATAGCACACTCTTATGTAAAATACGTCGTTAATGCTATCTCGAGTGATATAAAAGGAACATATAAATCAAGCGACTTCAGAGTTTATGCTACATGTGCATTTGATGCAGGTGGAATTGGAATGACAGGTGCTTGTGACTTTACACCGCAGATATTAAAAACAGCACCTTTACCGGATTGTGTAATACTACCTCCGAGTAGTACAATAACAATATTTAAAGAGTATTTTGAAAAACAATACTTCTCATGGTTATTAGGTTATGTACCTGGGTGGTCTGAATGACTGAAACTGTAACCGTTCCAAAAGAGGAATGGGAAAAGTTAGTTAAAGAAGTAGAAGAGTTAAAGCAGATGCTAGAAGACTACTATAAGACACTTCAACCTATACTCTATATAGTTAAAAAACTGCCAGATTTGCTCACTGACCCTACTATGTATAAGTCTTTAACGCCTATTTTCACGTTATTAAGCACAATGGATAACATAAATATTACAGCATTAAATGCGTTAACGTATGGAGGAATGACATGCCTCGATAAGGCTATCAAGCAGGCAATGATAGATCCTAATAAACCTCCTGAATTCTCAATAACTAAACTACTCTCAGATAAAGAGACTAAGATAGCATTAGGAATACTAATAGAGTTACTCAAAGCCATGATGCCATGTTTATATGATACGGTAAGGGATCAGACAAAACCTTAAAGCCTTAAATAAATCCATCCCTCTTTTTGTTTCCTTACAATTTCTGCAACACCAGAGTTTACAATTTTTATTCCTTCTGCTAAGGCCTCTTCTTTTATGTTTTGTGCGATTAGCGAGTTTTTACACGCCACCACTTTTATTTTATCTCTATAAAGAGGCTTTAAAAGTTCCCTATCTGTAGTAGCAAATATAGCAGATTGATGAAAAACAACTTCAACTTCTTCTAGCTCATCTTTCAACTCATTAACTAGATTGATTACTGATCTTATAGACTGTTGAACCTTCTCTCTTTCTGAAATTTGAACAACAACCTTCATAGTAACCATCTAAATCCATATTTTTCATAAATTTTTCTTACTTCTTCAGATTTCAACAGCTCAAAAACTCTCTTAGACCTTTCGTCGCCACTAATTAGTGCGAATGCCAGCTTCCCGACACTATTAACTTTAGGCTCAAAGTAATTGAACTTCCAATATATGGCTTCAGTCTTCCATACCACTCCAGCTTCAATCTTTCTTTCATTTAAAAGCTTTGGTATCTCCCTATGATGAATTTTAGTTAAATAAACCTTCCCAGAATTTATGAATTCCTCGTAGTTTCCGCACTCTTTCTCATAGAGTTCCTTAAATAGTTGACCTATACCTTCAGTTTCAGGATTTGGTATTGCGACCTGCTTTCCCTTGAGATCACACCAATCGTTATAATTGCCATGATTATACGCTATAACCAGATCGTTTGCCACATATTCAAAGTAATCGCGGTATTTTATCTCGTTCAACATAGAAGGAGGTAAAGATACTATGTCAGGTTTATAATCTATTATTAGGTTGCCAATCTTTATGGGCTCGCCTAATGCATGTCTCATAACTGCACCTGGAGGTAAGCTTTCAATGAACACATCAAAACCTTTAGAATTTAAATACTCTATTAGTTCAGGTAGTACAAACCATTGATTACCTGCCATAAATATTTTTAACCCACTTACCTTTCCCCATAGATCTGATAGAACATCAAATCCTTCCAGTGTCAGGTCTATCATAAGTGTAGACTGCTTAAATAAAATATTATAATTAACTTATATTAAATAAAGAAACAAGACTTTTATTTTTGTTTTTATTAAAAAGCCTAACATTCACTATAAGCTTCGTCAATTAATTCTTTAGCTAAATCCTGTGGAACCTTTACCCTATATTTATAGTTAGGATGATCCACAATTATCTCAATATCTGTACTTTTCTCGCCTTGTAAATCAAAAGTTAAATACTGAACAGTAGAGAATTCTTCCCCTTGTTCTCTTCCTGCCTCTGGAATTCCATTAATTAGTTTATCACCTACTTTAAGGTAGACGGCATTGTAGATTTTAGGCAACTCCTTAAATACTTGACGTAAATCGTCCTCATTCCATGCATTTATAAATAGTGTAGCCTTGATCTTTCCATTACAGGGTAACATAGTTGAATAAACATCTATAACTCTCTGAATTTCCTTTTCATCTATTAGTCTATCTAAGTAAACCATTTCTTGTATCTGGTGAAGAACCGTGATCCTGTTTTCAAAGATTAGTGTCAGTCTTTTACCTAGCTCGAACCTTCTTCTCTCCTTGTATTTACTAATTTCCCTTATCCTCTCCATTCTTATTTTTTCGTATTCAACAAAAGGAATCACATCTCTTACAGTTATCATAAACCTAATCCCTCCTTTAAAACCTGAATTGGATGCAAAGCTTGTCTACCACTTGCAACTTTTATTTGTATTCCTGCAAGCGGACATTCTGTAACAAAATAATCTTCTTTGCCTTGTTTAAACTCATCCATCATCTTTTCACCCACCCTTTTAGCGACGTCATAGTGACGCAACCCCCAACCCCCATCTATACCGGAACATCCTTTATTCACAATGTTTACCTTACAGCCAATTGATCTCATTAATTGCACACCATTATACCCTACTCCTAGATACTTTAAATGACAAGGAGGATGATATTTCACGGTTTTCTCAAGTTTAGTATTTAATTCAATTTTACCTTCTCTCTTAAGCTTATTTAAATATTCAAGAGAATCGTAGACCTTTGGAATATCTTCCTTCTCTAAAAGTAACTTATATTCTTTTGTTAACATCAATGTGCACGTGGGTATTGGAGATACTATATCATAACCTTCCTTCACGTACTTCTCTAGGAGTCTAAGATTATGTTCAGCATTCTCTTTAAGTTTCTTAAAATCACCAACATCTAACATTGGAGCACCGCAGCACCTAAAGTTCTCTTCTAACTTAACCTCTATTCCTAAATGCTGATAAACGTCTATTAGATCAAGCCCTATTTCAGGATTAAAATTCTCAACAAGACAGGTATGAAATAGGACAACCTTGGCTTTAGGGTTCTTTGTATCTTTTATCTTTTTCTTCGCCTCATTATGAAAACTTAACGGCACAAGATCAGGTGCAGGTCCATTTATTCCTAATAAGGGTTTGGTTAAGCTATAAAGTTTGGTAGCTAATGTACCTGCTTTCTTGAGCTTAGCTAATGAATCAGTCCTCTCTGAGAGTGTTTCTTGTACTGTTAGACCTTTTTTGCTCTTATACTGTCCCAATGCCCATTCCATAACTCTTGGAAAATCCATGTTAAACTCATGTGGTGCCACATATGGGCAATTAACGTAACACATATTACAATGGAAACAATACTCAGCAAGGTTATAGAGATCGTCGAGTGTTAGGGCTTTAACACCTTTACTATCAGTTAACTTAAACATTGAAGGGAAAACATCACAGTAATTAAAGCAAAGTCTACAGCCGTGACAAACACTAGCTTGCCTTTTAAATTCCTTAAGTAATTCTTCAGAATTTAAAAAATTAGGATTACTTGGATTTAATACAATCATTTTATTCTTCACTTCTGCTGCTGAAGTAGTTTCAGTAATTCCTCAAACTTCGCTGCATGGCTTTTTTCTGCCTTAGCTAGAGTCTCAAACCATTCAGCTATTTCAGGAAATCCTTCTTCCCTAGCATCTTTTGCAAAACCTGGATACATTTGAGTCCACTCGTATGTCTCTCCTGCTATAGCAGACTGTATCATCTCCTCTAGAGTTCCTATAGGCTTGCCAGTAGCTGGATCAACAGAATTACCTTGCCTTATGAAATCCAGGTGACCAAATGCATGAGCAGTTTCTCCCTCAGCTATGCTTCTAATAACAGCAGCTATTTCAGGATAGCCTTCTTCGTCAGCTCGCCTCGCATAGTATAGATACCTTCTGTTCGCCATCGATTCACCTATAAATCCATTCTTCAAGTTTTGCTCGGTTTTTGTACCTTTTAGGCTTTTCATGACTAATGTTATTATGTAAACAATCTATAAATACTTTTCTATAATAGTATTTCCTAGAATCTATTTCTTCTAAATTAAATTTTATATTATTACTAAGGATAGTGATATGTATCGATGTCTAAGAAGAAAAATACATATTTTATAGCTTTAATCAACCCATACCTATCTACTAAAAGCTTACAATCTCAAAATTAATCTAACCAAAAAGTAGGACTCCCTCGCAGGACAATATAAGAACAATAATCCCTAAAATTTAACGTTGAGAACGATAAAATATAATCTCAACAAATGCTAGTATCAGCGTTATCTATAAAAAGGAACTCTTTACTGTTAATATACCTCTTATCGAGATTTTGACTTTCTTATAGATCGAAAAGTATGGAATGAAGCTGAAATACTAATAGCAAAAAGAACAGGTATCTGTATTATAACGTACTGTAAAAGAATTGAGGAATACAGTCCATAACTAACCAGACCTATAGATATGAGCGAAAATATTATCATTATTACATCATTTTTTCTCGATAATGAAAAATATAAAAGTACAGATAAAAAGAAAATAATTAACGACACATACAGTGCAGGTAATGACACTGCAATTAGGTAAGTATAATATAAAGCTGGATTTATCAGTCCTATGAGTGCTAGCACTATAAATACGATCACTATTAAGCTTTTCTTAACGTTAAATCTCTTAATCATTATATTCTTAACAGCAAAAAATTCAGCCAAAATTAGACCAAACGATGTAAATGAAGTTAAGTAATAAGTTATCATCAACGGTTTAAATATAGAGTCTGCTATAATAAAAGCAGAAGCAATCACATATGTGGGAAAGAAAAGTCGTAAATTTCTGCCTATTTTATTGCCTAAAAAGGGCACTAATGTTATGCATACTGGTAATAACGAATTTGAGAGAACTGTATCATAATTTACACCAAATGTTAAAGGCTTCACTATCCAAAGATTAGGTAAAGGAATCAGAACTAGGAATTGCAATATGGCTACAGGAATAAGAAAGTACAGCTCAAAATCAAGATATGCTATTATTGCAATAACAGCTATCAAAAAGGAAGATAATAAGATAAGTACTAGATGAGACAGCGGTAAAATGTAATAGGTGATAAAGTATATTGTATACGTTAGATATAAGAAATATGAAAAAACCCAGAAAAACACGAATAACGTAGACAGTTTTGGAAAGAGAAATTTAACCTGATCGTAAAGCCCACCTTCAGAAGGTTGAATAGACATCATCTTATAAAGGACATAAACAAGAGGTGTGAAAATCAGAATTGATAACAATGATTCAATTATATTACCTTGCGAAAAAGAGTAAGTAACACCAAGTGTTCCTATAGAAGAGAAAGTATAAGAAAAAACCACTAGACTTTCTTTATCTATGCGCACTTTTAGCCTCCCCAGACTTCCGAAGAGGATGAGGTTGTAGTAGAAGTTGACGTTGACGTACTTGTTGATGTAGTAGTTGATGTTGTAGTAGATGAAGTAGATTGAACTGTTGTAGCTGGATGAGATGATGTAGAATGAGGAATCATTGCCATCCCGAAAGATATTCCGCCAACCAATAAAATAACAATAGAGACAGCAAGAATAGCAATATCGGCAATACTTAATCCTTTCTTCTCTTTTTTGCTCATAATCAAACCTATTTTTATTAGCTTATAAATATTTTCGTAATATATATAGATTAAACGCATTAGAAAAGAAAGAATATAAATAATATTAAACAATTTCTTAATATGCCTAAAATAAAGACTACTTCATTAAGTATAGGAATAATTGCAGGAATAGTCGCCTTCATTTGGGCTTATATCCATTTACAACTTACAACAAATCCTTTTGTGCCAGCTCCATTCAGGACATTTTTCCTAGCTGACTCAATATTAGCAATCATTGCGGGGATCTTATTAATCTTAACCTTTAGATTAGCGCCATTTCAATTCATCTATATCTTAGAACTAGTATATTGGTGGATTAACTACTTACTACTAGGCCTCACAAGGATACTTCCAGCACCGCTTGTTGGTAGACCCTTACCCGTTACATCAGGACCTGCACTATATGCGTTCATAGTTGATATAGTACAGATTATATTAACTACATATCTCTTTATAGATATAAGAAGATAAAATTTGAGATTAAATTAAAAATTTTATTTTAAAATATTTTAAATTAACAAAAATTATTATTTATTAGCTTTTCTGAGTAACGTCTACGGTAATAATTTTTTCACCGGAAACCTCTTCTAAAGGTAAACCCTTAGGCTCTTTTACAAAGAGGTATGTAATTACAGCTCCTATTATGCTTACTATAGCTAACATTTCAAGTATACCTTTGTAGCCTATAGTTAGTGTTAAAGTCGGAAATAGATATGTAGTTATTGCAGCACCTAATTTACCTGCAGCTGCTGATATACCATGACCCGTAGTTCTATACCTTGTCGGATATACTTCTGCAGGAATTACAAAGGTGGTAGTATTAGGACCGAAATTGATAAAGAAGAACGATAACACATATATTCCTAATCCTAATGACGGTGCCGTCAATAGGATAATAGATTTACCAACTTGAGTTATCACTAAGCTTACAATGAAATATATTATAGCCATCATTGTAAATCCCTGTACCTGCATTAGTTTTCTCCCCATCTTATCCGCTAAGGCTACAGCAGTGAAATATCCAGGAAATCCAACTAGATATGGTATACCCGCTAAAAATGTGTATCTGGCCATATCAGCTTCGAACTGCGATAACGTAAGTGATGTTGAGACGAAAGGCGATCCAAATATAGAAGTAACTATAGGACCTGAATAAATTCCTGTACCATAGAACGCAATATCTAATATAAACCAAGGAATTGTTGTCCCTACAAGCAGAGCCCAATAGTTAGATAAGAACTCTTTTATACCCATCTTTGCAGATTTTACTGGCTTAGTCATATCTAGCTTAGTACCTAAAAATCGAGCAGCGCTAACCGCATTATCAATATCGCCTTTTATTAATAAGGAGTACCTAGGAGTCTCTGGAACCTTTCTCCTCAAGTAAATAACAGTTAACGCAGGTATTGCTCCAAGCCCTGCAATTACTCTCCATGCTATCCAAGGAGGAAGCATTAGACTCGCCAGAATTCCAGCAACGACTGCAGCTATAGATCCTAAACCTTGATTTGCGAAGACCAAAGAAACTAGTTTACCTCTATCTTTTACATTCGCATATTCACTCATTATAGTAGATGATATGGGATAGTCACCACCTATTCCTACCCCCATAATAGTCCTGAAAATTATTAGCCATATTAGATTAGGTGAAAAAGCACTTAATAAAGCACCTAAAGATAGTATAGATGCTTCAATACCATATACCTTCTTTCTTCCCATCAGGTCGCCAATAGCTCCAAAGACTAACTGCCCAACAATTGCAGACCACAATGCAGAAGATGCTAGAAGGCCTGTCCAAAAAACAGCATCTTTACCTACTAAATATTCTGTAAACCCAGGTATAGTTATGCCTGCATATTTATATGCGTTAATTATCATATTTATGATTATACCTATTACAAATAGATCGTATGCGTCAGTAAAGAATCCCATTCCTGCAGTATACCAGATCTTAATGTGTTTCATAGATAACTTTAGTGAATCTATCGACTTAAAGGGGCTTTCCATTACAGCTCTACTCTTATTTAAGGAACTGAATTTTTATAGATTACCAACATATTATATATATACTGCGATAAACTATATAGTCGACTATAGATTTTATATTTACTTATTCAAATAAAAGAAAGAAACTAAAAACTTATAAATATTTACATAGTCAATAAAAAATCTTTTATATGCGAGCTCTAGAAAAAGAATATGGGAAATTATGAGTTGGAAACCAGGAGAAGAGGGTTGGACTAAAGGCATAAAAATGGCTTTTATTTCATTCTCTATAGGAATGTTTTTAGAATCTTTCATATTTGGATTAGAGTCCATAGCAACGGGATGGTACCAAATACCAAAGATTTTAACAAGTTTACTCTTAGCATGGGCGCCATTATGGCTAATAATTGGAATCGCATTTGCAGGTCCATTAGCTGACAGGATTGGTAGAAAGCCTACACTATGGTTAACGTTAACGTTATATGTGATAGGTGGAATAGGCTTAATTTTTGCATTTAATTATACTTTAGTCCTAATATTCACTGCACTTATGTTATTTAGTGCAGGTGGTGAAATGAACACTATAATGGCAGCTACGCATGAAATTATGCCACAGAAGTACAGGAGCAGAATAATGTTTCTAGAAATAAATTTCATAAATTTAGGTGGAGCTGTTTTAGGGGGCTTAGAATTACTAACTCAGTTCTCTTCAGTATTCTTTCAAAGATTAGTATTAGGATTGGTCATTATCGTAGCTGCAATAGGACTGATTATAACTAGATTAGAGATACCTGAGTCTGTAAGATGGTTAAGAGCTAAACAGGCTGTTGAGCAAGGTGAGGGTGGCAGAGTAGTGAAACAGGCACTAGATAAAGATACAGCATTTAAGCTTTTCGTTACTACAGCAATAGCTTTTGCTAACGCTGCAGGTTTTGGATTAATAACATTCGTTTTAGGTCCTTATTTCTTTTCCTCAATAACTGGAACCATAATATTTGTAGCAGATATTACGGAATTCGTAGTAGGTCTCTTCATATCCTTCTTAGCAGATTCGCTTAGTAGAAAACATCTATTGTTATGGTCAAACCTAGGAATAGTAGTACTAACTTTGTTGACGTACTTCTTAATTCCAGCTTGGAGTAAAGATATAGCAATATTCTGGGCACTATTGGTAGGTATAAATGCGTTTACTTCAGTGCAATATTTAACAGAGGACACATTTAAGGCTGAACTGTGGTCAACGATAAGGAGAGGAACATATACTGCTATAGCTAGAGTAGTCTCCATAGGGCTCTATATAGTAACGATTTTCGCAACAATTAACTTTGGATTATCACAATATATTCTGTTCAACTTAGGAGTCTGGTCTGTAGGTTTAGTAGCTGCAATTTTATGGTTTATATTTGGTTTCGAAACTAGTAAGCAAATCACCATAGATGAGATAGAAACAAAGAAAGCATTTAAATGAAAATATTTTTATTTTTAATTAATTTATTTTCCTATACAAATACTATGATTACATATTAACACAGTATTCATCATAGTGCCAATTTTCTCGACTTTAAATATTGAAGGGCATAGTAGTACTATAACAACAGATATTGCGTTATAAAAAGAATTCTGTTAATGACTAAAAATTCACTTATTTGCAAACACAAATCAATTAGTTTAGTAAGGATTAATTCCTCACAACGCTTATGTGGTTGTTTATTTAATTTACAAGTAGAGATGTGAATATATAACATATTTGACATCTATGCTCTCCTTCTCTACACCCTAAATCGTTATTATGTATGAGATACTTTAGTGCGCTTACAAGATTATAGTGAATTAGATATTAGAAAGCTGAGAGTAATTCGTATGTTAATTATCTAGAGAAGACTAAAAATACGTATAAAACACTGAAATAATCTCTAAAATGCCGCGGCCGGGATTTGAACCCGGGTCACGGGCTCGAGAGGCCCGTATCCTCTCAGCGCAGGCTACCTGACCGGGCTAGACTACCGCGGCCCTTTTTCCATCTTACTTACTTATGATCTTATGTTTAAAGTTTTCTCATAATATTTTTTAAGATTTCATCAATAGCCTTATTAATAGAACCACTGAATACTTCAGCATATATTAACTTACCGCTAAATATTAACACACCATTAACAGAAGATAACGTAACTATACCGTCTCCTAAATCTTTACAATTCTCACAATATCCCCTAATTATCTTTTTATATCCCACATCAATAACCGTATATTTTAATCCTTCTTTTTCTTTAAATTCGTCTTTTACAAGCTCTGCATTATTTAGTATCCTTTTTGAAAATTCCATCAGCGCAACGCTTACGATATCGGTAGACATGATTCCAGCATTTCTCAACTCCTCCGCAAGCAGATAATCGTATTCGATGTTTCTCCTGATATCGTAAATTTTTCTCTTTAATGCCCTAGCATCTTTAAGCTCGTTATAGCATTCTTCCCCGATCTTTTTAGCCTCCCTTATATCCATTATCCAACCTAGAAACAAGGATTTTGTAATATTATCTATACATGCCATTATTTTTCACCTCACCTCATGGTTTAACAAATACGAGGTAATCATAGATTTCTCCCGAGTACCTAAGTACTAGCGATAATAGACCATAATTATCCTGATATCTTGCTACTTCTAAATTCTTTAAACTAGTTGAAATCCTACGTAACATTGCCGAATGGTTATATATCATTGATGACCTTGTATTTATAAATAATAATCCCTTGTTTGTATCTAGTTCTTCTTGAAGCCTTTTGCTTATTGAAATATCAACAATTCCATCAGTTATTATTCCTAAATATTTTACAGGCCTCAGTGGGATTATCTTATCAAAAGGTATACTATATCTCTGATGCAATAATGCATAGGTTATGATCTCAGCTATGTTTCCAGCTACATCTCCTGAATATAACTTACTTCCCCATTTACCCAGCTTATAGCTAACAACGCTTTCAGGAATCCCTTCTATCATTCTACTTGAAAGTATGGATGCGAATATCAATGAGGGTTCATTAATGTCGATATCTTCAGCGTAATCGACATTATCCTCAAAGACCTGTAAAAGATATTCTGAAATAATATCGTAATCGTCTACCTCATTCTTTGAATGGGGTAAGATATCACTATCGAGCTTTAACGTAAGAGTTTTTATTCTCACAAAATATATTTTCTAAACAGAGGTATTTTAATGATGAATCGGGCTTAAAGGATAAATGACTGAGGTCTTGAGTCCTGATCTAAGAAACCACAAAGACCCCTTGCTCTCATGAAGATAACTTCGAATAGTCTTGTAATCGAGGCTCCTTGAGATGTCTTAACTATTTTATATAATCCCTGTTTGCCCCTATGATCTTCAATGGGTACTACTAAAATCCCTCCTTCTTTTAGTTGATCATAAACCATACAGGGTATAGTAGGGAAGGCAGCCCAGGCAATTGCTTTATCATAAGGCTGTTCAGGCTTATAGCCAATGCTTCCATCTCCTTTTATCAGTTTCATATTTTTGTAGCGATTTAACAACCTGTTTTTAGCGAACTCAAAAATTTCGTCGTCTATCTCTATGCTTACAACGTTACTATCTCCGACTATCTCAGCTATTAAAGCGGTATAATAGCCTGTTCCGGTACCTATTTCCAAAACCTTATCTCCACGTTTTAGTTCTAGTAGATCTAACATCGTTAGACCTAAGGAAAGGGCAGTAGTCGTTATTCCACTATCTGTAACCTTTAAGGGCGAGTCCACAAATTCTAGCTTATAAGCGTAATCCTTTAGTTTATCAGGCAAAAAGTCCCTTCTATCCACTTTGTATAATGCACTAATTAAATCCTTATTTTTTAGCTTCTGTGCCATATACTCTCTTGCATCCACAAATAAAACTGGATTTTTAACTTATTAAGAATCTCTTTACCTCATCTAACGCGTTTTCCGCTTTAAAGAATACAGGTACATCATGAGGTAAGGCGCTCTTAAAACTTACCAAGAGCCATTGACCTGCTTCTAAATCTAAAATTTTATCTATTAGGCTATCGTTTATCCCAAAGGTTTCAGCAATCAGTTGCCTATCATAAGGTCTGGGAAGAGTACTGATGAAGTATGTATGTAACTGTTGAAGGACATTTGTATTTAAATACGCTAACCTCTGAGTGCTTATGAGTCCGTGCAAATAATATTTCCTACCATGCCTTAACAATTTCTCAACGGCATTGCTAGATAGTTCGCTATTATCTTTTTGTTTAGCATCGTAAGGAATGAATTCCTGGGCTTCATCTAAGATAAACAGTACCTTTGGATTACTAGAGTAAAACCTCTTCCTCCTGTTAAATATCATCTCTATTGTCGAAGATACTAGTAGTCTAGCTTCATCTAATGAGGGAACCTCTATAACGAAAAGCCTTGGTGATTCAGGTGAGCTATCCAAGACCTCGATGGCTAACTTCTCTACATCATACTCCTCACTCTCATTGATGCCCATAGACAAGTAAGACCTAACGCCTTGTATGAAAGTCAGTATGGCTGAGTTCTCTTTTACGTGAGTTAAGCGAGCTGTATTCTCTACTTCATCGAATATAGGCATAACTGTTTCATCAACTATATCATCGTTGGTTAACTTCTTTTCCTTCATTAGTTTATCGATCGATTGTAAGAGCATCATATATAATGGCTTCTGCGAAACTGATACGTATTTATCCTCAATCTGTTCTCTTATCATTTCAAGGAGGTAGCCATAAGTTAAATAAGTCATCCCCTGGGGTGGGACATATAACTGAACTATCTTCTTCTGATTAAAGAGAATTTCCGCGAAGCTCTTAATCTTATCTTTAAGATCTTGGATATCGTCTGGAATGACATGGGTTCTTATAAACTTCCTTCCCGAGTCTTGCGGATTCAATGGAATCTTCTCTATGCTAGCAATCCTGGAGTTCAGCTTTACTAACTGGTCTAAAAGTAAAACACTATACTCCATTGAAACGTCAAATATTACAACTTTAAGATCCGGAAACTTAGCCAACGCTTTTCTAACTATTGTGGATATTAAGTTGGATTTTCCAGAGCCCGTGAACGCAAAGATTCCTATATGGTATTTTATCGCCTTTTCTAGATCAATAGTCAAATTCAAGTCTTCTCCTATTACCTTACCTAAACTAACACCATTCTTGTAGCACACAAACTGTTGATAAGTTTCTTTATTCAATAAATAAACTGAGGTACCAGGTAATGGTGGTAAATAACCTTTTTTAAACTCTATAGTGCCATTTCTTACAACCATCAGGTAATCTATGGGTATAGCATAAACGTCTATCCATATTTCCTTTGAGCTTTCATCAGTCCAACTCTCCTCCACCCTTTTCATTATTTCTTGCCTTATCTCCAATGGTATAGCACTGCTAAGATTTACCATTCCATAGTGCATTGGAACATAATCCGCTATCTCTAATATCAAGTAAGTGTTCTCCTCTAATGTTCTAGCAGCCATCAGTTTCCCAATATTAATATTGAAACTCTTCATAAAGGGAAACTCAACTATAAAGCTTCTGAAGCTAATAGTTGATCTCCCGTCAGAGCTTTGCCTAGTCACAACCTTTACTTCCCTGAGCTTTCCGATGTAATTCTCAAATAACTCTTTCATGTTTACTCACTTTTAGTTAAAATTACTCTAGCTAATGTAAAAGATTTATTTGTTCCTTCTTATTCTCTCCACAAAGCTTCTGAAATCCCTATACCTTATGAAGTTTTGCGACCTTATAGTGTCGAGAGTTAAAGAAGCTATATCTCTATAGTATTTCGCTGCCTTATCTGCAAGGTAAAGCAAGTAATTATAACCTAAAGCTTCTGGGATTGGTTCATAACCTAAAATTACAAGTACTTTTAAAATATCATCCCAACTCATCTGTACCTCTTTATTTATTAAAAACACATAGCCTTGGTCAAGAAGTTTAAAATAGCCAATCTTCTCGTCCTTTACAGCAATCCAAGGAGCTTCTTGGATCTTATCTAGTTCATTCCTTAACAAAATGTCGAAATCCTTAACGATACCTATAGAATTTTTAGGGATCTTTAACCCCTTTTCTCTATCCATGCTGAACAGCCTATCCATTAATATTAAATCATACTCATACGTATTAGCTACATCATACTCTAATCTCCTCATCTCCTCTTCGGGGCTTTCGCACTCACAAATTTCGTCTTTTACATCGATAGCATCTACACTGAACTTTTCACCGTTAATCGTTGCCCTAACTGAAGCTACAACTATATAACTTATTTTTCCTCCTGGGAGGAAAACTTGATGAAAGCTACCATCTATTGCTACTACTCTTAAAGCAGGGAGTTTAAAATTCTCTCTAGATAATCTAATAACTGTGATAAAATCACCATTATCTTTAGTCACAGATATCCTAATACCAAATATTAGAGGATTGGAGGCTAAAAAGCTTAGAGATAGTGGCATGACTCAAACTAAGATTGCAAATTTAATAGGAGTCTCCCAACCAGCAGTTAAACAGTATCTAAAAGAGGAAGAAGAAGTCTACTTATCTAGGCTAGAGAAGTTGGGCTTGACTAGAGAGGAAATTAACGAGTTAATTTCTCAATTAAACGATATCCTAGAAAAAGGAGATATAAAAGAGAGCATGAGCTTTATAACGATTAAAGGGCTGCATTACCTGAGTGAACTAAAGTTCTGTAAATATCATAAGTCTATAGATCCTGAAATTCCATTCGACTGTGATATATGCAAGGCGTTGTATAAAGAAGATGAAGAAAAAATTATGGAAATAGCTCTCTCCCTCCTTCAAACTGAAGAAATATCTAAACTCATACCAGAAGTGCTAAGCAACTTAGCTTATGCAAAGAAGGGTGCAAAAGATGAGAACGACATTTTAGCAATACCTGGGAGAATCACAGTAGTTAGAGGAATTCCAACACCAGTTTCAAGACCTAGTTGGGGTGCAAGTAAACACTTAGCTAGAGTGTTACTTTACGTAATGAATAAGGATCCAAAAGTAAGGGCTGTTATGAATCTAAAATTTAATGATGTTGTTCTAAAAGCGTTAGAGAAGTTAGATTTCAAATACACTATGGTAGGACCCTCTGATAACAACAATGATGAAGAAATCGCAAAAGCTGTAGGAGAAGCATTTAAACCAGGAGTAGATGCGGTTATCCATTTAGGTGGTAAAGGTATCGAAGCAAATACCTATATATTTGGTGAAGATCCCTTAAGCGTTATCAGAAAGGTTAAGGAGCTCGCATTAGCCTATTTAAAGGAGGGAGGTTACTGAAAGTAAAATAAAATTATGTAATACTTGGCTTAATTATCTATTCGCTTATTTTATATCATTACATAAGAAAACCTATGACCAAAAATTTGGAAGAGGCTCTACAGTTACTTGAAAAGGCAAGAGAACTCCTTAAAAATTCAAATCCAACTGAAGAAGATAAAACACTTTTAGAAAAGATATTGGATAATAACTCACTGTTGAACGCCGAAGCATATGCAAAGTATATTAGGATCTCATCCACAAGATAATATTGTAATAAGAATATGGTATATGATATTTACATAAACGAACTAGTTCCGTTATCCAGTTCTAAATATATTTTTGATAATCTTGTTACCCTCTCTAATGATTTGTCAGAAGAACTCGACTTTATAGGAGTTAACACCATGTTTTTTGCAAGTGTTATAAATTCTAAAATAAAGAATAAACGAAGGAGCATATTTATAGAGAGAACTATTGGTAAAAAGCTCTCTTATAACGATTGTGAAAATATTGCAACATTCTTTGTTGTAAACATTCATTCAAATCAAACCTTCAAGCACGTTTATTCTATTATTCTGAACGCTTCTGGCAATATCACATTAGAGGTATTTGAGGATGATTTACTAGAAGAGGCGTTGGAGATGTTACCTATTCGAGATCTAGAATGTTTAATTATAAGAATGCCTTATCTTTACCAATTTTTTATATTTTCTATAATAGATTATTTGAAGAGAAATACATCTCATAACGCCAAAATTGAAATAAACGTCAAAAATTCTGTTGTAGAAATGAGAAATAAAGGATTAAGATTAATATGGGATACACATCAGCCCCTTGTAAAGATATATCTACAGAGCAAGAGAGAGTAGAAGGAATAAATATATAAAAAACATGTCCGCAATATCTCTATAATGGATCTTAATTATTGGGAATGGAAATTCAATAACCTTAATGAGTCTCTCGCGTTTTTACTAGCAATAATCTCATTAGCAGTACATTACATAGTTGAAGCACCTCTAAGCCCTCTTTATGGTTTCATAATACCCATTGCAACAGCCGCTATAGCTATAGTACCACATGAACTAGCCCATAGACAAGTTGCAAGAAATAGCGGATGTTACTCTAGGTTCACATTATCATTTAGGGGATTCATGATAACGTTCATAATTAACCTGTTAGCAGGGTTATTCTTTCCACCATTTTTAATCTTTACTGCAGGCTATACTTTAATATCATGTGCCTTTGGCGGTAGGGTAGAAGGTATAACAGCTGCCAGCGGACCAATAACCAACATAATTATAGGACTGATCTCATTTATACTGTTTAGAACAATCCCACTACCGTCTCCAGTAGCCTACTTTCTAGTTTTGTCAGCGGAGTTCAACTCGTGGGTAGCGTTCTTTAATCTAATACCCATATATCCTCTTGATGGAGAGAAGGTGTTTAGATGGAATAAGGTATATTGGATAATATTATTCCTGTTCTCACTAATAATACTAGCAGTGATATAATGAAGTTAAATGCCACTTTTTGGCTAATGATTTGGATTACAATAGGATTTTTAGTGGGTATAACGTTTAGGTTTACTGATCCTACTTTACTTCTAGTTACTGAACAATTCAACTATTTAGTATTTAGAGGACTATATTATGAACTAATAACGTCTATATTCGTCACAGGAAGCATTTCTGACTATTTATTTAATATTGTCGCAATGTATTTTATTTACTTACTCTTCAGAAACAAAGCAGGTAGGTTAGAATATTTAGTATTTCTAGTATCAGGTATTATAGGCAACATACTCACGTTATATTTCTTTCCTCAATTGACTCTATCCTCAGGGGCTTCTGGAGGTATATTTGGGATTATGACCTTTTATGTCATATTAGAAATGTTAGAAGATCATAGGACTGACTTCTATGGTATAATGTTTATAGTGCTTACATTCATTTTCAGCGATCTACTACCAGATGTAAACTATCTTGCCCATATAGGTGGTATTATTGGTGGTGCCCTAATGGCTCCATTAGTATATCACTTTTTAAGGAAACAGCATGACCAAAGTAAATTATTATGATAACTAGTAGCTTAATTGATATCATAGAGCTTACATTATTTATTGTTGGTGTTGCGATGTTTCCCTATGGGATTTATGAGATATTGAAAGGGGCTGGAGAGCTGAAAATAAAGCTAATGTTCGTTATTGTTTCAATAGTTCTGTTCATAGTTGAATCTATTTTAGTGTTTAAATAATATATAGCACGAGTTGATAATTTTAGTAACTGGAACACCTGGAGTAGGAAAGACTACTGTTGCAAAGAAGTTAGCTGAAGTACTAAAAATAAACTATCTGCATGTCTCTTCTTTTATAATTGAAAGGAAGTTATATACTGAATACGACCCTATAAGGCAATCTTTTGTCATAGATGAAGATAAGGTCATAGAGGAATTAAATAAGTATATACAGGGCAAAGATCTAGTGATCGAGACGATTTATCCATCATTGCTCGCCAAAGCTGATAAAGTAATAGTCCTTAGAAAAAATCCTCTATTGCTCTACGATGAATTAAAGATGAGAGGATGGAACGACATAAAAGTTGCTGAAAACGTAATGTCAGAAGCATTAGACGTAATATTGACAGAAGCATTAGAAACGTTTCCAGAAGAAAAGATATGCCAGATAGATGTGACTGGCAAAACTGTTGATAAAGTAGTAAATGAGATTTTAGATTGGAAGTGTGAAAATAACCCTAATTGGTTAGCTGATCCAAAAATTCAAGATTTAATCTTTTTCTTAGATAAAATTATTAATAGGGTTGCTGAAGAGTAGAATTGGTTAAACCAATGAGCAGTGAAAATTCAAATCCTTTTAGGATTTCATCAGTACCTAGAGGAGGTTCATCTCAACAACAAAGGCAACCGAGAGATTTAAGAAAAGTTCAACAACAGGTGCAGGCTATAGATACTAAAATACAGTTAAGGATGAGAAAGATAAAATATAAGGTGGCAATTCTTAGCGGGAAAGGCGGTGTTGGAAAATCATTTGTATCTTCAAACTTAGCCATGGCAATAGCATCAATGGGAAAGTCTGTAGGTATAGTGGATGTTGATTTCCACGGTCCTTCTGTACCTAAAATGTTGGGTGTAAGAGGCCAAGTATTAACTGCTGATAATGAAGGGATAAATCCTGTAATAGGACCTTTCGGAATTAAGGTCGTTTCAATAGACTTCTTGCTCCCAAATGATGAAACCCCCGTAATTTGGAGAGGATCGATAAAGCATAGTGCAATTAGACAATTTTTAGGAGATGTAAACTGGGGAGAATTAGATTATCTAATAGTTGATATGCCTCCAGGTACAGGCGACGAGCCTTTATCAGTAGCGCAACTTATCCCTAACCTTACAGGATTTGTAGTTGTAACAATTCCATCGGAAGTTTCGACATTGGCAGTAAAAAAGGCTATAAGCTTTGCAAAGACAGTTAATGTGCCGATTTTAGGAGTAGTAGAAAATATGAGTTACTTCATATGCCCTGCGGACAACAAACCTTACTATATATTTGGTGAAGGTAAAGGTAAGAAAATGGCTGAAGAAATGGGCGTTCCACTGCTCGGTCAAGTACCTTTAGATCCTAGAATTGCTGAAGCTAATGATACGGGAGAGCCATTTTTCTTAAAATATCCAGATAGTGACGCATCAAAGGAATTCATGAATATAGCCGATAAAGTAGTAAAAATTATTGAAGGAAACAAGGCGTAAAAGATCCCTTAGCTTGACTTTAGCCTAAAATAGAATTTCTTCTTTTCATATACAGGATATTTTTCCACTATACCTTCTTTTACTAGCTCAGCTAATGTCTCTCTGAACTCAACAGCGTTTAGGTTTCCAATTTCATTTAATAACTCATTTCTTAACTCTATAGAAGTCATATCTTTTCTCTTCAATAGTTCTATAATTTTGTTTTTCAAAATTTCTCTTGTCATGGTCATATAAATGTAATACCACACTTATTCATATAACTAACTATCAGTTTTTTCTTAATCATTAACTTTAAAAAGTATTATAACAAAAAGAAGATAAGTGAATTAAAAATGAGTATTGAAATTGGCGAAAAAAGCTTAATTTTCAAAAGATTTCTAAGTGTTGTTTATGGACTTTCTGATTCGGATGTAGAAGCGTTCTTAAGAATAATAAAGAGCACTGCTGGCAAAGATGTGGATTCAATAGCTAGTGAATTAGGCATAAGCAAAAGCAGGGCAAGTTTAATTCTTAAAAAGTTAGCTGATGCAGGACTAATAGAAAAACAAAAGACTGCCCAAAGTAAAGGAGGAAGACCAAAATACATCTACTATGTTGCAAAAGCTGAATTAAAACAGAAGCTTTTAGAAAAAGCTGAAGAAAGTTGTAAAGACTTATCAGATATAATTTCAAATATGCTATCATAAGAATCCTTTTATTACCGTATATATCATCAAACCTGCAAATAGTATAAGTATACCACTTGAAAATAACTTTATATACTTGATATTGTTCGGCTTATTCAAAAATTTGTTAACCGAAAGTGGAAATGTAGTTATCCAAATTACTATTCCAATAAAGAAGCCAGGCATTGTAAATACTGAGATCTCCTTCATCATAAAAAGTCCTACAGTTATCCACCAACTTATTTGGTAAGGATTTACTAAACCCATAGATAGTCCTACAATATAATTGCCCTTTACACTTCTAGATGGAAAACTGGATTTTATTACACTATAGGCAAGAAACAGCAATAAGCCTGCACCAATGATATAAAAATATGGCAATATATTACTTGGTATAAATCTGCCAAAGAAATATGTTATAGTGAAAAAGATAGCGTCAGCAGTCATAGCACCAGCACCTACACTACTACCCTTTATAGCTGATTTAGTGGCTTCATTCGCAATTATGGCATTTATTGGCCCAGGTGGTGCGGCTATCGATAGTCCCATTAATATACCATAAGCGAAGGACCAGTACGGATCAAGAGCCACAGATATCCTTATTTTACAAGAGATTTAAATCTTAAAGCATCTTCAAACGAGTAAATGTTATTGAATAAGACATATGTAATTTTGTTGTTCTCCTTATTTACCTTTGATGCTAAAGTTTTAAGGTCTTGATCAGTATATTTATAGCGATAATTCACCTCACCTTTTCCTATACCATGAAGTCTATAATATACAATTCCCTCAGATAAAGTTTCATGTCTAAAAGGATCTACAACATGGATAATCCCAAGCTCTTCAACTAAACGCTTTATGACCTCCTTTCCCTTTGGGCTATACCACTCTTCCCCTCTCGGCTCCCATGCTAGTATAAATTCGTTGGAACGAATAGAGGTGAAGAAATTAAACAGGTTCTGAATGTTTTCCTCTGTTGGTTTGAACGACGAGGGAGATTGAAAGACTATAACTTTAGCATTTAACTTTCTAGCTTCCTCTGCTGTTATCTCCCAAGCTTCTTCCACCTCTTTTGTCAGCCTAAAATTGCCATAGTTTTCTTGGTTACCTATTTTATGTCTCATTCTCTTATAGGTTGCAACATTGAAAGGGTGTGTTATTATCTGATTTGCCTTTATTGTTAATTCAACATTTTTCTCTCTTGCAAGGCTTCCCCAATTCTTTAACGATTTTTCTCCTACAAAATCATAAAAGGTTTGTTGAACTTCTAACACATCGAAATAGTTAAAATGTTTTGTTGTAAAACCACAAGTACCAACTTTTATCATAATTATATTATTATTTGTCACAAAAGGATTATTAAGATATTAGGTTTGCCAAATAGTATAAAAATTAATAAGCAGGTAATATAATTGTTTAGATGTGAATACCGAAGATATTGCTGAAAAAATCAAAATAATGTATTTAAATGGCATGAGCATGAAAAAAATAGCAAATGAGCTAAAAATACCGTATGCAAGGGTTAGGAAGATACTAAAAGAGAACAATATGATTAGAAGATTAAGGATTTCAAAGGAAGTTGAAGATAAAATAGTTGAACTGGCGAATAAAGGATATAGCGCTAATAGGATAAGCAAAGAACTCAAACTAAACATTAATACAGTGCTCAAGGTTTTGAAAACTCATAATTTAGGAAAAAGAAAGAGAAAAATGAATAAAGACGAGATAGAAAAAATAAAAGAAGCATACTTAAGAGGTGAAACAATATATAAGATAGCAAAAGATCTTAACATTTCAACGAATTTAGTTGTATACCATCTCAAGAAACTTAACATCTATAAGAAATTAACGAATTCTTCACAGCAGTGAACTATTATTCATGAATCTTCTCCCACATTTGTTGAGCTAACTTTCCATCATACTTAAACACATGTACAAGTTCCTTAGCTTCCTCTCTCTTCTGTCTATGAACCTCAAGAAACTCATTTAACTTGTCAATCAATATTTGCTTTAGCTCTCCTGTAAGCAATTTACCTGACCTGTATTCCTCCTCAATCTCCTTTATCCTCTTGTCATCAGGTTCAAAATAGAAGTAAAGCCATTGAAAAGCAACATCTACATCTGGATTCCCACCGTACTTTCTATGCAATTCCACCGTAGGCTGACCACCGGAGAATGCATACTTCATTATCTTCCATGCAACTGTTTTCTTGTCGTCAGTTAGGTAAATTGCAGAGTTTGGATCTGAAGAGCTCATTTTACCCTCAGGACCTGTAAGAGGTGGTAAGAATTTAGAATGTATTTGGGCAGCCTTATAATAACCTAAACTCTCTGCTATATCTCTCTGTAATCTCCAATACGGATCTTGGTCTATCGCTGCTGGAATTAGGCAACGTCTTTTTTCGAACATTGTAGGTGCGATCTGAAGAGCTGGGAAAAATATTGTACCTATATTTGAGGATAATTCTAGACCGAAAGTAGCCTTAACTTCTGAGAAATTCAGCTTCTTAGCTATTTTAATTACAATCGGATACATGTTCCTTATATACTCAGTATCTTGGAATATGAACGTACGATCAGGATCAAAACCTACGGCTATAATATCTAGAATATTCTCATATGACCACTGTCGTGTCTGCTCTAACGTATATTCTTGATTTCTTAGAAACTTTTCGTCATCTGTAATCTCTATATAAACATTAACCTTAAACTTCTCTTGTAGCCATTTAGTAAAAATAAAGGGTATCAGATGACCTATATGCATTCCGAGGGATGGTCCTCTACCTGTATATAAGAAGAAACCTTTGCCTGACTGATAATCATTCAAAACTAGATCTAAATCCCTATGAGAAAAGAAAACATTTCTACGGAGCATTACGTGCAGTTCGTCATTAATAATTGATTTTATTCTCTGTTTTAACTCTTCGTTTATCTTTTGAGTACCAAATTGTATAATTAACTTATCATAGTCGACTTTACCTTTAACTTCCCAAGGCGTAACAACAAAATCGTTATTAGATTCAGACATATATAAAGACGTTAAATAAAAGAAACCTTATAAATTTTATAAAAATGGTGAATGAAAAAATTATGAAACTTTTTATCAATGTTGAGTCTGTGAAGTGGATAATTTCCCAACAGTTGTAGGTAACTCTGGGAATGCCTCTTTCATCTTCTGCTCCGCAATTGCTGATGCCTCTTCTAATATCTTCCTTGCCTCTGGCGAGGAAGGTACTCCTACGTATGGAGATCCTGTGAATTCTCCTGCCTCCATTAGTACTTCTTGTAAACTATCACCCACATCAGACAGCTCTATGGATAGCTCAGGCATTACTCCCTTCAGTACGCCTTTCAATTCATTTATAACGCCTACTACAGGTCCTAAGTTAGCAAATACATCTCCTAGTTCGCCTATGGTCTCTAGTCTTAGTGAGACCTGCTCAAGAGCAATCTGAGTAGCTATCAACTGCTTAGTGATCTTCCTAATCTCAGCAATCTCATTAGCATACATAGCAGCCCTAGCAGAATCCTTACTCATCTGAGCCTCAACAACCCTC
>JAPNVD010000027.1 GCA_026627305.1 Sulfolobaceae archaeon
GAGTAGGGCTTTGTTGAGGAGTCAGGAGTTTGGTGATAGGATTCCTATTGGTGTGTTTTATCAGAATGAGTTAGTACCAACTTATGAGGCTAGGATTAACCAAAGGGCACCGAGCTATTTACAAAACCCACCATACAAACAACAAATAATTGTTAATAATAAATTAACTACTCTAGTAGACGATCTTCTAAAAGAGAAAGAAGTTGATTAGTTTTTGTTTTCTCTCTTTTACTTTATTGATTTCCAAGATTTGTATGAAAACTAGCAAAAGATTTAATAGAGGAATTTCTACAATTATTGGTAGTATAATATTTATTCAAATAATAATTTTATCTATAATAGCAGTAATTGTAATAACTAATAGGTATTTCTCCTCTGAAATGCTTGTGTATAATCATGTTATAAATTCGGCGAGTAATCCTCCTTTAATTGAATATTCTGATGGCAGTGAAACTTATCTAGTTTCAACTAAGCCAGAATTGATTAAATATATTATATTGCCAAATGGAAAAATTTTAAATGAAAATATAATAATTAATGGAAAATTACCTATCTCTTATTTGTTAAATAGCAATGAGTGGGCTATTGTAGTTCTAGGTGATGGTCAATGGTTTAATATAAGTTACTTACCAACTCTAAGTCAAGAACTAGGTTCATTATTAACGACCATGAATTTTGCTGGAATTTATAATATTCCCCCAGCTTTAGTCAACCAGCTAATAGTGTTTTTGCCACAAGGGAATGGCGGTAATATATTGGTTAATTATCCTACAGCTATTTATGTTCCACCTTATGGTCTTAATTACGTTCTAGAAAATATAAGTGATCTTGCAGGATATACAAGCGGTTTAGATTACTTTAGACAGGTTGATGGTGCATTCGTACCTGTTACTAAATATATGTATGGATTAGTATGGGTTACTAACTCTACATTAAGAGAATACTTTGATGGTAATTCATTAAACTTTATTATTTATTTTCCTCTCGTAGATTTCGTTCATAACGTGCATAAGGGTAAGATTGGTAATTATTATGGTAATTACTTAGAATTTCCTAGCTTCGCTAGTGTAATATTCCCAGTAAATATAACTAATGATATGTATATGCCATTAGGTATTTTGAGCTTTTCATTTCTTTATAATATTTCTGGAAATCTATACTACTTAGGATTTTATTTTAATGGTGTAACATGGGCATCACCACTTTATGGATACTATACTGCTCCTACAGGATTTATAGCGCCTCCATGGAATACCTCAACCTACTCTATGGCTAATCAAATTGTGATATCTCAGAGTAAAGATGTTGAAGCCATATGGTCTTCAAATGATAATTATCGTTATGCCGTGAATAACACCGTAGTATTACTGCCCAACTATAATTCTTACTTACCCATAGATAATACAAATTTAAGTTATTACATAAATTATATACCACTTACAGGTATAATTTCAGAAGCATGGGCGTGGCTTAACAATTATTCCTCATATAACAAGAACTGGTCTATTTCTAAATTCCTAAATGAGTATTCACTTAGACCATTAAATTTAATTCATCAGCAGAACTTCTTTGAACAACTGCTCATAATTCCTTGGAGTTATAATCCTACCACAGGACAAATAACAGTAGCATTAGCTTTAGTAGGTTCTTCAGATCTTCAAAAATATACAGATAATTACTGGTGTTTAGGCGGATATGATGGCCATACTTATTCACAGCAGATACATATTATAGCTGATGGCTATACGATTTACACAATTGAGTACTTTACTTATGATATTTCATCTTCCATTTTGTCTCAAAACAACGGCGTAATTTTAGCATTTAGTTTAAATTCTAATTCTACCGGCGACTATATCTCGTCTTTTGCTGTTGTTGACGGTAAATCATATATTGGTATTGGCAACTTTACGTATTATTTATTCAAAATCAATAGAGATGATACACTTACTTATAATGGTAGTTATACAATAAGCGGTTATAAGATACCTATAGGTTATCCTTATGTAGTATTCACTGGTTATAAAGAGTTTAAATATGTTCCTTACGGTGTTTCAGCCGACGGTATTTCAAATAATAGTTATGAGTTATTAGAAGTACCAACAGCTTATGTTAATAATTACCTAGGTATTGACTTCACATCACCGTTTAATATCTATATGCCACCTTTAGAGAGTGGCTTAGTTTATGAATATGTATATGACAATCCTAATTACAATTATAATTATTATGGATGGATAGCAATAGGTAACTATAGCTTAGTTGCTTAGTAGTGTCTTATCGATGCTGAAGAATTACTAAAGACTCTTAAGCTACTTTGTCTTAAAAATATTTAGATGTATAGAGGACCAGAGAGGTTAAGGAAGGGTATTTTGAAAGCGTTAGTATTAGAAGCATTAAATGACGGGCCCAAGTCTCCATATGAGATCATCAAATATATTAGTGTGAAATTTAATAATTTATATAAACCTAGTACAGGTTCTATATATCCTGTTTTAAGAACTTTGAGTTCTGAGGGATTAGTTAAGATTGATAATTCTGATATTATGAGAAAGAAATACATGTTAACAAGTAAAGGAATTGAAAAATATAGTGAAGTAAAAAAGAGTTTAGAGGAATTCTTTTCACAAACCAGTCCATATAGAGATATCTTAAATGAATTAATTGATATAAGCTTCGTAATATATAAAAATAAGGAAAAGATAATGAAAAATAAAGATATTGAAACGAAAGTATATGAGAGCTTAAAAAGAATTAAAGAGGAGTTGCTAGCTATCTTTAATGAGGTTTATTAGTTCAATAGCTCTCTTAATAACACTCATAGGATCTGTATCTATGATAAAAATTCCTGGTTCTTTACCATAATCTCCTAGATCAATAATGTAGTTAGGAATCTTTCCTAACTCTTCATACGCTTTACTTATCATGAAATTCATTGTATGGTGCTCCTTACTCTTAATATCTTTAGGTTCCTTTTTTCTATCGAATATGTATAAGTTACCTGCTAATTGTTTCTCAAATTCAGGATAATATTTTAGATTAATCGCGCTTCTATACTTTTTATTATATTTCATTGTCTCTAATATCACTCTAGCTATGTGATCAGAGGCACCAAATGCCGGTTGCATGCAGTATATAACTTTATTAAAGGCTACTGTCAATCGCCCAGGGATAGCTGCAACATCTTCTGTACTTTTAGCATCCTCGATAGCATAACCTATATTAGTCCTTATTTCAGGTATTAAAAGATAAGCTTTTTCATTCCTAATAAACGTATCTACTGCTTCTTTTAGTTTTAACAGCACCTCTTCTCTTTCGTTCATAATAGTGTATATTCTTTATAAAATAAAATATTTTTATTTCTTAACGTGTAGGTAATGGCACAATTAAAAAGCTGAGGAGCAATGATAATAATCCTGAAATATATATACCATCAAAAGTTCCCATTCCACCTATGCTTATGATTAGAGGGTTATTATCTATAATTTTCTTCATATTAAGAAGATCAGCGCCTATTATAGTACCTAAAGTGCTTGAGATATATGTGGATAGTGGAAGAAGCAATATGTTGCTCCTAAACATGATGTAGCTAAAGAAAATGGAGAATAGAGGAGGAATTATTGGATGCATAGCAACCCCTACGGAAGGTATTACTTTAGAAAATAGTTTTGATATTAGTGTTACAAAAACGATAATAATTATTAACTCTATCATGTAATAATATTTATATATAAAATAGCTTTCTATAAGAATAATAGACATTATAAAAGGGATTAAAGCACCACCTACATTAATTGCAATATACGTATTAGATCTTTGCTCTATTTTAATAGAAGGAAAATAAAATGGAATACCAAATATGTAAATTACTTGATCCTTTCCAATCTCTAATATCCTTTTCCTCTCAATTTCCTTAATAACTATATTTATTGGACTAAATACAAGACTTAATATCGATATGCTAAATGCAAAGATAAAAGCGACTATTTGACTTATCCTCAAATATTCAAAGAGGGCAGTTATGTATGTGTACGTGATTATAAATAGAATAATACTTGCTATATAATACAAAATAATAATAAATGGTTCGTTAAGGAATTTTGTAAAGATTATTCTCTTCATAACTATCACGAAATCTGCTTCTTACAAGTTTCTGCTACTTTTATATATTCTTCGAAATTATTGAATGTTAATGGATATATCTTGATACCAATGTTTTCGTAATTGCTATAGTTATATCCCTTCCAAAAGCTAATACCAACATAATTATCGTTAAACACAAGATTACAAATATCAGAAGTACAACTTAAAATAAGATATTGTAAAAGAATCTCAGAGTTTAAATAGATATCTGCAGGTAGAATCAAAATTGGAACTTTTAATATATTTACAACTTCTAAAATGTCCTTTTCATATCCTTCTCCTCTAGTATAAATCAGTTGTACATCTGGATTTAGAGCTTTTAAAAATCTAGTTACGGGATGAGAATATGTTGTCGCCACATATACCCTGTTTGTTAAATGTTTTGAGATAGTTATTAAATTAATTAAATTTTTGGAATCACATACATTAGCCAGAGGTTTATCTTGGTTAAATCTACTACCTTTGCCTCCACTCATTATAACTACTTTCAAATCTTGCAAGTTCTTCGTGTAAATCATCCTCATTTATCTTTCCCTCACCCGAAACAAATACTTCAGCTTCCCTTTCTTCACCAACCTTTCCTATTATAGCTGACTCTTTTATGGTATTTAATATAGCCTCGGGCTTATCTGTAATTACTATAAAGGATCCTGATGAAATAAATAAGTAAGGATTAATTCCTAATCTATTTACGATCTCCCTTATCTCTTCACGTATTATTATATTTTCCTTATATACAATTAGCTTTCTATTTAATGCATTTGAGATCTCGTAGAGCGATTGCCAAATTCCTCCATCTGTTATATCATGCATAGCCTTAGAATATTCCCAAATTTTTTCTGCTTTGATTTGATCTATAATTTCATATTTATAATTTTTTCTAATATTTTCTATAATTTCCTTTTTTATTCCTCTATTAATAAGTAGTTCTTTAAACTCCGTCGCTAATATCCAAGCACCTTCTATACCTATACTCGATACTTGAACAATATAATCTCCTTCCTTCACGTTTCTATAACTTAAATATTTATTTACTGTGGAGAATGCAGTAGTTACAACTATTGGACTTTTGACAGTTGAGGTAACTTCGGTATGCCCACCTATTACACTACATTTTAAGATATTGCAAGCCTCCTTGATACCATCTATTACTCTATCTAGATCCTCTAATCTTGGTAATAAAATAGTAGTAGAAATCCATTTACAATAGCCACCTTTCATATTAATGTCGTTACATGCGACTACTACAGATAAATATCCTGGTTCTAAGGAGGCTTCGGTAATAGGATCAGAATGTACTAAGATATATTTGCTCTCCTTATCCAAAGATATTACTGCGGCATCTTCCCCCAATGCTGGGCATATTTCACATGAACCGATCGGTAGTTTATTTATAAATTTATTAATGTTTACTTTGCCTTCATAAACACTTGTCATTAAATCAATACCAAACATTATATGACTTAAAAAGATTAGCTAAACTCATTTGCTTTACTAAGTAAAACATTTCTTAATTCTATTCGTGTAATTAATTCAACATATTCAGAAAATTCTTTCTTTAACCTTTCGTCTATTAACTCAAATAGGTTTCGTTTTAGATTATAATTATATATGGAAACATTTAAATTTTGTATTTGCTTTATTATATCTATACTTTTCTCATATGGTATATCAGATGTGAAATCAATGTACTCTTGCAGATCAGTCACATTAATTTTTTGACCCATAATGGTTAGCCTTTTTATGATATTAGATGGTAGAATAAAAGGACCTAGTGTATACAATAAAGGTGAGTTAAGGCCAATCTGTAATCTATTATCAGAAATTTCGGTATCTGCTTTTGCTATTAGTATATCCATACATAATAGCATGTCTAATGATTCATTCATAATACTTCCATTTATTATAGCTATTTTTAATTTATTTAATTCTATTAATCTTTTATATATTTCATATAGGTATCTAGCGAGTGAAGAAGCTCTTTCTCTAGATCTATTAGCGTTTAAAAGTTCTGCTATTCCTATTCCTCTTCCGAAACTTTCACCATCGGACTTGAATATAGCGAACTTATATTTATTGAGACTCTCTATATATGATAATGTATCTAATAATTGAAGAAGGAAGTCAAGATTGTAGAAATATTTTTCAGATTTTAAATTAAATGTAATAGTTATATAATCCCTTTCCTCTTTTACCTCTATATATTTCATCAGTAAAGAATTCAGAGAAAATAGTTTATATTTATTGAGCATAAATAAGGAATATGACAAAAATTTCTGAAGTAGAGCCTATAGTTCTTACTTCTAAAGAAAAAGGGAGTGCTACTTGGGCTTCAAATATGATCTTAGTTAAAGTAGTTACTTCAGATGGTAGAGTTGGCTATGGAGAGGCAGTACCAACTTTAAGGATATTACCAGTTGTTAATGCGATAAGGCAGCTATCAAAATTCTTAGTAGGAAAGGATTTTCATCAAGTGGAATATAACTATCAAGAATGGTATAAACAGGAATTTTATTTAGCTAGATCGTTTGAGTACTCGACAGCATGGAGTGCTGTAGATATAGCACAATGGGATTTAATAGGTCGTGAATTAGGTTCACCAATATATCAGTTTTTAGGAGGAAAAATAAGAGATGAAATCCTAGTTTATGCAAATGGATGGTATCAAGATTGTGTAGAACCCGAGTGCTTTGCAGAAAAAGCTAAGGAAATAGTTAAAAAGGGATATAAGGGCTTAAAGTTTGATCCATTTGGTAATTACTTTAACTGGATAGATGAAGAGGGCTTAAAGAAAGCTGAGGATCGTGTAAAGGCTGTTAGAGAAGCTGTAGGTGATAATATTTATATCATGATAGAACATCACGGGCGTTTTAATGCTAACTCTGCAATAATGATAGCAAAGAGGTTAGAGAAATATGATCCATTGTTTATGGAAGAACCTCTACATCATGAAGATCTAGAAGGATATAAAAAATATAGAGCTTACACATCAGTAAGAGTAGCTTTAGGAGAAAGGCTGATCTCTGTAAAAGAAGCATTAGTTTACCTTAAAGATAGAATAGCTGATTTCCTTCAACCAGATTTATGTAATATTGGTGGAGTAACAGCGGCTAGAAAGATAATATCGTTAACTGAAGCTTTCGATGTAGAAATAGCATACCACAATGCATTTGGTCCTGTGCAAAATGCAGTTGAAGTACAAGCTAGTGCTGCAACTCCTAATTTGCTAATATTAGAATCTTTCTTTGATTGGTTCCCTCAATGGAAGAGAGACTTAGTTTATGATGAACCTAAAGTCGAAAATGGTAAAGTTAAAGTACCTGATAAACCTGGAATAGGCGTTAACATAAATGAGAAAATTATAGAAGATCTAAAGGTGGAACCTATAGCTCTCGAAGTGAAAGAAGAGCCAGTATGGGTAGTAAAAGGTACATGGAAATAACTATATTATTATCACTTTTTTATATCATCACCTTACTAATGGTGTGCTAATATTAGTGGTAGTATAAAGATCGCGAATAATAGATTAAAGAGTACTATTGCTGTTATAATTGTGTAAAGATAGTTTCTTTGTTTTGCAAAATCTGCTATACCTAAGATGACCCTTAGTACAGGCGTAGCTATAAGTACCATTAATCCTAGCCATACAAAATTCATTCCATCATTAATATCTAAATTCTTAAGCACGTTTATAGGCACAAAGACGGAACTATTTAGAGGAGATTTGGGATTCACCCAATCATTTACTGGATAACCATTTGAACTTCCGTGAATTATCGTTATCACAATTCCTGTTACAATTAGGATGGCGCTTATTATTACTCCTATTCTAAGGGTATATCCTATAACATCGTAGATATCCATCGTTATTCACCTCCTCTTAAACTGCAATACCTAATCCTCTCAATATCATTTCTATACCTAGAATTACTAGTATGGCTGTAAATATATACCTTATAGTTACATTTCTGATCCTAACTAAAATCCTTGTACCGATCATGGCTCCTACTAAAACACCTAGAGCTGTTGCAGCTGCAATAAACGGTTGAATATATCCAAAGAACCAGTAAATAGAACTACCTGTAGCAGCAGTAACCCCTATCATAAAATTGCTGGTTGTTGTACTTACCTTCATAGGTAAGTTCATTGCCCAATCCATTCCTAATACTTTTAAAGCACCTGAACCTATACCCAATAACCCTGATATGAATCCTGCAAAGAACATGATTATCTCGCCTAGCCACCACCTAACACCATAATATTCTACTTCCCTTCCCAATGCTTGATCGTAATATTTTCCTTGAAGTTGAAATATTCTAGTCGTCCAATCTGCAGGTATAGGTCTAGGCAATTCGAATTTAGATCTTTGCAATTGTATATATACTTGAGATAGTAAAACTATTCCGAATACAATATATATAATATATTGAAGGTGATGTGCATATATATAAGCTACGGTTAGTGCGCCAACTATAGAGCCAGTTGTTGTAGCTATTTCTAATCCCATTCCAATCTTTACGTTAGTTATCCTGTCTTTGACATAAGCACTTGCTGCTCCACTAGAAGTAGATATTGTAGATATCAAACTAGCACCAGTGGCATATATTATTGGAATATTTAGATAGAGGGTATATATTGGGACTAAGAATGTACCTCCGCCTAATCCTGTTAGCGATCCTAATAATCCTGATATTAAACTTGCGATAAACATTAAGAAAAATTCAACTAACGGGTTCATCATGTTGTATACCTCTTAATAATTGCCAAGATTTACAATAAAAAGGTATTCCACATCCTTGATGAGAAAAATGTTGAAAATATTTTTTGAAATGTATTTAATAACATATTATCAGTATACTTATTTTTATTCTATAAATACTCATTAGGTCTCCCAGACAATTTTAATACTCTAAAACCTAATCTATCAATAATAAGTAAGAATGATAAGAATAACAGTCCATTTAATACGAGAGAAAAAGAGTTTAGAGCTAGAGGTGCCAGATAATTTTACAGTTAGTGACCTATTAAAAAAATTAGGTTATTCGATACAAGGTACTGTGGTTTTACGCGATTCTACTCCAGTAATAGAGTCAGAAAAACTGCAAAACAACGATGTCTTAGAAATCTTTCTTACTGCATCAGGAGGGTAATTATGACTGATGATAAAATTGAAGAAATTTTAGAGGCAGTAAAGAATAACGATATATATACGATAAGTAAGAATCTCAGGACAATTTTCAATCTTATTAAAAGTCCAGTAAAAGAAGAACGTGATACAGGATGGAAAATAATTGAAAGTTTGATAGAAAATAACAGGATAGTTTTAACCGATAAAGATAAGAGATTCCTGAAATCCCTCATGTGGAATAAATTGCAAGGGATTAGGGATGATGCTTGGTCTCATCTATACATATATAAAGTTCTAGGAATAACGGGTTTTGATGACCTTTTAACTGCTAAAAGCGATAAGATAAAATGGAGTGTCTGGTCACATGTTTTAGATATAATACAACTATCACTGATTGACGTAAAAACCGTACAAAAGTATAGTGATTCGTACTGGAGATTACTAAAGAGTTATTATCCTACTATTAGAAAGAAAGCATGGAGGTTATTTCCTAAATTAGTAACGTTTGGAATTTTTAATTTAAAAGAAAATAGTAAACAAAAAGAAAGATATTATGAATTTTTAAAACATAACAAATATAGTGTAAGAATATATGCATGGGAAGCTTCAATAGAACTATTAAAAAACAGCATAATTATTAAATCTGAGATAATTCCTCTAATAAGCTATTTAGAAGAGTTAACTAAGGTAAATGGGCAACTGGGCAAAAGAGCTAAAAAAGTACTAAATTACATTCAAAATCTTCCTTAACATAAGAATTATAAAAGGAGAGATGAGAGAGATCACATCAATCGACATCAGAAAGTCTTGTATAGTAGTATATGCGAATCTAGAAATATTTCCTCTTAAAAGTATGTAATTGTTATAGTCTGTAGCGTTCGTCCAGTAAGGGTTATAGTAAATTAGTACTACTGCATTCCTTTCACCTATTATCTCCCCATTTTCTAGTTTTACATTAGCGGGAGTACCGTTAAGAAAGTATGAAATTCCATGAAATCCTTCATTATAGTATATGTAGTATTCGTTTGAGACATTATAAACTAACACTAAGTAAGAATAATTTAGTTCTTGCGTAGAAATAATGTATTTAATGCCCTGCAGTGTTAAATTCTCTTCAGATAAATTTGTTATTACTCCTGATATCATTGGTATGAAAGATTGATAAACCGGCGATATTGTACCTGTTGAAGAATACATTGCTGTAAATAAGGGATCATGTTCACTTAAATACCGATAAATTGTAGACAGTGCAGTATAATTTACCTCATATTTAACTGGATTAAATGTAAATAAATCGTATGTATCGTGAAGTGGGTAGTATGCAATAGAGGGAAGAAAACTTGATAAGATAATTATTAAAATTACAAAAAGAAATAGTTTTTTTATTCTTACATGAATAAGTGAAATAGATATTAGTCCTATGGCAAACATAAATATCTTACTTTCAAACGTGGTGAGAGAGAGGATAATGCTCCCTATTAATGGTATATGTACAGGTGTTATTGAAAAATAAGTGAATATGAACAGCAAGAGTCCTAAAGGAATAGTGGAGGAAATTAGAAGCCTATTCTTTTCATAAATTCCAAAAATAACTAATAAAATAAATATTGAGATTAATAAGAATGTTGGAAAACTAGATACCTCGATAACTGGGAACGTAGATATGTGTGAAACAGTAGGCACTACAAATAGCTCAAACGCTATTTCTTGACTAACGTTACTCAAAAAAGCAATAACGTCAGCAAGTAGTATCAAAAGAATGCTCTTAAAATGTAGCTTAATTGAGTCCACGATAGCTATAATAAGGATAGGTACTTCAAATAGGAATGCGTAGTAAAACGCTTGATAAAAGAGTACGTTTAGAACAGAAACTATAATAGTTAAAATAATAAAATAGTTTAAATTTTTATATTTGTATATTTTATATGATAAATAATATACTAATGGCATGAACGAGTAAATTAACAAAACGGTTGGAGAATCACCAGTGTAAAAGATTTGTGCAGTGCCTGGATTTAAAATATAGATGAAAGGAACTATATACCTTAAAATTATGCGAAGAGGGCTCTTCTTAAGATCGTTAGTAAAGTATTTTGCAACATAATAAAAGCTTATAGTGCCTACTGGAAAAGGAATGAAAGCAAATATCTTAATTAAATTCCAAGATCCAAAAATTAGAGAAAGATAATAATAGATATAAACTCCTAACCCTATTTCGCTTACTGCTCCATGTGCATAATAGTCGATTGGTGTACTTGATGGAAATTGTAAATGTGGTGGCGGTGGTTCAAGATCTATTAAAGAAAAATAGCTAGCTACTAATAGTCGGTAAAATACTAAAACATATATTACAACTACTACAATTGAGAAGAGTAAAGATTCCTTATCTACGTTCAGCTTTAGCCTCATTACTCTTAATAAATATCAGTTCTACTATTAATAAGACTGATGCTAAGAGAAGGAGGTATGAGGTTACGTGTAAGATAATTACTATATTATAAGTTCCGAATAAACCTAGTGAGAAGTAAAATAGTAAAAATAGTATGATATATAATAACAGCTTTATGTATTTTTCGTTTTTCTTCTCTTTAACGTTTCCTTTTTTCCTAGTGCTCAATTTACCATTGAGTATATTAGCTTAATATTAATATAAATGTTTCAATGAGCCAACAGCTAGACGTTATTAAAAAGCTTCTCGAAATCAAGAGTTATATAGCTAATAATCTTGAAAAAGAAGGGTTAATGCTGTTGAAAGAACTTAAAGATAAAGGAGTATTGAATAAAGATTTTGCTAGAGAGAATAACTGGTATGTATGTAATATAATTGAAATTATAAGCTGCAATAACATATTTGAATTTCTCAATGGATATGCGGAACTTTTCGATATAACTAGGTGTAAAAATATAAAGAGAGTATTGGAATGCTCTATATCGAGAAATATAGATAATACATATGTGGATATCGTGCTTGAAGAATATAAGAAAAGGCATGATATCAATGCTGTTAATGAGATACTTCAACTAAATAAAGAAAATCTAACTAATGCATCAATCATGCTTAAATTACTAAGATTCTATGAAGATCTAAATGATATACGTGATATAGAAAATTTAGTTACGATAGTAATTTCAAATATAAATAGAATCCAGGACGGTAAGATGTTATATGTTATGTCACAAGAATTTAAAAAATATCTAAATAAAGAAAGTTATGAATATATTCTAAAAAGAGCTTGTGAGTTAGGGTATAAGGATGCATGTATTTCATAATTATAAATTATATGATACTAAAAACATTGGCTGTTTTATTTAAGCAATTCATCTAAAAGTTTAAATATCTCCAAGTAAAATTTATATATGAAGTAAGAATATGCTAAGCTTATCATTTACTATTAGGGAAGCAAGACCAACTGATTGGCACCAAATATACGAGCTATATAACTCTCTTCCTCTTGAGGATTTATATATGAGATTCTTCTGTTTGCATAGATTTTCTGAAGAGGAAGCTAAGAGATTAGTTACTCTGAACGATCATGTAACAATAGTAGTGGAAGTAGCTGGTAGGATAATAGGTGAAGGATCTCTTTATAATACTGGAGAATTTTCCTTGGTTGTAGCACCTGATTTTAGAGGCTATGGTATTGGAACGGAAATAGTAAAGACGTTAATAGAAAAAGCGAAACAATTAAAAATGAAAAAGATATTCTTTTACGTGCTAAGGGATAATATACCAATGATAAGGATAGGTAAGAAATTAGGGTTTAAATTTATTGAAGAAGAAGGAGAATTAATGGGTTATTTAGAGTTATGATGAGCTTCCAGGCTTAAGATGATCTAATGAATTAAATTGCAAGCGCTGATTTAAGTTCACATAGTGATTGTAATATCATATAGTTATTACTTCTGATTTCCTTTAGCTCTTTTTCCTCTATCTTTATTTTTCCTTTTATGATGAACGAATACTTTAAACTTGCGTTAGTGTATGCTTTTAAGTCTATAATGGTATCGCCAATTCCAATCACCTCTGAGCTTCTTAAATTCATTTGATTAAGAGCTTTAAGTATAGGCTCAGCAGATGGTTTACCTTCATTAATATCATCACTACTTACTAGATATTCAGGATAAAAATTAATTACACTTAATGTCGCTATCGCTGATTCTCTATTAGATGAAGTTACTACTGCGATCTTGATATTATGTTTTTGAAATAGCCTAATAATTTCTGTTGCACATGGACGCTCTTTGCCATACTTTTTCACTAGATCTAAATAATAACGAGTTTTAATCTCAGCTAATTTTGGTGCGATTTCCTTCCCTGCAAGTGTTTCGGCTATTTCTATTGTTTTCTTTCCTATAAGCTTCTCTATTTCTATTTCACTTTTTATTTTCAAGTCTTTCATCGCTAGTAACCATGCATCTCTATGCACTTCTGCAGTATCTACCAACGTTCCATCCAGATCAAAAATTACACCTTTAATTTCATAAATATTAATCTTCATTGTGTTCTAGATAATTATGATAAAATATTATTAAAAAGTCTAGATACAAACTACTAGATAATGATTATCGAAATACTAAAATCGACATCAAGATGGGAGCAATATACTAGACATAAGTTTGTGAGGATGATGAAAGAAGGATCGTTACCATTAAGTGCTTTTAGATATTATATAATCCAGGACTCAAAATACGTAGAAGAAATGAATAGAGCTTCACTTAAGGCAGCTTCAGTAGCTCCAGATATTGATGAAGCTATAGAGTTCATCAACAAAATGTTTAGTGCTAGCGATAAGGGAAAAGAAGTTCACGGTAAGATCTATAACCTATTGAAAATATCACAAGAAGAGATTAAACGCACTCCGATCAACGATGTAAATTATGCTTACACAAGACATTTGCATTATTGGGCTGATAAAGATTGGTATAAATATCTCGTAGCTCTAACTCCGTGCATGTTAGGCTATCTTGAGATAGGAATTTTTGTTAAAGATTCAGCAAATCCTATATATAAAGAATGGGCTGAGTTTTATGCTTCAGATGTATACAAAGAGAAAGTAGATACGATAATTAAAATTCTTAATAAGATAAATATTAAGGCTCAATCAGAAATTGATGAGTATATTGACATTTTTAGGAGAAGTGTAAATTATGAAATAGATTTCTGGGATAGTGGGTTAGCCAATGCTTAATAAGAAATTTTACAAGAAATTAATATATATAAACGATTTCTCAGTTCCGATGGTAGGATCTCTTGCATTTGGCATAGTAGATAGAGGGACAAACATAATAGAGGTTAGGCCAACTACAATATGTGGCCTCTCATGTATCTTTTGTAGTGTGAATGCGGGCCCTAAGTCTAAAGTTAGGTGGGCAGAATTTATTGTAAGTAAGGATCTCTTAATAGATGCTGTTAATGAAATTGTTAGATATAAAAATGTAAACAATATTGAGGTTCATATTGACGGTATGGGAGATCCTGGCAACTATAAAGATTTAGTAGAACTCGTACAGGGGATAAAGAGTATAGCCAGTGTAAAAACGATCTCCATGCAAACTAGATTATATATGCTAAATGAGAAGAAAATAAAACAACTAGAAGAAGCTGGACTAGATAGGTTTAACGTAAGTATAGATTCCTTAGATCCCATACTTACGAAAAGGTTAGCTGATAATGAGATCTATGAAGTTAGCAAGGTTCTTGAACTTATAGACTATACTCTTAAAAATACAAAAATAGATGTTATTATTTCTCCCGTTCTTTTAGAAAATATAAATGATGAGGAGATTAAAAAATTAGTAATATGGGCATATAACTCTGGTCTAGGGAAAAAGTGGCCTCCCATACTTATTCAAAAATTCATTCCGCATAAGAGAGGCAGAATTCCCAAGGGTATACATATTAGTAATTGGAAAGAATTTAATGAGAAGCTGCATAATATAGAGAAGGAATTAGGATATAAATTACTTTTCGATTCAGAGGTATTTAATATTACTAGGGTAAGAGCACTGCCGATAGTGTATGATATTGGAGAGAAAGTAGACGTCAAGATTATAGATAGAGGAATATTTAAAGGTGAATTTCTAGGAGCTCCTATAAATAGGTCTTATAGTAACATTGAGGATAGGGTAATTACTGTTGTTGCCCCATCAGAGCTTGAGGATTCATTAGTAGGTTCAAAGGTTAAAGTTAGGATAATAGATAATAACGATAATATCTACATTGCAAGAATTCAGTAAAAGAATATAAATTAGGTTTTTATGAGAAATATTTATTTTAGTGCATATTTTAAGTGATTATGAGATACATTGAGCTATCTTAAGAACTACCTAAATCTCGATAATGCTATAAAAGTTGCGTGCGATATAAAGTTTGAATTTACTAAGCAAAAAGTAAGCGTTCAAGATGCAGTAGGATATTATGCAGCCGAAACGGTGGCATCTCCGAAAAATTTTCCACCTTATGATAGGAGTGCTGTAGATGGATATGCAGTTATTCACGATGATGTTATATCAGCTTCATCTGATAACCCTGTTTTTTTAAAAGAAGTCGGTCTCGCTACTGCTGATAAACCTTATGATAAATCTATAAAAAATGGTGAATGCGTTAGAGTTCTTACTGGTGCTAAGATCCCAGAAGGTGCAGATGCTGTTGTAATGGAAGAAGATACAAGAAAGATTAGTCCTGATACAATAGCTGTGCTAAAATCAGTAAGGAAATATCAGAATATAAGTAGAGTAGGGGAAGATATAAAGATAGGTAAAGAAATTCTAAGGAAAGGAGAAAGAATAAGGTCTTGGCATGTTCCTGCATTACTTGAGGTAAATATTGATGAAATTTATATATGGAAGCTAAGAATTTGTGTTCTTTCTACTGGTGATGAGCTAGTTAAAGGGAGTGTAAAGAATACAACACAGCCTATGTTACTTGAATTAATAAGGGAATACGGTTTTGATCCAATAAGCCTAGGTATTAGTGAAGATGATGCTGAAAAAATAAGAGAAATTCTTGACAAAAATAATTCTTCATGTGATATATATATTGTTACAGGAGGTACTGGACCTAGTGAGAAAGACGAATCGAAACAGTTCTTATCTACGTACGGAAAATTAATTTTTCACGGCCTTAACATAAGACCCTCTAGGACTACAGGGTTTGGCATATATAACAATAAACCAGTGTTTATAATCTCAGGTTTGCCAGTTGCAGCTTTAATTGCGTTTGAAAATGTAATATTTCCTATAATTAGCTGTTGGTTAGGGCTAGAAAAACCAAAGGAATGCGAAATATCTGGAATTTTAGATAAGGCTGTTGTAAATATAATAGGAGTTAAGAGTTTTGTTAGAGTGAAGATATACGAAAAAGATGGAAAAATACATGTAGATCCGTTGAAAGTTACAGGTTCTGGAATAATATCCTCAATAATTGATGCAGACGGATATTTGATTTTAGACGAAAATACCGAGGGATTACCTGAGGGAAGCACAGTAAAGGTCAAATTAATAAGGTGATGCATATCATGAGCAATAGAATCTTTCATGTTTTAGTAACTTGGAACGAAGCTAAGGATATTATAAGAGATGAAATTAGAAAAATAGTAGTAGAAGGAGAAGAAGTAGATGTTAAGGATGCTAATAACAGGATAACTGCTGAAGACATAATATCACTTCATGATGTGCCTCCATTTGATAGAGCTGAAGTAGATGGATATGCTGTATATCACGAAGATATAGAAGGAGCTGATGATGATAATCCTATAAGATTGAATCTTATTGGTGAAGTGAGACCTGGTCAAAAACTAGAAATAGAATTGCGACGAAATTCCGCAATTAGAATTTCGACAGGAAGTATGATGCCTAGAGGTGCAGATTCCGTTATAATGGTAGAATACACCAAGCATGATAACAACCATGTGATAGTTTATAGGGGTACAGTACCAGGAGAGAACATTCAATATGCTGGTTCAGATTTCTATATAGGGGAACTATTAGTACCTAAAAATTCGCTTATAAATCCAGAGAAGATAGCCTTATTGAGTGCTGCTGGTATTGGTAAAATAAAGGTTTATAAAAAACTGAAGATTGGAATATTCTCTACCGGAGACGAGCTAAAAAGACCTGGGGAGGAATTAAGAGATGCTCAAATATATGATGCTGACTCATACTATTTTTACTCCACATTAAACTCTTTGCCTTCTGTTGAGGCATATTATATCGGTATTGTTAAAGATAATTATGATGAGATGAAGAAATTACTACTCGAAAATTTAGACCGTTTTGATATATTAATTAGTTCAGGTTCTACTTCTAGCGGCTACTACGATATCCTTTATAGAGTAGTCGAGGATTTAGGAGGAAATATAATCTTTCATGGAATTAAGATAAAACCAGGTAAACCAACTTTCTTTGCAAAGATCAGAAATAAACTACTTATAGGTATGCCTGGCTTTCCTATGTCATCTGCAATTGTGTTGAAATTTATTGTAGAACCTGCAATATTGGAGGCTTTTAATACTCCAGTGAAGTTAGAGAGAAAGCCTCTAGCTGTAAGAGTAAATATGGAGAGAGGTAGAGATCAGTTAATCCCTGCTATAGTTACTAAAAACGGAAAGATTTATCCTTTATATGGACAGCCTGGATCCATCTCAAGGCTCTCTTACGCTGACGGAATTATACTCTTACATGGTAATATCACTTATTACGAGAAAGACGAGCTAGTAGAATTTTTACCCTTTAACGCACATTTAAGGGATTCGATAATTGCCATAGGTTCAGTAGATCCGCTATTAGAAAGAGCAATATATTCCATCGATACCTTTTCGAAGATAATTAATAAGGGTTTTGGCGAAGTTATAGAAGCTGTGAAAAATGAAATCTCGGATATAAGTGGCATATCATTAATATGTCTTGATAACAATAATCAACTCTTAACAACACTATTAAATGACAAAGAACTAATGAGTAAAGCTTATCTCATTAGGGGTTATTTTAGAACGATCGGTTTCGTCTCTAAGAGGGATGTCATATCAAGTTTTAAGGAAATCGTAGAAAAGAAACTATTATTTGTAAATAGGGATAAAAATTCTGCAGCTAGAGTTCTCATAGATTATCTAATAGATACTGAAGATCCTCATTTGAGGTCTAAAATTAGAGGTTATTCGTGGGAAGTAACTACTTATGCTGCCGTAGCGAGAGCAATTGCACAGGATAGAGCAGATGTCGGAATTAGTCTCGAATATTATGCGAGAAAACTTGGGTTGAATTTTAGACCATTAAAAGATGAGGAATATGATATTTTAATAAATAAGAAATTCTATGGCTCAGAATTAGGGAAGAAGTTTATAGAAGCGCTTAAAAACTTAGGTCAATACGTTGAAAGCTATCCAGGATATAAGATACCAAATGATATAGGGGAGATAATATCCAGCTAGAAGAAGGTATGCGGTTTTATTTCTATTTTATTAATCATGTTCATTAATAATACATTTCCATTACTCAATTTATAGATAGCGTAAATAGTTAAAAATTTTAGTAATTTTTCCTCGTTACTTCTGAGTTCGTTGTAAGAAGTCTTTAACTCTTCGCTAAATGGGAACATTTCATCAATTTTTAAATCATTTCCAGCCTCTAGATCTTTAAGTATCTTTTCTAACTCCGCGACTATTTCTAAATTCTCTTCATCATATTTTGCTAGTTCAATAACTTCCTTAGCTGCTGTTCTTATTTCTCCTTTATTAACTAACTCTATAATCTTAATGAGGTTCTCCAACATTAACTCTTATTTCTTCTCCGAGGTTTTAAATGTTTTATAATAATGTCTATAACGATTGTCGATATAAAAGATATAATTGAGACATATAGTCCATAATATATCAATTTCTCTCCTTTGTAAATTACTGTTATGGTATAATTTCCCTTATGCAACAGTATAGTAGAATTTGATATATTTGTTATGGTATCACTTCCATTATTTATTCCAACATAAAATTTTGATACATTAAAAGAGAAATTTACAATAAAATTTGACTCTAGACTCAAATGCACTTTCATTCCTCCAGGGATCAGGTATGAGGTTTCAGAGTAGCTAGGTATCTTAGGGTTTATTATATAGTATACAGAACCATTGTATATGTAATACATTGAGGTAATTATTATTTTTGAAAAACTTTCATTAGCATAGTATATCTGGAGTTCATATAAGCTACCGTTCAATCTTATGGAGTACGTCGTGGAATTTATAGCGATTTTGCTTCCATTATATATAACTGAAAAACCTATATATTGAGGTGCAAAGAGAAGTTCTGACGGTTTTACAGTGGAATTGATAGTAATAAAAAGTGTACTATTAGGAGGAATATTTTCTAAGAAAAATGTTTCTATGCTTCTATACTGAACAGATTTGCTAGAGGGTAATATCCAGATTATTTTATAGTTATATACCTGATTATTAGACGACTCGTTTAAAACAATCAATTGCTCATCATTTGAAGTTGATATCCACTTTGATTGTATGTAATTGCTAATGCTTGTAGGTATTAATATAACCGGATATCCCTTAAATATCTCATTAGTCTCTATGGAGAAGTTATTTGTAATTATATATTTTACATAATGGTTTAAGGTAGGAGATAACGGCATAGATGAGAGTAATGGATAACTTCCATTCCAAAAAACTAAGTACGTTTCATTATGTGAGTAAATATCTTTACTAACATTTAATGCGCTCGGAGGTATTGATATAACAGGCGCATTAAATATGGCTCCTATTCCTGAAATTATCAAAACAGCTAATATGCCAATCTTAATATAGGTTATTATCTTATCGTATCCTGACTTTTGCATTAAATCAAGAACCAAGAAAATTGCTATTAATGATACTAATGGCAATAGAATCTGATAGAACGGAAGTTTAAAATACGAATATATCAGGGCGATAGCTACGAAAAATGAAATATAATTTCTTCTTTTCTCGTCTACAAGGAAATATAATGATGTAAGCGTTAATAATACCAGTCCAAGAGCTATTTTGCTAAAGCCTAAGGTCATTATACTATATGTCAAGGATATGCTAGGAGCTCCAAGAGCAATATAAGGAATAATCCACCAAGAGTTTACTAGAATTAAAGGTGGTATTAGATAACCTCCTTTACCTTTGTTAATAATTAATGAGCCCAGGGAAACTGTGGCTATCCATAAATAAAAGGAAGAACCTAGTATTGAAAGCAATAGCAAACTTATCACATAAATGATTCTTTTAGTTGAAACATACTTTTTGAAGAGAGCTATCGCTATTGGTACACTCATATACCATAGTAATCCATAAGGTAAAAACACTGGAAAGAAAGATGAAATTTGATAAAGTAAGCCTCCTATTAGCGCTTCTTTTTCATTAAAGTCCATTAACTTTAGTGCAATATAAGTTAAATAACCTGTCAAAAAGGTAAACAATATTATATAACCTTTTACGCTTAGCTCATGAGCTATGACAAATAATGGGAACTGATTAATTTCAGGGTTATATCCTACTCCGGGAATCCAGAGCGATGCTATTGTAGTTAACTTAAAGTAGAATGAGATGGGATTCCAATAATAATATCCGCTCAATGTGCCAATTAGTCCCCATATTAGAGATATTGGAGTGTAAATCAATATAGTGACTAACCATAAAGGTATTTTAACTTTTGAACCACTGAATATCATTCCAATTGTGCCTATGAGTAAATAGAAGTATGAAATGTATGATAGCGTTTCGAAGAGTTGAAACATTGAAATGAAAGAGTAGGCTGATAAAATAAGGTCAAAAATACCAATTAAAATCATAGGTCTAATATCTAAATTCAATATTAAACACAATATAAGAAGAGATAATATAGATAAGAACTGTATAATTACTGTTTCATTTATTAGTAGTATATTTAGTGCAAGGATATAAAAGGTGGGTTCTATGTATTGCGCTTTGGTATAGTAAATTCCAATAGAACCCAGGATCACTATTATAAGGTAAATTGCGTTGTCAAGTGATATTAAAGATGTGAAAAAGACACCTATTATTAGAATGCTCAATTCTTTCGTTGTTTGTAATCTTGACAGTAAGCCTAATGATATTAATATTACAGCTAAAATTATTTTAAGCTCTTGATGATCTATGATAAGATAATCAATTATGACAGTGATTAGAATTGGCGATAGCAATCGCTTTATATCCATTGTACTAGATAATTAGAGAAGTTTATTAATTAAATTTTAGGTAAGATCTAATTAGTAGAGGAGCTGCTAAATGAAGAGGAGAAGCCAATTATATGTTCCTGCGAATAATATGAAAATGATTCAAAAGAGCACTACGTTAGACGCCGATTCAATCGTTTTTGATCTAGAAGATGCAGTACCATCAAATGAAAAAGAAAATGCTAGGAATACACTAGCAAAAGCTTTGAGTGAACTCGAGTGGAACGGAAAAGAGCTATGTGTTAGGATAAATTCCATAAACGACAAAAATGGGATAAAGGATCTGGAGTTCGTAATGAGTTTGGATAAGATTAATACAATATTGGTGCCGAAGGCTGAACAAGATCTAAGTTTTATATATAAGTCTACAGGCAAAAATATTATACCTATAATAGAGACCTCTAAGGGAGTTGTCAATATAGAGAATGTAATACGATCTGAAGGAGTCGTTGCTGTAACCTATGGCGCTGCTGATTTAGCGCTTTCCGTTTATGGTGATATAAAAGAGTATGAGAAAAATATCTATATTAAAACGTTAATTGTACTTAATGCTAAGGCATATGATATAGACGCTATAGATAAAGTATATTTTGATTTAAAGGATTTAGAAGGATTCAAAAACGAAGCCCTAGAGGCTAAACGATTAGGATATGTCGGGAAGCAAGTTATTCATCCTTCTCAAATATCAATAGCAAATGAGGTATTTACTCCATCAAAAGAAGAAGTGGAGTGGGCTAAAAAGGTGATAAGTGCATATGAAGAAATGATAAAGCAAGGAAAAGGTGCTTTAAGGGTAGATGATAAGCTTGTTGATGCTGTACATTATAAATTGGCTAAGAAGATCCTTGAACTTTCTGGATCAAGCTAAGTACATAGTCTGGCGTTATTGGAATTTCAACCTCATTTAATGTGATTCCTAGAGCATCTTCTAGAGCGTTTACAATAGCTGCAGCTGGACCTAATGCGCTTCCTTCTGCCACTCCCTTTGTACCTAATGGTGTAAGGGGTGATGGGGTAACTAAGTGTGCTATATTTATATTAGGAGCTTCTAAGGCACTAGGTATCCAGTAATCTGAGAATGAAGTCTGTTGTGGAATTCCGTTTTCGTCATATCTTATAACTTCATACAATGCTGTTCCAATTCCCATTATTGTGCCTCCAATTATTTGACCATCCACTATTAATGGATTTATTATATTACCAGCATCACTTACCACTACATATTTCAAGACTTTTATAAAACCTGTATCCTTATCTATTTCGATTGCTGCAGCGTGAACACTAACACCGTAGGTTGTAGAGAAGTTAACTCTTCTTTTATCATCTGCTAACGTGATATTGGGAGAGTTTAATGTAACTGATACATCTACACCTATTTCATTATTTTCCAACATGTAGGATCTATTGTATATCCAATTAACGGCTTGCTGTATTGGAATTGAATTTCCTTTAACATAAACCTTTCCGTCCTCTATTTTAACCTCGTTTACCTCTACGTTATACATCTTTGCGACATACGTTCTAATTTTTTCTCTAAGTCTTATCGCTGCTTCATAAACAGCTGAAAGCGTAACAACAGAGAACCTGCTACCATAAACGCCAGTTCCAGGAGGACCCTCAGTATCTCCTAAGTTTACTCTAACATCATTTATATCTATTCCTAATACATCAGCTACAACTTGTGCAATTGTAGTCTCATGGCCAGTGCCTATAGAACCTGAGCTGATGAATACTGAGACTTCTCCACCACTATCCATTCTCATGTATACTCCTTCGTAATATGGGGTTCGTGGTTTCTTTACTATCAAGTTTTGAAAACCTAAAGATGAACCAGGCTCTACTACAAATGCGTAACCTACTCCCCTTAATTTTCCTGGTTCTTTTATCCGTTCAGGCTGTAATAGTTCAACCGCTTTTTCCATTGCAGCGATATAATTACCACTGTCATAAATCGCTCCTGTTATTGTTGTTGCAGGGAACTTCGTGATAAAATTCTTCTTTCTCAGTTCATACGGTTTAATCATTAGTTTTCTCGCTAGGCTATCAACTAAATTTTCTAAAACTAGAACTGCAGGTGGTAATCCTAAACCTCTCCATGCTCCAGTGGGCGGTTTATTTGTTACAACTCCTTTTATCTTAAACCTCAAGAATTTCATATCGTAAGCTCCAGTCAAATGGTATATCTGTCTAAGAACTGGTAGAGGTTGATAGGTGTGCATATAAGCGCCAAAATCCTCAATTAGTTCGACATCAACGCCAATCAACTTATCCCCCTTGTAAAGAAGTTTTGCGGTATAACGCCTGTCAGGTCCATGGACTGCCGCTGATATATTTTCAATCCTAGTTTCTATGTACTTAACGGGTCTTCCTGATACTATAGATGCCAATGAAGCCAATACCAACGGTTTTAAAAAGATCTTTCCACCAAATGCACCTCCAATATCTGGCACAAGTATTCTAACACTGCTTCTAGGCAAATTGAATATTATACTTAAAGCGGTTTTAAATACTTGGGGAACTTGAGTGTTAGCATATACTGTAAGTCTATTTGAGAATTTATCATAGTCTGCTATTACAGCATTGGGTTCTAGGAATCCATGCGATACCCTATTATATCTAATTTTTTTCTCTATATAATCAAAGCTCTCTGGTTCTTCGCCATATACAAATTCATCTGTATAGACTAAGTTAGTCCCTAAATCCTTGTGGAGAACTGGAGCATTAGGCTGGATTGCAGCTATTGGATCAACGAGTGGTGTATATGGTTCATATTCTACATTAACTAATTCAGCTAGATCTGCAGCTTCGTATCTATCGTTTCCTAAAACTAACGCTATCGGTTCGCCAAAATATTTAGCTTCATAATCTATAGGTAAGGCATATTCTTTTGGTGCTTTATCGTAGAAAAAATTGGGTAAGGGCTTAAGATCTAAATCTTTTACTACTGATGGAGTTATTACAATTGCCCCTCTTTTTTCTGCTTCTGTTGTATCTAGCCTAAACTTAGCCCATGCGTAATTCGATCTTATAACATATAAGTATTGCATACCTGGTAATATTATATCATCAACATATCTTCCGCGTCCTGTTATAAGCCTGGGATCTTCAATTCTCTTTATAGGTTTTCCTATATATCTCGTCATTTTGATCCCTTATCAGACTTTAACACCCATAAACCTATTATAGAACTGCCTAGCAGCTGAAATCCTCTGTATATCATTAGTTCCTTCATATGTTTTAAGTATTTGTAAGTCTCTTAGCATCCTTTCAAGTTCAATATCTGTGGTTACGCCATAACCACCGTGTTCAATCATAGCCCTTAGTACTATTCTTTCTGCAGCTTCTGTCACGAAAAACTTAGCTAAAGAGGCTACTATAATGTACTCGTTCTTCATATTTCTTTGATATAAAGTTCCTGCCCAATACGTTAATAGCCTAGACGCTTCTAGATCTGCTAACGAGTCAGCTATTTTTAGCTGTATATTTTGGAAATTAGCTAACTTAGTATCAAATGCAGTTCTTTGTAATGAGTAATTAGACATTATTTCAAAAGCTCTTTGAGCTATACCAAGAGCTTGAGCAGCGACAATTGTTCTAGCATAATCAAAAGTTTCCACTGCATATTTAAAGCCCATATTTTCCTCTCCGAGCAGATTCTCAGCAGGAACTTTGACGTTATCTAGCGCTAACTCTGTAGTATGTGAAGCCTTCAATCCTATTGTCTCAAGCCTACTTACTGGTTTTACCCCCCAATCCTTTTCAACTATGAATAGTGAAATTCCTTTCCATCTAGCTTCTCTTTGAGGTGGTATTGTCCTAGCGGCTATTATATAATAGTCAGCAATATCTCCATTAGTTATGAACAATTTTCTGCCATTTAATATATAATATCCGTTTTCTTTCTTTGCAGTTGTTTGAATTCCAGCAACATCTGAACCAGCAGCAGGCTCTGTTACAGCAAAGGCAGCTACTTTTTCGCCCGTTGCTACTTGAGTTATATACTTCTTCTTTTGTTCTTCATTACCATATTCGTTTATTGCACGGTTAAACATCCAATTTATCAGGAAAAACGTGGCAAATGATGGCCAAATCCTAGATAATTCTTCAGCAACTATTATTGCTGATAAGTAATCTCCTCCTTGTCCACCATATTCGGGTTTCACATCTATTCCGTAGAGACCTAATTCTTTAGCCTTAATCTTCAACTCTTGTGGAATATCTCTCATTAATTCTCCTTGTTTAACATAATTTGAAAGAATCTTTTCTGCGAAATCTCTGATCATTGTTCTCGTAAGCTCATGTTCCTCATTAAGATCTATTGTGAAGTTTTTAATCGATGAAAAAGGGAATACCATATCACATACAAGTATCAAAGTGTCCAGAATTATATTAAAGTTTTTTAGTGCTATAGATATTATGTATATTCATAATTGAGATCTTTCTGGTGAATATTTTGATTCAATACTATTTTTAAAATTATCTAAATGAACATTAAAGTAAAGATATATTAGTAGTCAAGAACTTAATATCTATTGTGGATCTTATGCCTAATATTGCGGCTTTTGTTAAAATTTCTCTAGATCCCAATATGATAAGGACAGCTGGCGATGATAAAATTGACACAGTTAACATGCAGATGAGCATAAGTGAATACGATAAAAATGCATTAGAAGAGGCTGTGAAGTTAAAAGAAAAATATGGAGGAAAAGTAATAGCTTTCACTGCATTAACTTGGGGTCCAATAGATAAGAAATTAAAGGATACTGAGGTTATTCAACGCGAAATATTAGCTAGAGGAGCTGATGAATTATATGTAATAACCTCAAATCTTATTTTAAACTCATCACCTTTATATACAAGTATTTTACTTGCACAAGCTGTAAAAAAGGTAGGTAATTTTGATCTTTATATAACTGGAGAATCATCAATGGATATAGGATCGTCTCAGATCAGCAGTAGAGTAGCGTCAATATTAGGTTTACCAGTAATAACATATGTTAGGGAGTTAGAATATGATCCTCAAAATAATTTAATAAGAGCTACTAGAGATCTAGAAGATTCTTATGTTAAAGTAGAAGCAGAACTCCCCGTAGTAATCAGTGTAACAGGTGAAATTAATCAAGCAAGGATTCCTACACTATTACAAATTAGAAGGGCTTTTTCAAAGCCAGTTAAAATACTTACTGATAAAGATCTAAATATACCAGAACAACAACTTCTTCTACATAAAAGAGAAGATCTAAAGGTCATTAAAATAAATAGGAAAAATATTATTCTTGAAGGTAAATCGCTAGACGAAATTGCTGATAAACTAATTTCAAAGTTGAGAGAGGAAGGAGTTTTAAAGGTGTGAGTCATGTCAACAGTTCTAATATTTTCAAATAATCCACAGTCATTTACGGATGCCATAGGTTTTCTAGAAGTTCTTAAACAAAAAGGATTAAATGTTGATAAGATAATTGGAGTAACATCTAACAACTCAGCTAATACTGAAGATATTAAGAAGTTAGGCATTCTAGAACTTTACTTATACGATTCAAAATCTACTGATGATCAGATAGCTAAGGGATTATTTCAGCTAGTGAAGAAATTCTCGCCAAATATTATACTGTCATCATCTTCAAAAACTAATAATTCTATATTAGCCTATTTAAGTGGTTTACTTTCTCTGCCTATGTTAACAGAGATAAGTGATTTGTTGAATGCAACTTCCGATACATTAACTTTAAGTAGATCTGTTCTTGCAGGTAGGGCATATAGTATTGAGAGCGTCAAGTTACCTGCAATTATTACTATAACTCCTAAGAAATTTACTCCTTCTAATTTAGCAGCAACAAATGACATAAAATTAGACAATTTGCCTCTACAAGATACAACCGTAAAGATAGTTGAAGTAACGCCTAAAAAGAGAGAAGGAGTAAAAATAGAAGATGCTGAGATAGTAGTCGGAGTAGGAAGAGGGTTTAAATCAAAAGAGGACTTAAAGTTAGCATTTGAATTAGCCTCATTACTAGGTGGAGAGGTAGGATGTTCAAGACCTATAGCAGCCGATCTTAGATGGTTACCAGAAGATAGGTGGATAGGTATATCTATGAAGAAGATAAGGCCCAAGCTATATATTGCCATTGGAATATCCGGGGCCCCTCAACACATGTCAGCAGTAGATGCGAAGATAATTGTTGCTGTTAATAAAGATAAAAATGCATCTATATTTAGTTATTCGGATTACGGTATAGTAGCAGACCTATATCAATTTTTACCTATTCTCATTAATAAACTAAAAAAGAAGTGAATTTAATATGACTGATTTTTTTGAAGGGATAAAATATTTTGTTTTTGTTCAAAATCTATCTTTTTTAGTATATTTATTTACAATAATTGGAGCCATTCCATTTTGTTATGGGGTATATAGGAGTCATAAATTGTGGATTCAAAAAGGGGAGTTCTATTCTTTTGATCATTTCTGGTTAAGATTAAAAAGGATGATAATATATGGGATTGGGAATAGAAAGGTTTTACATCAAGCTCAAGGGGGATTAATGCATACTATACTCTATATAGGAATTATGGGTCTATTTTTAGCAACAATCCTCAGCGGAATACAACTAGAAATAACTATGAGGTTCTTTCATCAAGAGTTCTTAGTAGGGCCTGTATATTTAGGGTTTAAGTTAATGGCAAATATTGCAGGTATATTAGTTATCATCGGAATTTTAATCGCGTTGTATAGACGAATAACTAGATCTTATCCATATTTACCAACAACCTTAGAGGATTACCTAATACTTATTGATTTATTAGTAATAGTGATAACAGGTTTTATTCTAGATGGTGCAAATACTTGGTATTATAGGCTTCCATGGATTGATCATTATGATCTAATAGGCTACGAAATAGCCTTATGGCTAAAATCGATATATGGATATAATTATTCCGCATTTCAGGGAGTATATACTGTCATATGGCTTATACATATCAACTTAGCGATTTGGAGCGTAGCTTTTATACCATATACTAAGTTTTATCACATGATAGTAGGCGGGCTATTTAATACATTCTTTTCAAGACTCGAAGAACCATCAGCGTTCAAACCAATAAAAGATATGGATAAGAAAATAGAGGAAGGCAAGGCGTTAGGAGCAGTCACAATTTCAGACTTTAGTTGGAAACAGAGAATGGATTTTGATGCATGCGTAAAATGTGCTAGGTGTACTAACGCATGTCCGGCTAATGCTTCAGGAAAACCATTGAGTCCTATGAATCTTATTCAAACTCTAAAAGTTCAAATGCACAGAGGCAATTTTAATGGGAAGCTCATCCCAGATGTAGTATTTCCGCAAGTTATATGGTCTTGTACTACATGTGGCGCATGCGTAGAAGAATGTCCAATGCTAATACATCATGTTGAAACAATTTTAGATTTGAGGCGTGGAGTTTATAGTTTAGGAGAAAACACTCCTTCAGAATTACAACAAGTCACCTATAACATCATGAGAGTAGGTAATCCTTATGGATATGATCCCATGGAGAGAAAGAAGTTCATAGACAAACTATCTACAGAGTTAGGGGTCGAAATAGCTCAAGAAGGCAAAGAATACGATTATATATACTGGCTAGGCTGTAATGCAAGCTATGATCCTAATTTACAGAAAGTAGCATATAGCTTACTTAGGATTCTAAAAAAGGCTGGAGTTAATGTAGCTATTTTACCTGATGAAATTTGTTGTGGAGAGCCAGCTAGAAGAATAGGGGATGAATATCTATTTAGAGATATTGCAGGTAAAACCTTAGAGAATTTAAGAAAATACAATTTTAAGAAGTTATTAGTAAGTTGTCCTCATGGTTATAATAATTTTAAGAAAGAATATCCGTTATATTTTGATATAAAGTTTGATGTAATACATCATTCTCAGCTTCTTAATCAGTTAATAAGTGAGGGTAAAATAAATGTAAATAGAGAGAAAATTAAATATAGTGTAACATATCATGATCCATGTTATTTAGCTCGTTGGAACTCCGTTACAGAAGAGCCTAGAAATGTAATCACTAAAGTTACTGAATTGAAAGAGATGAACAGAATAAAGAATCACACCTTCTGTTGTGGTGGAGGCGGAGGAGGAGCATTTTATGATATTAAGATTGGCGAGAGAATAAGTAAGTTAAGAATTAAGGAAGCTGCGAGTACTGGAGCGAATAAAGTTGTTGTAGCTTGTCCTTTCTGTAATATTATGCTAAGGGCTGAAGCTCCTGAATATAATTTAGAAGTAATTGACCTTGCACAACTTTTAGATGAGGCATCTGAATGAATAAGCTTAACGCGGGCCCGCCGGGATTCGAACCCGGGACCTACGGGTTTCTCTACTATGCGGTTAAGAGCCCGTCGCTCTACCTGGCTAAGCTACGGGCCCCCAACGTTCAATTAAAAAATTGTTCTAGGTTAGTATTTAAAGTAAACTATTCGCTTTCTGATGATTTTTCTTTTTCACTGAGTCTTGAAAGGATGTACTTTATCGTATAATTCTTTGATTTAACTTTATTCACTATGATTACTCCATATCTTCGATCTCTAGGATAAGCTTTATTTTCTATGACAACAGGATCTAGATTTAGTTCTTTTGCAATATCTACTAGCATATTTAGGGTTATCTTAAAAGGTAATTTTCTTACTCTTCTACCTTTCTTTCTTGAGTCTGAAATAAAATATGATAACCAAATAGCTACTTTATTTTCATCTTTCAATTCTTTACTTATACTCATCTCCCATCAATTACTTAATTAAAATAGCATTTATAATTCCATCTTGTCCTGGTCTAGAGGTTACTATAGCTTCACCTAATTCAGTTCTAATTCTCGTGCCTTTTGTTATTATACCTCTTCTAGCAAGTTCTGGATTTGATGGTGTTTCTAGAACAGCTAGAATTTTTGATTTCTTAGCCTGTTTTGTTGTAGGATCATATACATTAGCTGTAACAGCATATCTTAATTTATACTTAAGGTTCCCTCCAAACGTTCTTTCTTTGATTTTTACATCTTCTGTAGATAGTGTTGTATTTGTTGGTGGTGACCCCATCTCAAACTTCCTTTTATCCCTACTTTTACCTTTTAGTCCTCCTGATATCTTCTTAAAGTCGTTGCCCTGATAAACACCCATTGCAATATAGAGTTTAGTCCTCTACTAAATAAATCTTAAGCTCCAAAATTCCTTTTCCTTTTCTGATAGGATCTTATTGCTCTCCATAGATCGATTTTTCTGAAATCAGGCCAATAAGCCTCACAGAAAAACAACTCGGAATAGGCTAGGTGCCATAGTAAGAAATTACTTATCCTTACCTCACCTGAAGTTCTTATTACGAGATCTAGATCTTCTAGCTCAGGGTCATAAAAGTATTTCTTGAAGTTCTCTTCATTAATCAATAACTCATTTACTTTTGTTCTATCACTTTCTACATCTATTATAATCTTTTTGACTGCATCTAAGATTTCTTGCCGTCCACCATAACATATTGCTAAGGTAAGTTTATGTTTGTTATAATTCTCTGTCTTTTTTGTAACTTTCTCTATTAACTGATTTATGTCATCAGGTAATTGGGACAGTCTACCTATTGCCCTTACTTTGACTTCCCTCTTTTCTATAAGCTCATTAGTAAGTAAATCTTCGAGTCCTTGTTTAATATACTTTAATACATACTCTAATTCGTATTTATTTCGTCTTTCGCAGTTTTCAGTGGATAATGCAAAAACTGTTACATTTTTTATTCCAAGGTCCAATAGCCATATAAGAACTTCTTTTAGTTTTTTATAACCATAAAAATAGGCATTATCTATATTAAGATTATAACTCCGAGCCCATCGTCTGTTCCCGTCAGGAATAATACCTACATGTTTTGGAAAAGGCCCGTTTTTTATCTGATTCCAGAGGATTTTTTCATAAACCTTATAAATGGGTTTTGAAACAACTTTATAGAAGTTATTAATTCTCATGAATTTCTAGCATTATCTATCCTTTAACATTTTTATATTTATCCAAAAGTTTATTGAGTGTAGAGCCAGGTTCTCAAAACAATAGTGCTATTAGTACTCACAACGCCTTGTACGCTTCGTATTTCATCTATGGTTTTATTTATGCTGGCTATACTATTTCCTCTTATTATGGCTATTATATCATAATCACCTGTAGTTTCATATACTACTTCAACGCCTTGTATGCTAATTATTTTCTTTGAAATCTCAGGCGTAGGGATTTGAGGAGTTGATTTAACCATTACTATAGCTCTTATTTCGCTTGAAAGTTCATAATCGATTGTGAATCTTTTAATTATTCCGTTCTTTTCTAGCTTGCTAATCCTTTTTCTAACTGCAGCCTCACTAATTCCCAATTCCTTTGCAATAGAAGTATAAGGAGTTCTGGCGTTTTTTCTTAGTATTTCTAATATTTTTATGTCATTTTCATCAATTTCAGGTATGATAATCACCTACATTAAATAATATATAGAGAGATTAATAAGAATAGGCTCTACTATTATATAGTGAAGAACATGAGCAGTGATGATTTAAAGAAATTTCTTGAAAACAAGATAGCATCATTAAAAAAAGAATTAGAATACTACGAGTATTTATTAAGCCTTGTGGAATCAACTAGTTACATAAATATTAAAGGTAATAAGGGAAGCGTAGAGGTTGTTAAAAACGCTAAGGGAGAAGTTATAGCTGAAATAATTTATACCCCGCCTCTGTTTAAAATGGTTATAAAGACTAAAATTAGCTCAAGAAAGCCAATATTTTCTGTATTAAATAAACTATTGGAATCAGAAAAAGTTAGCAGCAAAATTGATTATGAAATAGTTGTGGATAGCGATGAATTAAAAGAAATAGTAGTAAAGAACGTAAATGACGATATTATGTACAATAAGTTAAAAGCAGGTCTACAAGTCATTTTAGAAAGAATAGCCGAATAGGGGATCAACCTTTATTTGAATAGGTCTAGGATCATTAATTATTCTGACTAACGCCTCTCCTCTTCCTAAATATCTTAACTTCTCTAAATCTTCACTGTTAAGTTTTGCAAAGCGCCTTACCTCTTCCCAGAATTTCATGTCGCCATTATTTAAAAATACTAGAAGACCTACATTATCTAGATAAATATCAGCATTCTCGCCTAAATCGCTTAAGTTTTGTGTAGCCATTAATAAGGAAATTCCATAGCCTCTTCCTCTTTTAACTATATCTGAAACTAGTGGCATTCGTTCTTCCCTCAGTATTGTCCACGCTTCATCCACTAATATTACTTTATCTATTTCATCATCAATTACTTTGCCGTTTAAATACAATTGTGATAATGTAGTATTGATTATAAGTCTCTTTATTTCGTCACTAGATATTAATGTTAAATCGATAATGTTAATACCCTTGCTCAGACTTTCGTAAATAGTTTTTCCACGATAATCAAACGAATTCAAGATGCTAAAGATTCTATAGAAATACACGCCTAAGTTAGTATCCTCTAGTATCTCGGATACTTTTTCAGCAAACTCCTTCCAGTCAACTATGTCCGGATTCTCTACAAGGAATTTATAAATTATTGATGATTGAAACCTATCTAATAAGAAGGAATTAGATAATATCTTCTCTATATATAGAGATTTTAACTCTGTTGAGGGATAACTTGAATTTAACAGTCCCAAACTATACACAAATGGATTAATTAAATTGAATGGAATTTTATATTGTTTTAACCTCTTCTTTATATCCCCTTTCGTATCATAAATTATAACCAACTTATCCTCAACTAGAGACAGTTTACTTGCTACACTTAACAAGAACTCTGTCTTACCTGAACCTGTAGGGCCTATAACTAATATATGAGGATTAATAATTCTCTTATAGTTCCAAAAAATAGGCGTAGCTGTCTCTATGTCTCTTCCTATGTAAACTCCTTCGGAAATTAGCTCAGTTCTAACTTTACTAGGAAAGGCGAATGGTGTTATGTAAGGTATTAACGTTGGTAAAATTATCTTTTTATCATCCAGTTTACCTCGAAAAAAGGGTACATTATCCTTAACTTCCTCAATTTCAACACCTAAACTTGATAAACCTCTTTTTACAATTTCTTCATTTGCTCTTACTTCATTTTCATTCTCGCCTTTTATTACAAAGTACATGGAGTACTTAAAGGGTTCTTCGCCTTCAACTATCTTTTTAATAACCATTCTGACAAATTCTAGTTCTTTTCTTGCCTTTTCGTTAGAAGGATCGGCATCTAGCATTATTTGAAGATTTTGTGCTTTTAATATTAAATTGTTTAAATATTTTTGTTTATCTACATATTCCTTTCTTATTATTATATCTATATTTTTTATATTATTTAAAACTTTATAAAATAATATTATTTTTGATTTTAATTCATTTTCACTAAGATCTCTATAATCGTATTGTAAATCCTTTACCTTTAGTATTACTGACCCGGGAGTATCTTGACTTTTAATGGATTTCTTAAATGGTAAAAAATTAAATTTTCTTAAAATATTTTCGAAATTGAACATTATAACGAATATAATGCCTAAAAGAAATAATATATAATTCCTTGATATAATTGATGTAATTATCAACAAAAAACCGATTATACTTACTAGTAGTTTGGTATATTCCATTTCATTGGATTTAATACTACATAGATAATAGAGGGTTAATAAAAAGTATTAAAGTTCGATATTAGCATGGGCTAATCTAAGATCTTCTTCAGACTTGCCTAACTTGATCATAAGCTCAGCTACTATACCATCTAAAAATATCTGCGTAGTATCTTCGAAAAGCGTTCCTAATGGTGCAAGGGGTTCAGTAATCCCTAATATTTGCCTGGCGAAGTAGTCTTCATTAGTTGAATACTTTGTCCTTCCTGGCACCTCTACTACTATGTCAGCTATTTTACCTAACGGGCTTTCACGATAACTTGTTATGGCTATAATTTTGGCTTTTGCTTCTTTGGCTGCTTCAGCAGCCGTGACTATTAATTTAGTCCTACCTGAGCCTGATATTGCTACTACGATATCATCTTCTCCTATGGGTGGAACAATTGTTTCACCTAGAACATAGGAATTATAACCTAAATGTAACAATCGCATGGCAAATGCTCTGCCCACTAATCCACTTCTTCCAGCTCCCATAACTAAAATTTTTCCATTTCTTTTATTCTTATAGAAATTAACAAGCTCATCAACCATACGCTCTACTTCTTCAGGTTTAATTAATTGGGCTGCACGAACTATAAATTCAGAAATATCGTAAATAGTCCTTAATGTTATGGGAAGGTTTACTGAAGAAGAATCCAAACTACTTCACATATGAACTTTTCGAGAAGGATTTTTAAATGTTATTCTTTATAAAGCAGGAGAATTTATACGCTTTTAATTTAAAAGTATGATATCGGGAATATATGAGCCTAAGATGGACTCCTCTGTGGAAAGTAGAAAAAATAGAATATCGAGGAAAGGACTTGGAAGTATGTAAAGACGAGCATACAGGCCTTTATGCATGCCCATATTGTACACCCGCTTGTAAGAAGGGAGAACCAGTTATTGATGGTGCATTCTTTTACACATTAGAGGACTTAAAAAGACATTTGGATGCACATAAAACTAGTTATTGGGTTAAAGGAAAGAGAACTGTTGAAGAGGAAGAAGAGGAAGAATATGTTACAGGTGAGGAAGAAGAGGATGAAACCTAGGATATTAGTAGTGGGCAACTACACTTTTGATATAGTAAATGATAAAACGAGTGATGGTGGTTCCCCTATATATTCTTCATTAGGAATAAAATATGCGGGCGGCATTGTAGATATATTAAGCGGTGAAGAAAGAGCGATATTTAAGATAGATATCAGTGATTCATCGTCAAGAAAGCTTATACTAATGCGAAAGGGTAGTAACATAGATTTAGCTAATATAAATCATTATTCATATGTTGATGGTATTTTAATAAATCCTGTATGCCAAGAAGTCAAGGCGTTATACGCTTTACCAAAGCCTTTATCAATAGACCTTCAAGGATTTGTAAGGAATTGCATTGAGTCACATGAAATAGAGAATAGCGAGGATATAGATGATATTGTAGTACCAGCCCAATATTTAGTGGCACATGCGAATTATGACGAAGTTTCAGCTATAGACGGAAATATAACAAAGTTAATTAAACTAGGTTTTAAAGAGCTTTTAATTTCTTATGGTAGAGATGGCTTCGATTTGATCACTTATACATCATCTAAATGGTTTCCGGTGCATGAAATAGGAAACTTTGAGATAGGTAATGGTGATTTCTTATTGGGTGCGTATTTTACATTTAGGCTAAAAGGTTATTCTCCGATAGATGCGGCTAGTCTTAGTAAAAAATTGGTAGAAGATTTCAGCAATTTAAGGCTTCATTAAAACTCTCATACAAGCTAAAATTCTTCCACTTCCCTAATCTTCCGCAAACAACTATATTATCTTGGATATCTAAACTAGGAGTTCCTTCTCCTATTAGAATCGCCTCCTTTATTATCATCGTTCTAAAAGCTAAGATCTCATTTGGATATAACGTTTTAGTTCTCTTTAAGTCTATAAGTACTCTTTTTAGTTCAGGAACTTTAGAACCCTTAAAGAAGGAAAGCACGTAGAAGATACTTACATCTACTTTATCCATCTTAAATATGTAACTATACGAGATTCCTTTTCTTCCATTTATAATTACGTTCCAATTGGTTTCCTTTTTATTCGTTAATAAAACACTTATGTGAGCAGATATATAATCCAACCCAGGATTTTTCTTGCCTAGTATCCCTAAAAGCCTGATCAAAGATCCAGTATAAATCAATTTATCAAAGTTAAAGGAGCTTCCTCTATTAGTAATTATGTAATTGTTACTCGTTATCTTTATAGGATAACCTCTAATTATTTTCTGATTTTTCTTTAGAGTATCTAAAACCTCAGGTACGTTTTTTATAATGTAAATCTTGTCCTTTTCAAGTAACTTCAACCAACTAGGAATTTCACAATTAGTAGAAATGCATACTTTTTCCTTTAGATGCTCAACCTTCTCATATACTTGATTGAGCTTGATCTCTTCGAGCTCAAATCCAAAATTCTCTAATGATTGTTCATCAGTCAAAGGAGGTGTTAAGGGTAATCTATATCCGTTTAGTTCATCAGTTAAATATACCCCTCCAACATCAGGTTGCTCCTCTATAAGAATTGTTGATTCTTTAAGGCGGTTAGCTATGAATAAACCTGTAAAACCTGCTCCAATTATAATTTTCATATAAAGTCAATCTAAGATATTACGACACCCATACTTAAACCTCCATCATCCTTGTTCTGCCAAATATAATTAGCATCATCTATATTTTCGTCCTTATGATAAAGTAATCTTATGACGTCATCTATATTGTATACTCTCATCTTTTTCTTATTGTTTATCTCGATTATAGGTCCACCCTGATGTAACAAGTCAAAGTCAAAATCCACATAAATCTTATCTCTTAGTATACTTTCTAAGCTAGCCTTTAGTTTATGAAGTTCCTCTAATATTCCAAAGTCTCCATCAGTACCAAATATTACCTTTACAACTATCATATCGTACTCATACTATAAGTTTCAGTAGGCATATGTTTAAAATCTCTACATCCTTATAATACACAATGAGATCTTTCTTCGGAAGTACGATCTTAGAGGAGAGGGGGATATTGTATATTAGCAAGAATAGAGATGAGGCAGAAAAGGTATTAAAAATAGCAAAAAGAATATATGCCGAATTTAATGTGTTTCTTGTTGACCTTAGCAATCCAGAAGAGAGAATATGCGCTATAGATATAGATCCAGATCTTGGAGATTTTAAAGAGGGATATGCAGTAGTGGTGAGTGTTAGTTAAAAGCAGTTGAGCTAACTTTTAAAAATCAGACTTAAAATTAAAATATGGGCCCGTAGTCTAGCCTGGTTAGGACGCCGGCCTTACAAGCCGGAGGTCGCCGGTTCAAGTCCGGCCGGGCCCATGATAGTTCTATAGTTATTATTGTGATGTTTATTTAAATACTAATTATATCAAAGAATAAATTAAATGCCGTCAAATATAGATAAAAAAATCGTTGTCAGTCAACATTTTCTAGCTACAATTATAGGTAAAAGGATATTCGAACTAGGGGGAAATGCCTTCGATGCAATAATAGCTACGAGTGCAGCAGTATCTTTACTCTTGCCTCATACAAGTGGTCTTGGTGGAGACGCTTTTTTATTAGCATCAACACCTGAAGGTATTATTGCTTATAACGCATCAGGATGGGCTCCTAAAAGGCTCAATGTGGAACGCTTTTCTAACTATAGAGATCCTAGAACTATACTAGTACCAGGCTTGGTTGATCTATGGCATTTTATAGTTTCTAATAATTATAACAAATTACCTTTAGAAGAAATACTAAAACAACCTATATCTTTAGCCTCAAATGGATATTATATAGGTAGAGAGCTAGCTAACGCTATTTCAAGATCTAGAAGTTCAATTAATGATAGCGATTGGCATATACTTTTTGGCAGTAAAGAGTATGGGGATTTGGTATTCTATCCAAAATTGGCTGAAATTTTAAAGAAAGTAGCAAAGGATCCAAGGAGTTTCTATGAGGGAGAAATTTCAGAAAATTTAGTCGTAGAATTAAAGAAGAAAGGATTGGAGCACTTTGAAGTAGAGGACTTTAAGGAGTTTAGAGGTGAAAAAGTAAAACCAATAAAGAGTACGTATAAAGATTATGAATTATTTGAACTTCCACCCAACTCACAGGGAATAACAACGCTTGAACTTTTGAAGATGATAGAGTTAGATAATTTAAATGATAGATATCAATTTTTTGATGAGGAGAGAGTAAAAAGGCATGTTGAATTGACAAAGTTAGCTTATAGCGATAGGGATACTTACATTACTGATCCTAAGTTTGCTGATGTACCAGTTGATAAGTTACTCAGCGTAAGTTATTTAAGAGATAAGATAAGGTCATCATCTTCAAGAAATATAAGGGCTGAACTGAGCGGTGATACAACATTTCTAATAGCTGCTGATGAAGCAAATATGGTAGCATTAATCCAAAGCCTATTCTATCCGTTTGGTTCAGGTGTGGTGGTTAACGATATAGTATTTAACAATAGAGGATTTTCGTTTACACAAGGGGTTAATAAGCCAGAAGGAAGAAAGAGACCCTTGCATACGCTCTCAATATTATACGCAGATAACACAAAAGAGCAATTAATAATAGGCTGCGCTGGCGGCTATCTCAGACCTCAAATACATGCAGAGGTATTTGAGTATTATGTTGATTATAAAAAAGAAATTGATCAGGCGGTATATGCACCAAGATTTATGTTAACAGATGAAGAAGGACTGATATCAGAACAAGCAATTGGTAATGCTAAACAAGTAACTTATCCTTCTCCTAGCGTTGGTATAGTTCAAGCTGTGAAGAGAAAAAGAGAAGTATATATTGGTGTTTCAGATATTAGAGCGGAGGGTTTAGCTCTCTAATACTGTAGTATCTAGATAGAGTAAATGAGTCCTAAAAAGCCTATTAAACGAGAATGGAGTCAGTTTGCTTATTAATAAATCGTAAGATTTCTTACCTTTTCTTTCAATCCTGTTAATTTTGAACCAAAATTCGATGTTTATAAAAGCTCATAATAGATATAAACAAGAATTATTAATAATATCTATTCTATGATATGATGAGAAATAAGATACGTTATAGAATATTATAGTAATTATATTGATAGCGAGGGTAGAAGAGATATTATGCCCTTATAAGAGAATATGAAGGGCAAGATAAGGAATTTATGTAGGATTTTAGACAAATTCGTTGAGTTTTACAGAACTAGTACGTCATCTTCAATAGCGCCGGGGGCGGGATTCGAACCCGCGCAGGGGATACCCCTACTGGCTCTCAAGGCCAGCCCCTTGGTCCGCTCGGGCACCCCGGCACCTGTTCAATTTATTCTTTTTTGTTCCTTTAAACCTTAACTGCCATGACTACATTATAACCTTTACTTCTCTTTAAAAGCTTTGCATTTGAAAATGTTTTTCTCAAGAGATCCAATGCTATCTCTTCGCCCTTATATACTACAAGCTCTATTATTCCATTAATTTCTAACCTTTCATAAGCTTCAGAAATTAACTTTTCAATAAATTCCCTGCCTTTTGATAGAGGCGGATTTGAATAAATTCCTTTAAACGTTATATCTTTAGGTACATCCGAAAACATATCACTCTTCAGCACTATAACTCTGTCTTCAACATTGTTTAATTTTACATTGGTTCTAGTTGTTTTCACTGCTTCTGGATTAATATCAACCATATAAACCTTTAATTGTGGTTTAATCTTAGCTATATATATCCCTATAGGACCATACCCACATCCTACATCTATTACATTTCCTTGTTCAGGTAGTATAAGGTTCTCCAGAAGTACACGTGTGCCTTCATCTAGTCTACCTTTTGAAAATAAACCACTCTTACTTAGAAATGTTAATGGAATGCCATTAACAACTGTAGCTATTACTAATGGTTTAGGGTTATTCATTTTCTTGTTTTGTATGTTTTTTCCAGAATCTCGGATAAAGGTTTTTATCAATAAAAATTCGATTAGGCTTTATCACTTTTCCTTTCTCCATCGTTTTCAAATCGTTTGAATCTACAACTGCCTGACCTATTGCAACTAGTTCACCCTTTAATGTAAGTATTCCAACTACATCCCCTTTTTTGAAGTTTTGATATGCTACAATTCCTGGGGCCATTAATGATGCGCCGTGAGCTACAGCACTTACTGCGTGGTCATTAATTACTATTTTAGGCATTCCACATGTTGCCATTTCAACAGGAATTAGAATTTTTCTTAACTCGTCCTCATATTTACAGTTCTTCCATAAATATAATGCTTCTGAGACCTCATGTAGTGTAACTAAATTAGTGCTTTCTGTGAATATACCAGATCTCGTCCTTCTCAGTTCTCTCATATGTGCACCACAACCTATAATGATTCCGATATCATGACAGATCTTTCTCATATAGGTTCCCGGTTCTGATGATATTCGAAGCAATACAGTTCTTCCATCCCTTTCTAATTCTTCTATTTTAAATACCACCCTAGTCCTTAATCGCCTTTTTACAGATGATCTTACAGGAGGTCTTTGATAGATTGTTCCATTAAACTCATTTATTACATTTATTAGCTCATCATCACTAACATCACAATGGAGTTGCATTACGCAGACATATTCTTTTTGGCTTTTTACAATATAATTCATTATCTTAGTAGCGTTTTCTAGACCTATTGGCAATACTCCTGAAACTTTAGGATGACCCCGCTCCACTGGGGAGCTCTAGGGTCCCACCATGTCCTGCTTTACTTACATTAAACATCTTCTTGATCCAATAAGCGACTTCATGGCTCGTAGGACCTGGGGGCTTATCTAAGTTGATAATGGAATTCTTTATTAATTCATTTAGAGGTCTTTTATCGGGATAGATTCCGTATTGGTCGGAAGTTGTTGCTTTAGCTCTAAAATTCCATTCGTTTTTATAGTTACAAAATTCATCTATCTTATAAATAAAATCATATAGTTTAAAACTCATGTAACTCCACTTATGTTTACCTTTATTGGTTCTTTCATATATTCTACAAGATTAGCTTCTTGAAGTTTTTTCATGACTTCTTCATCACTTGCTCCTTTTTGTATATCTATCTTCTTATCCGTAGGCTCTAAGTGTAGTATATTTACCCTTCTTCTTTTTACGCCATTAACGTTCTTAGGACCCGTAATTAGTACAAAATTATTATCTATTATATCAACTATTACACATTTCTTTCCAGCTTCTCTTCCCCTTAGTTTAACACATATTCTGCCAATTTCTATTACAGCCATATCCATCTAGATGAAAGAAAGTATTATCCATAATTAAAAACTTACTGCCAGAATTTTCTATACTTTAGAAACCTTCTTTCTTCGTCGAGTAATGCTTCATAGAAGCTATTCTCTCCATCGCGTAATCTACTTAGAGCCTTACCAATATTATGAGGTCCAACTCCCCTAACTGATAAACCAATAGCTACATACTTATTATTTGATGAATAGTAATCAGCTATCAACTTTAAATCCTCTAAAACCTTTTTCTCTGCTTTACTCAGTTTCATTCCTTTCAACGCTTTCTTTATTATTTCCATTCCTTCAGTATCATCTTTATTTAAAACAGTTAAGAAAACTGATCCACAATTAGGACATTTAATTGGTACATCCTTAGCTTTGAACACTCCATTCCAACCACATAAAATGCACACAACTCTTACCTGGGATTCCATTAATCTCCTTTTAAATACTTCAATCAAAACAGGTGTTTCTGCGGAGTCCTTACGTAAGAGTAATATTTTATCCAAAAACATTTTAGCTAGTGGTGAAATCGATGGTACATCAATTACATTCCAGGTAACCTTTTTGAGGTCCTTAAATATCTCAATATCATAATCCTTCGTCATAAGCTCTCTAACTGCTTCTTCTCCGATTATTGTATCATAATACGCTTTCAATAAAGTAGAGGTGATAGTAATATCTGATTTAGGCTCTATTGCACCAAATCTTTCAGCTTCTATCAAAATGCTCCATTTAAACTGAGGGCTCTCTTTTATTGATATTTTAAGATACTCGATAAGTGTAGATTCCTCACTTGATAATAGACTCTTGATGATATTCTCTATATCTGTTTTAGAAACAGGCAACACAGAGGATATTGCGATGTGATATGCATCAGCTCTATACGAGGTCTTTATTCCTTTTATTCTACTTAATATAGACGATATTAAAGCTCCTAATGTGTTATTTCCTCTAGTACCAAATGGTGCGTGAATTATTAGTAATGTTCCACCGATATTCTCTATGACTATTCTATTTTTAGTAGGTAATGGGTATCCTCTGGCTATATGTTCGTTAAGTATTTGCTTGATTTTATTATAGCTGTAATCATCTAGATATTCTACTCTCTCTCCCTTACTGATTCTCTCTAAAAATTCATAAGCTTTCATAGCTACTTCTTTCTCAACTGGTATCGACTCACCAAACCAACTTGGCAATATCCCTGCTTTTAATTCCGTTTCCTCGACGTAAATCTTATTCTCCTCGATAGAATTAACTTTCCATAACCTTCCTCCTAATACAATTACGCTGCCTTCTTCTAATTGGACTACGAAATCCTCATCTAAAGTCCCTATCTTAGTGTTATCTACCATATTAATAACTATATATGTCCTTAAGGAATCAGGGATCATGTTCACGTTATAGTAATAGCTTATTGTCCTAGCATAAGGTAAAACCTTACTATCTCTTCTTCTAACAATTTTTGCAGCCTCTAGCATGCTCAAAATGTTCTCTAACTCATCCAGCGTGAGATCTCTGAAGTAGTAGCTTCTCTTTAGTAATTCATAAATTTCCTGCTTATCAACTATCTTCTCAAGAACTAAGCCAGCAATTTCATGTGCTGCTACATCGTATGGTTTAAACTCCACTAGTGATTTTTCAAGGTATCCTGCCTTTAGCATATCAACAATAGATGCACACTCTAGAATATCAAAAACATCTTCTGAAGGTACAATAATACCCCGTGACTTTAAATGAACGGAATGACCACTTCTTCCTACTCTCTGTATTAATCTAATTACCTGCCTAGGTGACATATACTGTACTACGAGCCTTATTGAACCTATATCTATACCTAATTCAAGACTCGAAGTCGCAGTAAGCGCATCTAATTTTCCTTCTTTAAAATCCTTTTCTGCAGATGTTCTTACTTCTCTGGATAACGAACCATGATGAGCTACTATATTAATATTGTACATAGTTTTCAAGGTGTTGGCTAAAAATTCTGTAGTCTCGCGAGTGTTCGTGAATATCAGGACCGGTTTATTATTTTTTATAATTTCAGCTAAACTTCTTAATCTAGCTATTGTTTCTGGATTTAAATTGCTATGAGCAGATTTATTTATATCATCTTCTGTTGGAGGAGCTAAATTTATCGAAATCTCTAGATCTTTTGTAGCATCAATTCTAGCTACTTCTACGTTACCTTCACTATCAAGAAAACGCTTTGCTAGCTCTATATCACTTATTGTTGCGGACAAGCCTATTAATTGTGGCTTATTGTTTGTAATCCTCTTAATCCTCTCTAATAGTATAGAGAGTTCAATGCCTCTTTTATCATCTAACATTTCCTGGAGTTCGTCTACTATAATCCATCTTAAATTTCTAAACAGGTTCTTATAGTTTTCATTAACAATAAGGTATTGTAAAGTCTCAGGAGTGGTAATAAGAAGGTCAGGGGGTTCTTTAATGATGTTTTTTCTTTCTCTTTCTGAGGTATCTCCATGTCTGACGGCTACTCTGATATCAAACTTATCCCCGATTTTACGTAGTCTATCTTCTAGATCTCTATTTAGTGCTCTTAATGGTGTAATGTATAGTGCGGAAATACGCTCAGGACGTTCGTTGTATATTTTATAAAATACTGGTAAAATTGCAGACTCAGTTTTTCCATATCCAGTGGGCGCGATAATAACTAAATTCTTACCTTCTAATACCTTTGGTATGGCTATTTTTTGAATTGGCGTGAGTTCTTTGTATCCTAACTCTAATAATCTCCTTACAAAATCTTTATTAGAGGTAATACTCACTACAGTTAAGTGTAGAAGGGGGGATATTTACAGTTTATGAACATTTTACGATCTTTGATATTTTTTAGTATAACTATTGCTGAGGCAGTTCTGTATAGATACGTTATCTCCTTATCTGGACTTAACAGCATTTATATACCATTAATATTTCAAGCCATTATCTTCTCTGATGCTATCATATTTTACTTACTTTTCTCCTCAATTATCATGTCTTTGTTGTTAATTGGAACATTGCAACTAACATGGAGCCTATTTGGCATGAGCTTTCTTAATTTTTCCTCACTGATATCTTATATATTTGGACTCTTATTTTCGCTATTCTTTATTTTGCTGCTTAAATCTAGATCGTTTTCTGACTCTCTAATTCAAGAATTAAAAAATGTAAGAGTTATGAGGAATGAGGATAAATATTATATGAAGTTTCTATCTTTCTTTTTATCTTTACCTTATTTATTGATACTTCACAATTATATTGCGTTTTTAGGCTCTATTTTTGCTGGAATATTTATTTTGCTTTTTGCTTCGGTATATGAGATACCCTTAGTATTAGCATCTTGGATAGCTTTACCATTCATCTATGAAATAGGCATAGCTGCAGGTACTGAGATAAAAACAAGCGAATCAATCTGTATAGGCAAAGTTGAAGCGGTTCTCGAAAGATCTCCTACTCAAGCCTTATCTAGAATACCGTTAAGATCTCTAAAATATTCTTGGAGACAAAAAAGTTATAACTATTGCATAAACTTTGAGACCTTAAAGAACTATAACGTAGCTATTGTTGGTACAAGCGGTTCTGGTAAATCTCATCTAGCTAAATTAATTATTGATAAATTAAATACAAGCTTTTTAGTTTTTGATCCTCATGGAGAGTATGAGATTCCTTCGGCAGTTAAAATAGATGCCTCTAAGATTAAAATAAATCCTCTTTCATTGTTAGGTGAGAGCCCAAGGCAACGTGCACTAGAGGTAGCATATATGATAAAATCTGTATTTAACTTAGGTAATATTCAGACTTTTGAGTTCTATAACTTGCTATTAGATGCATATACTTTGAAGGGAATATTTGATAGTAATGAGGAGACTTGGAAGTATGATCCACCTACTTTTTATGATGTCTATTCCATTTTACAGAAGCGAAAATCATCTGCTTTATCCAGTAATGAATTAAATAAGTATTCATCGCTAGAACCTTATGTAAGCTTTTTAGCTAACGAGGTTTTTGCATCTAATTCTATAAATATGGAAGATCTTATTGATAAAAATGTAATAATTGATCTATCTAAGGTACCAACTACTGAAATTAGATATATCATAATTGAAACTATACTAAGAGGAATTTACTCATATTTGTACTCTAAAGGTAAGTCAAAGCTTTGGAAAATTGTCATAATGGATGAAAGTCCTTTTGTGCTTTCGAAGGACACAGGTAAGGATATAGTTGTAAAACTGACAGCTGAGGGAAGGAAATTCGGATTAGGTATTATGCTAATATCTCAGAGTTCTAAGTTATTAAAGGAAATTCTACCAAATATATCTTTATTTTACGCTTTCGCAACAGTTGAACCTTCTGAACTTGAATATACAAGTAAATTTTTAAGCGGGAGTGATGAAGAAGAGTATAAGGCAATTTATGAGACTCTTCAAAAATTAGATAGAGGAGTAATGATAACAAAAGATATATACAAAAATAGCGTAATTCTTGTTCGCTTAAGTGGTAATTAAAATTTTAGTGGTGATAATATATGTCATCAGAAGAAGATGAGTATAACAATTCGACCGAGGAAAGTTCTGAAGAATCTGAAGAGACGGGCAAAAAATCAGAGAGAGAAGAGGAGGAATCTGATGAAGAATCTTTTCCCATGCTAACACTTGATGAGATAGAAGCACTAATGAAGAGTACTGAAGTATGGGATGAGCTATTGGCAGGAAAAATCACTATTGAAGAAGCTAAGGCAAAATTTGAAGAAATTTACCCTAAAAAGAAGCAATCAGAAGAGGAGCCAAAGAGAAAGGCTAAAACTTCTAAAAAATCTAAAAAGAAAAAGGAAAGGAAGAGCCGTAAAAAAGAAGAAGATACAGAAGAGGAATAAATTATTAGTGAGTGAATATGATAAAGGCAGTCTATTCTGGAGGAAAAGATTTTTATGAAATGTTAAAGGGTCTTCTTAAGGTTACAGATAACATAACATTAAACTTTACAGAGGATGGCTTAATTTCAAGACATTTGACAGAGGATAAAGTTCTAATGGGTATTATTAATATTCCTAAAGAGTCGTTTGAAGAATACACAATAAGTCAGCCTATAGCTATAGATCTTGCAATCGGAGATCTAAAAAAGGTCTTAAGTAAAGCAGTCTCTAAATCTTCTGCAATAGAGCTTAGTGAAACGGAAGAAGGTCTTAAAATGGTTATAAGAGATGAGAAATCGGGAGTAAGGAGTAATCTTTACATAAAAGGTAACAAAAGTAATGTGAATTTATTAAATGAACCGAAGGTTAATCTTCCTGTTTCATTTCAAATAGCTGGTAAGCATCTTAAGGTGATACTTAGGGACGTATCTTCAATTGGAGATGAGGTTACGATAAAAGCAGAAAACGATTATATAGAGTTTAATACAGAGGGTGAGGGAAAGGTATATAAAGCGACTTTAAGGAAAGACAAACCCCTTACTGATCTAACTATAGAGGGTTCAGCTCAAGCTATTTATAGTGTTGAGATGCTAAAGACTGCTGTAGATGGTGCCTCTTTTTCGGGAGATATAGTTGTTAGTTTTGGTACTAATATGCCTTTAAAGATAATTGCGAAAGCTACACAAGGAGGATACTTAGGATTTTGGGTTGCTCCGAGACTTTAAGTTATTTTTATTATTTATTTATTTGTTTTTCTTTTAATATATTTTGCAACTGTGTATGATATGATAGATATCATTATTAGAATAATTAAAATTGAATTGAATGTAAAGACATTTAATGAAGTTCTATCATTATTAGTAGTTAGTGAGATGTGTTTTACATTACCGATACTAATAGATGAGACGTTGTTTTGGATTAGATATATTATTATTGTCGCGTTTTGTGAACTACTTGTTATATTAATATAATTTAATGAGCCTAAAGACTCATATGTGAAATTAACATAAGGAAATGAAATTACGATAGATAGCGATTTAGATGAGGTAATGTTTAATGGTGAAATATTGTTACTAATTTTAATGGAAAAACCTACAAGAGTTTGATGGATTGAAATGTTTAATGGTGAAGTTATAAAGCTTTGAATTATACGAAAGTCTATTGTATAGTCGTAAAAACTATAGTTATAATTGTATATAGTAACTGTTGCCTTAGGCACTATAGTTGAAACAAACAGTCCTATTATCAGAACTGTTAATATTAGTTTTGTAAGCTTGTAAGTTAAGAGCACATTTAAATATTATTAAAGCTATAAGCTTAATTAAGTTAGTTATGTCTTCACAATACCCTAGTCCATATAATTGGAAAATGATATTACTTTCACAGGTGTCTATGTTAGCGTTTTCTTACGTTTTAAGTCTTTATCCCCAGTACTTTTTACCAATCTATATAGTGTATATGATAGTAATGTTTGGTGTAATGTCTTACTTCATGTATAGGTCTAATCCTATGTTAAGGGAGAGAGTTTCGTTAAGGGAAATAGCTAATGCTAGAGTAATTTACGAAGAGAAGAAGGCAAAGGAATTAATGGAAAAAGACACCGAGTATTTAAAATACATGACAGAGGTATCAATGAAGACTATGAGGATGTTACTTTATATGATAGTTTATCTTATCGCTATATGGATATTGTACTATACATTCTTACTTAAGTATATAGGTACCTTTAAAGCTGGAATTGATAAGTTCATCGTTTATGTCGTTTTCTTTGAAGCTTTGTACGTATTTAATGTTCTAGTTTATAGCAGAATGATGAAGCCTGTTCAAATATCTGTAATGGCGCCTACTGGTTATAAAATTACAGAAAAGGGTATATTAGGTGACGGTGGTGTATTTCTACACTCTAAATATCTACTCAATGCCAATATAGATGTGAACAGAGAAAAGAAGTACGTAGAGATTTCTTCAGGAGAGTCTAAACTTCCTTTCAAGATTAGGTTATATACAGACGATGTAGACAAACTCTTAGCCTATATTGAAAGGCTCAAAAAGCTTGAAGCTAAGAGGCAATCAAGTAATTCTGAAGTTTAAGAAAGTGAAAGTGAGAGTAAGAGGCTAATGTATTTTGGTTTATTAATCCGTCAAACCCATTGAAAAGACCTTTACCTTTAATCATTTTAAATGCAAACCTATTCTCTTCATTAATGACGAGAGGTTTAGAAATATGAAACTCGTGTGCGTTTATAACACTTCCCTTTCTCGAAATTATATTGTCATTGACGGTTTCTAGTTTAGTATAACCAATCGTAAGCTTGTCTTTAGCTTTGATTTCTACGTCAAATATATTAGCCATTCTAAATTTTCTATCATTTTCATCAATTAAGTATTTAGAGACGTACATTAATCCTCCACATTCAGCGAGTATTGCAGTTCCTTCATACGATTTTTTCTTTATCCAAAACTTAGTATTGGTTGCTTGTTCTAATGTCTCTAGATATAATTCCGGATATCCTCCTCCAATATAAATGAAATCTGCATCATCTACTACTTCATTACTGAGAGGACTAAAGAACTTAAGTTTGTAACCCTTTCTTTTGATGATATCAAGATTTTGTGAATAATAAAAGTTAAAAGCGGCATCTAATGCGATAGCTGCTACTTTATCTTCGTTTGCTTCTATTTTACCATCACCGGGATACTCTTGCTTAAGCTCTTCAGCCTCATTGGCTATATTGATTAGTTCGTCTAAATCTATATTACTTTCAATTTCCTTTGCAATAGCGCTTATTACCTCAGATGCCTTCTTAGAATACTCTATCGATGTATATAATCCTAAATGCCTTGATGGAAGCTGAAGTTCTTTATCAAACCTCACATAACCTAAAGGCTTAACAGAAGGATCTAGTGAGGCTTTGCAGTCGAGGTAGTGGCTCTCTGAAGCTACTTTATTGAATATTACTCCTCTAACATCAGCATTCATGAAATCTTTAAGTCCTTTAACAATAGCACCAGCGGTATAACTTAGTTCGAAGCAGTCTACTATCACGACTATAGGGGTTTTTGTAACCTTAGAAAGTTCATATGTACTATATTTATAGCCTATGCCATCATATAATCCCATCACTCCTTCTATGATTCCAATATCAAAGCCTTTAGTATAATTCATCAAGGAATTTATTACGCCATCTTCTCCCATCAACCAAATATCTAGATTTATTGCAGGATAACCACTTGCTAATTGAAGATATCCTGGATCTATAAAGTCAGGTCCTACTTTGAATCCTCTAACTTTCAATCTATTGCTTAAAGCCTTTATTAAACCTGAAGTTATAAGTGTCTTCCCTGCCGAACTTTTATAAGACGAAATTATTACTCTTGGTATTTGCACTCAAAGTTTTATTTTTAGAAAACATAAAAGTTTTTTGTGAGCGCTCCTATACTTAAAGTTTCGAGCGATGATATTAGAGATCTAAAGGCAGTAATAGAAGCTTTAGCAAAGTTGGTAGACGAAGGTTCAATTAAGTTCACTCCTGAAAAAATGGAGATCATAGCTCTAGATAGGGCACACATCTCGTTATTACAAATTAGTTTCCCCAAAGAGATGTTTAAAGAATATGAAGTTCAAAACGAATATAACTTCGGCTTTAACGCGCAGTACCTCTTAAAGTTATTAAAAGCATCAAAGAGAAAAGAAGCTTATGAATTAAGTGCAGAAAGTAATGAATCAATAACTTTGAAGATAATAGGTTCTTTAGTGAAGGAATTTAATATAAGGAATCTAGAGGTAGTTCCGCCCGAAGTCCCAGAAATAAACTTAGAATTTGATATAAACGCGTTGATCACATCTTCAGGTTTTAAAAAAGCTGTCCAGCAAGTTGCCGCTGTTTCAGATACTATAGACATACAGGCAACAGAGGAAAAGATTATTATAAAAAGTGAGGGTGAGGAAAAAGTTGAAATTGAATTCTCGAAAGAGAGTGGTGGTTTACAATCAATTGAGGCTACTAAGGAAGCTCTATCTTCATATACTGCAGATTACTTGGTTGACGTGCTTTCATTAACTAAACTTTCTGACACTGTAGGTATAGCGTTCTCTGAAAAGAAACCATTAAAACTTGAATACAACGTAGAAGGAGGAGGAAAAGTTACTTATTTAATAGCTCCTAAAATTACCTAATGAGTATAAAAACTGGTTTGATAGGTAGCTATCCAAGACCTGTTAACTTAGCTAAGGTTTTTTCGCGATATAATTCCAAAAAGATCGATAAAGAAAAATTGAACCAAGAGATAAGAAGATATACAGAGAAGTTTTTCAGTTTAGTAAAAGAGGTTAATGTAGAATATTTTACTGACGGTTTATTGAGATGGGATGACTTAATAGATCTAACGTTTAGTTATTTAAAATCACCAACTAAGGATGGACTAATTAGATTTTATGATAACAATTTCTATTATAGAAGACCTGTTATATCGTCAAAATTAGAAAAAGATGATTCACAACTTCTTGAAGCTATAAAGGAAGACCTAGAATTACTTAAAAAGTTGGAGATAGGAGGGACATTAAAGGCTGTAGTTGTAGGTCCTATAACTTATGCAACGTTATCAGAAAATAAATACTACAACGATTTTCAGAAGCTATTAGAAGATTATTCAAAGATATTGAATGAGGTTTTATCTGATCTCCAGAGCTATGTAAATGCTGTGGAGATTCATGAACCTGGTTTCTTTGATAAAAACGTAAAGAGAGATCTTATTGAGAGGGCTAATGAGTATTATGAAATTATAGGGAAGGGCTTAAAAATAGAAAAACATCTCATTAGTTATTTTGATATCCAAGTAGATAGGTTAAAGGAGTATTTCAATTTACCTGTAGATGTATACGGAGTTGATGTAATTGAAAATAGAAAGAAATTAGGTAAAGTCTATCCTTTCTTCAAGGATAAAAATGTATATTTAGGAGTTCTCGATACTAGAAACACTAAAATGGAGTCGATAACTACAATAAAAAGATTTATATCGTCCTCAAACGAAAGTGGGGCTAAAGATATAATAATTGGTAATGCATCGCTGATGGACTTTATACCCGAAATAGTTGCTGTAAGGAAAATTAAACTTTTGAATAAGGTGGTGAGTAAGGATGGAAAAAGAGCTTGAGTTACCAATATTACCTACAACAGTAATAGGTAGCTATCCTAGACCAAAATGGTTAAGGGAAGCTATAAGGCTGCATAAAAATGGAAAAATTTCTGATGAGGAGCTTAAAGAAGCCTTTGATGACGCAGTAATTGCTGTATTAAGAGATCATCAAGTGGCAGGAGTAGATATACCCACAGATGGAGAAATGAGAAGAGACGAAATGGTTGAATACTTTGCGGAGCGTTTGAAGGGATTCAAATTTTATGGCCCCGTAAGAGTGTGGGGAACCGCATATTATAGAAAACCATCTGTTGTAAGTAAAATAGAGTATACAACTCCCTTGATTGTTGATGAATTTAAATTTACTAAGAATGCCTCTTATTCCCCTCATATAAAGATAACGATTACAGGACCTTATACAATTGCGGAGTGGTCTTATAACGAGTATTATAAGACAAAGCAAGATCTTGTATTTGATCTAGCTAAGATTATCAATATAGAATTGAAAAAGCTCGTAGAAGCAGGGGCTACTTTCATACAAGTAGATGAGCCAGCTTTACCTACACATGCAGAGGAAGTAGAGTGGGCTGTTGATGCTATAAATGAAGCAGTAAAAGGTATTAACGTAAAGGTTGGAGTTCATATTTGTTATGGTGATTATAGTAGAGTTCTTCCATATACCGATAAACTCTTGGTAGATCAATTCGCTTTAGAGTTCGCTAATAGGAACTTCGAGGATCTCGTATTATTAAAACGATTTAATTTTGATAAAGAGTTGGGATTTGGTGTAGTGGATGTTCATAATAGACGTGTAGAGAGCCCTGAGGAAGTCGCTAGTGCTATCAGAAAGGCCCTTGAATATGTACCTCCAGATAAACTATTTATAAATCCAGATTGTGGACTTAAATTACTTCCTAGAAATATAGCATTCCAGAAATTGGTTAATATGGTGGCAGGCACAAAAATAGTTAGAGAAGAACTTAAAAGGAAGGGATATATATCTACTTCACTGAAGCCATTAGTGTCGAGGTAATGGTGAGATGAATAAGAAAAGGGCACGTGGTACTTCACATTCAACACGACCTGTTAGGACTGGTCCTCCTAAATGGAATAGGTTCTCAAAAGAGGAAGCTGAGCTCCTCGTTGAAGAGCTAGCTAAGAAGGGCTATCCACCTAGTATGATTGGTATAATTCTAAGGGATCAATATGGTATTCCTTTAATTAAGCAAGTAACCGGCAAAAAATTAACACAGATATTAAAAGAAAGAGGTTTACAGCAAGAAATTCCTGAGGATCTCTTTAATTTATTAAGGCGTGCAGTAAATGTGAGAAGACATTTAAATGAACATCCTAGAGATAAATCAGCCAAGAGAGGATTAGAGGAGATTGAGTCGAAGATTAGGAGATTAGTAGATTACTATAAGTCTGTAGGAAAATTGCCAAAAGAATGGGTATATGACCCAGCTAAGGCTGAACTATTAGTGGCTGGTTCAGTGTAAATTATTGGCTATTTTTTCAACTTTTTCCTTTATTATTAAGGCTATTCTTTCATCAACACCTAATGCGTCCGTTAATATTATCTTGACTCTCTTATTATCTACACTAATATAGCCCTCATTATCCATTCCTATGATCTTAGGAATATCTCTTTTATAATGTGTGCCTTCGGATATGAATACTGGAACTACAATTATAGTATCGATATCCTCTTTCTTTGCTAAAGTGTTTATTGCGTCTTTTATTGTTGGTTTAGAATATTCTAGGAAACCATATTCAACATTTTTAAAAAACCTCTCTAACAATTTTTTATACCCATCAGCAACCTCGTTCCAAGATGAAACTTTACTTCCATGAAAAATTAATAGAATTCCAATCATTATTATCACTCTATTGGTGTAGTTCAAAAACTTTGATTTTATAAACTCCAACATAATATCTAGATTGCAAGACATTAGTAAGGTGCACTGATATGCCAGATTTTAAAATAGTAGTTTCAGATCCTCAGACTAAAAATGTTAAAGAATTAAAGGTTAAAGTTAAGGTTAGTGATACTATTCAGGAGCAACCAGGAGAGAAAGAAGGAAAAGCTTTACCTTTAGCTAAGTTGAATGAAAATACGTTAAAAGCATTGGGTGCAGATAATCTAGTAACGTTGCAGTTGAATAAACAAGAAGGTGATAAAAAGGTTAAAATTAAAGTACATTTTAGGGTTGTTGTGGACAACTCAGTTCCTGATAATGAAATTTGGATCGATCAGGGCATTGCGGAAAAATTTGGTGCTCCTGAATTTGAAGCAATAGCTTATAGAACTAAGGCGTTCCAGTTGACTGTTGATCAGTCTAAAGTGAGCTTCTTAATAGGTATGAAAATAGGAGATACCTTTGAAGGTTCGGCTTTAGGGCTACCTTATAAGTTAAAGATAACTGGAGGTTCAGATAATTCTGGTTTCCCCATGAGATATGATGTAAGTGGACCAGCCAAAAGAAAGATACTTCTAAGTGGTCCTCCTGGTTTCTATCCAGATGAAGATGGAGAAAGACGTAGGAAAACTATTAGAGGAAATACTATAAGTACGGAAGTAGTACAAATTAATACTATAATAGTAAGGTGATAAGTTTCTTTGGTATGGCCTAAAGTACAACCAGAAGTAAATATAGGTGTTGTTGGACATGTAGATCATGGTAAAACTACTTTAGTTCAGGCTATAACAGGTATTTGGACATCTAGGCATTCTGAAGAATTAAAAAGAGGAATGACGATAAAGTTAGGTTATGCAGAAGCTTCAATAGGTTTCTGTAAGTATTGTGGAAAACCAGATGGTTATGTAACTGAAGAGAGTTGTAAAGCCTGTGGTAGTGATGAAGAACCAGAATTTTTAAGAAGGGTTTCCTTCATTGATGCGCCAGGTCACGAGGTATTAATGGCCACGATGATATCTGGTGCTGCATTAATGGATGGTGCGATTTTAGTGGTTGCTGCCAATGAACCTTTTCCTCAGCCCCAGACAAGAGAGCATTTCACTGCTCTAGGTATAATAGGTGTAAAGCAGCTTGTAATAGCTCAAAATAAGGTTGACATAGTTAGTAAAGAAGAAGCTTACAAACAATATAGGCAGATAAGAGAGTTTCTAAAGAATACATGGGCAGAAGACGCTCCCATAGTCCCAGTTAGTGCATTGCATAAAATTAACATAGATGCGCTATTAGAGAAGATTGACGAAAATATAAAGACTCCTCAAAGGGATTTAACTGCAGATCCAACTTTACTTGTGATCAGAAGTTTTGATATTAACAAGCCAGGTACGTCTTATAATGAGCTAAAGGGAGGAGTCATAGGCGGTAGTATTATAAAGGGCGTTTTTAGGGAAGAACAAGAAATAAAGATTTTACCCGGCATTAGAGTTGAAAAAGGTGGAAAAGCGTACTATGAACCACTATATACTAAAATATCGTCGATAAGGTTTGGTGATATTTCAGTTAAGGAAGCTAAACCTGGTGGACTCGTGGCTATAGGGACTTATTTAGATCCTTCAATAACTAAAGCTGATAGTTTAATAGGCAATGTAGTTGTATCTGTAAATAAAGATCTACCCGTTTTGGATAATATTAGGTTACATTACTCGTTATTAGAGAGAGTTGTAGGAAGTAAAGAACTTACTAAAGTGGATCCTATTAGGCCTAGGGAAAAACTTATGATAAATGTTGGCTCTGCTACAACTTTGGGTGAAGTGACTAGTGCTAAAAAAGATGAAATAGAAATTAAATTAATTAGACCTGTAGTTGTATGGGAAAACGGAGTTAAGGCTGTAATAAGCAGGCAAGTAGCTGGAAGATGGAGATTGGTTGGTTGGGGCGAAATAAAGATTTGAATAAGGAAATTTTATTGGATACTAATATTTTATTATATATTTATGATGGCATAGATATATTTAATGAAATTATAAATGTGCTTGATTACAAGCCTCTATTTGTAATTCATAAAGCTAGTTTAAACGAATTAAATACCATGCTTAATGGAAAATCAACTAAGATGAGAAATAAAGCTAGGGTAGCCTTAGAATATCTGTCGAGGTTTAAACAATTATGGATAGAAAAGGATGATTTTATGACGTATCCTCCTGATGATGCGATATTGCTCACATGTAAGAAATACGATTATATACTATTAACGAACGATGAGGAATTAAAACAAAAAGCAAAGAGACTGGGTGTTAGAGTAGCATCTATTAACGAGAAAGGTAAAATTATAAGGTTAGTTTTTACTATTTAAAAATGATATCATTATGTATAAGGTTTTCAAGGTTAGGGGTATTATAAGGATACCGCCAGAGTATTTTGGTCAGCCATTGGATCAAATCGCAATGAAATTATTAAGAGAGCAGTATCAAGAGAAGTTGCACAAAGATTTAGGTTTAATACTTGGTGTATTATCAGCAAAAGTAAGTGAAGAAGGTGTAATTGTATTTGGTGATGGTGCAACATATCATAGTGTTGAATTTGAAGTTTTATCTTTTGTTCCTGTAAACCAGGAAATAGTATATGGTATTGTATCGGGTGTGGATAATATCGGTTTATACGTTAATTTAGGTCCTCTAGATGGTTTAGTTCACATATCGCAGATATCTGATGAGCCTTTGAAGTATGATCCTGCAAGAGGTGCGTTAATTGGCGAAAGGACTAAAAAAATCTTTCAGAAAGGTGATAAAGTTAAGGCAAGGATAATATCAGTATCTTCTGTTACATCTGGAAGACCTATGAGGATAGTTTTAACTATGAGACAACCAACACTAGGTAAAATAGAATAAGGTGATTGAAACTGCCAGCAAAGCCTTTATTTAAAGCATGTAAGAAATGCAGAGCTTTGGTTCCTCCAGAGCAACAAGTTTGTCCTGTTTGCGGCTCAACTGAGTTTACCGAAGAATGGAATGGGATGATAATAATAATAAGAGAGGATTCTGAGGTTATGAAAGCTTTCGGGGCACCTAAACCTTGGAAATACGCAATAAACTTGAAGTAGATTACTGTTTTTATATAACTGAAAAGGATAGAAAAGAGTTCGCTAGACCATACGGATTATTATTTGTGAATAATAAAAAATTATTAAATTATTTAAATTCTTATAAAACTATTATCTCGGTAGGAGATTATGTAACTCAATTGCTAGTGAAGTCTAACTTAATTCCTGATATAGCGATAATTGACATGAAAACTAAAAGAAATCAATTAGTAGAACTGAATGTTGATAAATTCAGCAAAATAATAAAAATAAAGAATGAAGCTGGTGTCGTTCGTTATTCAACACTACTCATCTTAAAAGAATTAATTGTAAACTCTAGTAATGGTAAGAATGTAGTTATTTTAGTTGATGGCGAAGAAGATGTATTGGTGCTGCCAATATCATTATATGCAGAGTCAGATACAGCAATAATATATGGTCAACCAAACGCGGGTTCCGTGATAATGGAGGCTAATAGATATAATAAATGGAGGGCGTATGACCTGTTTTCTAAACTTAGGGTAAAAAAATGTTAATCAGACCTGCGCAGGGTCGTCACAATTTCCGTCCTTTCGAGCTTCATCACTCTCCAAACTTTTCCTCTCTATTTGAATAGTTCAGTAGTAGATTTAATACATTAAGTCCTATAATTTTTAAACTTCCTTTCCTGGCTTCTCTCTCATTAAAATCGCTCACATTATCAGATATTATACTGTAAGGCACATAAAGTAGGAAAGGAACGGGATCGCCAGTATGATCCTTAAGCTCAACTGGAGTTGCATGATCTCCAGTAAATGCTAATACTATATCTGAACCATAATGATCTAATATTTTACCTATTACGCTATCTATTCTTTCAATGGCTTTTACTTTTTCCTCTATAAGTCCATCATGAGATGCTGCATCAGTAGCTTTTATGTGTAAAAACACGAAATCATAGTCCTTTAATAATTCTATAGCTGCCTGCGCCTTTGAATCATAATTAGTGTCTATCCCACCCGTAGCACCAGGTGGCGTAACTACTTTAAATCCTAGATCTTTACAAATTCCTTTTATCAATGCTGTAGCCGTTACTGCTGCCGGATTTATTTTAGTGTAGGAAGAAAATTGTGGCAATCTTTGATATTTTGCAGCACCTCTTAAAAGTATAATATTAGCTGGAAGTTCTCCTTCTTTACTCCTTTTCTCGTTTATAGGAGAGTTTGATAGCACTTCGTATATTCTCTTTGTAAGTTTATTAACAACACCTGCAGTTCTCTTTGCTTCAGGTGAATTGTCTAAAGGGTAGCTCATATTCAATTTCTTATTAATTTCATGAGGATCAGTATCAGAGATCCTATCTGATAAACCTGGTCCTGAAAGTACCACTGCTACCCTATGTTCAGTACCATGGTAAAATCGTACTTTAATGCCGTCTATTTCATTGATTTCTTGGTTTAATAATTTCACTAGTTCGTCAGCTTCTGGTAGTTTTCTGCCAGCTCTTCTATCTATTACCATAAAATCTGAGTTAACAGTTGCAAAATTGCCTCTAAAGGCTACATCGTTTTCAGATAGTTCTGCTCCAGCTCCAAGGGCTTCAAATGCCCCTCTTCCCCTATAATACTTATAGGGATCTAGCCCAAATATTGCCAAATGTGAAGTATCGCTACCTGGTCTTATGCCTGCATTTATAGGATCCATTAAGCCTACCATTGAAGATTTCAAAATCTCTTTGATGTTTGGTTTATCAGCCGCTTCAAGCGGGGTCTTAAGGTTTAATTTACTTACTGGTCTATCTCCTAATCCATCTGCTATAACCAAAACTATCTTGTATTGTCTCATACAAAATTTAATAGAGGTAGAAAGAAATATGTTTTTGTCTTTAAGCTATACTTCTCTTCAATTCTCTTGCTATCCTTTCATATCTTTCAATATCAGCTCTAGTAAGGCTAGGTTTTACTAGTTCTAAAGCTTTTTGGAAATGTTCCATCGTTACCACAGCTGAAGTCTTTTGTGTACATTCTTTCATCTTACTTTCAATACACCCCTGATCTTTTCCTGTGCATTCCTTTATACTATTGGCTGTACAGTTATTAACAACTTCCCTCAAAACTAACATAGTTGCTTCTCTAACTACTGCCTCTATATCAGCTCCAGTATATCCTTCCGTTTTCTTGGCTAGTTCGGATATATTGACATCTGGGGCTAAAGGCACACCTCTAGTATGAACTTTGAAGATTTCTTCTCTTGCCTTCTCGTCTGGAGGAGGAACATATATAAGTCTATCAAATCTTCCTGGTCTTAGAAGTGCAGGATCTAGTATATCTGGTCTATTAGTAGCGGCTATAACTACAACCTTATTGAGAGGTACTATTCCATCCATTTCTGCTAACAGCTGATTTACAATTCTCTCTGTCACACCGCTATCGTGCGCAAAACCTCTCATAGGAGCTATGGAATCAATCTCATCGAAGAATATAACGCAAGGGGCTGTCTGTCTTGCCCTTCTAAATATCTCTCTTATTGCTTTCTCGCTTTCACCCACCCATTTTGATAGCACTTCAGGACCTCTTACTGATATGAAATTAGCACCACTTTCAGTCGCCACTGCTTTAGCTAGTAAAGTCTTCCCTGTACCCGGTGGTCCAAATAACAATATCCCCTTAGGAGGCTGAATATGCATATTCTCGAATAGATTAGGATATTTCATAGGCCACTCAACAGTTTCTTTTAGCTGTTGTTTTACATCTTCTAAACCTCCAATATCACTCCATCTTACTTTGGGCACTTCCACATAGACTTCTCTTAACAATGTTGGTTGTATGGATTTCATAGCTTCTAGAAAATCATTCATTGTAACTTTAAGGTCTTTAAGAACTTCAGAAGGTATTCTGTTTTCTTCAAGATTTATTTTCTTCTCATTTATAAAACGTCTGAGGGCACTCATTGCAGCTTCTTTTACAAGAGCTGCTAGATCAGCTCCAGTGTAACCATGTGTACTTTCAGCGAGTTTTTCTAGCAGTTTGTCACGCTCTTCCTCGCTGTTCACATCTAGTGGTACGTTTCTTGTGTGAACTTGTAATATCTCTTTCCTAGCTTTCTCATCTGGAGGTCTTATTTCAATTTCTCTATCAAATCTTCCTGGTCTTCTTAAAGCAGGATCTACAGCATCTGGCCTATTAGTAGCTCCTATAACTATGATTCTTCCTCTTCCTTTAATACCGTCCATTAAAGTTAGTAATTGTGCAACTACTCTCTTTTCTACTTCACCAGTTACTTCTTCACGTTTAGGAGCTATCGCATCTATTTCATCTATGAAGATTATAGATGGTGCGTTCTTCTCAGCTTCTTCAAATATCTGTCTTAACCTCTCCTCACTTTCTCCATAGAATTTACTCATAATTTCAGGTCCATTAATTGAAGTGAAATATGCACCTATCTCATTTGCGAGAGCTCTTGCTAGTAGAGTCTTTCCTGTGCCCGGCGGTCCGTATAACAAAATACCCTTAGGTGGCTCTATACCTAGATGTTGGAATATTTCAGGGTGCTTCATTGGTAATTCCACTATTTCTCTTATCTTTTCCTTGGCCTCTTCAAGGTCGCCTATATCTTCCCATGTAACTTTTGGATAGATTCCAGCTTCCTTAACTGGCTCTTCCTTAATATCTAAAGACGTATTGCTAGTAATATAGACGTTATTGCTAGGTTGTGTTGATACCACTATAAAATCTAACACGCCCGTATATACAGGGACAGGTATTGTTTCTCCTTTTGTTATCGGTTTGTACATCAATTCTTCTTTAACGTAATCTATAAATGACGAATCAAACCTTATTGGTTCAGTAGGTGCTAACACGACCTTTGTAGCAGGCGATACTGTTGTCTTCTTAACATCTATTAGATCTCCAATTGATGCACCAATAGACTTTCTTATATATCCATCAACTCTAATTTCATCATCGTTAATATTGTAGTCTGGCATTGCTTGTGCTAGTGCAGAACCATTAGGACCTGTTAGTTCGACATAATCTCCTGTCTCTATTCCAAGCTTTTTCATTGCACTTTCTGAGATCCTTACAATTTTTCTTCCTACATCTTTTTGTCTAGCTTCAACTACTCTAAGTTTTATACTATTTTCCTTACTGCTCATCACTTTAAGATAATAATAAGCCTTATAAATAAGACTTATTAACAATACGAATTGAAAAGTATTGACTTCGCAGATTCCATTTACAACTTATGTGAAATCATGTCCTAACTGTGGTGGTGATATTACATCAGATAAGCTAATCAATGGTTCAGCATGTTACAAATGCGTTCCTGAGGATATTTCTTTTGACACCTTTGAGCAACTATTATCTTATTTAAGTAAAACTGGAAAGCTAGATCGTTTAAAACAATTCGAAAATTTAATAGTTGAGAAGAAAGAGATTTATGAGTTATTCAGTAAAGTCCTCAACTCTAAACCAATGGGACCTCAGAGGACATGGATTTCAAGGGCTTTGTTAGGCGAAAGCTTTGCTATAGTTGCTCCTCCAGGTATGGGTAAAACCACATTTGGTATGATAATGTCGATTTACTATTCTATGAAAGATGAGAATTCAATAATGATCTTCCCTACTAGGTCTATAGTGAAACAATTTGGTGATAGGTTAAAGTCAATAATGAATAGTTTAAGTTTAGATTCTAACAGTAGAGTAGTATATTATGCAGGTCTTCAATCTGAAAAAGAGGAACTCTTTGATTTGATACAGAAAAAACAAAAAGGATCTATAGTGCTCATAACCACGCGATTTCTTAACAATAATCTTGATAAATTCCTTCAGTTTCCATATAAGTTCCTATTTGTAGACGATGTAGACGCAGCTCTAAAGTCGAGTAAAAGTGCATCAAATATCTTAAAATTAATAGGATTTACTGATGATAGTATCACAAAAGTTAAGGAATGGTTGAAAAAATCACGCCAAAACAATAATAATGAGGATTTCTTCGAAGAATTATCAAAGCTAAGGCAATCAATACTCAATAACAGGGTTGTAGTTTTTTCCTCAGCAACGATAAGTAGAGGAAATCCTGTAATGTCGCTTCTTATGGGTTTTAGACCAGGAACCTCAATTCAATATATAAGAAATATAATAGATAGTTATGTTGACATATCTAACATAGCTTATGATGATTCAAAAATAGTTAGTCTGCTAGAGAGATTATTAGCAAACTTAGGGGATGGTGGACTAATCTTCGTTCCAATAGATAAAGGATTAGACTACGCTAGATTTTTAGAGAGAGAACTTTCTAGTAAGTTTAATGTTGCTGCAATATCCTCTGAAAAATCATCACTTATTGGAGATTTTGCTAATGGGAAAATAGATGCGTTGATAGGTGTTGCGACTCATTATGGTATTTTAGTAAGGGGTATTGATATACCGTGGAGGATAAAGTATGCTATTTTCGTTGGAATACCTAGGTTTAGATTTAAAATTGGAGAGAGAATGCACCCAGTGGCATTATCTAGGATCTTAACACTTATGGCTGTTGCAAAACAAGATCAAGAAGTAACAAAAATAGCTAATGAAATAAGGAGAAAAGTAAGAAGGATGAGTCCTGGTCTATTAAATATGCTAGCCCAAAAGGTTAAGCAGGAGGGAAGTAGTGGAGATTCCATTATTGATAAGGGATACGAGATCGCATTAAAATTACTTAGAGATCAACAGGTTATTGAAAAATTGAGAGAGCTAGGTGATTTGGTTATTGAAAACGATTTTGTGTTGATACCAGATTATTTAACTTATATCCAGGCTAGTGGAAGAACATCTAGAATATATGGTGGAGATTTCACTACAGGACTGTCGATTGTTTTAGTAGATAGCATGCCCTTATTTAACCTCTTGAATAAACAATTATCCCTTGTATTAGATGAAATAAATTGGAATAAACTTGATATAGATTCATTATATATCGAGAATTCTGGCAAAATCCATGATGTCATATCTAAGTTGAATGAGGAAAGAAACGAGATCTTAAAGTTAAAAAGTGAAGGTCAAATAAAAAGCTCTGTAGATAGAGTTAAGACAATACTATTTATCGTAGAGTCGCCAAATAAAGCTAGAACTATATCTAACTTCTTTGGAAAGCCTAGTAGTAGAATATTAAAAGGTATACAAGCGTTTGAAACTGTTATAGGAGACAAAATCCTAATTGTTGCCGCATCTGGTGGTCATATCTATGACGTTATGACTAATGTCACTGAAGCTCCTGAGAAAGAGAAAGGACTACATGGTATTGAGGTTTTGAGGAAAGATGATCAATTAGTGTTTAATCCGTATTATGTCTCAATAAAAAGGTGTATTAAAGGTCATCAGTTCGCAGAGGATCCCATAGAGGATAAATATTGTCCTATTGATTATAGATATTCAGGCGTTAAGGTAAGTTTAAGTCTTGATAAATCTTATATCATAGAATCCTTGAGGCAATTAGCTCTTGAGGCGGATGAAATATTGATAGGTACTGATCCTGATACGGAAGGAGAAAAAATAGGTTGGGATGTATACCTATCTCTTAAACCCTTTAACCCTAATATAAAGAGGGCAGAATTTCATGAGGTAACTAGGAGGGCTATAATAAACGCTATTGAACATCCTAGAGAGTTTGATATAAATTTAGTAAAAGCCCAGATCGTTAGAAGAATAGAAGATAGATGGATAGGATTTGAATTGACTAGGAGATTGAGGGATGATTTTCTATATAATCAAGTATGTAATGATTCTAACATAAGCAAATATCCTGCTTATTTAAGGAAAATCTGTGAAAAGAAAGGTGGAGAGTTTATTCTAAGTGCAGGTAGAGTTCAAACTCCAGTGTTAGGATGGATAATCAAGCGTTATGATGAGTTTAAGCAGCATAGAAAGAAATACTATACAATCAAGATATTAAAAGATAACAAAAACGTAATAGATGAGCTATCTATACAAGTTTCTCCTCAAAACGGTTTAAAGCTAAAGAAAAGCAGTGAGGTGGAAATACATATATTGAAAGACGAAACAATTATTGATAAATTTGGACCCTTACCGCCCTATACTACTGATGAATTGCTGCACGATGCTTCAGATATCCTTGGCCTGTCAGCCTCAGAGACTATGAAAATAGCACAAGATCTTTTTGAATTGGGTTTAATAACTTATCATAGGACTGATAGTACAAGGATTTCAACAGTCGGTATTTCAATAGCAGAAAAATACTTGCAACAAGCTTTAGGTGAAGATTATAAAAACGTCTTTACTCCTAGATCTTGGGAAAAAGGGAAAGAGGGCGCACATGAAGCGATAAGACCTACAAAGCCTCTTGATGAAACACAATTAAGAGTTTCAATAAATGAGGGTCTTTTAGAGTTGACAAAAACTTTAACTAGAAATCATTATAGGGTTTACGATCTTATATTTAGGCGATTCATAAGTAGTCAAATACAGCCGATAGAAGTTCAGAAGAGGCATATTTCTTATGAAGTAGTTGATCCCCAAAAGAATCTTAAAATATACAACGGTGAATTAGAGTTAACCACAGGTTACTCGCTGAATGGCATTGCGAATGAGAGATTAGCTAAGTTTATTTACTCACCGATGAAGATTATATCTTCAGAGACTTTGAAAGAATTGGACAGTGCATGTGAGATGACTGAGGGTAGTACTCATATATGTGTTGGTAAAGTTGTAGGGTCTTTCATGAAGAGTGATATAGGATTGTATACGCAAGGCGAGCTTGTGCAAGAGATGAAAAGAAAGAATATTGGAAGACCAAGCACTTATGCGTCAATTATAAGTATTGTTCTGAAGAGAAAATATGCAATGGAAAGTAAAAAGTCAAAGAAGATAATTCCCACATCTTTAGGAAGGGAAGTTTATAAGTATTTGATGGATAAATATGGAAAATTTGTGAATGAAGAGAGAACAGCTTTCTTAGAGAGCGAGATGGAAGCCGTACAAGAGGGGAAGAGAGATTATAGTGAAGTATTAAAAGAATTATATAATGAAATACAAAGTATTAGGTGAGGCTAATGCTTATCGGAGTACTTCATATGAAATTAAGAGAAATGTCAAGGAAGCACAATATTGAAAAAGCTAGAAGAATGCTAAAACAAGCGAAGGAAAAAGGGGCTAAATTGGCGATATTGCCTTCTTTATTCCCTATAGGGAATACATTAGAAATATATGATAATGATAAGAAACTGAGGAGCATTATAAAGAACCTAGCTGAAAAAATACCAGGGAGTGCTACTGATGTATTAGTTAATTTAGCTCTAGATAGCGAGATGCACTTAATATCAGGACCACTGCTAGAACAGGCAGGTCCTAAAGTTTTCCTAACCACACTTATAATATCTCCACAGGGAGAGATAATAGGCAAATACAGAAAGATTTTCACTTCAGAAAAAGACGCTAGGCTAGGTATTTCCGCTGGAAAGGAACCCGTTTACATGACTTTGGATAAGAAGTATGGAATATTAGCTGAGGATGATATATTCTCACCAGAAATAAATAGAATAATTTTGCTAGGAGACGCTCAGCTTATCATAGGTACTATGAAAGCGTTCGCTAAAAACCAAGATTTAGTGAAGCACTTTGTTATTACTAGAACCGTGGAGAATGATTTACCTTATATAATAGCTGGAGAAGTTATTGAAAATGAGAATGGAGATATAATAGGTTATTCGCCTACTGTGGTCTCTTCACCAGATACGCTCATATACAAAGATATGGAAGAAGATGAAGGAGTTATATTAGTAGATTCTAATATATTGAGGCAATATACTACTACTAAATCTTATAACATGAATAATTTAGAGACGATAATAAATGGATTTTGTAGAAGTTATAGAAAATTAAGACCAACAAAAAAGGTTGCTAGTTCTAAAGAAGAAGAGGAAGAAGAATAAAGTTAGAGAAAAGGGAAATTTATTGTTTGGTTTATGCCGCTACGTATAAACTTACTCTTCTATTCTTTGCAGCTAATTTAATATCTCCTTTCTTTTCTATTGCCTCTAACATCTTTTTAGCGACACTTATAGTAATTCCTGTTGCTGTGGCTAACTGATAAGGAGTTATGAACTTGTTTTTCTTTATTTCGTCTAATACCCTATTCAATATATCTTGGCTTACAACCACGTTTTTGCTTATTACTTCTTTACCAGACTTAGAAACTTGCTTCTTTTGTTGTTTCTTCTGCTGAGCTTCCGCTAATTTTTGTTGTCTCTTTTCCATTGTTGATATCGGTTTTTTAGACGCACCACCCATTGTTCATCCAAAAAACTTTATTCTTATCCTTACTTATATACTTTTAGTGTCTACACAAATTATAGATGAGATCGTAAATAAGATATCAAAATATGCCAGCGTTCTGGGAGTAACAAAGACTGAGCTCAAGATATATCTTATGTTACTAAATAAGGGTAAATGCACTGCTAAAGAACTATCAGATATAATTAATATACCTTATACTAAGGTATATGGAATCTTGTCGAGATTGGAAAAAAGAGGGTGGATAAAGAAAGACAGTAAGAAAAAACCAGCGGTTTATGAGGCACTGCCAATTAAAGAGACATGGAGTAACGTAAAGCACGAACTGGAAGAGAAGCTCAATTTGTTTGAAAGGGAGGTCATAGAGCCCTTAGATATGTTGATTTCTCAACACGCTTTATATAACATACTTGCAATACCTAACGATGAAATATTAAGAACTTCATTAAACATGTTGAGGGAATATTCAACGAAATATCTAATAGCGATATCTTTTGATGATCTTATTAACGATAAGTTTTTAGAGTTATTAAATTCTACAGCGTTTAAATCTACTATAAAAGTGCTCATAACTAAGGATCTTGTAAACAGAATTAACTTCAGCCCTAGTATTGAAGTTAAGGTTTTAGACTCTATGTTTGGCAGTGGAATTATAAATGATAACGGTGTCCTACTGATGATAAAAACAAACCTATTAAGTGGTATATATTCTAATCATAGATTTATTGTTGATATCGCTACAGTTTACTTTAACTATTTATGGGAAAGGGCAGTAAAACTGGGTAGTAATTCTTAAAAATGGTAAAACATAGAACTACTAATTTGACCCTAAATGAGAATAATAACAGTTAAGTTGCCGGAACAATTTATTGAAGCATTAGATGAGCTAGTAAATACAGGAAGATATAGTTCAAGAAGTGAAGTAATAAGAGCAGCTTTAAATGAATTTATCAGAAAAGAATTATGGGCAGAAACCTAAATGATGAGGGCTGGTAATCCTGAAAGCTGAAGAGAGACACCAGAGCTGATTTTTTCTTGAGTTTTATCTTCTTCTTTTATATATGGTAAAAATTTCAGAAGGGGATACTGTAACTATATGGATTGATTCTAAGCGAATTTATTTAGTTAAAGTTAGGAAAAATGGTCAATTTAGCACGGATAAAGGAAATATAAAATTTGATGAGATTTTAGGGAAAGAGTATGGTTCATTTATAACTTTAAGTACTGGTGCAAAAGCGTATTTACTATTTCCTTCTCTTACTGATATGTATTATGGTTTAAGAAGACCTACGCAAGTAATGTATCCTAAAGATTTAGGCTATGTAATATTTACTTCAGGTGTAAAGCCAGGCGACATAGTCGTAGAGGCTGGTACAGGATCGGGATTTTTGACTGCCACCTTATCACATTTTGTAGGAGAATCTGGGAAAGTATATACTTATGAGATAAAGGAGGGATTTCAAAAAATTGCAATAGAAAATGTATCAAAGATTGGCCTTAATGATAGAGTTGTATTTAAATTAAAAGATGTGAGGGAGGGAATTGATGAGAAAGAAGTAGATGCTGTATTTTTAGATATGGCAGATCCTTGGAATGCAATACCCCATGCATATAGCGCATTAAAACCCTCGGGAAGTATAACTATCTTCATACCTACTGTAAATCAAATAGAGAAGACCTACTTTGCACTTAAGAATACCGGATTTATCGATATTCACGTAGAAGAGTTGATTTTAAGAGAATATCAAGTGAAGGAAGGTGCAGTAAGACCTAAAAATATAGGCGTTGTACATACAGGATACATAATAAGAGGGAGAAAATATATAAAAACCTAAAGTTTGGTTTTATAATGTGAGATTATGAGCGAAGATCCCTTTTCAACTTACGTTAAAGCATTAATAGAGTTCGAAGAATCTGTGAAGAAACTTAAGATGGAAACATCAGAAGATGGGAAAAAATTACTTCTGCTTGTGGATCAGCTATTACAAGAGTTAAGATCCTCAGCTGAACAATTTGAGGCTAAAATAGAAGAAGATATAAAGAATGAAGTTCAAGCAGAAATAGAAAAAATAAGGAGAGAAGCTGAAGACCAACGTCAGAAAGAATTGAAAAAAATAAATGAGCAGGCTAATAAGAATTTTGAGAAGGCTGTGGAAGAGGTTCTAAAAGACATAAAGTATTATCTTAAATCTCTTTGAAAAGGCTATCATCAACCAAATATCCCTCATCATCTTTTATTAAGGTAAATTCAGGTATTTTAGGGGGGTCTGGAAGCGATTCTATTGGTTTTGCCTTACCTAGGTAAATCCACTTTATTTTACCTTTAGATTTTTGTAGTTGATACCAATATTTTCCTATATAAATATACTTTTTGTTTTTCTTATAGACTACATGGAAGGGTTTAAGATATACATTATAAGCCGCTATTTTAGAATTATATTCATAAACTTTTCTCTTAAGTGTTGAAAGCACTTTATCTACACTATTTTCGTCTAGTCTAACTTGCATCTGTTTATTTAATCGTTTCTTAATAAAAATTCATTTTCATTAACGCTATAAGTAATATCGATGTAAATTCAACTTTACGTATTATAGTTAACATAGAATTCGAGAAATTTTTTAAAGGCTATAGATCTATGTGATACCTTATTTTTCTCCTCTATAGATAGTTCTGCAAAAGTTCTAGTATCTCCTTCAGGAATGAAAATAGGATCAAAACCAAATCCTTGTGAACCTCGTGGTTCATATGCTATTTTACCATATACTATGCCTGTGAATATTTGTATAGTTTTAGAATCAACGTAACTTACTACTGTTTTAAAGAACGCGTTCCTATTTTCAATATTTTGTAATATTCTAAGAATTCCATTTATTCCTATTGTTCTTCTAACATAATTGGTATAAGGACCAGGAAAACCATTTAGAGCTTCTATGAAGAGTCCTGTATCTTCTACTACTAGTGGTCTTTGTAGTTGAGCAAATGCAACCATAGCTGCAGTTCTCGCTATCTCTTCAAGGCTATCTGATTGTATTTCAAATTTAGGATAATTTAGCCATTCAATTTCAATTCCATAAGTTGAAGCTAATTGGCTAATCTCTAGATACTTGTTTTTATTACTCGTTAGAAGTCCTACTTTTCCTTCTCTCTTCAACGTATCTACCTCTCATCCTAATCTCTTGTACACCCTTTAGAATCTCTTGGACTTTATTAAATTCTTGGCTATAACCCTCTATGAAGTATTTAAATGCCTCATCTTTTATCCTATAATGAGCACTTTCTAACGATCTTAAGAATACGTGAACATCTGTTGCGAAATCTTCAATATCATCACTTCTCTTTGCTAAACCAAAGTCAATTATGAACATCCCTTCCTCATCGTTAACTATTAAGTTATTGGGATTTAGATCTCCATGTGCTATACCATTCTTGTGTAACCTGCCTGCTATTCTTCCTGCTTCAATAGATAGCTCTTTAATATCCTCGAAATTGTTGTACTTCTCACGTAATGTTTTCCCCTCAACGTATTCAAGCACTAAAAGACCTTCACTAGGATCTAGATAGAGAATTGCAGGTGTATTTACTTGTGCCTTCAATGCATTGTACATCAGCCTGGCTTCCATAATTGTCCTCTCAGCAATTATTTTCTTATCGAGAGTTGGATCCCTATAAGCCTTAGGTTTTCTTTGTTTAAATATTGCATGCATACCTAAAAAATATCCTTCGTAAACTTCAGCTTCTGCTCCTTTTTTTATCAGTTTTACGATCTCCATTTAGCATCAACTTCATCTATTCTCCATCTAGGCCTAATAACGGAATCTTCAATATCTATAAAAATCCCTGCTTTTGCCTCTAGTAATCCTGTATAGGCAATCATAGCACCGTTATCTCCAGAATATTCTGGAGGAACTATTTTAATTGAGACATTCCACTCTTTTCCTAAAAATTCTAACTTCTTCTTTAGACTAACACTAGCTGCTACACCACCAACTACAAGTATTTCCTTTTTTTCAGTTAATGCTAATGCCCTTTCTGTAGCCTCCAAAAGCATATCGAAGGCTATTTCTCTCACGCTATAACAAACGTCTTCTAACCTATAACGATTAAGAGCTCTTATAGCAGCTGTGAGTAAGCCTGAAAATGACATATCTTGCCCTTTTACAGTATAAGGCAAGTCTATTAGCTTTCCTCCTTTATCTGCACAGATGTCTATTACATGAACTCCATTGATAACGTATGGTGGAGCTAGCTTAGCTTCTCTCGAAAAGACATCTAGTAGATTTCCTAACGCTATATCTAGGGTTTCTCCAAAAACTCTATATCTACCATCTACAAAGCTAGTTATTATTGTATTCCCTCCAGACAAATAGAGTATTACTGGGTCCTGAGCGCCTGTAGAGAAATTACCTATCTCTATGTGTGCTATTCCATGATTTACTGGAACTAACTTTTTACTTGTATGTAATACTAAAGCTCTTGCGATAGATGCGCCGACTCTTAGTGCCGGTCCCATTCCCGGACCTAAAGATACTGCGACATAATCTATTTGATTAAAATCAATATTCGCTTGCTTAAGAGCCTTTTTAATTATATCTGGTGCTACCTCAGCGTGATGTCTTGCTAATTCTCCTGGTATAAAACCGCCTTCTTTCGGAACATAAGTATCCTTTACGTTTGCTAATATTTGAACAGGATTATCCTTAACTATTCCAACTCCGAATGTGTGAGCTGTGGACTCTATCCCTAAAACTATTGTCACTTACTTCTTCTACCTCCACTTATAAACTCTGTGTAACCGCATTTGCCGCAGTGCCATCTTTCAACAGGTTTCATATGATGTGCCATTACACTTCCGCATCTAGGGCATTTTTTATTCTTTAATTTAATACTGTCATTCTCGATAATGTAATATGTTCTAACTACCGCCTTGACCTTCTGCTTTGCCACCTTTACCGCCTCCTTTCTTCTGTTTTGTACCCGCGTCCCTATCTAATATATATTTCGGTTCATATTTGGCTAAATCTTCTTTGTTAGCATATATGTTAACCTTAGCTAAGCTTATTCCACTCCCATAAACAGTTGAAACTTTTCTTACAACTACTTGGTCCTCTCCTACATTATAGGCAGCTGCTATTGCTTTCTTTATTTCTTTTCGAGATGGAGTACCAGTTCCTATATGGAATAATTTCACAGATATTTCCTTTCTATTAGCTACTTTGTTCTGTGTTTCTCTTTCAACAATGCCCTCTATCTTATCCGAGACTTTAACTTTGATTCCTTGTGACATGCATTCTATTCACTTAAGTATAAGAATTTAAGAGTTACGGGAGGTAATTAATAAGGGAGATCTAAAAAGAATAAATAATCTTTGTGTATGGAATAAAAATAATTGTGACAACCCCTTATATTGCATCATATCCTTTCTTACCTAATTTTCTAGCAACAACATCTTTTATTTTATTTTCTATATCATCTTCTCTCTCTAACTCTTGTTCTATTTCTTCTACAGTTTCCTTCTTATTTATCGCAAATGCGCATTTATTACCAGGTAATAATGCTCTTTTCTCACAATAAGCGTATTGGCATTCACCCGCTATGCATGTATCGCCGACCCATCTGCAGAAACCGATCTTTTGTGGAGTTCCTTTTACATACTTTATCTGTATGCTTAAGGCTCTCTTATTGCACCTAAAATAGGGGCATAAATAATTACACTTATCTCCTAATGGCATAGGTTTAGGTTCTTCTTGCTGATACTTATCGAAAGGTTGTTGCGATATTCTGTTCGACCTAACGCTACCGTGGTCTCCTCTCAATCTTACTTAACCCCCATGAACGAAGTTTTTACCTTATGTTATATTCTATAATTTGTGCCATTTAAATATTATGTATGATATTTCATCATTTTTGAGGTTAGTAAATGCGAGAATCAATTCCTTTCTAGTGCTATGTGAAACTCGCCCATAACTTAAAAGTTCGTTAGATTTTAGTTTTTCTGTAGAATCAATTACTAGAACTAAATAAGGGGCATGTTCTATACCTGGTCCTAATGTATAGATAGCAAAATCTGCTCCATATTTGATTCCAGACCTAACCACGTAACCCTTATTTCTCAGATCTGAATAGACACGATATAATAATTCGAATCGAGGTATAAGTTCTTTAGAATATTTGTATAGTTCCTCAGTTGTAAGTTTAGCATTTCTGCTATATACCTCTAAAATGCCTTTTCGTTGCAAATATAACGCTTCAAATAATGATAACTCTAGAGGAGTGTTTATATCTTCTGGGCTTTTAGGTTTTGGATTACCTAATGGCTTTCCATAAAATCCAGACTTATAGAGCTCTCTAGCCTCACTGATATCAAATACGATCGCTCTAGAGTATAGCAATGAAGCTTTTATCATCTCTATCTAACTAAATTTATGTACAGGATATTATTTGCAATCTCCTTGAGCAAGTCTACAGAATCCTCTAGTCTATCAACTACGTCTTTTAATAACATCACTTCCAAAAGACTTAAATTCTTCGAGGAAAATAGCTTCATTTCGAACTCCCTATAGGCTAGATCTACATCTTCCTCAATCTTTATTATTTCTATAGATTTCTTATTCGATAACTCAATATTGGTTACAATATTTCTAAGGGATTCATTTAATTTATCTAAAGCAAATATTAATTTCTCTGAAATTTCTTTCAAGTTGGTCTTTATCTCATCACTAATCTCAAGCTCTTTATTAATCTTTAACGCTATTATTCTATAACCGGCTGCATCTATATTTTGTGCGATTTTCTCTAGATTATTTAATGTATTAATATATAATTCTCTAAATAAAATCCCCTCACCTATTTTATAAATATATTCTTCTACCTTATACTTAGAGTCTTCAATTGCATTCTTCAACCCATTAATCTTCTGATATAATTGATTTAACTCCTCATCTTTTTTCTCTTCTATTAAATCTAGTAAAGAATGAAAGATCCTAGACTCGTCTATTAGATCTAAAGAGATCTTTTCAATATTTTCTAAGATTGTCATAATCGCAATACTTCTGTTAGACATGCCTATAATAAATAAGATGATTTCGTTTATAAGCTAAATTTCTCCATTTTAGATCGTAATTCGTCAATTTCTGAAAGATCTTTAACTATGTCTAGTTCATAGCCAATTTTAGAGGAGGTATCTTTAATAGATAGCAAGAGATCCTTTTCATCATTAAATCCTATTAAGTAGAAGTAACTTAATATTCCAAGCGCTTCTTCTCTTAACTTTTTATCGTTTACCTTATCAATATTTGAGATTATTATATTGATGCTTGAAGCTAGATCCCTTCTTATCTTTCTCATTCTCTTCAAGATAACCTCAACTCGCTTAAAGTCTATATCTTGGGCTGGAAATACTAATAGATTTTCTAACTCCTCTAAATATGCTGAATGATCTTCAACTACTGATTCCAAATACACTAAAGCTCTACTAATTTCTATTTCTTGCTCGTTCATTTCATCACAGCCCTCACTGTTACAGTGCTGTTATCTTCAATACCTAACGTTTTTAAATCTTCACTATTTACCCAAACCTCTAATTCAGGTACGTTCTGTTGAACGAGAGCTTTTAGTTGTATTCTCTTTCCTTTGACGGAAATTTCTATTTCATCTTTTATTTCAAGCTCTTTAGAAAGTTTTTCCGATATTATTGCAAAGCCTTTATTTATTTCATCTTTTCTTCTCACCTTTAATCTCTTCTCTTTAGGAGGCTTCTTCTTCTCTTTTAATTCAGACGCGGGCGGAATAATACTTATAAGTGATTTAATCTCTTTCTTTATATCTTCAGGAGACTTAACTTCCTTATTCTCCTCACTCATTGCTTTCTCTCACCGGCTCTCCAAGATTATTAAGTGATTCGCCTCTAAATAATTTATCCAAGATATCGTTCAACTTTTCTATTGGTACTCTTATTTGGTTCCAGGTATCCCTATCTCTAATAGTAACAGTGTTATCACTCAAGGTTCTGGAATCTATAGTTATAGAATATGGAATTCCTATTTCATCAGCCCTAGCATATCTCTTTCCAATACTACCTACATCGTCATAAATCACATCATCGCGATAAGAAACCTTTAACATATTATATACTTCCTGTGCTTTCTTAAGCATATCTTCTCTCTCTAGTAACGGAAATACAGCCACCTTAAATGGTGCGATCTCTTTAGGAAGTGACAGTATGATCCTATCCTTCTTCTCCCTATAGCTATTAGTTACAGAAACATAAACAAGTCTTTCAGCACCGAAAGAGGGTTCAACTACATGTGGGATTATCTTTTCCCCAAACACCTTTTCTTCCCTTTCAACTATGGAGACGTAATTCGATAATGCCTTATCATCGATTTTATAACCTTCTTTTAACATATTTTGCAGCTCATCTATTGACTTCTGTTTAACCAATTCCATAACTTTCTTTACAAATTCTTTATTTTCTTTATTTAGATTAACATTATTAATTATTACCGTCTTCTTCTTAACTATCTTAGGACTCTCGTACTTCTTAAATACAGTTAAATCCTGGCCGCTAAATTTACTGTGCCTACTCAGATCATAATCTGATCTATATGCGTGCCCTGAGACCTCGATTCTCTCATCATAAATCGTTACAATCTGATCGAAGGTTTGACTTGAGTAGTGGGCCCTTTCATGAGGCAATTTCTCTTCAAAATAGATTTTATCGCTAGGTATCCCTAGCATTGTGACAAACTTATTTGCGGTAGCCATCCAATATGCCATCCATGGATTTATCACAATTTTTTCGCTGACTAACTCCTCAACACTAAACTGTTCAATTTTATGTTCTCCTTTAGCCTTATACTCTGCTCTCCAGACATTTAGTTTTTGATCTCTTACTCTCTCCATAGGGGGCATTTGATTTGAATTAGGATCTATGAAGAACTCTATTTCCATTATAGTGAACTCCCTTAACCTTAGTAATCCTTGTCTAGGCGAAATCTCGTTTCTCGCTACTCTACCAATTTGCGCTATCCCTAAAGGTAGTCTTTCCCTCCACGCTGTATATACCCTTTTGAAGGCTGTAAACATACCTTGTGCAGTTTCAGGTCTCATGAATCCAATGTTTTCACTATATGGACCTATTGTAGTTTTGAATAGGAGATTGAACAGTTTTACGTTCTCTAATTCGCCACCGCAACTTGGGCACTTAATACTGTTCTCCTTTATGATTTTATCAAGTTCTTCTGGAGGTAATCCTTCAACGGATTTTTTCGTTACTTCTTCTATCAATTGATCAGCTCTATAAACTCTATGACATTTAGAGCATTCTACAATAGGGTCTGTAAAATGTTCTAGATGTCCACTGGCTTCTAGTACTTTATAAGGGGTTATTATAGGTGTTTCAATTTCAACTACGAAATCACTATTCTCCCCTATAAATACCCTTCTCCAAAGGTTAACTATGTTGTTCTTTATCCTCACTCCCACTGGTCCCAAATCATATAATCCTCCAACTCCACCATAGATTTCATACGAAGGCCAGAAAATTCCCCTTCTTTTAGCTAACTCGATAACCTTATCAAATATATCTGCCATTAACATAAAACGCAGAAAGCAAGTTTATAAAACTCTTTCTTCCTCTTCTTCAATATGGATATAAGTAAACTGTTGTACTTAAATGAGTCTTCGACGAAATTTGCGGGATTTAATAAAGAATCATCCCCTTTTGTTATCATTGGAGCACCATTAGATATTACAAGTAGTTATAGGCCAGGAAGTAGGTTCGCTCCCTTAGCTATTAGGAACTCAGCCCAAACACTTGAATTTCTATCGTTAAGAACAGGAATAGATATCGGTGATATAGGTTTTAATGATGTTGGAGACGTAATCATGCATCCGTCAGATGTTGAAGAGAACATCAATAGAATAGCTAGTGTTGTTTCTTATTTTAAGGATGCTAATAAAATACCTATAGTTTTGGGAGGTGAACATACAGTAACTATTGGTTCAGTAAAAGGTTTTGAAGATCCCAGTATATGTATACTAGATTTTGATGCACACTTTGACTTAAGAGACGAATATATGGGATATAAGTATGATCATGCATGTGTTATGCGTAGGTTATGGGAATATGGTGTCAAGATTTTCGAAATAGGCACTAGAGCTATCAGCAGGGAAGAGTTGGATTTTGCTAATAAAAATGGAATTAATTATATAACTTCTCCTGAGGTGAAGCTTTTAGGTCATAGAGAGGTAGCACGTAAGGTAATAAACAGTTTTTCTGAATGTAAAAAACTTTACATAACCTATGATATGGATGCACTAGACCCCTCAGTGGCACCAGCAGTTGCTACTCCAGAGCCAGAAGGCTTGGATTTAAGCACAGTGCTTGATATAGTAAATTTGGTAGTAGAAGGTTTAAGTAATAGAACAAAAGTTGTAGGCTTTGATGTTGTAGAATTTTCTCCTCCTTATGATGCAACTGGTGTTACAGCTATAGTTGCTTCCAAGCTTATTATAGAAACTACCGCGATAATTGCAAAACATTATAAGAATTTGTTATCTTTAGCAACAAAAAGTTAGATAGCTTTTACCACTTTAACTACCGGCTTTCTAACCATGTATATAACTTTATATCCACAGTAAGGGCACCTAACTCCAGGTAATACCTTTAGTTGTTCATCAGTGAACGTTTTTTGACATCTTCCGCATATATAGGTAGCCATCAAATGTATTAGAACTTTTCGGAAGTTTATATATGTAGCGGTTAATAGAAAAGTTGAAAAGTTGGAGTTGTTATAAACAATTATTGAGAATGACTAATAGTTTAGAATGTGGTGGTCTACCACCAGAAATCTGTGAACAATTAAATAAAGAAGAAGAGTTTGTTAAAATAAAGTTAGAAAAGAGAAGATATGGTAAAGAAGTTACAGTAATAGAAGGTTTAGTGGGTTCAGATCATGAACTTAAAAAACTGGCTTCTGAGTTGAAATCTAAACTGGCTGCTGGAGGTACTGTAAAGAATGGTAGAATAGAAATCCAAGGAGATCATAGGGAGAAAGTTAAGGATATACTAGTGAGATTAGGATATCCAGAATCTAACATAATAATAATAGAGTAACAAAAGAACGAAAGAAAGAATAAAAATTAATTTATTATTATTTATAAAAGTCAAAAAGGTATTTATTGATTTGGTATTTGAATCTTAAGTTCTTGAATTAATTCTTTATATCTATTTCTTACTGTAACTTCTGTAACTCCTGCTACTTGTGCAATTTCCTTCTGTGTCCTTCTCTCTTCATTAATGAGGCTCGCAATATAGATTGCAGCTGCAGCTAAACCAGCAGGATCCTTACCAGCTGTTAATCCAAGACCTTTAGCCTTATCTAAGATTTCAGCAGCTGTTCTCATTGTTGTTCCACTCAATCCTAACAACGAACCAATTCTCATTACGTAATCTTTTGGATCACTTACAGGAACATCTAAAGTTAATTCTCTCAAGAGAAGTCTATAACATCTAGCTACTTCTTTCCTATTAGCCTTTGTGAACTGTGAAATCTCATCTAACGTTCTAGCTATTTTCATCCTTCTACAAGCAGCATATATTGAAGCAGCAACGACGCTTTCTATACTTCTTCCTCTAACTAAACCTTTTTCTACGGCCTTTCTGTAAATCAAAGCAGCTTCATCCTTGACAGCTTTAGGTAAACCAAGCAAGTTACCAATTCTTTCTAGCTCGTTCATAGCTTGTGCTAGGTTTCTATCAATTGAACTTTGTATCCTTGCCCTTATTTGCCATTTTCTCCATCTAAGTACTTCCAATCTCTTTTTAGGATCTAGGGTTCTTCCCATGGCGTCTTTGTCTTTCCAGTCAATAAGTGTTGATAACCCTCTATCGTGAATAGTTTGATTTAGAGGACCTCCAACCCTACTTCTTTTTTCCTTTTCTTCAGGCGTAAAAGCTCTCCATTCGGGGCCTTGATCTATTATCCTCTCTTCAATTACTTCACCTGTTTCTGTACATATATATTCGCCACGTTCAGCATCAAATATTATTTTATCAGGAGGACATGGAGTAGAAGAATTAGGAGATTTCTCACTCATTTATAACTCACCAAGCTACAAACTTAAAAAAACTCAAACCTATTCTTTTTAAAATTTACTATCATTTTACTTATAAATTTTTCTGTTATACCATAAGGTTGCATTTCATTTTTAAACCTGTATTGGTTTTTTCTTTAATTAGATAGCCGGGTAGTCTAGTGGTCAAGGATCCAGGGCTTTGGCCCCTGGGACCGGGGTTCGAATCCCCGCCCGGCTATATCTGTGGGGAAATTTTCCCACACCCCCATTCCTAACGTAAAACTTAACAATCTTGTCTAAAGGACCAGCATAATGTTTCTTTATCTTACCGTCATTGTCCTTCTCTACGAGGTAAACATAATACCTATCCCCTCTCTAACGTATCTTATATTGCCCTAAAGAGAAAACCTTATAGCCAATATACTAACTCTATCCCTTAGCCCCATTAAAGTTCATAAGGAGAGGGTATTGTCCTAACAAGATGTGAGATTAAGAGATAATAGTAAAAATTCCTAAGTTGTAATACTATCTAAAGGTCTAATAGGGATGTTTACCAGTACTTTAAGCATAACTTATGAGTGAGATCACCGTACACTATCCGATATCATGCATTTAATTACATATCCATTGACTGTCTTCATACTCTTGGCATAAGGACGCTCTTGTAAGAGATTACTACTCGTATGAAACGATATCTTGTGTAGCCTTTTATCATATTTATCTTGGCCGGAGAACGTAACTAAGCCTTCAGAGCATTGTTTTTCTTATCATGATAAAACTGGTATACAAAATAATTTATTAGACATCTTCATGATGATGTAATCACATCAGTTTGTTGGGTCGGTAATTTGACGCCTATGAGGGTTTAGCCTTCATTGAACATAATATATACATTGCAGATATAAGCATAAGGTATAAGGTATCTCTTGAATAAACTTTTAAGTTAACTCTTTTTTCTCTCTTAATGAAACGTCTAGTTCTAGCCCTTCTGACAGTGGCTATAGCACTAATAGCTAGTGGTATTGTGCTGCACTCTATGGACCACCTGGTACACACTAAGCTAACCTTGGTCATATCTACAGTAATATCAACAGCAAATGTCTCGTTACCTACAATTGCTAGACCACCCCTCTATGCCCAACTGTGGTTTGGGCCACTCGCAGCAGGGCTAGTCTTGCTGGTCTTCCTAGTGGTCAAGAGGTTCAAGTTATAGCCATTTTTAAGTCCTACTATCTCATTTTTAAGAAAGAAGGATGCGGGGGGCGGGATTTGAACCCGCGCAGGCCTACGCCAACGGGGCCTAAGCCCGTCCCCTTTGACCTAGCTCGGGCACCCCCGCATTTCTATTTTTCAATGTATGCTATGGTTTAAAAATCTAGATTTAATCTCTTATTGTCTCTAGTATCGATACTATGTTCCATATAGATATTCTAGTATGTGTGGGCATATTTGGATCCTGACTTATATCCTCAAGAACACCTACAGCGTTAGCAGCCCTTACTGCTGGGCTAGTGCTACTATCTTGAAGGTATCTTATCGCGTCTGTTGCAGCTCTTCTTATATTACGAGGCACGCTTGAATCATTAACTATTTTCTGTAAGAGCACAATAGCTTGTTTTATTTTAGCTTCGTTGTCGTATAATCCACTCATCTATTGACCACCTCTTTTTTATTCTAGCTCTATTATTTAATATAAACTAGAGGAAAATATGAGTGACGATGCTGGTATAAAGAAAGCAGCTTCGTTGTTAAAACAAGGAGCTGTAATGTTAGATATTTCATGCCCTATTTGCCATATGCCACTTTTTAAATTAAAATCTGGTGAAATAGTATGTCCCAATCACGGAAAGGTTTATGTTGTTAAAAATGAGGAGGAAGAAGCTAAGGTTAAGAGAGAAGTTTCTTTACAAGGAGTTGAGGAAACACTGTTAGACGGTTTATTCGCTGTTGCTAAGAAGATTAAAGAAGATCCTTCTGATGAGGAGTCTCTTAAACAAGTGATATATTATCTTGACGCTTTGGATAGGGTTGAGAAACTAATTAAGGAATTAAAGGGTCAACAATCTCAATAACCCTTTTTATAACTTCGTTTATGCCACTGTATGTGGTATCTATAACGTAAAAGTTCTTTTCAGTTTTTGCTAATTCAAGATAGATATTCCTTACCTTTTCTAGACTTTTTACCTTCTCTTCAAAGTTAAATAGGTCTTTTTCTCTTATTCGTCTTATACTAACTTTAGGATCGACATCTAGTAAGATCGTTATGTCTGGCTTAGGGAATTTAGAGTTTATACACATTATCCACTCTTTATCTAGTCCTAAAGCTGACTGGTAAGCTATTGTTGAATAATAATATCTATCTAAAATAACTATGTCAGGGTTTTGACTCTTTATCCAATTTAAATGATAAGCCCTATCTGCAGTAAATAATAATGCTAATGTTATTGGATCCTTCCATTCTGTCCTTGCTATTAAATCAGTTATCTCCTTAGTGAAGGGCTCCTGAGTTAGGATTACTTTCTTATCCTTTCTAGTTGATTGAATATGATCTTTTAGTAAGTTCGCTATTGTGGTCTTCCCAGCTCCATCTATCCCTTCAATCGCTACTATAAACATAATCCCATATGTATTTTCCTTTCTGTGTAATCAAAATTTAAAGCAATCTTACCCAATATTAGTCCATCAAAGTCAGTTATCGGTGTTAGTAATGTGATGAAGTAGCCAAGGCTCTTTATAAGTGAAGCCCCAACTACTTTTCCCTTTTTAATTACACCTAAAAGCGCTCCTTGTAGTTCATTTATGTAGAAGCCAGAGCAGTTTTCTTCAGTATCTAAATATATTGGCTCTCCCCAGGCTATTGATAGCTTCTCAGATATCCTTGTTCCTAGAAGCTCTTCGTAGTCTATAGCTATCTCTTTTGCGTCTTTAAAATATTGCCTGTATAGTTCACTTCTCCTTTTTCTTCTTTCTTCTGTTGTTCTCTTATTTACATGCGGGGCTTTCAGAAAAATTATTTTTTGTCTTAGCCTTTCAGGAAGATTATTTTTTAGATTTTCGTTAAATAGAATTATATAGTCGGGATTTATTGATTCTATTAACTCTAATTTATGTCTATAAGCTAGGAATCCTCTTACCCAACCATCAGTATCTATTATCTTTAATGGTTCGCTACTCTTCTCTATAAGAGTTAGCACTAAATTAATGTGAAGCCTAGGGTTAGAAGAGGGAGTTATATCACCATAAAATTCTAGATTATCAAATCCTCTTTCCCTTAAATATAATGTTTGTTTAGTTGAGGCTATTGAGGACACAAATGTAGGTATAAAGAGTGAAGATTGACCCACATCTGCGTCTATAAGTCGTGAGTTGTTTACAAGTTTATTTAAAAGCATGTTTGAAAAGTATGTTTTGCCGGAATCCGTTTCTCCTAAAACAATAACTTTGCCCCTCGTGCTAGCTATATTATTTGCTATATTAACCCATCCTAATGTCTCATAAACGTTGAGTATCTGGCAATCCGTTTCAATTGTGGAATCTGATAGTGTAGTTATAGTAAATGTATTAGAAACATTTATGCTAATTTCCTCACTTTCTTTTATCTCTATACCTTGAATATCTATAGCTCCTCTCTTTACTTCGACCTTGCATGGAGTTTTTATTATAATATCTTGATCTTTTAAGAATGTATACTGCATAATTATAACGTCCTTAATGCTATGTTATAAGCAGCTAATATATCTTCGTCTTTTATTCTTGTTGTTATTTTATTTTTGCTCGTATTGAATTCGTCAATTGGATACACGTTATCCTTAAATTCTTCTTTTATCCTTCTATAAATTTCAAAACCCATCGAGTTTCCTATACCAACGTTTATTAATACTCTTTCATGTGGTATCGTGTCTAAAATCCTCTCTATGGTTTCCTTTAATTTTATCTCATTTACCTTGTAGTAATCTATTAGATCTCCATCTCCAACTACAGCTATTGCTAAATTATTCTTGTTTGTATCTATTCCTATTACGAGTTCATTAAATTTGTCTTTACCCTTTACTTTGCACAATATCTTTCCAATGACTCTCGGTATCTCTTCTTTAGAACTTATTTGTATATCACCGGTGTTGTGATCGGAGATTACGATATCGCCGTTTTCCGGAACGAGTCTTATTTTTAATCGTTTTAATTCCTTAACTAGTAAATAGAAAAGTCTAGCATCATAGACGTCAACTGTTACCTTTTTTATTTCCACAAGTATTAATATAATATTAGCGGAATATAAAAGTTGAAAATATCAGAATTCATATTTGCTAAGGGAAAAGTAGTATCATTGTACGGAAAATCTGGGAGTGGCAAGACTTCAGTGAGTTTACAGCTTTGTAAGGAAATAACTCCTTGTTTATACATCTCCACCGAAGGTGTAGCTTATCAAGCTAGAGTTGAAAAAACTCTATATCCTAATACCTACTTTGCTGAAGCGGAAACAAGTATACAGGTTGTAGAATTAATTTACAGTGCTCTTACAAAAACTAATGTTAACCTTATTGTCATAGATACCGTTAATAGCATATACAGAAGAAATAGAGAGGTTAAGGATTTATTATTTCAACTCATCAATGCAAAGGAGGTCAGCAATTATTATAATATAAGGTTTCTGTTAACATGGCAGGTGTCTATGAATAATAGAGTGAGCGGTGAAGTTTTTATGAGGTTTTTCTCAGATGATATACTGAGAATTACAGGGAAATACATTATTGGAAATCTTAGGGAGTGCAAAATCAGAATAAATGATAAGGGTGTATCCGGATGTCTGTGATTGCTGGTAACCTATTCCTTTATACTTTAATAATCTACTTTCCCGCGTTAGTAGCTAATGGTAGTGCACCTTTCGTAAAGAACGGTACGCCCATAGATTTTAGGAGAAATTTCATTGATGGAAGAAGGATATTAGGTGATGGAAAAAGTTTCGAAGGTTTGTTGTTATCGATCTCTTTTGGTACTTCTATTGGTCTTGTATATTCAAGGTTTTTAGGTCTTTCATGGATTTGGATTTCTGCAGGCGAATCGCTCTTCGCAATGTTAGGTGATATGTTTGGGGCGTTCATAAAGAGGAGGTTAGGTCTTGAAAGAGGTCAAAGAGCTCTAGGGTTAGACCAATGGGACTTCATTATCTTTACAACTTTATGGTTCCTAGCCGTAAAGGTCTATGTTCCGTTGTATGGCTTTCTCTTTATTTTAGCTTTCGTTTTTGGATTACATTTATTAACTAATTTTATCGCATATAAGTTAGGTATAAAGTCTGTACCGTGGTGAGTTATGCCTAAACGATCGCCAGCTGATAAGGATTATCCAGATATCATCAACACATATGTTTTAATAGTGTTAATTGTGATAATGATGGTATCTATATTAGGTGCATTGGCATTTCCATATTTTATTTCACCTATAACTTATTCTGAAGGTGGAGGAGTTAGCGCTGTTAATGGCGCATTAGCGTTCTTTATTTTAGGAATGCTTGTAGTAGCATCACTTTTATTAGGCGTATATTCATTTGAGCGTAAAAATACCGAATTCGGTGCTTTGTTAGTACTATTAAGTGTGTTGATCGCAATGCTTTTAGTTTGGAATTTATATGGTTACTCTTACTTGAGGGCAATATTTAGGTGAACAAGAATGAGTGAGCAAACCTCGTATATGAAAATAAAGCTTTCTACAGGTAAGGAAGTAGATATAAATGATGACGCTGTTAAGATATTAAATGAATACGTTAGAACACAGATGACATTAGAAGAGTTAGCCAAGAATCTTGGATTATCAGGATGGGAAGAAGCTTACGAATTGATAAAACAGGTTCCTGCGTGGATTATGTGGACGCCATTACCTATTTTGAAAAAGATGATAAGTTCGGGAAGCTAAACTTTTTTATAACATTCAGGTTTAGTTTCGTAAATTAAACCACTCTTTCTCATATCGTTTATCAATTTGTCTACGCTAGATTTGTCAATCCCCTCTCCTTGGGCTTCCTTAATTATATCTTTTAATTTTGCACATTCGGTAGAGGTAGATAGTGTATCTATAATTTCTAGTACTTTCATCATCTTTTCTCTTGCACTCTTAGGTTTACCGGTCATTATCGTATCTATATCTATCTTTCCTGACTCCACGTCGATCCCTACATTTTCTAGGAAAATCCTCATTATGTTTATAGCTCTTTCAGCATCCTCCCTAGTAACTTCGGGTTTAAGCGCCATTTTTGCGTAAGCTTCTGAAATCCTTATTAAAGCCTCTAGTTGTCTTGGTGTTATTAAAATGGGTGAGTCAGGGCTTTCTGTACTCTTCTTTCTCATCTCTACGAAGAAGTCTTGAAGTAGTTTCTTTGCTTCATCAGTTAGCTTAGGTTGTATGTATTTTCTGGCATACGCTATATATTTTTTGAGGAGGTCTATAGGAATAACATCCCTGATATTTCTGCTCGAATGAACATCCAGGATGTGTGAAGCTAATTGTTGATCTTCTTCTCCGGGTTTATCGATGAGTATAAAGATCAAATCAAACCTTGATAGAATGGTAGGAGGTAAATTGATGTTGTCTGATATACTTCTCTCTGAAATGTATCTTCCCAATTTTGGATTTCCTGCTGCTATTACAGTTGCTCTTGCGTTCAGTTTAGCAACTATTCCTGCTTTTGCTATAGATACTGTTTGTTGTTCCATGGCTTCATGTATCGCAACTCTATCTTCCTCTTTCATTTTATCTATTTCATCGATTATTGCCACTCCTCCATCAGCTAATACTAAAGCTCCCGCTTCTAGGTAATAATCTCCTGTTCCTTTTTCTCTAACTACAGCTGCAGTTAAACCGGCTGCCGTTGATCCCTTTCCTGTAGTATATATGGCTCTTGGAGCAACCCTTGAGGCAAATTGAAGGATTTGTGATTTAGCTGTACCAGGGTCTCCTATGATTAGCACGTGAATATCTCCCCTTATTCTTGTGGAGTCAGGCAAAGTTTTTGGAACTCCACTAAATAGTGCCAACGCTACAGCTTCTTTAATTTCCCAATGGCCATAAATTGAAGGCGCTATTGAAGCTATGATTTTTTCTCTAATCCACGGATCTTTTGCTAATTCTTTTATTTTTCTTTCATCATCTTCTGAAATAAATACTTCATCTAAAGCTTTCTGTGAAACTTCTATACTGTTCACTTTTAGATAGACATCAAACACTGCTTTGCTACCTCTTTTAACCTGTGTATCTTGCTTAACTTCTAAGATTCCAACGACCTTTACTCTATCTCCGGGTCTTACGGTGTCTACTAGATCATCTTCTAAAACCGCTTCTAATTGTCTAGGCAATTGGCCTGGTGGCATTTCTTCAGGTCTCTCTTGAATTACTACCTTTTGCCAATCAGTATACTTAGTTTTTTCTGGTATGAATTTAAATAATCCTGCTTTATTGCAAACAGGACATACTGTAGGAGCCTCAATTATTTCTCCCATCTCTTCGTCTGGTGGCCATTCGAATTCTTGTAGGCAGTCTGGATTCATATGCTTAAATACGGCTTTTTTAACTCTTTCCTTTACAGGAGTTTGCTTAACTAAAATTCCTTCAACTGAGATTAATTTATCTATGTAATCGCTCCTTATCTTACGAAGGCTAACTACTCTAGGTATGTTTGTAAGCCTTATGTTTACGTTATGCACTTCTTGAGAGTAATTGGGATCTAACTCTGAAAGATAATTCATTAATCTATCTTCGAGGATTTTCAGTATTTCTTTAGGGTTGTTAATTAGTGTGTTTGCAAGGTTTTCGTTGAATGAAAACAGATCTTGGAAGTCTATAGTTAAGCTTTTCTTTCTATATGCTAACATTTCATTTATTTGTTGTTGATACTTCAGTTTACCTTTATCATCCTTAAAGGTGTTAATGAATTCAATGAATATTTCTCCATAGTCAACTTGCTGTTCCATTTGAGGTCACTAATAAGTTTGATACAAAGTCCTTTAATGTTGAATAGACCAAATACTCTTCAATAGTTAAGTTTGAGATCACATTCTGATCTGTAATATTTAGTAATGCTAGCTGAATAATTTTTCTTAACCTAATTGATTTTATCTCGTTCAGCATATTTATAGCTTTTCTTAGCTGATCTAATGCTTCAAGTTCTTTTGAATTTTTTAATTTTTCTATAAGTTTATTAGCTAGTATGTAAAAATTCGGTTGTACTCTCACGATGGAAGCTGGGACAGTTATATTTTGCTTTTCGTTAAATAATACTCTTCCTAACTCGTCAAGTGTTATTTCGTCTAAGACTTTTATGCCTCCTTTATTTTCTAAGAATTCTGCAAGCCAAGCAGGCAATTCGTCTTCACTACCTTTAGTAAGCGATACTTCCGTGAATCCTAAGTCAATAGTTCTTAGATCCTCTAATACCATAACTTTCCTCTTTTGGAATTGTGTAAGTGTTGATAATGCCCTTAATTTAACCCTAAACACAGTTAAATCTTTAGTTTAGAAATTTATAAGTGTGGAGAGTCTTAAAGCATTGGTAACAACCAAGAATAATAAAGGACCTAAATGCACTATTGAGATCTTAAATAGACTATTAATTAAAGACAATTCTGCTAAAGTTACTGAAATCAAGAAAAACCTATTAGCGATATTCTCTATATTGTCTCCAATGGAGATATACGGACTTATAAAAATCGCACCACCAGCTTGTGCTGAGAAGATCTATCCTGTTGATTTAGTTGTCAAGTCTGAAGAAAAGGAAGTTATATATGAGGTAGTTAGGTTACTTAAAAGCAAGTTCAATCCGGGTTTTAACTTTTACGTAGAATGCATTAGAAGGGGTGGTAAAATGAATTGCAGAGAAGTGGAATTAGGTATTGGTATAGGTATGATGAATTATGCTAAAGTTAAATTCAATGAGCCCGATTTTATTGTTGTAATTAATGACATAGGAGATTATGCAACAGTCTCCATTTTAAAGGAGGGACAGGAAAAACTTTCGGTTAACTCTCTCAAAGAAAAATAAGGTAATACTTAATAAAATATAACATAGAGGTAAAAGTAATGCAGAACCCTAGAGATATACTAAACGAGATATTTTCTGCTACATCTGTGTTTAAAGACAAGAGCAAATTATCACCAGATTACATACCTCCAAGACTACCTCATAGAGAAGATAAGATAAAGGAATTGGGTTTAGCGTTTAAAGATGTTGTTACTAATCCAGGTTCTTCGTCACAAAGGGTTATTATAGTTGGCAGAGTAGGAACAGGAAAAACAGCTACATCAAAAGCTTTTGGACAAGAATTTAAAAATATCGCAAAAACTAGAGGTATCAAGCTCGAGTATGTTCATCTAAATTGCCATAGGCAAAGAACTCTTTATTTATTGATGTTAGAAATAGCTAATCAATTAAAACTTCCTATACCTTCCAGAGGATTATCATCACAAGAGATATTCGAACTTATTCATGAATATCTAGAAAAAAGAGGAATGTATCTTATAGTAGCCTTCGATGAGTTCGATTACTTTCTCAGCACTTCCCCATTAGAAGATATTTACTTCTTGGTTAGGATTTATGACGAGCTTAACACAACAGTGAAGAGGGTCAATTACCTGTTCATAGTTAGAGAATTGGGTATAGTTACTGGATTAGATAAGAGTGTAAAGGATCATATAATGCGAAGAGTCATAGAGTTTAAACCCTACACTTCAGCTGAGCTTCAAGACATTTTACAGGATAGGATAAAGGAGGCTTTTTATGAAAATACAGTAATGGACGATGTTGTTAAATTTATAGCTGATACTCATGGTTATGATAAAGGAGGTACAGGTAACGCCAGAGCAGCTATTGAGACCTTAGAAGTTGCAGGTGAGTTGGCTGATAGGGATAATTCACCAATAGTAACATTAGAGCATGCTAAGGAAGCGAATTCTAGAGTTAACCCTGAAGCTAGCATATTACTTGATTCTATTAGGTATTTAGAGCTCCATGACCTTATTTTATTGAGGGCTATAATAGCTCTTTATAATAAGGAAAGAAGAGAATTCTATCAAATGGGATTAGTCGAGGAAGAATATAAAAAGCTTTGTGAAGAATTAGGAGAGGAACCACGAAAACATACTCAGGTGTATGAATATATAAGAAGATTAAGGAGTATGGGAATATTATCCACTAGGCAGAGCGGTAAAGGGATGAGAGGAAGAACAACATTAATATCATTATCAATACCTATATCTCCCGATTTAGTAGATTTCATTGATAAAGAACTTAGAGGTAGATTGCAATAGATGCAGAATTAACTGCCAACAGATTAAGGATATTAATAGCCCTTGTCGAATTAGGCGAGATTAACGTATCTAAATTAGCTAGGGTAACCAGGATTAGATATGATTCCTTAAAACGAGAACTAGATTTTTTGAGTGAAAAGGAAATTATAGAAATAATAGGTACAGGTAGAGCTAAGATAATTAGACTAAATTATTCAAACCCAAAAGTAATTATTCTGAAAAATCTAATAGAAGAATTAGAGAGCCTTGACAGAAGTTAAAATGGTAGATATATCTGAAAAAGAACCCGTGCTAAGAATAGCATCTGCCGAAGGAAGGATAAGGTTAAGAAAGGAAACGATTCAGAGGATATTAAGAAATGAAGTGGAAAAAGGAGACGTAATATCAGTAGCAAAGGTGGCTGGGATAATGGCGGCAAAAAGAACTTACGAGTTAATTCCGATGTGCCATCCGATTCCAATAGAAAACGTAGAAGTTGATATTCAAGTTAAGGAAAACGAAATTATTGTTAATAGCACTGTTAAAGCTCATTATAGAACAGGGGTGGAAATGGAAGCATTAACGGCAACTGCTACAGCTCTTTTAACTATATGGGATATGGTTAAAAAATACGAAAAAGATCAAAACGGGCAATATCCTGAGACTGCTATCACGGAAATAAAAGTAGTAAATAAGCTAAAACTAAAGGATGTTTAAAAATTGGCTTATCTTTTACGAGAATACCTGCTCCTACTTCCTCTACTATAAGTTCTTTTTGAAGTAGTAGAAGTTCCCTTTTGAGCTTCTTCTGTTTTTTCTTCAGTTTGTTGCCCAAAGAACTTTGTCGCAAGTGATTCTAAGTATTCTGTTTCTCTCTCGTTGAGTCCCAATTCCTTCTTTACTTTTTCCTTATTCTTAATAAAGTATTGAACGAGCAATGGCAATACATCATTCAGGACTTTGGATTGCGAAGTATGCAATTCCTTACCTAACTTCTCAAGAATGTTATCTCTTAATTCCCTATTCTCCTTCGTGCTGGACATTAGTCTTATATACTGCGGGAACTGCATTTTCTTCCACTTAGGCTTCCAATCTTTTCTAAACTTTTCTACTTCAGCCATAGCAACTCCAGGTCCCATCAAATCAAAAGTATAGCTTAAGAGATCCCATCCTGTCAACTTAGATCTAGTCAAAAATATCGAAGCTCTAGCTAATGCATCATAAGCTCTCCATATATCCTCAATATTATCATATTGTAAAGGTATGTTTTCAGATATCCATCTCATGAGCATTTCATAATCCACTTGTGAACTAGTTACAGCGTTCTTTGCCTGCCATACATATTTAGCCCAGAATATATCTCTTAAGGTTTCAAATGGGTCTAATTCTCTATCTTTTCTCCTTGCTAATTCTTTAGCAGTATTTAAGTCGACTCTGCCGTATCCTTGAGCTATACCCTGAAGTGTGTTTATAGCATATCTTGCATCACCTTCACTTGTCTCTATTATATAGTCTAAAGCCTCATCTTCACATCTTATTTTCTCCTTTTCACATATCTTTTTCAAAATTCTCCTTAAAGGATATTTTCCTAACTTTGGTACTTCTATCATTTCTACTGCGTTTCTCAACGGTGCTAATGATGGGTTCCAGGGATCATTAGCTGCCATAATTATTGGTACTTTGGTATTTTGGATCAATTCGAGGATGGCATCTATGGCTCCTATATCCTCTCTTAAGTTTATTCCGTCAACTTCATCTAAAAAGATGAGTTTGCCTCTAACTCCAAATAGACTCATAGTAACAGCTGCTCTCTCAGCTATCTCCCTTATATCTTTCAATTTTCTAGAATCGCTAGCATTCATCTCTAACAGTTCTAATTTATAATCGTGGGCTAATGCCTCAGCTATCGTTGATTTTCCAACCCCAGGTGGTCCATAAAGAAGAACTGCCTTTTTTTGTGGTGTTTTACCTGAGATCCAATTTTCAATCCACTCCTTAAGCTTAGTCTTAACATCTTCTTGATTCTCGACTTCTTCAAGGGTTTTTGGTCTATACTTTAAAAACCACTGTAAACTCATGCTTTACCACTTAAGAACTTACTACCATAAATCGAAAGTTTGGCAAGTAAGCTACTTAACTGAATTTCATCATCGGCTCCTTCCATTATTCTGAATTCTACTTCTCCTATATAATCTAGTAGTATAACTCTCAACTCTTCAGGAATTTGTAACTCAGAGGACGTTATTTCCCTATGAATCTGTTTAATTATGTCCTCTCCAGAAAGGCCGTGTGTAACTAGTAGATCCAGAAGTTTTTCTCTTGCCTGCATAAACTTACCTTGTAATGCTAAAGTCATCATTTCCCTTACTTCTTTAGGTTGAGCTAGTCCTAATACCTTATATACAGTTTCGACAGTAACCTTTCCATAAGCTGAAGCTGCTTGTAATGTGTTTATAGCTTTACGCATATCACCTTGAACTATATCATATATTGTTTCTAAGGCTTTAACATCGTATTCCACTTTTTCGTTTTTGGCTATATATTCTAGTCTGTTCACTACATCTTCCTTCTTTAATGGATAAAACCTAAATAATGCGGTTCTAGATTGTATAGGATCTATTATTTTGCTTAAATAATTACAGGCTAATATAAATCTCGTCGTTTCAGTATATAGTTCCATTGTTCTCCTCAACGCTTGTTGGGCGTCAGCAGTCATATTATCAGCTTCATCGAGTAACACAACTTTAAATGGTACATCACCAGCGGTAGCGGTTCTAGCAAACTCTTTAACTTTATTTCTTATTACATCAATCCCCCTTTCATCGCTAGCATTTAGCTCTAAAAAGTACTGTCTATATTTATCCCCATACAATTCGTTTACTAATGCCAAAGCTGCAGTTGTTTTACCAGTGCCAGGCGGTCCTGCGAAGAGTAAATGAGGCATGTTTTTCTCTTTAATGAACTTTTTTAACCTTTCGACGATTTCTTTTTGATTTACTATATCATCTAATCTTCTTGGTCTATACTTTTCAGCCCATAAAATTTCTTCTTCACTCATCTTAATCCCGTTTAGTATAACTTCTTAATATGAAACTAAAAGTTATATTGCTTTTAGCTTCTCTTATACTTGCCCATTATTTGTCCTTGCTCTATAATCTTTCCTTGCATCATCTTCTTCAATTCGTCGGCTGTAACTCTACTCTTCTTGGGAAGATCCTCGGTTAGTGCATAAACGTTAAAATAGTACCTATGAGGTGGGTGTGTTCTAGGCGGACATGGACCTCCATATCCTATCTCTTCGAAGTCATTTATTCCTTGTATTCCAAATTTGCTCTCTTCTTTCTTTTCTACATTTTCAGGTAAGGAGTTCTGGTGAATATTATATATGACCCAATGGATAAAGGTACCACCGGGTGCATCTGGATCTTCAACTATTATTGCGTAACTTTTAGCTCCTTGCACACTATCCCATTCTAAAGGAGGTGAAATATCATTTCCGTCACATGTATATTTCTTAGGAATAAAATCGCCATCCTTAAAAGCTGAGGATCTTACATTCATAGGTATTTATATTCTATACAAAAATATTAGACTTGCTCTCATTGTTTCTTTATGTAAAACTCGTACTCCTCATGTCCAGTTTTAGTGATCTTAGCCACTATAACTCCAGTACCTGTATAGGAATCTCTTCTTATAGCTGCAAACACTGCTCTCTTGGCTAAATCTACAGCTTCATCTAACGTCATATTCTCTTTATACTCATCTTCTAGCACACCTAAAGCTACAGGAGAGCCAGAACCAGTTGCAGTATATTTCTCTTCTGTCATATCTCCAAGGTAGTCTAAGTTGTAAAGTCTTGCCCCTTCTTCGTCATATCCTCCTATAAGAATTTGTACAATATAAGGAAAATACTTGCTAAACGATAGTATATTTGCCAAATACGTAGCCAATGCTCTAACAGTAGTAGGTCTTCCAACTATCTTATTATAATTGTAGATGTTTTTCAGATAATCATAAATGAATTGTAGATCTGCAACACTTCCAGCCGTGGTAATGCCTATTGTATCAGTTATATACAATACCTTTCTTACATTCTTATTAGCTACGAAGAAACCAGCACTAGCCCTTCTGTCTCCTGCCAACACTACTCCGTCTTTTACTACTAATCCTACAGTTGTAGTCCCTTTTAATATGTGTTTGCTGATGTCTATGTTTTGATTCATAAATCTTCATATTTACTACAGTCTAGCTTAAATTAAATCTTTTTAATATCATGGGTAAATGATAGCGATAATATGGATGTAGAAGTATTAATACTTGGTAGCGGTTATTCAGGAGTAAACGTTTATTATAACATAAGAAAGAAGGGCAAACTCATCATTTCTGACTCTAACGAATTCAAATTTTACACATCTTTATGGAGAAACAATCTTGATACAATTGACAAAATATATTTGGATTTCGTAAAAACCGATAGTATTAAAGACATAGATATTAAGGCAAGGTGCATAAAGTCAGCCAAATTGGGAGAGATATGTGCAGAAAATATAATAATAGCGTTAGGTTGCGATAAAAGTAAACTCATAGCCACTATGAGAGATATCTTAAAGTATAATAATGTTTCAATAACAGTAGAGGATCCTTTAATTGAATATTTAGGCTTACAGTTTGCTTTTTATCTGAAGAGGCTCGGTAAGGATGTTAAATATTACGGTAATTATCTTAGTATGTTAGGAGATAAAGTTAGCCAAAGTGTGCAAGCCTTAATGGAGAAGTACAATATAAGATCAGCTGAGAGAGCCGATATAGTTATACCTTCATGTGAACCTCCTCAAAGTTTAGGCTTCCTCAAAGTTAATGAAAGGCTAGAATTAGCTAAAGGAGTATATGCTATAGGTGATATAATTTATGGCTGGCCCAAGCTAGGAGAGCTTGCTATGAGAGAAGGTGTTTTCTTAGGCAAAGGTATAAATAAGGGTGTAACAAAGAAGTTTAATCCTATCTTTATTTACATTCTAGATACCGGTTTCGGTGATGCGATTCATATTAGGTCAGACGTATTCTGGGGAGGAACATTCCAGAGCGTTAAAAGATCCAGAATCAGGTCATTCATGAAGAGGTTTATCGAACATTATTATGTGTTTAGGAAAGGAAATATGGGGTTTTTATATTACCTTTAAATAGTGCGAGATATAGTATCAGCATATATGGCATTCAAGGATCTTAGGGATTACATAAATTTTATGAGAGAGCGTAGAAAGCTTATTGAGGTCGAAGAGGAATTAAGCGTAGACTTAGAAATACCTCAAATAATTAGAGAAGCCAATAGGCGAGAATTATATCCAGTTTTATTTAAAAACATTAAAGAATACAAGGGATGGAGGATAATTTCAAATATATTCTATTCAGTGGATGCTATTAAGGAATTACTTAATGTAGATAGATTTGAAAGTATAGGAGAAGGGTTTCTGAATAAACTCAACGAGGTCCCATTATCCTTTTTCGAGAAGTTAAAATCGTTAAGGGATATGTTAGGTTTAGGTAATCTTCTCTATAAACTAAAATCGCCTATGTTTAAGGAAAGTAACATTAAGATAACTGATGTTCCCAGCGTTAAGACTTGGCCTAAAGATGCTTCAAGATATTTTACGTTTTCTATACTAATTACAAAAGACCCGGATACTGAAGTTCATAATTTGAGCGTATATAGAATTCAAGTTGTGGATGAGGAAAAAGCTATTGTGCATTGGCAGGCATTAAAAAGGGGATCATTGACAGCTGCAAAATATAAAGCAAAGGGCATATCCAAGATACCTGCAGCTATAGTTAACGGTGTTGATCCAGTAATAGCGTTTACTGCTTCTTCTCCAGTACCTCCAGGACTTGATAAGTATTTGTTTGCAGGAATACTGAGAGGAGAAGGGGTAGAGGTTACTAAGCTAAGTAATGGTATACTAGTCCCTTCACATGCTGAGGTAGTTTTAGAAGGTTATGTGGACCTTAACGATATGAGACTTGAGGGACCTTTTGGAGATCACACAGGATATTACTCATTTCCTGACTATTATCCAACATTTCACCTGGAAAAAGCTTATGTTAGAGATAACCCAATAGCACATGTAACTGCAGTAGGAAAACCCCCAGCTGAGGATTCTAAAATAGGTAAGGCTGTTGAAAGGATCTTCTTACCCTTTATAAAACTCTTAATCCCTGAAATAGTTGATATGAATTTACCAGAGTATGGACTGTTTACTGGTATAGGCATCTTTGCCGTTAGAAAACTATATCCTGGTCATTCAAAAAAGATAATGATGTCAATATGGGGATCAGGGCAGTTAAGTCTCTTGAAAATGATAATATTAGTTGATGAGAACGTTAATGTACACGATATAAATGAAGTTCTTTATGCAGTAGCTGCTAATGTTGACCCACAAAGGGATATAATCATAATACCAAATGCTCTTACAGACTCATTAGATCCAGCTGTTCCTTATCCGCCATTAGGTAGTAAAGTTTGTATTGACGCTACTAAGAAGTTTAAAGAGGAGAACAGTGGAAAGGAGTGGCCAGAGGAGGCTATAATGGATGAGCAAACGATAAAGAAGGCTAATGAAATTATAGAAAAATTAAGCGCACGAAGATAGTGCTTTATCTAAATCTTCTATTAGATCCTCTACATCTTCTATACCTACGGAAAGCCTCAGCAGTTCTGGGGTTATGTTTAATGCTTTTTTTATCTCTTCAGGTATTGAGGAATGGCTAGTATCTACAGGTCTAGTTATCAGAGATTCTACTCCACCTAAACTAGGTGCAGCTTGTATTACTTTGACGTTTTTTAGAACCTTTGTTGCACATTCTTCGCTTTTAACTTCAAAAGATACAACCGCACCAAAACCTTTCAGCACTCTTTTAGCAATGCTAAAGTAAGGAGATGACTGTAAGCCTGGATAATATACGCCCTTTACCTTGCTATGATTCTCAAGGAATTTCGCGACCTCTAAGGCATTATAGTTTTGTCTTTCAACTCTTAAACCTAAAGTTTTCATTCCTCTTAAAGCTAGATATGCTTGTAAAGGGTCCGGTACTCCACCGAACATTTTCCTCTTTTCAGCTATAGTCTTATATAACTCTTCTGAATTGAAAGATGCAAAACCTATGGTAACGTCATTATGTCCAACAATATATTTAGTTCCACTATGTATCGATATTGAAGCATTAAATTCTAGTGGTCTCTGATTATAAGGCGATGCGAATGTAGCATCTACTACAAGATAAATCCCTAAATCTTTAGTAAGTTTTCCTAAAGACTCTAAATCCGCAACTTTGAGCTTGGGATTTGTTATTGATTCCACGTATATCAATTTACATTTCTCACTTATCATGTCTAATTCATTTAATTTGTCTATTGAGATAAAGTCCACTTTAACTCCATAATTTGGAAGTAAGTTAAGGAAGAAGTTTAAGGTCTGACCGTAGAGTTCATAAATCGTTAAAACTTTATCCCCATTTTTTAGGATAGAAAGTAAAGAAGATGAAATAGCTGACATCCCTGAAGAGAAGGATAAACCATACTTTGCATTTTCTAGGCTAGCATACTTCTCTTCTAAGGCTTGTATTGTAGGATTTCCGTTCCTTGTATATAAGAATGGTTTTCCTGATATTTTATCTATATAAGCATTATCTGTATCGTTTGGAGTCAAAAACGTTGCATTAAGGAATATAGGTGTTATAATATTTCCAAATCTCTTATCTCTCAATTCTCCTGCATGTACAGATAAAGTATTGAAACCCTTCAATTGGGTTCTATTTCATCTCCTCCCCATCTTCTATAAAGTTGATGCTTAATGTTTAGCATATCTAGTGCTTTTCCCACAATAAAGTTAATCATATCTTCAATGCTTTTTGGTTGATGATAAAATCCTGGAGAGGCAGGTAAAATTATAACACCTAGTTTAGCTAAAGATAATGCGTTTCTCAATTCTATTACTCCGAGAGGCGTTTCTCTTATCACTAAAACTAGCCTTTTACCTATTCTAATATAATTTAGAGCAGCTCTGTTTAGTAAGTTATTAGCTATACCGTGGGAGATCTCTGCTAGCGTTCTGGTGCTACATGGTATAACTATCATTCCTTCAGTGTTTACTATAAAACTCGAACTAGAAATAGGTGCGTCCAGCTTATCTTCACTGTAAACGTAGTTAGCATATTTTGATAATTCCTTCACGAGGTCTATACTCATTTCCTTTTCAGCTACTTTTATTGCACCTTGTGTATATACTACGTGCGTTTTATAGTTTAATTCACTAAGCGCCTTTACAGCTACAATCCCGTAAATTACACCGCTGGCACCAGAGATTCCAATAGTTACTACTTTATCCATAATCTAAGGAACATTATTTAAATTATTCAACTTTACCATTAATTGCATAACTTCTCATTAGGTATTTTGATAAAAATAATCTGGTTTTATGGTATAGTAAGTTTTCTCAATAACATAAAGTAAGAGGTTTAATTAAGAAAAAGAACTTAAAAGTTAGCAATTTATAATAAGGTGTGTAATGGATTGGGATCCAGGTGGATTGAATAAAACAAATAAAAGTAAGGCTTATGCTATAATGAGGTTCTTAAGGATAGAGCAGACCTTATTTAGCCTACCTATGGCATATTTAGGTGCTTTTGTTGCAGTACGAAGGGTACCATCATTATCCCTCTTATTATTGATCTTCATAGCTCTATTCTTCTTGCGTATGGCTGGAATGACAAATGATAACTTAGCTGATAGAGATATAGATGCTAAAAACCCTAGGACTAGAAATAGACCATTAGTAACGGGTTTAATAACAGTAAATGAAGCCAAAATGTTGATAGTTATAGGTCTTTTAGGATTCTTTATATCTGCATATTTTGTTAATAGAATAGCGTTTATATTGTCACCAGTAGTAGCACTGGTTGTTATGTCTTATCCATATATGAAAAGATATACTTCTTTTGCTAATTACCACCTAGCTCTTATTCAAGGTTTAGCTGTGTTTAGTGGTGCAGTAGCATCTTTAGGTAGAGAATATCAATCGATTATAGAAGTGCTTGTTAAAGTTCCATGGCTATTTGTTATTGCAACTATACTATGGGCAGTAGGGTTCGATCTTTATAATCATATTCCAGATGCTGAATTCGATAAGCAAATGGGGCTTCATAGTTTTGCGGTGCTGCTAGGTAGTAAAGCGTTAATGTTTGCAGGCTTAAATCAGCTACTTTCGGTAATATTAGATTTAGGCGGTGATATAATATATAATCTAGGTGTTATTGCTATTATATCGACCATCATACATGGCCTAATAATGGCTTATGCATATTTCCTCGCAAAAAACAATAACTTTGGAAGAGCGTTTTACTACAATATTTATTCATCTATTGTCTTAGGCTTAGGCATAGATATAGATGTTGCATTAGGCATACCCCTATTATAACGTTTCTAAGTTAACCTTATTGGTTTCTGGTCCCATCGCCAACCCTATTATCGCTATTATCCATCCTAAGCTAAATACTATGAAAGTCGCTGTAAATACATTGATCTGAGTTGCTAACAACGATATAAACAATTGCGTCCACCCTGCAACTAGAAAAGCACCATTATATGCAGTACCTATACCTGTTGCTCTTGAGAACGTCTTAAACCTTTCAGCAAGATAAGCTGGGGATATTGACGACGCCAGGTTTACTAAGAAGCCGAAGGCTACCGTATAGTCAACTAATAGGTAAGTGGATGGTAAATGGAAATATAGTAGAGCTCCTCCTATTATCCCTATTATGGAACCAATAATTCCAATTGTTTTCCTCCCTACATAATCTGATAATAGCCCAGCCAATAGCATTGATGGTATTCCTATTATATTCATATAAAGTAGTATACGCCCATAGAATGCAGGACTTAAATGCATTACTGTTCCATATAATACCGATAAGTACTGTGGTCCGGCATATATAGCCATCCAGAAACCTATCATCACTATTAGGGGTTGCCATATCGTCTTAAGCCCAGCTAATGGATTCTTACCCTTCACTTTCACCCACATCTCGGGTTCAGCCATCTTAAATCTTATCAGAACAGCTAATAATGCTGGAAATATTCCTATAAGGAATATTATTCTCCAATACGTTGTAAAGAAAGTTTTGCCATATATGCTTGCCAACAACGTAAACAAGAAGTCAACTATTACGAATCCCACTAGTACTCCTGACTGCATTATTCCTGATAGTATACCTCTTCTCCTTGAAATGCTCTCCATAGATATTGTAAAACTTCCTGCAACATCTCCGCCTATGAATATTCCTTGTAATATTCTTAATAGAGACAGTAAAATTGAAGCTATTATACCTATTTGTAGGTAGGTAGGTAGGTAAGAACGCAGTCAAACCTATAGATAAAGAATAACCTAGAACTGTTATTAACATGCTAGCTCTCCTTCCTAGCTTGTCTCCGATGTAACCGAAAATAAAACCTCCAAGTGGTCTAGAAATTATGGTAAACACTATAGGCAATGATGCTGCTAATAACTCCAATTGTTTTGGATAGAATAAAGCACCTAGTATTGAAGATGTTATTACGACAGCACCTAGATCATAGCCATCCATAACCCAAGAAATATAAGCTCCTATTACATTAGTCGTATTGCTTTTCATGAAAAAAGAAAAATTAATAGAAAATAAAAGTTTTACTGAAAATTTTTATATAATATTTATGAACAGCCCTATATAGTATATAAAATAAGCGAAACCACAATTATTATCGATATTAACTGGTGTAATCCTACAGAGATTCCAGGTTTAGTTGGATTTTTATTGATAGATCTATATACCAACATTCCAATTACCACTTCTATTATGGTAAGTATTAGAGGAATCCAATATTTTAGTAAAATTAATGAAATTAAAAATATCACTACAGCAATACCATGGATGGCCCAAGCCCATTGTATCTTATTTTCAGGGATGATAACTTCTCCTATCTTTTCCCTCATTTTTCTTAATCCTGTTACCGTTCCTCCTATGAATAGTACGAAGTAGAGAAAGTGAGGCGGAATTATAGCGTTAATGAGAAATTCTAATAATTTTGACGAACTAAAACCTAGTCCCAATAAGAAATAAACCACGAATGTTGTATAGGCTGCAATATCATGAAACCCTTGAAATATTGATGGAAGTTTTCCTGCTAGGACATAAAGTGTTGATAAGCCTAGGAGAGCTGTGAACACTACCGAAATAAATCCCACAATAGTTATCATGTTGAAATCAAAAATTAGAAGAAATAGTGAAACTAGCCCCACGATTGTGGCTAATATCCTATGAATTGCTTCGAAGTCTCCTCTAACCGCTAGCTCAAGAATATTGTGAGTATATGGCCATCTAGTTCCTAAACTCAATCCATATCCATATCCTTCAACAATACCTCCTAGCACTATTGTGAGTGCTGCTAATGCAGATTCAAAGAATCCTAAAAAGGAGTATAAAATCATCAAACATATAAACCTTATTATCAATTATAAAGTTATGTTTAATAGAAACGTAAAATAGTTATATAAAAACATGTAGTAAATTTAGGCTAGAAAATGTAATAACACCAATAAAGTAGAGAGCTAGATAGGGTGAGGAGACCTTAAAGTTTTTCCACGCTTCTTCTTTAGTTGGGTTTCTTAATAGTCTAATATTATAAAACAACAAAGGTGCAGAAATTATTATTGTATAGATTAGGAAGTAAGTATTAATCAAATAAGCTAAGTAAATAGCTATAGGTAACATTAGTATATTACTAACGAAGATGGACAACGAAGATGTCCTCTCGTCTACAATTGTAGGTAGCATGGGTATGTTAGCTCTTTTATAGTCATCTTTATATCTTAACGCCAATGACCAAAAGTGTCCTGGAGTCCACATGAATATTAACAATCCAAGTAATAACCCCGATAATGTAAGTGAAGGATGTTCTGCAGCAAATCCTGTCCAGGCGGCTGCGCTTCCAGCTAAACCGCCAATTACAATGTTCCAATAAGTTCTTGGCTTGAGTAACATAGTATACACAATCAAATATACAAAAGCTCCAATTCCTATGAAGAGCGTGACTAAAAATCCGTCGATTGTCGATGCCGTTAAAGAAATTAAGGTCATAATAACGCCGATAATAATAGCTTCCTTACTACTAATTATTCCTAGAACTGTTGGTCTTTTTGAGGTTCTAGTCATCACTTTATCTCTATTAATCTCTAATCCGCTATTTATTATCATGACTCCGGCACTAGCGAATGTTCCACAAAGTATTGCAATAAAGAGTCTTATTATATTAAATGAGATTACATTCAATAACCCTCCAGTTATTGCTGCTAGATCTAGTAACCAAATCACATGGAACTTTGATAATTTAAGTATGCTGGTAATTTTAGATTTCAGTGATACATTCGAATACATCATATTATTTTAAGAAAAAGGGAGTTATATAGTTTTATTTATTAAAAAACCATAATTACCTAAATAGAATCTTCTTAAAAAAGATTATTGCAATAATATAATTATTAATTTTTAAAATTTGATTAAGTGTAAACTTTATGGTAAAATTTTTGGTCTTAGTTGACTAATAAAATATTATGGGTAATACTCTGAATGTTAATCTCACTGTTTGTCCCTTTTGCAGTGTGGGATGTAGCTTTTATGTAGTCAAAAATGATGGATCATATGAAATTATACCAGCAAGAGGGTCTCCTGTAAATGAAGGTAAATTGTGTATAAAAGGATGGCATGCACTTGATTTTGTGCTTAGCAAAGACAGATTATTGAAACCGTTAATAAGAAGAGGCAATTCATTTATTGAAGCATCTTGGAATGAAGCTTTAGATATTGTTGCTAATAAATTAAGGGAAATAAGGGATAAATATGGTCCAGATTCAATTGGCTTTATTTCGTCAGCCAAAGCTACTAATGAAGATAATTATATATTTCAAAAATTTGCGCGTGTGATCTTTGGCACTAATAACGTTGATCACTGTGCAAGGCTTTGCCATTCAAGTACAGTAGAAGGGTTAATAAGGGCGTTTGGTACGGGAGCTATGACGTTTTCAATCAGCGATATTGATAACGCTGATCTTATTTTTATTGTAGGTTCAAATACGACAGAGCATCATCCGATAATAGGATCTAAGATAATTAACGCTGTAAAAAAGGGAGCGAACTTAATAGTTATTGATCCTAAACTGACTAAAATTGCATCATTAGCTACAATTCATTTGCAGAATTTGCCAGGAACTGATATTCCTATATTAAACGCTATTGCTAATATACTTATTAAGGAGAATTATGTAGATTGGGAATTTATAAATCATAGAACCGAGGGATTTGATGAGTTTAGAAAAATTATTGAAAAGTATACGCCAGAATATGCTAGTAAAATAAGTGAAGTTCCAGAAAAGCAAATAATAGAGGCAGCAGAACTATATGGAAAATCTAAGAGAACAATATTTTTCTACGCGATGGGTGTTACACAACATATTCAAGGAACTGAAACAGTAGAAGCTATAGCAAATCTTGCTATGTTAAAAGGAAATGTAGGGAGAGAAAGTACAGGGGTAGGCCCATTGAGAGGACAAAACAACGTTCAAGGAGCTAGCGATATGGGAGCGTTATCTGATTTTTTGCCAGGTTATGTTAGAGTTTGGGATTCTAATGCTAAAGAAAGAATAGAGAAGATATGGAATGCTAAAATTCCAGAAAAACCTGGTCTTACGGTAACCGAAATGTTTGAGGCTGCGTTAGAGGGCAGATTAAAAGCGATGTATATAATCGGCGAAAATCCTGTAGTTTCTGATCCTCATCCCGAATTAGTAAGAAAAGCTTTAGAGAATCTAGAATTCTTAGTAGTTCAAGACCTCTTCCTTACGGAGACTGCAAAATATGCTGATGTTATATTACCAGCAAAAAGTTTTGCGGAAAAGAAGGGAACATTTACTAGTACAGAAAGAAGAATACAAAAAGTTCATCCAGTTGTGAATATTGAAGGACCATTAGAAGATTGGAAAATAATCACATTATTAGCTAGAAGGCTAGGATATGATTGGAACTATGAGGATTCGGATGATATTTTAAGAGAAATAAATTTAGTTGTACCCCAATATGCTGGCGCTACTCCTGAGAGACTTGAAGAACATCCGTTTGGTCTTCAATGGCCTGTGACAAGGGATGGTAAAGAAACTAAAATTCTTCATAAAGATAGATTCACCAGAGGATTAGGAAAATTCCATGCAGTTGAATGGAATGGATATGTTGAAACAAGGGATTCGCAATATCCATTCGTTCTCACTACAGGCGGAATATATTATCATTGGTGTTCAGGGGTTATGACGATACGTAGTCATATATTATACAGAGAAGCTCCAGAAGCCTATGTTGAGATAAATGTAGAGGATGCTAAATTACTAAATATCAAGAACGGTCAATATGTTAAAGTAAAGACAAAGTATGGCGAAGTTAAAGTAAAAGCTATGATTTCTGAAGATATAAAAAGAGGAGTATTGTTTATTCCTTTCCATTATAGTAACGTTCCTGTAAACGAGCTTATAGGCTATCATAAGGATCCTATTTCACGAATACCAGAATATAAGGTGGTGGCTGCAAGAATAGAGGTGATATGATGAAAGTATATAAAATTAGTAAAGATAAACTGAAGGCTTATTTATCATACCTCTTAAATAAGGGATATTCTATTTACGGTCCTGTAAAAACGACTTCAGGTGATGTGATTTTTTCTAAAATAGAAGATCCAGAACATTTTGTAGATGAAAAAAGTACAAATGGTCCTAAATCTGTTGTATTTCCGGAAAGAGAGATAATATTTAGGTATAGAGAAGGTAAAATAATAGAAGAGAAGTCAGATGAAAGAAGGATTTTATTTGGCACAAGGACATGCGAGATTGAAGGTTTTAGAATGTTAGATGATGTTTTATTGAAAGGGAAATATAAGGATATTTCATACGAGAGGAAGAGGAGTAATTCGATAATAGTTAATTTTGCTTGTACGAAGGCATGCAAATACGGATTTTGCACTACTTTTCAAGGACCTAAACTGAAGAATGGTTTCTCTCTTCAATTCATAGATATTGGTGATGACTATCTTGTAGAGGCAATGAATGAGGAATTAATAGTCCCTGAGTACTTTACTGAGGCTTCCGAAGAGGATATTAAGAAAGCTGAAGAAAATATTAATAATGTTTATAAGGAAATGGAACAACTTCCTATAAAAGATATTGAGAAGAAGATTAAATTTAATGATGAGATATGGAATAAGCTTGGAAATTATTGTATAAATTGTGGAGCATGTAACTATTCCTGCCCAACTTGTTTTTGTTTTGATGTTTATGATGTAAAAATAGGGAACGAGATTCTAAGAATAAGGGAATGGGACTCATGCCTTCTAGAAGGGTTTAGCAGACTTGCGGGTTTTAATAATCCTAGAAAGGACAATGCGAGTAGACTTATTCAAAGGTTTTATCATAAATTAGTTTATCATAAGCTAAATTATGGCTACTATTTATGTACTGGTTGTGGAAGATGCATAGAGCAATGTCCTGTTAATATCGATATTAGGGACGTGATCAAATATTTTTCAGGAGGTGAGCTATGATGCAAGTTTACACTAATGAAATGTTACCTAAAACGGTCAGAATATTAAAAATATGTGATGAGACTCCTGATACAAAGACATTCATCTTGGAGAATATAACCAAGAGGATACCAAAACCAGGACAATTTTATATGATCTCGGTATTTGGTGTGGGTGAATTTCCCGTATCGTTTGGTAGTGCAAATGAAAATAACTTACTAATAACAGTAAAAAAGGTAGGCCAGGGAACTGGTGCTCTTTTTGAGTTAGGTGAAAATGATATAGTAGGATTAAGAGGTCCTTATGGTAATGGCTTTCCAATTGAGGAATTTACAGGTAAAAATATAGTTCTGATAGGTGGTGGAATAGGAATTCCACCTTTAAGAAGTGTAATGGAATATATTTCGCAACATAGAAACGAGTTTGGATATGTCCAATTACTCTACGGTGCTAGAAGCCCTAAAGATATCGTGTATAAGGATAAATTGTTAAAAGATTGGCCTAAAATTATTGATGTAAAGTTAACGGTTGATGTACCTGATGAAACATGGAAAGGCCACGTTGGTGTAGTAACCACTTTATTCGATCAAATAAAAAATCTTGACAGCATATTTCTAATAGTTGGTCCGGAAATCATGATGAGGTACTCGGTATTAGAACTTAAAAAGAGAGGAGTTAAAGAATCTCAGATATATTTGTCTTTAGAGAGAAAAATGAAATGCGGGATAGGCATATGTGGTCACTGTAATTTAGGTCGATTTTATGTATGTAAAGATGGTCCTGTATTTAGATATGATATTATAGCTAATGAGAGAGAATTATTCTATGGGTAAGGTTACATTTAGTGTATTTTTTACCCATGTTGTATTTATATAATGTGGAGCGTTTCCATTTATTATGTAATCTAACATCCCTACAGCATATACTGCCAATGGCCCTGGTTCTTGAAGTAAATATTCTGGTAAACCATCTGATAATATATAGATATGACCTTCCTTATACGCCGTAGTGTTTTGGATTCCAGGTATACTATTTAACATCTGCAAAGTATACGTGTAATTATACATAGCAACTACTATTATTATATCAGGATTCTTAACTATTAATTGCGAAGGGCTCACTAATGGATAACCGCTAAGTTGTTGAAATACGTTTATACCTCCTGCCTCTTGGATTATTGAATTTATAAATACGTTTCCACCAGCAGTGTAAAAGCTTCCATCTGGGTTAATCCATCCAATGTATGCTATTGTTATATTTCTATTTGTAGAGTTAAATTTTGAGAGCATTGTATTCATCCAACTTATAAGCTGTTCAGCCTGCTGTAAATGGTTAAATGCTTTACCCGCTAATAAAACATCATTTTCGATTTGAGTGAAGTTGTAATCTAAGTCTCCTTTAAGGAAAAGTACATTGAGACCAGCACTCTGAAATTGCTGCAAATACTCTCCTTCAAGACCACCATCTGCAACAACTATTTGTGGTTTTAATAATACGATTCCTGTAACATTTGGTGGATATATGCTGTTTATTATTGTAACATTAGCTGGTAACGCTGAAGTTTCGTTCAAATACTGTAAAAGTAAATATGACCAATAATCTACTCCTATTAATTGTTTACCTAGTCCAATGCCTACTAATATCTGTGTAACGCTAGGTGCTATTGATACAATTCTATTAGGATTTGCAGGAACAATTACTGCTCTTCCTAAGCCATCAGTTACCGTTACTGGAGATTGCACAGAGGACGTTTTTTGAAATTCCAGATAGGCTACGACACTTCCTAATGCTGCTATAATTATTACTACAACTATTATAGCTACCTGAATTGCAGTTAGGGCTTTATTTTTCATAGGTATAGGATACCCTATCCATATATTTAAGTCTTTCTTTTTAACGATAAGCTCCTTACAGCTTCTAGGATCGATTCTAAGTAGCTGGGATGGGGATATACAATATCTAGTATGTCATCTAACTTAACTTTCAATCTTATAAGTACTGAGATGTTAGCAATTACATCCTCAGCATCTTCCATAAAGGCTTGGGCTCCCACTAAATAGCCATCTTTTTCACATAATTTCAAGAAACCTTCAAACTCCTTATCTGCCGCACCTCTTGATAACGAAGCTACATTAGTTTTAACACAATTACCCTCTATTCTTCCTGCATAAGCTATTTCAGGTTTAGTATAAATTACGTAGGGCATTGCTTGAGTATTGAATCTCTTTCTTAATCCAAAAGCGTTAAGTGAGGCTATCGTTCCACCATAAACTGCTTCAGTGGCTGTATGCGTGCCTATTATATCTCCTGCCCCAAAAATGTTTGATATGGGAGTTTCTAAGTATTCGTTTACTATCAAGCCTTTTGAATGAGGTAATTCCTCAAAACCTTCGATTGCAGGATATCTGCCAAATGCCGAAAACACTATATCAGCCTTTAATGTTTCACCATTAACTAATACCACTTTATCCTTCTCTATTTTTTGTGCTTGTGCTGATAATACGAGCTTTATACCTAATCTTCTAAGGTAGTTATACACGGCATTTCTGATCTCATCATCAATATCTGGAGATGGCAAAATCTTATCCATCTTTTCAACCACTGTAACTTCCTTCTTCATGCTCTTTAAAAGCCAAGCCAACTCAATACCTCCAAAAGTAGCACCTATTACTATTGCACTGTTAAAATCGCTAGTAAGAAATGGCAAATCCTCATAACCTGGAGTAGGTTTATTGCTAGACGTTCCAGTTGCGATTATCACTTTGTCTGTGTTTATTGATTCATTATTTGCTAGTATTTTACCAGACCTATAACTTCCTTTAGCATGTATTATCTCCACACCATTATCCTCTAATGTATACTCCATTCCTTTGGAAACTTTATTAGATGCCTCCTTTGCAAATTGCTGAAGCTCCTCTAAGCTTGTATTAACGATCTTTCTATAACTTTGAAGTACTGTAATCGAATGAAGTAGATGATACATAGCTTTAGAAGGAATACAGCCATAATTTACACATACTCCTCCTAATTTGTCTTCCTTCTCGATAAGCGTTACTTTGTTTCCTAAAAACGCTGAAATTAGGGCTGAATAAAAGCCAGCGGTACCTCCACCTATAACAGTTATTTTCATAAGTAATGACTTAGATATTTGCTTAATTTATTTTTCTAGAATGACCACTAACGAGAATATTATCTTGAGGAACCAGAACTTCAATTTCATTTTCCCATACTTTTTAGCCATCTCAAACAATTCGCTTTCTCTACATACACTTCTAATTGTCTTGTATATATAGAGGTAGTCATGTATATGTCCCCTAGAGAATAGTAACGCCTCTAACGGTACAACGATTCTAGCATATATTAAGGTTAAATAGTATACTATCTTGTTATCAGTCTTCCAAAAGTCTATTATTTGAAAAGCCTTCCTTGCAACTCTTGAGAACTCTTCTAATCCTTTTTTATGATCTAAATATCTAAACATAAAAGCAGATACTACTAAATCGAAAGATTTATCCCTGAACGGTAAATGGTCTCCACTAGCTACTACTCTGTCAATGTTATCGTTAATAATGGTTCTTAATAGATCTTCGTTGATATCTAAAGCTACATAGTATCTCTTTCCGCACATCTCTTCAAGTATTGCTAAGTACGATCCAGGACCACTTCCTACATCTAATATTTTGTTTCCATCACATCCTATCATGCTAACTGAAGCTTTTCTAATCTTTTCTATCTGCCCAAGTGTCATTAGCTTATTCATGAATTCGTATTTTCTTTTTATTTCGCTGAACGCTTTTATTATATCTTCATAATTTTGTTGGGACGACACACTATATTCCTTACATGTAAGTTTTTTATTTCCTAAAAAGTTATTTTCTGTATGACTAGGTGTATAGTTCTAGGGAATGGAAGCTTAACTGTTCTCTATGACTGTAATTACGAAATACGTGAACTTTATTATCCTCTGTTTATGGAAAATCACGCGGAAAAACTCTCTGTAGGGTTATATAAAGAAGGAAAATTTAGATGGATTAGAGATCTAAACCCTTCTATATCATATGTCCCTAATACTTTATCTTCCCTTGCCGATTTTAAGGTCGATAACACAAGAGTTCTAATAAAAGACAGTGTTGATATGGCATCTAATGTTTTAGTAAGAAAGATAAGCGTGGACACTGATAAAGAATTGTTGTTATTCTTCACTCTAAATCTAAGTATCTATGGAAATAATATTGGTGATACAGCGCTATATGATCCTTTAACTTCCTCTATAATTCATTATAAAAGGGCGAGGTGGTTCCTGTTTACATGTGATGTACCATTCTACGAATACGCGACAGGATATAAGGAAACTAAGGGATTGTTAGGTACATGGAAGGACTGTGAAGATGGAAAATTATCTATGAATCCAATAGCACAGGGTTCAGTTGATTCTGCAGTTAGCATAAAGGTTAACGGTTCAAAGACATTTTATTGCTGGCTTATAGCTGGTAAAAGCTATTATGACGTAAAGAAGATAAACGAATACGTTAAGTATAGGACACCTGAATATTTACTAAAGAGAACGGAAGATTATTGGAAAGCGTGGCTATATAAGGCGAGGAAGTATAACGATGAGGTCAAGAGAAGTTTACTGACAATCGTAGCGCATTGGCAACATAATGGAGCACTTCCCGCATCCCTGGATACTGATATAATAAAGTTTAATAGAGATACATATAATTACGTTTGGCATAGAGATGCCGCATTTTCAGCAATTGCAATGAGCTTATTGGGCTATGCTGAACAACCAAGGCAATTCTTTAAGTTTACCCTTCCACTAATTCAGAACTATGGTTTTTTGTTCCAGAAATACACTGCTCATGGGTATTGGGGTTCTACATGGCATCCTTGGACTTCAGGTTATATACCAATTCAAGAAGATGAGACTGCATTAACTCTTTATGCTCTATGGGTGTACTTTAAAAAGTTTGAAGATGTGGATTTCATTAAACCATTTTATTCACCTCTAATAAAAGCAGCCGCAAACTTTCTCATATCTTATTACGATAAGGAGTTAAATTTGCCTTTACCATCTTATGATCTATGGGAAGAGAGGCTTGGAGTTCATATTTTCACTTCTTCAGCAGTCTATATTGCTTTACTATCAGCAGCTGATTTTGCAAACTTCTTTGGAGACACAGATTTAAGTAAAACATATGCATCTATTGCAAGGAAACTTAGGGATTCCGTAGTAAACAATTTCTATGTTAACGATCACTTCGTTAGAACTTTAATAACTGAAAAAGGAAAGATAATAAACAAAGATTCTACAGTGGACGCGAGTTCATTATTTGTAACCCTCTTTGGTTTATTAAAGCCTGATGAGCCAATCGCAATAAAGAATAGGGAGGTTGTCGAGAACACATTGTTAGTTGATGGTGGTATTATAAGATATGAAAACGATTATTATATGCGAGAAGAGAATCAAAAACCGAACAGATGGTACATAACCACGTTATGGCTTGCTCAACATTATGCATATGAAGGAAAGGAAGATAAGGCTTATGAATATCTTGAATGGGTTTTAAGGAACTCGTTAAAGACAGGGATAATACCAGAACAGATTTCACCAACAGGTAAATATCCTTCAGTAGCACCATTAGTCTGGAGCCACGCTGAACTGATTAAAACTTACTATATTCTAGAGAACGGTTTCGAAGAATTAATACCACCTCAGCCGTTGGCGTAAACATCATCAGTTCAGCTAGGGCTCTCATCACTTTAAGCTTATTTTTAACTGTAATAAGATTCAGATATGTTACCTATAAATATTGGTATAGCTGCGAGCAGTAGTTATGAGAATAAGGAGATAGCTGAACGATTTATAAACTCCTTACCTTATAACGTTAATATCATAGTAGGAGGATATTGGGGTTTAATGAAAAATGTGGCTGATGCCGCAGCTGCTAGAGGATTAAGAGTGATATTTATTATGCCAGAGAGCGCTAAAGCATATCCCGAACCAAGACAGGAATTTATTGTTATTAATACGGGTTTAGAATATAGGGCTAGATCAGTTATTCTATGCAAGAGCTCAGATGTATTAGTAAGCTTAGGTGGTGAAGCTGGGACATTAATTGAAATTTTTATGGCTTATGCTATGGGAATACCTGTTGTAGTATTGAAAAATACAGGTTTGCCAACAGATAATCTGGAAAAAGGTTTCGGTAGATTCATAGATAATAGAAAAACGTCTGAAATCTATTATGCAGAGACGCCAGAAAATGCTGCCTTGCTTTCAGTTAAATTAGGTTATTTACATGCATTAAATAGGAAAACTGCTCCAATTTATGGTTAGACTCTCACGCCCCATGCGTTTATAAGATCCTGAGTTTTTACTACTAAGAATAATTTTCTCATATTAGCTAACGACCTTTCATGAGCCTCTCTATCAGAAGATGATACTGCATCTTCTACAATTATTGGCAAAAATCCTCTATTGTAAGCATCCCTTGCACTTGACTCTACTCCTATTTCTGTCGCTATGCCCGTAAATATTAGAGTGGTTGCACCAACATTTCTAGCCATATATTCAAAATTAGTTCCTATAAATATACTTGTAGTACTTTTATCTATTACTACTTCATTTCTCATAGGATTTACTGCTAATGCTAAATCCGATGCTGTAAACCTCATGTTTCCCCACCTATTAAGAACTCTTAGAACTGGGGATTGATACTGAGGAGGAAGTGGTGATATCCTAGTAAATACTATTTTAACTCTTGCTGCTCTCGCAGCGCGTAAGAGTAAATTAAGGTTCTTGAGAAATTCTTCTCTGTTAAATATGCTATTAACTAACATTCTTTGAACATCCCATACAACGAGAATTGTTTTTGAGGGAGTGACTAACTGTCTTAAATTGACTTTCACGCTTTGCATACTATTCATTCATTATAGTAGAGTATATAGAAGTTTCTTATGTTATGTAGTGTAGATTATATACTTAAACAAGCTTATTGCTTATTTATTTTCTCTCTTCTGGTTCTTCATTTATAGCCATATCTCTAATTTCAGCAAATAGAAATCCTGCAATGATAAATAAGAGGAAGAAGTCTATAGCAGCTGTGGCACTACTTTCTGAAGAGTATACCAAAGTAATAATAGAGTAAATTGCGGCGATAACAGCAATTATAAGCTCTAATAGCCTCTTGCTAATTCTCCTCAACGAGATTCTAAGCAGTGAAAAGTTAGACGCTATGTGAACAAATAGATTGGCAAGTAATGAAATGCCACCAACTATCTCAAATGCTACAAAGGGGTTCTTAAAAATATATAATGCCGTTAAAGAACTTAATATATATAACATAATCGTAACATAATTTGAATATATTGGGCCTCTCTCTGGAGCTAACTTTGTTAATTGCTTTGGAAATATTTCGTTTTCTGCCATGGCGAATATAGTCCTAGATGTCGCTAACATGAATGATAAAGAGCCCAAAACTCCATCATTGAATGCTGCAAATATTACAAATATTAAAGTCAATAATCCAAATTTACTCTCTATTAATTTTAGTATATCTAACCCATTTAATGAAATATGGAAATATACTAGGTGATCTAAAATACCATAAATATCGAAAGAAGCTAATAAACCTCCCAAGAGGATGACTGTAACTATTGCCATACTCACGGTCCTTTTAGGGTTCTTAACTTCACCACTTATTGGTGCTATACTTCCATAGCCTGTAGGTATTGAAGATCCAAAGAGAATTGCAAAGAATAGCTTAGAAAAGTTGAGTGAGACATGAAATGGATTATAGAACCTGAAACCAGTAGATGATATAAACAAAAGGCTTAAAGCCACCAATATTCCTATCTCTAGGCTACTTGCGAATATTGCATACTTAGAAGAAGGACGTATGCCAAGTGCCATGAAAAGTGATGATAAAAACAATACGAATAATATCACAAACCAAGGATTTACGTTAAATATATGCGAAATTAGATAGGTAGTTCCTAAAATGTAAGCAGAGCCATAAAATGAGGAATAAAGGATATATACCCATCCAGTCTCTAGACCTAATTTTTTAGTCAAGGAATACCATGCATATGTATAATATCCTCCCTCTTTTGTAAACCTTTTAGAAAGTTCGTATACTGTTAAGCCATTTATTAAAGTTAGAAGTGTACCTAATATTACTGCTATAGGTGCAAAAGTACCAATTGTTGCTATGACTACAGCACCATAAGTTAATATACTAAGAAAAGGTGATTGTCCACCTAATGATAAGAATACTATATCTAGGAAATTAAGAACTCTCTGTGGCCTCTCCATACTAGCCTTTTGTGTCATATACTACAAAAAAGAAGAGAACAAGGAGTACAAAAAATCTTCTGCTAACCAATGTATAAGCGATATTATATATAATATGTATGTAAATAGTAGTATTTAATATTTTCAAAATTATTTTATTATATAGTTTTAAATCTGTAAAATATTTATGGCTTCTATCAGATTATCAGTAGTTTCTTCGTTAAGCGAGCAAATTGTTTCAAAATCAAGTAGAGATCTTTTCAAAAATCTATGTCATATATAGGTGTTAGGTTTACCGTAAAGCTTTTGCGATTTAATCAAGTACATATCTCTAGGATCCGCAAGTCTATATGCTAATGAGTATGCATAGCTATTTTGTCCAAATTTCTTCTCAAGAAGCTCTATACTTATTCTTCTCACTTCTCTTTCATCCGCAATCCCTAGTAAATGAAGGTACTCATGGAGTTCTATAACATATAGATACTCATATTGTTTACCAAGCATCTTAGCCTGCATGTAAGGTGTTTCATTTATATATATCGATAGTTCGCCATTCTTTACAAAGGCCAACACTCCTTCATGCACATTTACAAATTTAATATTTATTTTGTCTTTAATCTCTTTTTGAAGAGTATATTTCACATCTCTTTTAATTTCCTCCAAAATAGTTTCTGGAGATATTACTATAGGCATTGGCGTATTCAATCTATCTACTTTTGCGTAGAATAAAAAGATTTTGGTATTTTCTAAAGTTAAAGGATAAATTAGATTATTAGAATTAAAGAAAAATTTTATAGTGATAATTTCATATAAACAATATACTATAGATTTCAACATAAAATCTAAAAAGTAATGATAATTAATTCTGTAAAATGTTAATATTAATCAGAAATCTAGTGAAGCATTTTAAATATTTTTTAGAATTGATTAGAGTCAATAATACGCTCTTAGCTCAGTTTTAGATTTTGAGGAATTTCGGTGGAAATACAACAGTAAATTTCTCTTTTAAGAATTCATTAAAATCTTCACCTACGTCTGCCGAAAATTCCTTAATCACTGGTTCTAATTCTTTGAATTCTTCCTCATTAAGTTCTCTATATTCATAAGTTGGTATACCGAGTTTGTCTTCTATTAGTTTCCTTAAATACTCTCTCCCCCTACCCTCTAAACTTTTCACTAGCTCTATGTATTCCTTATCTTTCAGTTGTTCATATTCTTCAGGACTAATTATGTTATCTATCACTAGAGCTCTTAGCAGATTCAAAATTTCAATTTTAGGCGGTTGTAAGCCTATCTTATTTGGTGACACCTTACCTCTGATTAATATTTTACCTCCTATCATTCCCGTTCCTATGAAATATCCAACTGGTTCACTTTTTGATCCCCTCCCAAAAACTACTATTATCCCTCCTGCCATGTATTCACCAAGATAATTATCCACCCTACCCCCGATTATTAGATAAGGCTTCCTATCTTTATATTGCCTCATCTGTATACCAACTCTATTTCCTGCATTTCCCTTTACGAATATTTTACCGCTTTGAAACGTTTGAGCTAAAACATCTCTAGCATCTCCTAATATCACTACTTTTCCTTCGTGCATTGTATCGCAGCAATCATCACCAACGTTTCCGTAAACATAAAACTCGTTTCCATCATTTAAGTTAGCCAAACAATTTCCCGCAACACCATAAAGCTCGATTCTAACACCCCTTATGTTTTTGGAGGGTAAATTTATTCCTATATACCTATGTCCTAAAACGTTAGCTACTCTTACTAATCTTTTACCCTTCTCTATCTCCTTCAATATATAATAATTTAATTCCCTGTAATCTATGTTATGGGCATCAATGTCGTACTCTTTTGGTCTGAAAATGGGTGGTGGAGAAAACATGTCAATTTCTTCTAGAGGTCTACCATATCTTATAACCCCCTTATTCAAAGACGCGAGGAAATATTCACCTGGCTTTAGTGTCCATACCCTGGCGTTAGGGCTTAGTTCTCTGATCTCATTCTCCTCACTAGCTATATAGTAGTAGTTTTCGTCCTCTCCCATAATCATGGGTCTAAATTTATTTCTATCAGCTATGCCGATTAGGTATAAATCATCTCCTGAATCATATCCTATAATTACGGAAAATGGACCATCAAGCCTAGCGTTTCTAAGCATATGTTCTACAAATGGGTCTAATGGTCTTATCCTCCTTGAGGGGTTTATAAGAATTTCAATAGTTTCTTCTAGGCTAAAGCCTTCATTTACTAATTCCTCAAATAGGAATGCTATAACTTCGCTATCAGTACCCACAAAACTTTCTATGCCTTTAGATTTTAAGAACTCCATATTTGCTCCAAAAGAACTAATATCACCGTTATGTACTACTGCTACGTTAAATGAAGAAAAGGGATGTGACCAGTAAGGATAATAACCTGGCGAATTTGTAGGTTGCCTTGTGTGTGCTAACCACATATCGCCTTCGATTTCATCTATATTATAAATTCTGGCAATATCTAATGGATATCCTACTCCTTTGTATACCTGAAGAGAGGAGCCTGCACTATAGATTCTACCTATTTTGTCTTTCCACAGCCTGAAATTAAGTGTTCTCATTTTCATCTTAATTAAGTTAAGGTCAGCTAATGCTATAACACTACAACTGCAGATGTCATTTATTTCTGCCTCTTTTATGACGTCAATTACGTTTATGCCTTCCTTTTCTAAAAGTTCTCTAACTTCATCTTCTGACCCTCTATAAAATATTTTGAGTAGGTAGTAATTTTGAGATTTAAAATTAAAAACTGCGAAACCTGCTCCTCTATCGCTTCCTCTAAACCTTACTCTTTCTATTGCCCTTACTACGTCTTTTCCTTTTATTTTGCTTGCATTTCTCTTCCTTAATATTCCAAATATGCCACAACCAGAAGGATAGTATTCTCCTTCTATCATAAGGATCCCGCGGGCTTTACTCTTAAGACATTCCTTATCTTAGATGGTAGGTTAACAGCTCTCAATAGTTCTCTATTACCAACAATAGTAGATTGAATACTATAAGCGCCTGCAGCACCAGCTAATAATGCCAACTCCTTCTTAATGCCTACAAGGAAATTGAAGGTTTTTTCTTTTATCTCTTCCTTTTTGCTAACTCTTGGATTTACAACTTTAAATATTATATCCCCTGGAATTATTACACTATCAGCACCTAGAAGCAAAAGTTTAAACACATCAGCTGAATCTCTGATATTTCGAGTCTTCACTATTATATCATAGTTATTACGAACGCCAGCTTCTTTCAATTTCGTATCTAAGTCTGATAATACAACCTCTAAGTCATCATTTCCTATATCTTCATCAATTATAAATCCTGATGTTTTGGCGTTTAAGAGATCATCAATTCTGTACGAATCAGAAGGTATTAGAATATATTTATCCTGATAAGGTAAAGTTGCCCATGTTAAGATTCCTTTACCATCTTTACTAAACGACACATCCTCATAATTCGATATTGCACCTATATCGAAAATTAAGGTGCTAGTAGCTAATGAAGCCCAACTCCACGCTAATTTATATTCTGTATCAAGGTTTGTTACATCTATAATTACTGGCATTGAAAGATAGATTTTTCCTTTATTAAGATAAAATGAAGTATCAATGTCTTCTCTATACGGATCTATTGATGGTCTAGTTACCTGTGCTCCATCAATCCTTAACCAGTCTGTTATGCGTGCGGGCTTTTTAACATCTGGTGGTGCATTACTTCCCATGCTAACTATTACTGCATCTCCCTTATTCACTAATTCGTGTAAATATGATAATCTCTCTCTATCCCATAATTCGCCTAACTTATATTCCTGTTCATAAGTAGTTCCATCAATACCTAAGATTCTTAGGGTTTCCTCATCTAAGTTATTTCCAAAAAGTAGGTCTCTTCTTCCCCTTAACTTATCGATGCTGTCTAATCCAAGATTATCTAGTATGTTGGCTAGTTCAAGAGTGAAGCCCCTTATGAAGTTTACTAGAGATTTAGTTCCAAACTCTAAATCTAATATTCTGCTTCCATCTATTTTATTAGTAAGTGAAGTCGGACAGTAACCAATATGACATTTATCACATTGAATGCATCCCATTGCTATAAGTGCTGCCGTTCCTACACTTACGACATCTGCTCCTAGCGCTATTAATTTTGCTGCATCATTAGCAGAGGAAACCCTTCCTGCTGCTATAATAGTAAATTTCTCTCTTAACCCTTCTTTACGCAATATATAATCTGCAGATGCCACAGCAAGCTCAATTGGCATCCCTAAATTATCCCTAACTACAAATGGTGTAGCACCAGTACCAGCTCCATGCCCATCAATGATTACACCATCCGCCTTCATTCTTGCTATTCCTGAAACTATATATGGGATATAATTTGTCGCCGCAACCTTAACAAATACCGGTTTTCCTGTAGCTTCCTTTAATGCTTCAATTCTCTGTCCTAAATCCTCTATTGAGTAAATATCGTGATGAGGTGCTGGCGACAATGCATCTATACCTTTAGGAATTCTTCTCAGTTCTGAAATTATATCTACAACTTTACTTCCAGGTAAATGTCCTCCAATCCCCGGCTTAGCCCCTTGACCTATTTTTATTACAATGCCCATCCCTGCTGTTAATGTCTTTATATCAACACCGAACCTAGCTGATGCCCATTGTGTGAAAAATCGTTTATATTTTGCTATTTCTGGATGTAGACCTCCTTCTCCAGTACCAGCCAATGTTTCAGTGATCTCAGCTGCCCTTACTATCGCGATATTAGGATTTCCGCTTAGTGCTCCGAATGACATATCTCCAAGGTATAATGGTGTAGACATATGTATGCCATTAACTGTTACATCCGTTTTTGCATTAGGTTCTAAAGATATCTCTTGTCCATGTTGTTTGAACGTTATTCTGTCGAGAATCCTTAAGGATTCCACATTTTCGTTAAAGATCATTTGTGGTTTTCCTGTGAGAGCTAGCTTTCTAATATGTTCTATCTTATCTATCGTCCAAAACGACTCATATTCTTTGCTAGGAACTACTATGAACTTGTTTGATATCAACATTTTTGGTAATAAAATTTCTGTATACCCCCCTATTTAAGTGTTTATGAAAAAATATGAAAGATGATTAGCACGCGATTAATGATGAAAAATTTATAATTATAAAAAAAGGATTAAATCTACATAGTCTGTTATATTAAATAGTTCGAAATTATATATTCTACCAGCTCCTTTGGTACATTTATTTTTGTAGCAGCCATGAACCCCTTGAATTCAGGGACGTCGTTGATTTCGTTAATTATATACCCTTTGTTTTCGTGCTCAAGGATGTCTATTGAAACGAATTCCCCATTAACTGTTTTTGCCGCAGCTAATGCAATCTTTTCTAAATCCTTGTTAACGTCTATACTCTCAGGTATACCTCCTAACGCAACGTTTGCTCTCCAATCATTAGGAGGTATTTTTCTAGCGTAACAACCTAATAATTTATTGCCTAGGACTAAACACCTAATATCCCTACCTTTGTTCTTCACATATTCTTGGACTATATGTATTTTAAGCTGGGAATTTGACAGCATTTCTCTATGTTCTATTATGGTTTTGCCTTCAATTACATCTCTTATTAACGAAACCATTCTTCCCCAACTTCCTATAGGAGGTTTGTCAACTAAGGGATAGCCTAACTCTTCATATGCTTTTAACGTTGTATCTGGAGACATTGTAATGATTGAGTAAGGAATAGGTACGTTTGCCTTTAACAGCTTTGAATATGCTAGTATTTTATCACCGCACGTGTATATAGTGTATGAGGAGTTTATAGTATGCACATCTGCTGCTTCAAGCACGGCCGCAGCGTATAAAGCCTTGTACATACTTACAGTTCTTATTACCGCTACTTGATAATCATATAAGCCCTTCTTCAGTGGTAAATTAACTTGATTTACATTTATTACGTCATAACTTATCTTCTTTTCATCGAGCTCTTTAGCTATTTGCTTCTCCTCAGGTCTCACAATATCAACTACTAATGCGACTTTCATATTCCACCACCATATTCTGTTATTTCATTGAAGGTTAACTTGTCCCATACTTTTGCTATTGCTTTACTTACCTCCGCTCCAAGTCTTCCATTAAGAATTAAGGGTATATTGAAGTCTACAGAATTTCTTCTTATTGAGTAATCGTACTGTTTTAGGTACCCATCAGTGATGATGATTTCTACTTTTTTGGTTCTTACTAGTTCCATAGCTTTTTCCATAGATATTATTTGAGCATTTTCAACTGCGAACGTATCAATTGTAAAAACATTTAAACCATATTCAACTAGGTTTGAAACTGCTTCTTTCAAATAATTCAGATTTCTATTACCATATACAATAGCGTTTCCCCCTTTGTTCGGAAGTCTATTGGGATTTATAGATAGCCAACTCTTAAGTAAAGCATCATAGAAGTTTACTCCAAATGATGCAACCTCTCCTGTACTTTTCATCTCTGGTCCTAAAAATGGATAGGAACCCCTAAGTTGTGCCCATGAAAACTGTGCAGATTTTACAGCCCAGGACTTGGATTCTGGTTCGTAGAATTCTTCATCTATATCCAATCCTTTAACTATAGCTTCCATTGCCTTATCTATTAAGTTGACTCCCTTAGCTTTACTTGAAAATGGCATTGATCTACTAGCTCTTAAGTTAAGTTCTATAATGTAAGGAATACCATTCTTGATAACGAACTGTAAATTAAATGGTCCCTTTATATTTAATTCATTAGCGAGTCTAACTGCGAATTCCTTCATTTTATCCACAGTCTCCTTATTCAATAACCTATATGGAACACTCATTGTAGCATCACCGCTATGAACTCCAGCCTCCTCCACATGTTCTAGAACTACACCTAGTACTCTCGTTCCATCACTTACAGCATCGATTTCAGCTTCTATTGCATCATCTAAGTATTTAGAAATAACTACAGGATGTTCTGGTGAAATTTCCGTTGCTGACTTAATATACGATGCTAGTTCTTGCGTATTGTAAGCAATTTTCATTGAAGCCCCACTTAACACATAACTTGGTCTTACGAGAACTGGAAATCCTACTTCGTTTACGAATTTGCTAATCTCTTCAATTGATGTTGCAGAAATCCATGGAGGCTGAGGAATGTTTAACTTGTCTAATAATTTAGAGAACTTTTCCCTATCCTCTGCATTATCTACACTTCTTCCGGCTGTTCCTAAAAGCTTAATACCATTTTCTTCCAGTGCTTTAGCTAAATTATTACCTATCTGTCCTCCTGCGAAAGCTGCTACGAAATTATATTTTTGTTTTTTAACTAAGTTTAGTATATTTTCAATGGATATTTCATCGAAGTAAAGCTTCTTAGCTATGTCCCAATCCGTGGATACAGTCTCAGGGTTGTAATTTATTATTGCTACGTCATCAAAGAATTTATGGGCTGACTCTAATAACGATACTACGCTCCAATCAAACTCAACTGAAACCCCTATTCTAAAGCCTCCAGCTCCGACTATTAGCAGTTTCTTGTTAAATTCATTAACTTCGATATCGTCCTCTGATCCATTATAAGTTAAATACATATAGTTAGTTACTGCTGGCCATTCTCCTGCTAATGTATCTATTATCTTTATCACCGGCATTATTCCTTTCTCCTCTCTAAACTTTCTAATGTATTCTTCACTTACCCCTAAGGCCATTGCTATTTGCTTATCACTGAACCCTAGTTGTTTTGCTTTTAATAATACATCATCTGATATCTGCTTTTTAGCTTTCAACTCTTCATAAAATTCCACTAAATTCCTAATCTTATTCAAGAAGAATTTGTTGACACCAGTAACTTCATACACCTCTTCTATGGTAGCGTTTTCTTTAAATGCCTTCGCTGCGTAAAGGAACCAATAAGGTCTCCTCTCTTTAAGATATTTTAATGCTTCATCTTTGCTCATGTCTGATTCGTAAATTTTGCCTCCCACAACTCCTGGTTCTCCAATATCTAACATCCTAACTCCTTTTTGAAGAGCTTCCTCGAAAGTCCTACCTATACTCATGACTTCACCAACACTCATCATCTCTGTTCCTAAACTCTGATCAACATCCTCAAACTTACTTAAGTCCCATCTAGGTATTTTTATAACTACATAATCTAGACTTGGTTCGAAGCATGCACAAGTAGTGCCAGAAACCTTATTTAATATCTCATATAACTTATATCCCAATCCTAGTTTTGCTGCAATATACGCTAATGGATAGCCTGTAGCCTTGCTAGCTAGTGCACTTGATCTTGACATCCTAGGATTCGTCTCAATTACGTAGAAGTCATATCCGTTTGGGTTTAGTGCGAACTGAACATTGCACTCTCCTATTAAATCAATTGACTTTGCAACTTCCTGTGCTACACTTCTCATGTTTTGAAACTCATAATTATCTAGGGTTTGACAAGGAGATATTACAGTCGATTCGCCAGTATGAACTCCCATAGGATCTAGGTTTTCTATACATGCAATTACAGCACTATTGCCATTAGAATCCCTCATAACTTCATATTCTAATTCTATCCAATGATGAAGGTATTTTTCGATTAGGATTTCCCCTATATAACTTTGAGAAAACGCTCTCCTAACCTTTTGTCTGAATTCTTCTTCGTTCCACGCGACGAAGGAACCTCTTCCTCCCAAATTGAAGCTGACTCTTACCATTACTGGAAAACCTAGTGATTTCGCTTTCTCCACAGCCTCATCTTCATTCCTTGCTGACGTACTAGGTGGTACAGGCAACCCCACGCCTCTCATGGTTTCCTTAAACTTTTCTCTACTAAGAGCTTTCTCAATACCTTCTATGCTGGTTCCAAGGACTTTTACCCCATATCTTTTTAATATTCCTCTCTTATATAAATCTACACCAACATTGAGAGCCGTTTGACCGCCGAAGCTTATCATAATTCCATCTGGTCTTTCCCTTTCTATAACCTTCTCTACTGCCCACCAAGTTACTGGAACCATGTAAAGCCTATCAGCAAACTTCTTACTAGTTTGTACTGTAGCTATGTTAGAGTTAACTAATACTGTTTCGATACCCTCTTCTTTAAGGGCTTTAAGTGCTTGAGAACCGCTATAATCAAATTCTGCTGCCTCCGCTATCTTTATAGCTCCTGAGCCTATAACTAAAACCTTCTTATAATGATCTCTCATATTTCATCACCATTAATTTAAATTTATCAAAAACCCATGTTACATCCCATGGACCAGGTCTAGCTTCAGGATGGAATTGTGTTGTAATAATAGGTAATTTCTCATGTGCAAATCCTTCAATTACGTTATCATCAGGGTTATAGAACCAAGGTTTCGTATCTGCTGGTAGATCTTTTTTATCCAATATGCCATATCCATGATTATGTGTAGTTATATAGCACTTGTTGTCCTCTAGACTTATCACAGGTTTGTTTATAGCCCTATGCCCGAACTTCATCTTTTTAACTCTACCACCTAACGAAATCGTTAGCAATTGATGTCCTAGACATATTCCCAAAATAGGGATCTTATATTCAATTAGTTGTGATATTGTGTTTACTTGCTCCTTTAATAGATTCGGGTTTCCGGGTCCATTACTTATCACTATACCCTTTGGAAAGAATTTCATGATCTGATCTGCGGTATAATAGCAGGGAACTCTTACTATATTAAAACCTCTGACGTATAAGTTGTGAAGTATACCATGCTTAATTCCACAGTCAATTACTACGATAGTGTCTCCTTGGTTAGAATGATATATGGGTTGCTTAGGTGATGTGTATTTAATGAAGTCTATCTCATCATATCTCTTCTCTAAGTATTTCCTTGGATCCTCTAACTCATAACCCGACGATATAACTCCCATCATGACTCCGTTACTCCTGATCTTCTTAACAAGCATTCTTGTGTCCACATTTGAAACTCCAGGCACTCCTTCATCTTCTAGCCATTTATGAAGAGATCTTTTGCTATTCCACTTAAAGGGTTCTGTCTCTTCAGCGACTATTAAACCCTCTACTTGGATGTGTTCAGATTCAAAGTTCTTTAATATTCCGTTTTCAATTATAGGATCTGGAACACCGTAGTTTCCAACTAATGGGTGTGTAATAATTAGGATCTGACCCCTATAAGAGGGGTCTGTTAGGCTCTCAACGTATCCATTCATTGATGTTGTGAAGACCACTTCTCCACTTCTTATGGCCTTAGCTCCAAATCCGCATCCCTTGATGAAAGTCCCATCTTCAAGGTATATATAACCAAAATAGCCTCTATTACATTGCGCAATGTAAGACCACCTTTTCAATTGTCTGAAGCTTTTCGTTTATCTTATTTTCATATTCTTTTAAAGTTTTATTGTCTTCATCTAATCTTCTCTTATACTCCTCCAACATCTGTAAAACGCTTATAGGATTAGGGGAACCCATTGTAGCCTTTAAGTTAATAGAGTCTCCTATTTTTAAAGTTGACTGAAATAAGTTATTTTTTATTTTATTTGCTATTTCGAAGTAAGCCTTTCTATAAGGAATACCGTTCTTTATAGCCATTAGTTCAGCCTCATCTGTAGCTAATGTGGAAGTATCGATATTTACGTTATCCTCCAGTACTTCTATGCCTTTAAATAAAGAGATCAAAACACTTATTGAACTTTTTACTATCTCTATACAATTCCAATAATGTTTATTCATCTCTTGAAAATCTAAGTTATAGCCTGTTGGTGTTGCCTTATATATGGTTAATAACGAAGTAAGTTCGCCTATGCATTCTCCAGCCCTAGCTCTTAAAACTTCCATAGTTACCGGGTTTCTCTTTTGAGGCATAAGGCTACTTGTACTAACATGTGAGTCCGGAAGTTTTACATATTTGAGGGAAGAGAAAATTACAAGATCTTCAGCTATCTTACTAAATACTAACATCAAATTTGTTAGTTCACTAACTATAGAAATTAGATCAAGTCTTGAAGAAGTGGCAGATAGTGTGTTTAAGACTATGCCATCAAATCCCAGTAGTTCAGCTTCTTCATTCCTATCTATTTTTACATTACTTCCAACAATAGCTCCAGATCCTAGAGGAGACCTATTTACGTTTTTCAACTTTTCGAAGATTATCCTCCATAATGGATTTAATTCCTCAACTATATATGTCAAATAATGAGCAAAAGTTGAGGGTTGTGCTTGTTGAAGGTGAGTGAATGTAGGAAATAAGGTGTTAATATGTTCTTTTGCCTTTTCTAATATCACGCTTCTAAGCTCGTTTAGGCTTTTTAAAATTTCGACCAGCTCTTTTCTAGTTTTTAACCTTAAAGCCGTAGCTACGTGGTCGTTTCTACTTCTACCTAAACCTATGCTTCCTCCTTCTTCTCCAAGCTTACTTATTAGAAAAGATTCTAACTCTTCATGAATATCTTCAAATCTTTTATTAGGATCGTGTTTAAAGTCCTTGACCGCTTTCAACAGTTTACATTCTAATTCCTCACTGATGTAATTTGCGTTCTTAAGGGCTATGATGTGGGCTATCATTGTTAATTTTACTTCATCCTCTATATAGATATCTGTATCCATTGATGAAGTGTAGCTATAGACCTCGTCCTTATTCGAACCCCAGCTTCTATATAGCAATTCAGATTCCTCTACTCTTTCTACTTAATAGAGAGTGCATTCCCCAGATTTCTATAAAACCTCTAGCCATCTCGTCTGTTGGATACCACCCCTTTGAATAGCTAGCTATAGATTCTGAATATGGTGAGTATTTAGATTCTCTACCTAATATTCTAATAGAATTCCCTTCAACCTCCAGTTTTACCTCTCCTTCAACCCATTTATTCAACTCATCTCCAGTCTTTTGAAGCACTTCTCTTAATGGTTCAATCCATAAGCCTTGATAAACTAGATCTGACCATTGCTGATCAATGATTCTTTTAAACCTCAACTCGTGTGGTGTATATATCATCTTCTCTAGATCTTTATGTGCGGTTGTAAGGGCTAATGCAGCTGGTGCTTCATAAACTTCTCTGGATTTGAAGCCTACAACTCTGTTCTCCAAATGATCAATTCTACCGAAACCGTAACTTCCTAGCTCGGTATTTAATATGCTTATAAGCTTTGAAAGCCTCATTTTTTCTCCGTTTAACGCTACTGGAACTCCTTTCTCGAATTCTATACTAATCTTCAATTTTCCAGTCTTAGTTCTTCTTGTCCACTTAAAAGCGTCTTCAGGTACTTCAACACTGGGATCAGAGATCTGGTCACCCTCTATACTTCTGCCCCATAAATTCTCGTCTATGCTGTAAACCTTACTTTCCTCTTTTATGGGTATGTTATACTTCTTTGCATAGGCTATTTCTTCTTCTCTTGTCATTCCCCAGACTCTAGCTGGAGTAATTATCTTTACTTCAGGATATAACGCTTTGGCTGTGAGATCGAACCTAACTTGGTCATTTCCTTTTGATGTAGAGCCATGAGCAACATATTCAGTCCCTTCCCTTTTTGCTATTTCGATAACTTTCTCAACTATCAATGGTCTAGCTAATGCAGTGGAAAGTGGATAGGCATCTTCATAAAGGCCATTCATTTTTATACCAAATGTAATATATTTATCAGCAAACTCGTCTATAGCATCGATTGTATAATGTTTACTAGCTCCTGCTTCATAAGCTCTCTTCTCGATTTCTTCAAAATCCTCTTCTTGTCCTACGTTAACTGTAACTGTTATTACATCAGCATTATACTTCTCTTTAAGCCATCTTATAGAAACTGTTGTATCTAGACCCCCAGAATAGGCCAGGACAATTTTCATTTTTCTCAGACTTTAGCTAAGACATAAAATTCTAGCTTATAAACTTATTTTGTATGATTTTTACCTAAATCCTCCAATGCCTCAGAAACTTTCTCAATTCCTTTTTTGATCCTTTCAGGAGTTTCTGCAACAAACGAAAACCTTAAGGCAGAAGTATAAACTTCGCTAAAGTACGAACCAGGAACCGAAGCTACCCCATACTTTTCTAGTAACAGGTTTGAGAGGTAATCTCCGTTCAGTCCATATTCTTTAAAATCTGTAAACACGAACATTGATCCTTTTGGTATTACGAATTTCGCACCAGGAAGCTTTGATCTTATCTCGCTTACCATTATATCCCTTCTCCTTCTATACTCTTCAACCACTCTTTTTATGTAGCTCATCCTCACCTCTGACCTGAGATACCTAGCTACCATATGTTGTGCAAAAGACGGTGGGCAGTAAACCATTTCTTCGTTTACAAGTTTAATTTTAGATATTACTTCTTTAGGACCATAAGCATAACCTAGTCTCCAGCCAGGTATTGCCGGATCCTTAGAGAAAGTATTTAGTGAGATTACATTGTTTGGTGCGTATTTATAAAGGTACTCGTGCTCTCCTTCATATATTAATGTCTTATAAGCCTCATCCGTTATTAGCCATATATCGTGATCCACAGCTATCTCTGCCAAAGCCTTAGCTGATTCGTGTGTTATTAGCCTTCCAGAAGGATTATCAGGGGTTACTATGATTATTGCTTTTGTCTTAGAAGTTATTTGTGACTTTAGCTTTTCAATATCAGGCTGGAATTCGTTCTCCATGCTTACATAATGCCTTACTATCTTGGCACCATAGTAATCTAGAAGTGGTTTATATCCGAAATAAGTTGGATCGAACAATATGACTTCGTCTCCAGGTTCAATGAGCGTAGCAAGAGTTGAAAACATAGCAGCTTGACCTCCAGCAGTAACTACAATACTATCAGGATCTACATCAATTGAGGCTAATCTCTTAAGATCCTCTGATATCGCTTGTCTTAACTCGTATATTCCCTGGCTTGGTGTATAACCATATAGCTCCATTGATTCCACTTTCAAGAGTTGACCCATAAGTTCCCTAATCTCTATTGGTGGTGGTATGCTCGGTTGACCAGCAGAGAACACTATTATATCCCTATTTTCTCTCTTTAGCTTTTCTCTAATACTATCTATTTTTCTAGTAGGTGATTCTCTTAATAGATCAACTCTTTTTGCTAGGTCTTTCATCAGACACTATTAATTGTTATAATATAAAAGTTTTCATGTCCTAAATTGAAAAGTATAAGTATAAGATAAATTTATTTACTAACGCAAAAGTATAATCACAGTGGTCTTAAATTGCATCAAAAGATGTGAAGAAGGACATACAAAATCTACTTCCTAATTCTGGTGAAGGATATAAGTATAGGGATATCAGTAAAGGGATAAGGTTACATCTTAACGAATCCCCCTTTAGTCCACCCGACTTTATAATACAAGAGGTAGCAAAGATCCTATCAAACGGAAACAGATATCCTAGTTCAGAGTATTACCAACGTTTAAAAGAAGCCGCGGCACGATATGTTAATCTTGAACCAGATTATATAATGCCAACTTCGGGATCAGACAACGCGATAAAAGCTGTTATATTCAATTTGATTAAATCTAATGGAAAGATGGTTATTAACGAACCTTCTTTTAGTATGTATGAAATTTATGCTAAGTCAAGGGGAGTTAATTTAGTAAAAGTAAACTTGAGGGAAGGTGAGGAATACTGGTATCAGGATAACGAAAGATTGTTAGAAGAGGCTAAAGACGCTGATCTTGTTGCTATCGATGATCCAAATAACCCTACTGGTTCTCCTATGATAGGTGGTAAAAAGGAATTCATAGAGGAGCTAGTAAATAAGACTAAGGGATTCGTATTAATAGATGAGGCGTATTATGAGTTTGCAGGTTATACTGTTGTGGATTTAGTGAAGGATTATCCAAACCTTTTGGTAACGAGAACACTGAGTAAAGCATTTTCGTTAGCAGGATTTAGAATAGGATATCTGATTGGAAATCCAAAGGTTATAAAAACCCTTAACGCTTCAAGTGGACCTTTTGAGCTTTCTTTACCGTCAACTATAGCAGGCACTGTCGCATTAGAGAATCCAAGCTACGCCAGAGAAGTGGCTAGAATTATAAACGATAATAGGGAATACCTTTACGCTAAGTTAAAGGATTTAGGGTTTAAGGTGTATCGTTCATTAACTAATTTCTTGTTAATTAAGGACGAAAAGCATGACCTTATGGAATACTTGATGCAGAAAGGGATAGCAATAAAGAAGTTTTATGATAAATATTACAGAATAAGCATAGGCACACGAGAAGATTGTGATAGAGTAGTTGAAGCCCTGAGTGAACTGAAATGAGGATTGCAATACCAAATAAAGGTAGGCTCTTACAGCCTACGTTAGACTTTCTATCCTCAGTTGGTATAAAGTCTTTAGCTAGCGATGAAAGGGCATTGATGGTTCCAACTAACTGGGAGGATATCCAGCTTGTGATGGTTAGAACTGAAGATATACCTAATATAGTAGAGTCAGGAGCTGTAGATTTAGGTATAACTGGTCATGATTATGTTCTGGAAAGTAAGGCTGATGTGGAAGAGCTAATAAAGTTAGATTACGGTAAATCCAAGATAGTATTAGCAATACCTGCAAGTTTTGGAGTTAAGTCTGTTGAAGAGCTTAGGGGTAAGGAAATAAGGATTGCAACAAAGTATTACAATATTGCTAAAAACTATTTAGAAAATAAGGGGATAAAAGCTAAAATTGTGAAGATAAGTGGAGCTGCAGAAGTAATGCCATCATTAGGGGCTGCTGATGCTATAATTGATGCGATGAACACTGGAACTACCTTAAAACTTCATGGATTAATCCCCATTGACACTATTATGGAGTCCTATGCTGTAGTCATAGCTAATAAGAGATGGCTTTACAATGATAATGCTGATAAAATTAACAATGTTTTAACAATGATGAAAGGGGCTCTAGTTGCTAAAGGTAAAAAGATGATTTTCATGAACGTCCCAAATGACGTATTAGACGCTGTAATATCTTCATTACCTGCAATGTTGTCTCCAACTATCGCGAAACTTAGCAAAGTAGATGCATGGGAAGTAATAAGTGTAGTAGACGAGGAGATGCTGCCTGATATAATTGCTAAAGTGAAGTCTGCTGGAGCTAGAGATATCGTAGTGGTAAATATAGAGAAGGTGATAAAATAGGATGAGCATTGAAATCATACCAAGTATTGATATAAGTAATGGAAATGCCGTAAAAAGGATAAGAGGAAAAAGAGGTAGTGGTATTACAATAGGGGATGCTAAGAAAGTTGCTGAGGATATATTTTCATTAGGATATGATAAAATCCATATTATTGATTTGGATGCTGCAGAAAGAATCGGTAATAACGAGAGTATAATTAGAGAAATAGTCAAGATGGGCTTCAAATATGTACAGGTAGGCGGTGGAATTGATGATCCTCAAAAGGCAGATAGGCTAGTCTCTTTGGGGGTATCTCGTATAATATTGTCTACAGTTGTCTTTAGCAATATCGATGTAACTAGGAACATTATAAAGGAGGTAGGTGGGGATAAAATAATAGTTTCACTAGATTATAATTCTAGCGCCACTATAATGATTAAGGGTTGGAATTTACCCTCAGTATCGATCTATGATGCCATAGATCTTGTGAATTCCATAGAGCCAAACGGTGTTATATTTACTTATATTAATAATGAAGGATTGATGAGGGGTATAGATGCTAAAGTTAAAGAGTATGTAGCTATGTTAAACGATGCGATAAGGATAAGAGAGTACTCTGGAGGTGTTAATAGCATTGATGACTTAAAGCTTCTTAAAGAATACGGGTTTAATTACGCAATAGTTGGTATGGCATTTTACACTGGTAGACTTAAGGGTGTGAGCATTGTCAGCTAGAAAGGCTTATAAAATAAGGGAGACAAAGGAGACCAAGGTTGAAGTATCACTAGATTTAGACGAAGAAGGGGATGTGGTGGTGAATACTCCTGTTCCATTCTTTAACCATATGCTTACTACTCTTGGCACCTATATGGGCTGTAGTCTAGTCATCAATGCTATTGATAAATTAAATTATGATGATCATCATGTTGTGGAGGACGTGGCAATAGTTTTAGGTGAAGCATTGAAGGATGCTTTAGGTGATAAGAAGGGGATAAAGAGGTTCTCAAGTATAGCATTACCTATGGATGAGACATTGGTGTTAGTAGCTTTAGATATATCAAATAGAGGGATGGCTTTAGTTAACTTGAAGTTGAAGAGGGAAATGATAGGAGGTCTCTCTACAGAGAACGTCTATCACTTCTACAAAACTTTTGCCACTAATGCAGGGATAACTCTTCATATTATGACGCTAAGAGGTAAAAATACTCATCATATAATTGAAGCATCATTTAAGGGTCTTGGTTTAACCCTCTATGAAGCCACTAGAGTAGTGGGCTCTAAAGTTAGAAGTACGAAGGGGGTTATATGACTACTAAGAGGATTATAGCTTGTTTAGATGTTAAGGACGGAAGAGTAGTAAAAGGGGTGAATTTCCTTAACCTTAAAGATAAGGGAGATCCTGTAGAGCTAGCCAGTAGATATGAGGAAGAAGGGGCTGATGAGATCGTTTTCTTAGATATTTCAGCAACCATAGAGGGTAGAAAGACACTACTAGAAGCGGTTAAAAATACGGCGAGCGTGTTATCAATACCATTAACAGTAGGAGGGGGTATAAGAACTTTAGATGACGTTTCTAGATTGTTAGCTAATGGAGCAGATAAGGTTAGCATTAATACGGCAGCTGTTGAAAACAAACAGCTTATTAGCATTGCTTCTAGGGAATTCGGTGCCCAGGCTATTGTTGTGGCTATAGACGCTAAAAGAATTAACGATAAGTGGATAGTTTTTACTAAATCAGGAACGTACAATACAGGATTGGATGCGGTAAAATGGGCTTCTGAAGTTGAAAGGTTAGGTGCTGGTGAGATCTTGCTTACAAGTATCGATAGGGATGGGACAAGAGATGGGTATGATTATGAGTTAACCAAAAAGGTTGTAGATGTAGTAAAGATACCTGTTATTGCAAGCGGTGGTGCAGGTAAAATGGAGCACTTTTACCAAGTCTTCAGTTATAGCAATGCTGATGCAGCCTTAGCTGCTGGTATATTCCATGATGGAGTTATCAGAATTCGAGAATTAAAGAAGTATTTGCTACAAAGGGGAATTGAGGTGAGATTATGAAACTGGTATATTCATTACCAGATAAGAGGCTAAGCGATTTTTCAGGTATACTCGATAAAGTGAGAGTGATTATAGAGAACGTAAGGAAAAATGGGGATAAGGCAATTCTACAGTATGAGGAGCTTTTTGATGGTGTAAAACTAAGTTCCATAAAAGTCGATTATAAAACCTTAGAGGATTCTTCAGAAAGGCTGCCAAACGATACGAAGTATTTCATTGATCTCATCTATAACAATCTTCAGAATTTCTATGAGGCTATGAAACCTAAGGGATTTGAACTAAATAAGGGCAAGAGTAAGGTTGGATTGATGTGGAAAGCTATAGAAAGAATAGGGATCTATGTTCCAGGAGGCAGGCATCCTTACCCTTCTTCTCTATTAATGGCAGGAATTCCTGCAAAGGTAGCAGGCGTTAAAGAGATATATGTTTCAACACCGCCCACTAAGGAAGGGGGAATAGACCCTGCAATTGCTTATATTTCGCTTAAGCTCGACGTTAGAGAGGTATATTTGATGGGTGGAGCCCAAGCTATAGCCGCCTTTGCTTATGGAACTGAGACCGTAAAAAAGGTTTATAAGGTAGTGGGACCAGGAAGTGTATATGTTCAGGCAGCTAAGTCTCTTGTGAGAGATGTAGTTGAGATTGATGGTATAGAGGGTCCCACTGAATTAGTTGTGATAGCAGATGATTCTGCAAATCCAAGAAATGTATTAAATGACCTAATAGCCCAAGGAGAGCACGGCAAAGACACTTTGCTTGTGCTAATTTCAATCTCCGAAAGGTTAATCGATGAAATAGGAAAAATGGCAAAAGATTATGAGTCCGATAACACTATCTACATAGTGAAGGTGAACTCAATTGACGAAGCGATAAAACTAGTAAACGAAATAGCTCCTGAACATTTGTCGCTAAACGTTAAAGATGCTGATAAGTATCTAGATCAAATCGAAAATGTTGGTGCTGTATCACTTTACGATTCTCCGCCTGCATCCATAGATTATGGTATAGGTCCAAATCATATACTTCCAACTAACGGATGGGCTAAGGTTAGGGGTGGTTTAACAGTTTATGACTTCCTCAAACCAGTTATGTATTATGGAGGGGAGATAGATAAAGAGTTGATCAAAGCCTTTGTAGCTTTAGCAAACTATGAGGGTTTTGTAATTCATGGAAAGAGTATAGGTGAGAGGAGTGTCTGAAATTATTGATGAGCTATACAACGTTATACTCAATAGGATGAAGGAGAAACCTTCTAATAGTTATACTGTAGAGCTTCTAAGTAAAGGTAAGGGCTACATTGCAAGAAAGGTTGGTGAAGAGGCTGTGGAAGTTATAGTCGCATCATTAAACGAGGGAAAAGAGAGGACTATAAGCGAGATAGCAGACTTAATGTACCATTTATTAGTGTTAATGGCAGTAGACGGCATATCTCCTCAGGATATATATGAAGAGTTGAGGAGGAGAAGGAGATGAAGGCTCTTATAATTAACTATGGTGTAGGCAATTTGTTTAGCATTTACTCAGGGTTAAGGAGGATAGGCTTTGATGTTTCAATATCTAATGAACCAAAGGAGGGATTTGATTTAATAGTCCTTCCAGGAGTCGGTTCGTTCTCAGCTGTAGCATCTTATTTAAGTAAGTACTATAACCAGTTAAACGAGTTTAGAAAGAACGGCATTGCTTTTTTAGGGGTTTGTCTAGGCATGCAGGTCATGTTCGAATATGGGACTGAAGGAGGTCCTTCTCGTGGGCTGGGTTGGATAAAGGGAAAGGTTGATAAGATCCATGTTGATGTTAAGCTGCCTCATATTGGCTGGGATAAACTATATTTAGTTAAAGAGGGCTGCGAGTTAACAGAAGGTCTCAATAATGACTATGTATACTATGTTCACAGTTATATTGCGTATCCTGGAGAGGATGTGACGTATATGAAGAGCAAATATGGCATTGAATACCCCGCATTGATCTGCAAGGATAATCTAATTGGGACACAATTTCATCCTGAGAAGAGCGGTGATGTTGGAAAAAGATTTCTAGAAAATCTAGCTAGGTGGTTAAGACGTTAAGGTTAAGCTTGGACGAGGCTAATAGGATTGCCGAGTCATTAAATTACAGACATGAATATAACACTATAATAGCTGTAGTCCAGGATGTGGAGACTAAAGAGATATTAATGGTAGGAAATATGAACAAAGAAGCTGTTATAAAAACGTTAACGACAGGCTACCTGCATTTATGGTCGTTGAGTAGAAATAAATTATGGAAGAAGGGTGAGACAAGCGGTAATTTCCAAATAGTTGAGGATATTAAAATCGATTGTGATGCAGACGCTGTAATTATTAAGGTCAAGCCCCTAGGTCCTGCATGTCATACAGGTAATTATTCTTGCTTTTATAGAGGTTATAACGATTTTATCAATTCAGCTAGAATGTAATATTTTTATATTTACAGTTTCGTAAATATTAACAATGTCCGGTAAGACATTAACAGAAAAAATCCTTGAGAAAAATTCTGGGAAACCAGTTAGCCCTGGAGAAGTGATAGAAACAAAGGTAGATATAGTGGCGTTCCACGATCTAACAGGATACCATGTCATAGAGGTTATGGAGAAAGCTGGAATGGTAAAGGTTTTTGATAAAAATAAGATTGTAATAGCTTTTGACCATTTAGCTCCTGCCCCAGATTTAAGGAGTGCTGAAATCCATGTATATATAAGGAATTTTGTGAAAAAGCTTGGAATACCTAATTTCCATGATGTAAACTTTGGAATTTTACACGAAGTGCTCATAGAGAAGTACGCATTACCTGGACAAGTGATAGTTGCTGCAGATAGCCATACTACAACTTCAGGAGCAGTAGGGGCTTTCGCCCAAGGCTTAGGTGCTAGCGATATAGCTGCAGCAGCAATAACTGGAAAGATTTGGCTTTCAGTTCCAGAGCCTTTCAAAGTAACCCTTGAAGGAACTCCAGCTAAATGGATAACAGGTAAGGATGTAGCTCTCAAATTATTAGGAGACTTTAAGGCTGACTACTTTAACGGTAAATCAATAGAAGTAGTAGTAAAAGAGCCATATGCATTCCCAATGGACTATAGAGCTACGACATCTAACATGGGTATAGAAATGAATGCAGATGCCCTTATGTTCGTGCCAGATAATGAGACAAAGAGGTACATAAAAGAAATGAGGGGATATGAGCCCCAATTAATCACACCAGATGCTGATGCAAAGTATTCTGACGAACACACAATAGAACTAAATAAAATGGAACCATTAGTTGCTGCTCCTCATAGCGTAGATAACGTAAAGGTGGTAAACGAGGTCGAAGGAATTCCTGTAGATCAGGTCTTTATAGGTTCGTGTACCAACGGAAGGATTAGTGATTTTGAGATTGCCGCAAGAATCATGAAAGGCAAAAAGGTAAAGACTAGATGTATAGCTATTCCATCCTCATACGAGATGTTCAAGAGAGCCTTAGAGGCTGGCTATGTTCAAACGCTTTTCGAGGCTGGCTGCGTGATAACTTATGGTACTTGTGGTCCTTGTTTAGGCGGTCATTTCGGTATCTTAGGACCAGGTGAAGTTGCAGTGTCCACTAGTTCACGTAACTTTAAAGGTAGAATGGGTAGTCCAGAGTCCCAAGTATATCTATCAGGTCCTGCTGTAGCCGCTGCATCAGCCGTAACAGGTAAAATAACAGATCCCAGGGTGATAGCATGATAGTGGAAGGGCCAGTTATGAAATTCGGAGATAAGATAGACACAGATATAATAATCCCGGCTAGATATCTAAAATACACAGATCCGCAATATCTAGGACAGCACGCTATGGAACCATTAGATCCTGAGTTTTATAAAAAGGCTTCTAAAGGTGTAATATTAGTTGCGGGAAAAGCGTTTGGCATGGGCTCTTCTAGAGAGCAAGCTGCAATAGCTCTGAAAGCTGCTGGAGTTAAGGCAATTATAGCGGAATCATTTGCCAGGATATTCTTCAGAAACGCGATTAATAATGGATTACCAGTGATAGTGTTACCTAATGCCACCAAGGAAATCAATGATGGTGAGTATGTCAAAGTAAATGTAGAGACGGGTGAAGTTATAGTAGGCAATAAAGTGTTAAAAGGAAAGGGTATTTCAGGTATGGCACTGGATATTTTAAAGGAAGGTGGCCTCATAGAATACCTCAAGAAAGTATCGGTAAAGTAAACTAGTTCTTTTTATTTGTAAGCTTTTCGGAAGTATAAGTTATTGCTTTTATCTAAATTCGAACCAATATTTACCGTTTTATTTAAAAGCTCTTTACCATAATTAGTATTGTATGCGTATAGGTTTATTGGATTCTACTTTAAGAGAGGGAGAGCAGACAGCTGGAGTATCCTTCACTGTTGAGCAGAGGGTAGAGATCGCTAAAGCGTTATCTGAAGCTGGAGTTGCTATGATCGAAGCAGGGCATCCTACTGTTGCGCCCGACATATATGAGGGTATAAAAATAATAATGAAATTAAAAAGAGAAGGAATAATAACATCAGAAATAGTCGGGCATAGCAGGGCAGTTAAAAGTGATATAGAAACTGCTGCTGAGCTTGAGGTTGATAGAATAGCAATATTTTATGGTGTGAGTGATATTCATTTAAAGGCAAAACATAAAGTGTCAAGGGAGGAAGCTCTAAATATAATAGCAGAACATGTAAGGTTTGCAAAAGAGCACGGAGTTAAAGTCAGGTTTACGGCAGAGGATGCTACTAGGACAGAGTACGATTACTTAGTTGAAGTTGTGAAGACTGCACGTGATGCGGGGGCTGACAGGGTTAGCATAGCTGATACTGTAGGTATACTTTATCCTTCAAGGGCAAAGGAGCTATTTCAGAAATTAACAAGAGATGTAAGCGGGGTCGAGTACGATATTCATGCACATAACGATTTAGGCTTAGCTGTTGCAAATTCTTTAGCTGCTATTGAAGGCGGTGCAACTATAGTTCATACCACGGTAAATGGTTTAGGTGAAAGGTCTGGAATTACGCCATTGCAGCAAATAGCTGCAGCGATAAAATACCACTTCGGGATTGATGTGATTAGGCTAGATAAATTACCATACTTAGCATCATTAGTTGAAAAATATAGTGGTATAGTTATGCCTCCTAACTATCCAATTACGGGTGATAACGCATTTTTACACAAAGCAGGTGTTCATGTAGCTGGAATACTTAGTGATCCAAGGACTTACGAGTTTATGCCACCTGAAGTTTTTGGAAGAACTAGAGATTATGTAATTGATAAATATACTGGCAAAAAAGCTCTGAAAGATAGGTTAGAACGATTGGGTATTAGAATAAACGATGAAGAATTAGATAAGGTTCTACTCAAGATCAAGTCAAATCCAGCTTCGAGGACGTACAATGATGCAGAACTCATAGACCTTGTTGAAGAAGTTACAGGTAGATCATTAAAGCCGAAACCACCTGATGGTATTGAGGCAGTAGTATCTATTTCATGTGACTCCAATGTATATACAACGACGATAACGAGAAAGTTAGCCAATATTCCTGGAGTTACAGAGCTCATGGAAATATCTGGAGACTACGATATAATTGCCAAAATTAAAGTAAAAGATGTCATAGAGTTAAACAAGGTTATAGAGACAATAAGATCAATAAAAGGTGTAAAGTCTACCTTAACTTCGTTAATTTTAAAAAGACTATAATAAGGATAACACAGCTTCTGTAAACTCGGTGGTTTTTGTATGACCTCCAAGATCTTCAGTTAAGTAATCCTTCTTTGAAAGTACTGTTAAAACAGCATTCTCTATGGAGATTCCAGCCTTTCTTGCATTTTCATCCTTATACTTTTCTCCTAACCATTGTAGCATCCACCCGGTACAGAAAAGCATAGCTGTGGGGTTAGCTATATTCTTGCCAGCTATATCAAAAGCTGCACCGTGGACTGGTTCAAACATGGCTTTATCCTCGCCTATATTACCTGAAGGGGCTAAACCAATACTTCCTGTAATGTATGCTGCCAAATCACTTAAGATATCGCCATATAGGTTTGTAGTAACTATTACATCAAATCTTTCAGGTCTCCTCACCAAATCCATAACCGCCGAATCTATATATTCTTCATCAACTTCAACCTCAGGATAACTCGCTTTCAACTCTTTTATCGTATTCTTGAAAAGACCATCAGTCAATGTAAGTACATTAGCTTTATGAACTATTGTAACCTTCTTTCTCCTTTGTTTTGCAAATTCGTAGGCAACTCTCCCTATCCTTTCACTACCCTTTTTAGTTATTAACCTGAGGGCAACCGTTACTCCTTCACTTATTTCATTCTCGGCCCTTATATACACATCTTCTGTGTTTTCCCTAACAATTATCAGGTCTACGTTCTTTTTAAGTGAATCTACATTAGGATAATTTCTTGCAGGTCTAATATTAGCGAATAAATCTAAACCTCTCCTTATCTTAACTACAACCTCTCCCGCTGTCTCTCCAACAGGGCCTTTAAGAATGGCATGAGAACTCTTTATTTCCTTCCATGAACTTTCTGGCACAGCTTCACCAAACTTCTTAAAGGCATCGTCTCCTGCAGGTGTTTTTACAATTTCTAAATCAACATTATACTTTGTTATAACTCTACTCAAGACTTTCAAAGCAGAACCTACAACTTCAGGTCCTATCCCATCTCCTTCAATAACGCTTATCTTGTATTTCATTTTCTTCCATCACCGACTTGATTATATTAACTACAGTATCCCAATCTAAAGCTTTTCCCTGATCTCCTAATTCCTTAATTTTCGTTAATGTTTTATCTACTATATCCTTTGTTGGTGTTATACCTATACTTTTCATAACGTACTCTATAGAGTGCTTACCACTGTGTTTTCCTATTACTATCCTTCTATTCATCCCTACTAAGGAAGGATCTATAGGTTCATAAGTGATAGGATTTGAGATGACTCCATGGACATGAATGCCTGACTCGTGAGCAAACGCGTTTTTGCCTATTATTGCCTTATTGGGAGGAATTGTTAAACCAAAGAGTTTTGCTACTAGGTTTGCCACTTCATTGATCTTATAGAACTTGATGTTTGTTTGGTATCCTAGAAGGAACGTTACGGCAGAGGCGATCTCTTCGAGAGATGCATTCCCAGCTCTCTCACCAACCCCAGTTATAGTACCATGAGCTTGATCAGCTCCAGCCTCTATTGCTGCTACACTGTTTGCAACTGCCATTCCGAAATCGTCATGGCAATGTACGCTTAATAGATAATCACCTTTAACGTTCTCCTTTACGGTTCTCACAAGAGATGCCATCTTAGAAGGCCACATGACTCCTACAGTGTCAGCTATGTCCAATCTGTTAGCTCCTGCGTTAACTACATTTTGGAATACGTCGATCAGGAAATTTATATCAGACCTAGTTGCATCTTCTGCACTGAACTCTACTGTTAAACCATGTTCCTTAGCGTATTCCACTGCTTCAACAGCCGAATTAAGAACCTGTTCCCTTGTCATCTTTAATTTATATTTCATGTGAATATCAGAAGTAGCTATGAAGACGTGTACGGCTTTTACATCGCTTTCTATTGCTTTATCTATATCACTTTTTACAGCCCTAGCTAGTACTATAACCTCAGATCCAGTGACTTCCTTTGCTATAGTTTTAACAGCTAGGTATTCTCCCCTACTAACGGCAGGATAGCCTGCCTCTATAGAATCTACACCTAATTCTTCTAAGGCTAGTGCGATCCTTAACTTGTATTGTGGTGTTAGTGCTATGCCAGGCATTTGTTCTCCATCTCTTAGAGTAGTATCTAAGAGCCTTACCTTCCTTTTTTCGGGGGAATTTAACTCAACAATACAGATCCCATGTATACTAAAAAATTGTAATATATAAGCATTGATGAAAATCTCTGTTTAATTCAGCACTAAGCTTATATATTTTTGTTAAAATTAGAAAACGATCCAAATGGAATTTACTATCTAGGTCCAAAGGGCAGTTTTTCAGACGAAGCATCTCAAGTTTTAAATATAAGCGGAAATAGAATTCCTATTGGCACCATAACTGATGTTTTTAGCAAAGTAAATGAGACTAATGGTATTGGTGTAGTTCCTATAGAGAACAGTTTGGAAGGTCCAGTAGGTGAAACTTTAGATAACCTCTTTAGATATGATAATATATTCGTAAATTATGAAATCATTTTGAAAATAAGATTAGTGCTTGCATCAAAAGGAAAAGAACCTAAAAGGGTTTATAGCCATCCACACGCTTTACAGGAGGCAAGAAATTATTTAATACGCTCTAAAATTAATAACATAATTCCTGTTGAGAGCACGTCGAAAGCTGCGGAATTGGCTTCTAAGGATCTAGAAGCTGCAGCTATTTGCTCTGAATATGCTGCTAAGCTATATAACTTAGATGTTTTAGAAAAAGACATTCAAGATTCTGAGAATTATACTAGATTTCTAGTTATCTCAAAGGAAAAGAGACTAAGCGGTGCTAAGACCATGCTGTTATTTACTGTGGAAGATAAGCCAGGAGCTCTCTATAAAGTTTTAGAGAAATTTTACACTAGTAACATAAACATAACTATGATATATTCAAGACCTTTAAGGACACTTCCCTGGCACTATTATTTCTTTTTAGAATATCAAGGTGATATCTCCTCAAACGATGAACTATTTAGAGAGCTATCTACTGTCACAAAAGATCTTAAGGTCAAGGGTTCTTATACTACACTATACAAAGCTTTTTAATTTTTTTGTTTAATTTCATATAAATGCACATAAAAAGGTTTAAAAAGCAGAAGTTTTAAATACTAATAGCTCTCTGGTGAGGTGGATTGTTGAGCCAAGTACGCCAAATCGATTAAGTTCTCTAAATCCGTTTTCAAGTCAAATAAAGTTTTCATTATTGGTTGCAAATCTAGTAAGGCTAGCGATTTATGGGGTGATTGAAAATGCCTAAGGGTTCTAGAATTATAGTGGATGCTCTAAAAAGAGAAGGGGTAAAGGTAATATTCGGAATTCCAGGTCTTTCGAACATGTATATGTATGATGCGTTTTATGAAGACGTTAATAACGGTGAACTTAGGCATATCTTAATGAAACATGAACAGGCAGCGGCGCACGCAGCTGACGGTTTTGCTAGAGCTTCAGGTTTTCCAGGCGTTTGTACAGCAACCTCTGGTCCGGGTGCAACTAACCTAGTGACAGGTCTTATTACGGCTTATTGGGATAGTTCTCCAGTAGTAGCAATAACAGGGCAAGTTCCTAGAAGCTCTATTGGAAAAATGGCGTTCCAAGAAGCTGATGTTGTGGGTATAATGCAACACATAACGAAATATACGATACAAATTAAGAATATCAGGGAAATTCCGTTATGGATAAAGAATGCGTTTTATGTAGCGAGCAGCGGGCGTCCGGGTCCTGTAGTTGTTGACATACCTAGAGATATAATGTTGGAGAGCATAGATAATGTTGAGTGGCCCGATAAACCGTATGTTCCAGGCTATCGTGAATTTAGAACTGTAATAGACCCTGTAAAGCTGAAAAGAGCTGCAGAACTACTTGTGGAGTCTGAAAAACCTGTTATACTTGTAGGAACAGGTGTAATATGGTCTATGGCTACAAAAGAGGTTTTGGAGTTAGCTGAGATGTTAATGGCACCCATGGTTTCTACATTCCCTGGAAAGAGTGCAATTCCTAACGATCATCCACTATACTTCGGATCGATGGGATATTACGGTAGAGTGGAGGCAAATAAAGCAGTTTTAGAATCTGATGTATTGCTAATAGTGGGTTCAAGACTAAGTGATAGAACTTTCACATCTTATAATGAGATAGAGGAATTAAAGAAGAAAATAATTATGATAAATATTGACCCCACAGATTCTGAGAAAGCTTTTACTATTGATATAGCCATGTATGGAGATGCAAAGATTATATTAAGGGAGTTAATTAAGGCTGTAAGCTTAATCGCTAAAAAGAAAGATAGAAGTGGATGGTATCGTAAAGTTAAAGAATGGCAGGAATACTATTCTAAATTCTACTATACTGAAGATCATTACTCGATGAAGCCTTGGAAGATATTAAAGGTAATAAGGAATACGATACCTAGAGATGCTATTGTAACAACAGGAGTTGGTGAACATCAGATGTGGGCTGAAGTTTTCTGGGAGGTTCTGGAACCCAGGACATTTCTCTCGTCTACAGGAATGGGAACTATGGGATTTGGATTTCCTGCTGCTATAGGAGCAAAAGTAGCTAGGCCAGATAAGGTAGTAGTGGATCTTGATGGGGATGGATCCTTCCTGATGACGGGAAACAATCTTGCCACAGCCGTTGATGAGAAGATACCGGTTATTAGCGTGATTTTCGATAATAGAACTCTAGGTTTAGTTCGTCAAGTACAAGAATTATTCTTAGGTAACAGAATTGTTGGAGTAGATTTTGGCCCATCTCCTGATTTTGTAAAATATGCTGAGTCTTTCGGTGCAGCTGGCTTTAATGCTGAAACTTATGAAGAACTCGAAAAAGCTCTAAAAGAGGCTATGACATTAGATATTCCATCAGTCATTAGGGTTCCTGTTCCAAGAGAAGAATTAGCCTTACCCACTCTACCCCCTGGAGCAAAACTTTCGCAGGCGATAGTCAGTGATCCAAGGAAAAGTAGTTAGAGTTCTTGGATACTACAGAGATCCAGCATTTATAGAGAAGGTTGTAGGAACGTTTAGGAAGCTTTGGGTTGATATCTATTGGATGAGCGTTAGAAGGGTTGATGATAAGACAAACTTATATGAGATTTATTTACTAGCAGCTGATGTCCCTAACTTTAAGACTGCTATACTAAACTTAAGTAAGACTGTTGAAATAGAGAAAGTAGAAGTTCTTGAAGGGGCTAAATTGTTGGAATACACATTTGATGGGTTGAAGATAACAGAAGGTAAAAGAGAAGGTAATGGAAACTATGTGTTTTTTATACCAGCTAATATAAACAAGATAATAACCTATAGTTGGGGTGAAAAGAGTGAGCAAGATATACTCAGACAGTGATGCAAGTTTAGATATTTTGAAAGGTAAGAAAATCGTAGTGTTAGGCTATGGAAGTCAAGGAAGAGCGTGGGCTTTAAACCTAAGGGATTCTGGGCTAGACGTGACTGTGGCATTAGAAAGGCAGGGTAATTCTTGGAAAACTGCAGAACAGGACGGTTTTAAACCCAAATTTACTAAAGAAGCTGTAAGGGATGCTGATGTAATTATTTTCTTAATACCAGATATGGTACAGAGGACTGTGTGGCTTGAAAGCGTAAAACCTTATATGAAAGATGGAGCAGATCTCGTTTTTGCCCACGGTTTTAATATTCATTATAAGTTAATTGAACCACCATCTAATTCTGACGTTTATATGGTAGCACCTAAGGGGCCAGGTCCTATAGTGAGAGACTATTTTGTAAGAGGAGGCGGCGTTCCATCATTGATAGCTGTCTATCAAAACGTTTCAGGAAAGGCTAAGGAAAAAGCTCTTGCTATAGCAAAAGGTATAGGGTCTACAAGGCCAGGTGTGATAGAAACGACATTTAAAGAAGAGACAGAAACCGATCTCTTCGGAGAACAAGTAATTTTAGTAGGAGGAATAATGGAATTGATGAAAAGCGCTTTTGAAACCCTAGTCTCTCAGGGTTATCAACCCGAAGTAGCCTACTTCGAGACAATAAACGAGATGAAAATGATCGTGGATCTTATATACGAAAAGGGATTGAGCGGGATGTTAAGAGCGGTATCGGATACTGCTAAATATGGAGGCATGACTGTAGGTAAGAGGATCATCAATGAAGATGTTAGAAAGAGAATGCTAGAAGCTCTAGACAGGATAAGAAATGGCGAATTCGCGAGCGAATGGATAGAAGAATATAATAAAGGTATGAAGACCGTAATAAATGGTCTCAATGAGATTGACAATAGTCAAGAGGAAAAAGTAGGCAGGCAGCTAAGAGAGTTAACACAGAAGGGAAGACCTAAATAGAAGTCTGTATTCAATTTAATAAAAATTTTCAATCAGATTATAAGAGTAATGTTTTTATATTTCTTTTTAGAAAGTATACATATGGCTGGTTACGAAATCTGTGGAGGTACTTGATACAACTCTAAGAGATGGAGCACAAGGTGCTAATATATCGTTTACTCTAAACGATAAAGTAAAGATAGCTTTAGCCTTAGATGATTTAGGAGTAGACTACATAGAAGGGGGATGGCCGGGTTCTAATCCAAAGGATGAAGAATTCTTTAAAGTGATTAAAGATTATACTCTCTCAAGGTCAAAAATAGCGGCTTTTGGAAGTACTAGAAGAAGGGATCTAAAAGTATATGAAGATCCTAGTGTAAATAGCATAATCAAGTCAGATGTAAAAGTAGCAGTTATTTTCGGAAAGTCCTGGACACTTCACGTTACTGAAGTCCTTAAAGCTTCGTTAGAGGAAAACCTGGAGATGATCTATGACACCATTTCATATTTAAAGTCACATGGGATGGAGGTTATATTCGATTCAGAACACTTCTATCAGGGTTATAAAGAGAATCCAGAATATGCCCTAAAAGTGGTCAAAACTGCTGAAAGTGCGGGTGCTGAAGTTATAGTTTTAGCTGATACCAATGGGGGAACTCTTCCTTTTGAAATCTACGAAATAACTAAAGAAGTCGCAAGTAAAGTAAAAACGAAAATTGGTTTACATATGCATAATGATACAGGCTGTGCAGTAGCGAATACGATAATGGGGGTCAAGGCTGGTGCAAGGCATGTTCAAGGTACAATAAACGGCATAGGTGAAAGAACAGGAAATGCTGATCTCATACAGATAATACCAACGCTAGTATTGAAAATGGGATTTAATGTACTCAAGGGAATGGAAAGTCTAAAGAAACTTAAAAATGTGTCAAGGTTAGTATGTGAGCTCGCGGGGATTCAATGTAATCCTTATCAACCATATATAGGTGATAACTCCTTTACTCATAAGGCTGGTGTTCATGTTGATGCTGTTATGAAGGTCTCTAGAGCCTATGAGCATATCGATCCAGTACTAGTAGGGAATGAGAGGAGGTTTGTAATATCAGAGCTTTCCGGTACTTCTAATATCTTGACATATCTTCTAAACTTAGGTATAAAGGTTGATAAAAAGGACAGTAGGTTGAGGAATGCTTTAGAAAAAATAAAGGAAATGGAGAAAATAGGTTATAGTTTTGATATAGGTCCAGCTTCAGCTGTACTAATAGCATTAAGGGAGTTAGGCTACTATAATAAATATATCGATGTTAACTACTGGAAAGTCATAACTGAAGAGAACGGAGTAGCGATAGCTGTAGTGAAGGTTAATTCAAAGCTTGAAGTCTCTGAGGGAGTAGGTCCAGTTCATGCAGTAGACAGGGCTCTTAGAAATGCTTTACAAACAATATTCCCCGAACTAAGCAATGTGAGGCTTACAGACTATAGGGTTATCCTTCCAGGTGAAATAAAAAGTACTGAAAGTGTTGTAAGAGTTACTATTGAATTCAGCGATGGAAGGAACAATTGGAAAACCGAGGGAGTATCAACAAATATTATCGATGCCTCAGTTAAAGCTTTGATTGACGGCTTAGATTACTACTTGCAAATCAATAGAACATTAAAGCTATATAAGGAAGTAGAGTAGAGTGAATTAATTCTTTACTATGTTCTTTTATCATTTTATAAAAATACACTTAGTCTATAGTAATTTACATTATATTTTTGGTAAATACCGTTACAACCTTAAATTCATAAGACAACTTAGTGAAATATAATTTAGAGTATATGTACTGTTTTTAACCCTAAAAATTATTATAGTAAATAGTTTACATGAATTCATCTCATTTCTCTATATACTTTTTAACGTCTTAATCTAAATCCTCCATCTGCAATAATAACTGTGCCATTAATCCATTCTAGATCTTCACTTAATAGCGTTGTGGCTATTGACGCATAATCCTCTGGCGGTGCAGAGGGGCTGCCTAATTTTCTTAAACTCTTCCAATTCCTGCCTGGTACAAAACCAGGATCAATATCACCATAAGCTATGCCAACTACCCTAATCTCTCTATACAAGAGTTCTTGTGCGAGGACTTCAACTAATTTAGATAATGAGGCGGTAGTAATTGAATGTGATAGTCTATCCGGTGAAGGCTTTTCAATGCTGAAGATAGGAATTAAAAATATTATGGAAGAGCCAGATTTAAGGTGCTGTAATGCTGCTCTTACAAGATAGATAGGATTATACAAATATGTTTCGATCATTTCGTTTAAACCTCTAGGATCTTCAATAGAATCCTCAGTACCGCTTCCAAAATTAATTATTAGGTGGTCTAAACCCCCTAAGAGTCTTACACACTTATTTATTATCTCAAGTGCCTTTTCGTAACTCGAGGGTTCTCCCGTGACATATTCTATTTTACCGTAGTCTGATAACATTGCCTTTATTCTAATTAGACTGTTCTCAGATCTTGAATTAATACAAACCTCTCCTCCATTCTTTAGGATAAAATAAGCCATTGCAGGACCAACATCTTTGTTCAAACCTGCTATGATTACTTTCTTGTTTTTAAGACTCATAAAATACTACTTTTTCAATCTTGAATATAATATTTCCTGTATTTTTTCTGGTAAAATAACAGGCATGCTACAAGTAGTCCCCACACAAACATAAGCCCTGCTTTTCCCCGCTTGATATCTTATCATTTCTCTCACATAAGATGGCAACTCATCTCTTCTATCTACGCTAATCTTTTCAACAACTTTAAATGGATAATAAATTTCTAACGCTTTTCTATGTAGTCTCTCAGCATTTCCATCCTTTTCATCTATTACAATTATGTGTGCAATACCCTTTATGTAGGAGCCTATAGAGTTTAGAAGACCCGCTAAAAATGCTGACCTCTCTGGCGTAATTTCAAATGAAAAGTTTTTAATTTCCTCATAAAAGTCCATGAAATCCTCTGATAATTGTGCAAGCTTCAACATACCTTTAACATACATAGAAGCTGATGACTCGTTAGGCATATCAACAACGTTGCTGGGCTTTTTATTGATTGATTCTGCAAGATTTATTGCACTGTACTCATATTTAGGATCTCCAGTAATCTCGTATGCTGAGATGAGACTAAGGATTGCGGAGTAATAGTCCTCATCTAATCCCTCTTTACCACCATCTAATCTTCTCGTAATGTTACTTTTACCCGTAACTTTTTTCACAACGTTTAATGCTTCCTCTAGGCCAAAATTTGTTATAGAGTAGGCATACAAGAGCGCTTCCGCAATCCTACAGTTTTGATAAGTGTAAAGGTTTTCATCTCTATATGGGAATTTTCTTGTTTTCTTTCTATATTCTAAAAGCTTATTCCTTAACTCATTAAGATAGGAGAGCGCTTGAGCCTCATCTTTTTGGAGTGCCTGTGCCAACTCCTTGGTTTTCAGACCTCTATGTAAGACCTTTCTACCTTCAACTAGGGGTGCATTGTTGAGGTCAAATATTAGTCTCACTAACTTTCTTTCTTCTTCGTTTTCTATCACATCATATATTTCCTTATCTGTCCACGTATAATACTTACCTTCTACTCCTTCACTATCCGCATCGATACTTATCGCAAATCCTTCTTTATCCTTTAGATAAAAATCGTTTAACATGTTATTAACGGTCAAACTCAAGGCATCAAGTATTTCAAGATCCCCAGTATAGAGGTAATAGGAAGTGTAATCCTGAATTAATTCAGCGTTATCTATTAATAGTTTCTCGAAATGAGGTATACTCCAATACTTATCAACAGTATACCTGTGAAAGCCTCCTCCTACTTGATCGAAAATGCCTCCATAATACATTTGCTTTAGTGTAAATATTCCAAAGTCCCTAGGTGCTGTATCTTTTGCCCATATAGAGTAGTTAAGTAACAGGATGTCTACACTTGGATGGGGAAACTTCATGTTGTTTTCTAGACCACCGTTTTCTAGATCTGCAGCTAACATTATATAAGAAACAGCGTTTTCAACACCTACAAAATCTGTACTCCCCTTATTAAAGGATTCAACATTAAACAGTTTAGGATCTGCCGCGTTTTCCAAGATTTCTTCTCTTTTTGTCTTCCACGTTTCTATTATAGTTTTTAATAGTCTTCTGAAACCCATTCTCCCTTGCCTATCCACTGGTGGATAATATGTTCCGCCAAAGAATATTTTCCCATCAGGGGTCAAAAATGCAGTTAAAGGCCAACCGGATTCTCCTGTTAAGGTGAATACAGCATTTTGTAGCATCCTATCAACATCAGGCATTTCATCTCTATCTACTTTTATAGGTATGAAATTCTCGTTAACTAACTTTACAACTTCAGGATCTTTATAGGTTTCCTCATCCATGACGTGGCACCAGTGGCACCAGGCGGCTCCAACATCAACTAGTATGGGTTTGTTTTCTTTTTTAGCGACCTCAAAAGCTTCCTCTGACCATGTGTACCAGTTAATTGGATGGTCAATAGCAAGACGTAGATAAGCGCTTTGCGATTTCAATAATCTCTCATTAACCATAACTAATATGTTGAACTACCAAAAATTAAATCCGACTTAGTAAAAGATTATTATTTGCAAGTAATTCCTTAACAGCAAAATAGTATGTTTTAACCCCTATCATTAACTCATCGACACTAATCTTTTCATAAGGGGTATGTTCTAGTTTTGAATCTCCCGGACCATAAGCTGCTATATTTTTTGTAATCTGCTGCAAAATGTTCATATCACTTGTCCCGTTCTTTCTAACAAGTTTCGCTTTAATACCCTGTGATATAAGGCCTCTCATTAGAGCCCTTACTACTCCTGTGTTCGGAGATACCTTAATTGGTTTAGAGTGATCTACAATTTCCATCTCGCATTCACTGAAGGTTTGCTTAAACTTCTCAAGGATGGAATCTTCATTAACGTTTTGAGAATATCTTATATCAAATAGCACTTCTACACTACTTGGTGAAGCATTGTGAACTTCACCGCCCTTTATCATTGTTGGGACTATGACAGGTTTATCATAATCAGTGGGTAAAGATGAAATCTTAAGTAGCCTTTCAGCAGTGCTTAAAATAAGGTTATTTAAGGATGAGGAAGAATGCTCTGCTGTAGCACTACACTTTACTTTTATTTTATAGGAGCCTCTATATTCTATAGCTACATTATAGGTACTAGTGGGCTCACCAATTACTATAGCATCATATTTTACGCCCCTCTCAAGTAATTCCATAGCGCCTGAACTCGTGCTTTCCTCTCCTGAGAGGGCTGCGAATGTTACGTTTATTCCTTCTTGTGCAAGAAGTATTGTTGCTAAAAGCATACTTATTAGCGGACCCTTGGCATCCACCGCTCCTCTTCCGTAAATATAATTCTCTTCAATTCTCGGTTCTATAAAACCTGGAATAGTATCTATGTGTGAGGCAAGCAATATGTTTCCATTTCCTATAAGATATGAATAACTCTTAGTAATCTCTAGTTTAAGACCATAATTACTTGCAACTCTTTCAAAAAACTCTTCAGCTCTCCTCTCTTCTCCTGAAGGAGTGTAGATGGAGACGAGATCATACAGAAGTTTTTTTGCGTTCTGTCTCAATGATTCCTCTTCTAGCGGCATTTAAGGCCCACTCCATATCTTCTGTTGTTATCATATATGGTGGGAGGAACCTTATTGTAGTTATCCCTGCCTTTAACGCTATTACTCTTTCCTGTTGCATTATATTGATAGCTAATGAGGGGTTAAACCTTAGATCGACACCTATCATTAAGCCCATTCCCCTAATTTCCCTTACAGACCTAAACTCAGATAAATTCTCCCTTAAGAGTTTGATGAATGTTTCTCCTTTTAACCTAGCCTGTTCTGGTACATTAAAAGTCTTGAGGACTTTAGACGCTCCAGTTACTGCAGCAGCTGCTAATGGATTGCTGCCGTATGTTGAACCATGATCTCCTTCTTCTAGGTTTTGTGCTATCCAGTCAGGCATAAATACTGCACTCACTGGGAATCCTCCACCTATAGCCTTTCCTGCTGTAAATATATCTGGCTCGATTCCAAAGTGTTGAAACGCCCATACTTTACCTGTCCTACCAAAGCCCGTTTGGACTTCATCTACTATCAATAAAGCTCCTTTTTCCTTGGTCACTTCCCTTAAAGCTTTCATGAATTCGGGAGTAGCGGGGTTAACTCCTCCTTCACCTTGAATTGGCTCAACTATAACAGCAGCTACATCCTCATTTATCTTCTTCAGTTCCTCTACACTGTTGAAAGTTAAGAACTCTACGTCAAGTAATGGTTCAAATGGTTCTCTATACTTTTTATTCCATGTGACAGAAAGGGCTCCGAAAGTCCTCCCGTGAAATGAATTCTTGAAGGCTATAAATTTCTTCCTTTTCGTAATCTTCCTAGCCACCTTTAACGCTAGCTCCACAGCTTCTGCACCACTGTTCTGTAAAAACACATTGTTAAAGTTAGTAGGAACTAGGTCTGAAAGCTCTCTTAACATCTCTTCCCTAATAGGGGTTTCAAATGCAGGTGTTAATGTCATTACTTCGTTCATTTGCTTAATTAGATATTCTATGACTATCTTATTGTTGTGCCCCAAGAAGGCAACTCCATGACCTGCGTGAAGGTCTAGATATTTGTTATCCTTATCGTCCCAGACGTATTGGTTTTCAGCTTTTACTATTTTTAAACCTCTTGAGCCGAAGAACGAGATTAATTTTATCATTTCTTTATCAACTCCTCGATCTTCCTTATTAAAAATTGTGATACGTTAAATCCCGTAACTCTGACAGTATTTTTATATTCAGGGACACCGTTAACCTCATCAACAATATAACCTCTTTCCTTATCTTCAAAGATATCCACTCCTAGGAAAAACCCTCCTATGACTTCTCTTACCTTTAATGTTAATTCTCTTAGCTCTTCATCTATCTTTAGCGGTTCAGCCTTTGCACCTAACGCAGTGTTTGTCCTCCAATTTTTATCGTTTACTCTGTAAATTCCAACAGGAACTTCATCACCTATTACAAATATTCTGATATCTCTATTTGGCTTGTTTACGTATTCTTGAATATAATAGGAATCCCTAAATTTCTGTATTGAATAAGATTGATATTCAACATAACTCCTCAATGTATCCTCATCTTGTGCTTTAGCTACCATTCTTCCCCAACTACCCTCTATTGGTTTAATAACTACAGGATATCCTATTTTATTAGCTAACTCTAGTGCCTTCTCTGGGTTAAAAGCGATACCCGTTTTAGGCGTTGGAATATTATGTTTGCTGAGAAGAAAAGTTGTGATCGCTTTGTTTTCGCATCTGATCAGTGTGTTATAATCATTAATTACTGTAAAGTTTAGGCTCTCCATTACTAATGAGGAGAGCAACGCCTTATTATGTGACACGCTTCGCTGTATAAAAACGTCAATCTCTTGTTCTCTGCGTTCATTTGTTAAAAAAATTGAGTCTTTTGTATACTCTAATTTAACTTCATGTCCCAACTTTTTTGCTTCTTCTATTAGATTCCTTTCTTCCCAGCGAGGGATGTCATATAAAATTCCTATTCTCACTCTCCCCAATCCTCACCTATCTGCTCTGCTAACCTTAAGCTCATCTTACCATCTTCTTTAACTACTTCTAATTGAGCTCCACACTCATGTTCAACTACTTCACCAGGTAAGGCATCATCTTCTACTTGAACTTCGCCATTACATACGGGACATTTTAGTAGAACCATATTAATCGAATAGTATTTCTTTAGGTAATGTCTATATAAGCTTTATCGTACTGAATGGTTCGAATTTAGAACTATCATACGCAAGAGAAGTTTGTTACGAGCTTTTATATGTGGCTTTTATATTAGTGTGCTAGACCTTTAAAAATTAGTATAAGTATATGAAATCAACAAATCGGACTCGTACCCATTTTGAATTAAATATCCACTGTTTTTGGATTAAAAATATTTAATATCCTGTCTTCCCTGTCACATAGTTTGTGACAGAAAAAGTTAGAGTTGCAATAGTGGGTGGCTCAGGCTATACTGGTGGTGAGCTGCTTAGGATCCTAGCGGTTCATGATAAAGTAGAGATCACTATGGTGACCTCAAGAGAGTATACAGGAAAGCCAATCACGCTAGTCCATCCTCACTTAAGAGGGTTTTTATCGATGAATTTTACTAATTTTGAACTAAATAAAGTAGGAGACAAGGCTGATGTAATATTTCTAGCATTACCTCATGGTGTTTCACTACATTATGTCCCTAAACTTCTTGAAATGGGACTTAAAGTTGTTGATTTGAGTGCAGACTATAGGTTAAAGGATCCAAATCTCTATAAGGAATGGTATGGTTATGAACATCCCTATCCCGATCTGTTGAAGAAGGCAGTATATGGTCTGCCTGAACTACATAGAGAGGAACTTAAAAATACCTCATTAATAGCTTCACCTGGATGTAATGCTACAGCCACTATTCTAGCTCTTTCTCCTATAGTTAAGCACGGAATTACAAGGGAGTTAAGGTTTGTAAGCGATGTCAAAGTAGGTAGTAGTGAAGGAGGGGCTAAACCACATGAGGGAAGTCATCATCCAGAAAGGGAAAATGCAATAAGACCATACGAAGCTGATGGGCATAGGCATTCTGCTGAAGCGGAGCAGGAGTTGAGTATTTTAGCTGGAAAACCCGTAAAAGTGAGTATTGTGCCCCATGCAGTTAGTAACATCAGAGGCGCCCTTGCCTCATCACATGCCTGGATAGATGACGAGAACATTGATGAACTAAAGATCTGGAAATTAATAGCATCGTTTTACACGGGCAATAAGTTCATAAGGATTATCAGAGGGGGTATACATCCATATCCTGACCCTAAATATGTTATTGGTAGCAATTTCGCGGATATAGGCTTTGCTTTAGAGAAAAGAGTTGGTAGGTTAACGGTTTTTGCTGCAATTGATAACTTAATGAAAGGTGCTTCAGGTCAGGCTGTTCAAGCCTTTAACATAATGATGGGATTTCCAGAGGATTCTGGTTTAAGAATACCTCCATTGAGGCCTGCCTAAGATGATAGTGGTTAAAGTTGGTGGGAGGGTAATTAAGGCAGGTATTGATAATATTCTTGCAGATCTATTGTCTATAAACGATAAGATTGTTTTCGTTCATGGAGGAGGAGATATCGTTACAGAATATTCAAAAAAGATGGGAATAGAACCAACTTTCGTTACATCCCCTGAAGGTATAAGGAGTAGATATACTACTAAAGAAGAGCTTGACGTTTACGTAATGGTCATGAGCTGGATAAATAAAAGGATTGTTGTTGAGTTGAACAGTAGAGGTAAAAGGGCTATAGGGCTAAGTGGTGCTGATGGTTTATTGATGCTGGCTTCGAGAAAGAAGAGGATAATGATAATTGATGAGAGAGGCAAGAAGAGGATCATTGATGGTGGTTATACTGGCAAAATAACTGCTGTAAATAAAGAAGTGATACAAGAGCTCTTTAAAAGTTTCGACGTAATAGTTGTTTCCCCTATAGCTATGGATCCTGAGGAGAGGACTTTGTTAAACGTTGATGGGGATCAAACAGCTTTCAGTATTAGCGTTGCGTTATCTGCAGACTACCTTATATTGCTCACTGATGTTGAGGGGGTTATTTTCAATAATACTGTTGTACCATCATTGAAACCTCAAGAGGCTAAGGAACTGTCATCTAAGATTGGTCCTGGCATGAACAGAAAGCTATTGATGGCAGCTGAGGCTGTGAATAATGGCGTAAAAAGGGTTGTTATCTCTTCAGGTCTTTTAGAAAAACCTGTTACGAATGCTTTAAATTCGAAAGGTACTATAATTACAAATATTTAATGATGTTTTTATAATCTTTTTACATGGATTAAAGTTTATATACCAAATGTTTAAATAAATGAAATAATGCGAGCCCTAATTATAGATCAAGTCTCAGAAAAGTTAATAAACTCATTAAAGTCAGGAGGAATCCAAGTATCATATTCACCTGGATTACCCAGAGAAGAAGTAAAGAAATCATTAAAGGATTATGAAATACTAGTGTTCAGAAGTAGGTTAAAGATAAGTAAGGAAATAATAGATAGTGGTGAAAATTTACGTATATTAGCTAGATATGGTGTAGGGTTAGACAATGTTGATATTGACTATGCAATAAAGAAGGGAATTGCAATAATTAACGCACCTAACGCTCCAAGCATTAGTGTAGCTGAACTAGTTATAGGTTATATAGTTATGCTAAATAGGAACTTATATACAGTTATAAAAATGGTTAAAGAAGGAGAATGGCCTAAAGGAAAGTTTATAGGAGAAGAAATGTATGGAAAAACCATAGGTATAGTCGGTTTTGGGAGAATTGGGAAGGCTACTGCAAGGTATGCTTCTCTATTGGGAATGAAAGTGTTAGCTTATGATGTTATTGATGTTAAAAAGGAAGTTCAAGCTATAGGAGGAGAGCAAGTTCCGTTAGAGGAGTTGCTAAGGAGAAGTGATGTAATATCCCTTCATGTCCCACTAACTCCTCAGACCTATCATATGATGAACGATACTACTTTCCCACTAATTAGGGATGGTGCTTTATTTATAAATGCAAGCAGAGGAGAAGTAGTTGACACCGTTGCCCTATTAAAGCATTTAGATAGGTTAGGTGGAGTAGCGTTAGACGTTCTAGAACAAGAACCACCTAAAGATGAGATATATAGGAAAGTTATATCTCATCCAAAAGTGATAGTTACCCCACACATAGGTTCTGAGACAAGGCAGGCGATGGATAGGTTAGCAGAAGAATTGGCTAATAATATATTGGAAGCGGTGAAAAGGCTTTGAAATACCTTACGCCAGGTCCTGTTCAAATACCTAAAGAAATCATAGCAAACATCGCAAAACAGCCTATATTTCACAGAACCGATGAATTTAGGGAAATATTTGCGAGGGTTACGAGTAAGCTAGACAAAATAATACACGGTACATCTATAATTTTACCTGGGACAGGAACACTAGCAGTAGATACAATAGTTTACAACTACGTGGATCCTGGAGATAATGTTCTGTTAATAGTAATAGGAGAATTTAGCGAAAGAATGGGCGACTCCTTAATAGCTAGAGGTGCTAAGGTAACTAAATTGCAGTGGAATACTGGTTCTGTACCTTCTCCTGATATTATAGAGGACTACGCTAAGAAAATCAAGGATCTAAAGGCGATAGCATTAGTCCATAATGAGACCAGTTTAGGTGTCGCTAATAGATATATTGAGAAGATACAGGAAATCGCCAGCTCCTTAGGGGCTACCTTATTGGTGGACAGTGTTTCCGGAATTCCTGCTGAACCAATCTATGGAAAGGTAGATGCGATAGCTACCGCATCCCATAAGGCTTTCTTATCCCCTCCTGGTGCTTCCATAATATTTATCAATAAAAAGCCTACTGCAAAAGCTCAAGTTCCCCCAGCTATTAATTTAAATAAGTTTATAAAATATAGAGAGAAAAATGACGTACCTTACACTCCTCCAATGAACGTGCTATATGCCTTAGATGCCTCTACAGATTACATATTAAAATTAGGAGTTACGAATTATGCTGATATTCATAGGGAGAGAGCTGAGACGATATATAACTTGATTAAACTAGAGCCTGTGGCTGAAGAGAAGTTTAGAAGCAATACAGTTACTGCATTTTATACAAACCACGCAAAAGAGATTCTGAGTGAACTAAAGAGGAATGGATATGTGATATCATTAGGTATGGGAGAATTAGCTGAAAAAGTTATTAGAATAGGTATTATGGGAGATATAAACTATGAGGACTTGAAAAATGTTGCAGAGGTAGTAAACAAATATGTGGATAGATGAGAATAAATGCAAACTATGTTTGGTGACCAGCAGGTCTAGTGATCTAATTAAGCTTGGGAAGAGCGAATTTTTACCACAGATGCTTAAGATTATTGCATCAAGGTTAGAAAACGATAGATATACGAGCAGAGATGAAATTTTCACACAGACATTTAATGACTTAAAGGAACTCATTAATGATCCTGATCCTTATAGAGGTTTAAAGAGCTCTTTAAATAAGTTAGGTAAAGAACTAGCTGAGGTTTTAAGGAAAGAACTACAGGAAAAAGATTGGGATATAGATTTAGCTCTAAAGTTTTCTGTTAACGCAAATATTATTGATACTTCAGTATTGGGATACGAGCCTAAAGATTTAAAGGAAGCAATATGGGATGACCCTATTAAGTTAGGTGACGTAAAAATACCTGAACAGGAGAGAATATATTTAGTTTTAGACAATTCTGGAGAAGCATACGTAGATCTACTTTTAGCTGAATCGCTAAAACGACATGGATATGACGTTAAAACTGTAGCTAGAAGTGAGAGTTATGAAATAGACATTACGCAAGGAGATATGAAGGTAGATATTACCACTCCCTCAAATATTCCTTCTGTAAAATTTCTGAATGATGGGTTTATAATAGCTAAAGGTATAGCTAATTTAGAGGCTTATATCTCTATAAATAATCCTCCTCCTGCGTTGTTACTGTTCAGGACTAAATGTGACGTTTTGTCATTTAAGTTTAGAGTTAAGAAAAACACTCCTATAATTGCTACAGGAGAATACGCAAGAAAAATTCTCCTTCTTTCACAACCCAGCTAATTTTTCTACTAACCTAGTCAAAATACCTGCGTTTTTCTCAGCGTCTTTTTCTGCTGATTCTAAAGATTTCTTCAACTCTTCGTTCTGGACTTTGCCCAATCTCTGCTTATATGCCACAATGCTCCTCAATTCTTCTTCTAATGATTCTAATGCAGCTTGTAATTCTTCAGTAGGTATTTTTGCCACTTTTATCGCTGTATCTTTAAAACAGTTAAAGTGCACTACCCCGTTCTTTCCATATGTAAAGAGTTCATCCCAGTAAATTGTATTCCCACATATGCTGCATTTCCATTTGGTTGGAGCTCTTTGCATATCTTAAACATAACTATAACCTAAAAATAAGTTTTACTTAGAAAAAGGAATAATTGATACAATCCTTAGTTAATTCCTTTACTTCCTACAATAATTTACAAAGTTTTCAAAAACTTTCATTCCATATTCAGTATGTTTAACTTCAGGGTGAAACTGTACTCCAAAAATCCCCTTTTTCTCATTTGAAATAGCCTGAATTACACCATTGACGCTTTTAGCTAAAACCTCAAAACCCTCAGGTGGAGAAATTACCTCATCAGCATGACTTTCCCATGCATTGAAACTCTTGGGAATAGAATTTAGTATAGTATCATTATTATCTATAGTTATCCTAGTTAAACCATATTCGGGTCTGTTAGATTTTATCACAGAGCCTCCAAGTGAAGATGAAAGCACCTGAAACCCTAAACAAATGCCTAGAGTGGGCTTATTTAGTAGCCTAATTTTTTCCATTAATGGGGCTAACTCGTCTTTATTATCTATTACTGATTGAGGACCACCGCCTAACACCAGGCAATCAGTTTTTCCAAGGTAATCCTCTATTTGTTTAAATGGTATCTGAATAACATCTACTCCTAAGCTCTTCAAGTTCTTTACTATTAAATGGTTATATTGACCACCAAAAATAACAACACCAAAAATCATAACTTTTTCACTCAGGTGGTATTTCTTTAAATACTAGACTTAAATCTATGCCTTTCTTCATCCTTATATGCTTTGATACAACATATACTAATGCACTTCCCAAGAATCCAACTCCAACGAAAAGTGCTGTTACAGGATTAACGGTACCGTTTGAGGTAACAAATCCGAATAGAGGATTAGTAGCAGCTAGGTATGTCAAGTAGGCGAAATATATTAGAGATAGTGCTCCTGCAATTAACAGTCCTCTATATCCCTCCTTCTTACCTATTACGATTCCAGCAAGGCTGACGAATACGAAATACAGCATCGCTACAATGGAAGCACCGTATAACGCTAAGGCTGCGTTAATAGAGAATACAGGGATTAGTAATAGAAGTAGCGTTAATATTAGATCTAAACTGTGAGCATAAACTGGTGAACCTTTTCTGTTCAGCTCCGTAAACTTTTCAGGTAGTACTCTATCAAAAGATAGGGCAAATATATATCTAGAGAATACAAGTACTCCATAAGCTAATATGAAGTAATTCCAGAGTATAGAGCCTAAACCAATTATCCATTGTAGCACTGGATTTCCTGCTACAGCCATAGCGGCGGTCCAGAAGTTATAAATAAAGGATGGATAGGCGTTTAAATTGAAATTATAGCCAGCTGCATAATCCATTAATGCAAAAGAACCTATCGCTAAAACTCCAGTTATTAATACTGCTAACACTATGTTTAACTTCAAAGTTTTTTGACCCTTTAACTCAGCAGCTACTGCAGGTCCTGCATTCATCCAAGGATATGTGTATATTGCAAATAAAGGTAATAGAGCTAAAGTAGCCGTTAAGCTAATACTCGAAGGTAAGAATGACTTTGACGTTAGGACACTTGATGGAACAGAGATGTTAGCAGCAGTAATAAATGGTGTAATTTTTGCTATAAAATCTGGTGAATTTATGCCTATAACAATCATAGCCAAAACTGTTGAGAGTAGGGAAAATACTCCTAGCCCTGTTACTATCTTATAGCCTAGCTTGGCACTAACTATGTTTAATCCTATCAATATTGCAAAAGCCGCAGCGGATATTCCGTAAAAGATCAATCTCTGAGTTAAGGTTAGACTTCCTGCATAGGGGTTAACAAATACTGTATTTGATAAATATACAAGCCCAGGTATTTTATCTGTTGTTCCTATTGTGAACAGTACAGCATTTATAGATGAGGCTGAGAAGAAGGATATTAGTGCAAAATATGCAGTTGCCTCTAGCATGAACGCTAATGCTAAGGTTGAACCAATTCCACCTCCTAAAGCTCTAGAAATCCATACGTAATCTCCTCCAGTTCTACCTATTTTTTGTGTCAATATGGTATAAAGTATCAGTTGTGGTATTGCAAATACTAAGCCTATAAGTGCAGCTAACCACAATACTCCGCCTGGAGATATGTATGGAGAAATCGACTCAAATAATGCAGCACCCACTGACATGTTACCTAGGTTTAACATTACTGCATCAATTAGATTGACTTGTTTTATAAGACCTGAGGATTCCCTTATGAACAAGGATTTGCTTGTCACATTGTTAATTTGTATACACTGTATTTAAATTTTACTTAAATCAGTAAAGTATGAAGGTAGCAATTTCTATTGAATTTTACTTAGTTATGTAAATAGCCAATGGAGAATTTTTTATCTCCTGAGTTTAACAATTTGGTATGAGCGAGGATTTTGTATGTCCATTAGATTGGAGATATGGCAGTAAGGAGATGAAGGAATTATTTAGTCACGAGAACATAATTAAGAGATATGCTCAAGTAGAGCTAGCGTTAATTCAAGCCTTTATTAAAATTGGACTAACTAGCGAGGAAGATGTAGAGAATGTAAAGAAGGCAATATCCACAATAAAAGCTATTGAAGTTGATGAATTAGAATCCAAAATCGGTCATGATGTTATGGCTCTAGCTCAACTCTTAACGGAAAGAAGTGGAGATTCGGGAAGGTTCATCCATTTTGGTGCAACTAGCTATGATATAGTCGATACCGCTTATGCCTTGATCTTTAGGGATGCATTAAACATAATAAAGAGTAAACTTGTCGAAGTCATTAAGATTCTCGCAAGTTATTCAATAAAATATAAGGATACAATAATGATAGGCAGAACTCATGGTCAACATGCTTTGCCCATAACTCTGGGCTTTAAGTTCGCTAATTACGTTTACGAATTAGCCAGATCTTATGAGAGGGTTCTCGATATGGAAAAAAGGGTAATAAAGGGCAAGATGTCTGGAGCCGTAGGAACTATGGCTGGATGGGGAAGATATGCGTTTGAAGTTGAAAAGAACGTAATGGAGATACTTGGCTTAAGACCTCATGAGATATCAACTCAAATAGCGCCCAGGGATGGTCATGCTGAAATCATAAGTGTCCTAGCGATATTAGCTTCGCAGCTAGATAGGTTGGCTCTAGAGGTTAGAGAGCTCATGAGACCTGAGATCCTTGAACTGGCTGAAGGTGTTGGAAATAGGGTTGGAAGTAGCACCATGCCACATAAGGAAAATCCCGTAACTGCGGAGAAAATTAGCGGTCTAGCTAAGGTTGCTAGGGCACTGACTTTGGCTGAGCTAGAGAACATACCTTTGTGGCATGAAAGGGATTTGACTAATAGCTCTTCTGAAAGAATAATATTATCTCATCAATTTCTTATCCTAGATGAAATGTTAAACAGTACTATAGAGCTTCTGAGGAATCTCAGGATTTTCGAGGATAACATGAAGAAGAACTTAGAACTTACGAAGGGCGTAATAATGGCAGAAAGCCTCATGATAAACCTGACCCTAAGGGGAATGAAGAGAAGTGAAGCTTACAGGATAGCTTACGATTTAGCAAAAAAGGCTAAAGCTAGCAATATGGATTACTATTCAGTTTGTAAAGATGATGAGAATATTAAGAAGTACTTCACCGATGATGAGCTTAAAGAGATATTGAACCCCTATAACTATCTTGGAATGTATGAACAATTGATAAAGAGATCATTAGATTATGCTAGTAAGGTAATAGGTGAAGAACTAAACTTTAATTGAAGAACTATTTTATTATCATCAATGGTAGAAGAAGTCGATCTTGTAGTCGTTGGCGGTAAGATTATTTCATCAGCGTCCAATATTATCGATGATGGAGCAATTGCCGTTAAAGGTGGTAAGATTATAGATATTGGTAAAGTAGATAAAATTCTAGACAAATATAAAGCGCTCGAAATCTTAGATAGAAAGGATTCCATAGTGCTTCCAGCGTTTGTTGATTGCCACGTTCATACTCAGCAGTACTTTTTGAGGAGCGTTATAAACGATAAATTATTACCAATGCCACCATTGTGGACTGAAGTTCTAATACCGTTTGAGAAGAAGCTAAGCAGGGAAGAGGCATATTACTCCTCATTATTTTCGCTCATGAAAATGATAAAGAACGGTGTTGCGTACTTTTTAGAAGCTGGCGCACCATATCCTGATGAGTTATATAATGCGTTAAATACATTAAAGGCTAGTGGGATCATAACTATGGCTACTTATAATGTTTACAAAGGCGAGAAATACGATCATAAACAGATCTTGAACGAAACTGAGAGGCTTCTTAAGAATTATGGCAAAGATGTGGTTTGGTGCTCTATAAGGCAGATAATGATGGCTAGTAAGGAGCTTATAGAAGGATTAGTGGAACTATGTGAAAAAGATAATACTGGGATTACCTATCATTTGGGAGAATACCAGGGTGAGGTTGATTTCTCCCTAACTAATTACGGTAAGAGACCTCTTGAAGCTGTAGACTCATTGGGTGTAACTAAAATAAAGCCTACAGTTATAGCTCACGGTGTTTATCTTTCTGATACTGAACAAGAGTTGGCTAAGAATAGGGGAATTAGTGTTTCCTGGTCACCTACATCAGATTCGATATTAATGGGAAATCATTGGTTATCCTTTAACGCTCATAGAGTGAACTTCTGTATTGGTAGCGATGGAGGGGCATTGTCGACTTTAGATCTTCTGGTAGAGGCTAAGATTGCTAGGAGCGTTGGTAAAGCGTTATCTGTAGGTTTAGTATATGATAAATCAACCCCAACTTCAACAGAGTTATTCTCCGCTCTTACCGAAAACGCTGGTATTGCACTGAATAAGAAAATAGGGAAACTTGAACCAGGCTATATCGCGAACATGATTACCATAAATCCTGAAAATATACTCCCAGCAATAGATGTTATCGAGGGGATAATATCTTTTGCTACAGGTAACGATGTAAGGGATGTAATAGTTGAAGGAAAGATTGTGTTAAAGGATAGGAAGTTTGTTACAATAAATGAGCAAGAGGTTTACGAAAAGGTGAACGATTCTATTGTTCCTTCCATAAAGGACAAGGTTCTTGAATTAATTAAGTAAATTTTAGCACCATATATTTTGCGATCCATCTTACCTAGTTACATAAATTTTTTAATCTATAACATTTACTCACAAATATGTATTACGTAGGGACAATAGGTAGTCATTCGTCGCTACAGATTTTACATGGCGCTAAACAAGAAGGTTTTGCTACATTAGTTATTACTGAAGAGAAAAGAAAGAGGTTTTATTCACAATTTAAGTTCATTGATAGGTTATTGATCTATGAAAATTTAGATGATGTTGTTACTCAGCTAAACTCTTACTCTAATTCACTGTTCTTCGTCCCCCATGGTAGCCTTATTGAGTATTTAGGTAAGGAGAGAGTAGAGAAACTTAATATTAAGATATTTGGGAATAAGTACATTTTTGATTGGGAGGCTAACCAAAAGAAGAAGATGAGTTTATTGAAGATGGCAGGAATTAAGATCCCAGAGAGTTTTGAAAGTCCTGAGGATGTTGATAGATTAGTAATAGTTAAGTTACCTGGGGCAAAAGGCGGTAAGGGCTATTTCATTGCTAAGAATAAAGAACAGGTTAAAGAGGGTTTAATGAAACTGAAAGAAAAGGGGTTGATAAAAAGTGAAGATGAGGTTTTAATCCAAGAATATGTGATAGGGGTTCCAATGTATTTCCAGTTCTTCTATAGTCCAATATTGGATAGATTAGAGATATTTGGCATTGATATAAGGTACGAAACCAATATTGATGGATTGAGGAGGTTACCCATGACTGAATTAGTCGAACCATCATTTGTGGTTGTTGGAAATATTCCAGCTGTAGCGAGAGAGAGTTTACTCCCTAAGGTCTACGATTATGCTGAGAATTTCGTGAGAGTTACCAAGGAAGTAGTTCCACCTGGAATGATAGGACCTTTCTGCCTGGAATCGATAGTAACTGATGAGCAGGAGATTGTAGTATTCGAGTTTTCAGGTAGAATAGTTGCGGGAACTAATTTGTATGTAAATGGAAGCCCCTATAGTTGGTTTTATTGGGATGAACCTATGAGCATGGGCAGGAGGATAGGAAGAGAAATTAAGATGGCTTTAGAAAAGGGTTTAGTAGATAAGGTGACCACATAATGGTGAAGATAGCCGCTTTAGCTAGTCATTCTGCCTTAGATGTTTTCGATGGAGTGAAAGACGAGGGGTTTAGCACTATAGCTCTATGCAAGAAGGGTAGAGAGAGGCCTTATCTTGAGTTTAAGGCTATCGTAGACAAGTGCATATTACTGAACGATTTTAAGGAGATAGCTTCTGAACCAGTCCAAAAACAGTTGATAGACGAAGAGGCAATAATGGTTCCTAATAGAAGTTTAGCAGTATATTTGGGTTATGATTTAATGGAGTCGATGAAGGTTAAATTCTTTGGAAATAGATATATGTTGAGATGGGAAGAGAGGAAAGGGGAAAAGAACTACTATAAATTATTGGATGTGGCTAACATAAAGAGGCCTAGGGTGCTTAAACCCGAGGAAATAGATGGACCTGTAATCGTTAAGATGCCAGAAGCTAAACGAAGGGTTGAGAGGGGTTTCTTCTTAGCTGCCAATAAACAGGATTTTGACGAAAAATTAAACCTGCTTTTAAAACAGGGAATTATAGACGATGAAAGCATAAAACAATTAGTTATAGAAGAGTATGTCTTAGGTGCGCATTTCAACCTCAACTACTTTTATAGTCCCATATTTGAGAGAGTAGAGTTGTTAAGCGTAGATAGAAGGATTCAGAGCGATTGGGATGGATTTTATAGACTACCTGCAGAAATTCAACTGAAGTTAAATAGAGAACCTAGACTTATAGAAGTTGGACATGTTATGGTTACTATTAGAGAAAGCCTGTTGGAAAAAGTATTTGAGATAGGGTATAACTTCGTTGAAGCTACTAAGAAATTGGAGCCTCCAGGTATTATTGGACCTTTTACATTGCAAGTGATGGTGACGCCTGATCTAGAGTTGGTAGTATACGATGTTGCACCTAGGATAGGTGGAGGTACAAACGCTTACATGGGTATTGGGAGTCAATATTCGAAGTTCTATTTTGGTAAACCAATAAGTCTAGGCAGAAGGATAGGAATCGAAATAAGGGAAGCTATAAATAAGAAGTCTTTGGATTTAATATTAACATGATGAGATTTTTATTAATGTAGTATATTTCATTAGATAGTAAACTTTATAAGTTAAGATAAAGAGAGATTCGAAAACGGGCCTAAATGTTAACTATTTTGGTTGGTGGCTTCTATGGAGATGAAGGTAAGGGTAAGGTTGCATCATATCTGGCCCTAAAGGATTCTCCAAAGCTAGCTTTAAGGACAGGTTCAGTCAATGCAGGTCATACTGTCACATATATGGGAAAAATCTGGAAATTAAGGATAGTTCCGTCTTCTTTTGTAAATCCTAAAGTAGAATTAGGATTAGCTCCAGGTGCACTTACCCCCCTTGATATTTTATTTAAGGAGTTAAAGGAGACTGAAAGCGAAAATAGGTTTTGTTTAGATCCCCATGTGGGTATAATAACAGAGGAGGAAATCAGGGAGGAGAAGAGTGATGAGCATTTAATGAGGACTGTTGGAAGTACTGGGCAAGGAGTAGGTCATGCTGAGAGTAAAAGAGTGTTAAGAAAACTCAAATTGGCAAAGGATTATGAAGAGCTTAAAAAGTACTTAGCTAGCATTCCAGACAAGGTAATCAACTACATAGAAAGGGGCTACGATATTTTAGTTGAGGGAACTCAAGGACATTATCTCAGTTTATATCATGGTGAATATCCGTATGTTACAAGTAGGAATACGACTGCTTCTGGGATTTTAAGCGAGGTTGGGGTTGGTCCTAAGTATGTGGACGAGATAATCATTGTCTTCAAGAGCTATGTCACTAGAGTGGGTGAAGGTCCATTAGAGGGTGAATTGAGTGAAGAATCTGCACAGAAGTTAGGACTAGTAGAATACGCCACTGTTACAGGAAGGAAGAGGAGAGTTGCGCCTTTCAATATAGCTTTAGCTAAGGAGGCTATTAAGATAAATTCTGCAACACAGGTTGCAATTACTAGATTAGATACACTATTTAAAGCCGCATATAAGGTTAGAGACTATTCAAAATTACCTCCAGAAGCTAAAAAATGGGTTGAAGATTTAGAAGCACAACTTAAAGTCCCTATAACTTTGCTCGGCACAGGTGAAGATGCGTTAGATATGATAGATCTAAGGAAAGAAAAGTTAGGAAGGGGTTGATATGAGCCTAAGTGGGAAAGATTATAACGTTGTAATAATCGGTGCTGGTCCTGCTGGTCTATTCGCTGCCTATGAGCTCGCTACGTTAGCTAATGGAAAGTTAAAGGACAAATATAAGGTTTTATTGCTAGATAAGGGATTAAGAGCCAGCAGACGATTATGTCCTCTGCTAACTCCTAAGCTTCATTGTACTTTCTGTCAGCCGTGCCACATAACTCATGGATTGGGTGGTGCAGGTACTTTTAGTAGTGGTATAATAAACTTAAGACCTGACATAGGAGGAGATTTACACGAGTTACTCCAAAGTTGGGATGAGGCACAGAAGTTAGTGGATTATGTTGATGAGGTATTCCTCAAGTTTGGCGCACCTAAGGATAGGTTGTTCGAGCCAGATAAAGAGAAGGTAAAAGAGATCCAGAAAAAAGCGGCGAAGGTTGGTGCTGAGTTCATCCCTATTAGACAAAGGCATATTGGTACAGATAAAAGCCCAGAGGTTATAGAAAACATGACTAGGTTTGTGGAAAACAGCGGTATTCAAATCAGGGAATTGACGGAAGTACATGAGATTGTGAGAGAAAGCGATGGTAAGTTCTTGTTAAAGACAAATAGGGGTGAAATAAGATCTGAAATTGTTTTGGCTGCACCAGGAAGAGCGGGTGCACAGTGGTTTAGCGAGCAAGCTAAGAAGCTAGGTGTTGATATGATTCCAGCCCCACTAGATATTGGAGTTAGAGTTGAAGTGGAATCCTTTGTTATGGATGAACTGACTAGTGCGGTTTGGGATCCAAAAATTATAATGTATACTAAGGAATATGATGATAAAGTAAGGACATTCTGCGTAAATCCTAGAGGATTCGTAGTGAAAGAAGTATATGACGATAACACCATTGGCGTTAATGGGATGACTTATGCTAACGTTCAATCCCCTAATACCAACTTCGCGTTCCTTGTCACTGTGAAGTTGACTAATCCGCTTGAAGATACTATAGAGTATGGTAAAAGTATCGCTAGATTGATGACAAGGCTGGGTGGTGAAAAGCCAATAATACAAAGGCTAGTGGATCTCGAGAAGGGAAGGAGGAGCACATGGGATAGGATAGCTAAATCCTCTGTTAAGCCTACACTAAAAGAAGTGACGCCTGGAGATATAAGTATGGGACTTCCCTATAGGATTGTTGTCGATATCCTAGAAGGATTGGAGAAATTAGATAACCTCTCATCAGGTCTCTACTCTCCTAACACTCTGATTTATGCCCCAGAAATTAAGTACTATAGTATGAGGGCTGTTGTTAATAAGGAAATGGAAACTGTAGTAAATAACTTATTTGTAGCAGGAGACGGAGTAGGTCTTTCTAGGGGTATAAATATCGCAGCAGCAACAGGAATTCTAGCAGCTAGGGGTATAGCGCATAAACTGGGTATAGGTTAATAAATCAGTAATCGGTGTATATAATATGGATGTAGATAAGTTTATTGATAGTGCTCTAAAGTCCATTCGTAACACAGTAAAGGATGCAAAGACTATAGCTGCTATAAGTGGAGGTGTTGATAGTACAACTGCTACTGTATTGGCATATAGGGCTTTAGGTGACCAGCTATTACCAGTAATCATCGATACTGGTTTTATGAGGAAGGAAGAGGTCAAGAAGGTTAAACAGTCTTTAGCTTCAGTCTTGCCCACTTTAAAGATCATTGATAGATCTGAGGAGTTTATAAGTGCACTAGAGGGGGTTAGCGATGCTGAGGAAAAGAGGAAAAGGTTCAGGGAGACGTTTTACATGACTTTATCAACCCTCGCACAGGAATTCGGTGCTAAGTATTTAATACAAGGTACTATAGCACCTGACTGGATTGAAACATCAGGTGGAATAAAAACTCAACATAACGTTTTAGTTCAGATAGGTATAGATCCGCTAAAGTCCTATGGGCTTAACATAATTGAGCCATTGGCTGATCTATATAAAGATGAAGTTAGAGAAGTTGCTAAACGTTTAGGAATTCCAGATAGTATAGTTTTCAGACAACCTTTTCCAGGTCCTGGTTTAGCTATAAGAGTAGTTGGGAGGATATCTAGAGAAAAGCTAGAGATAGTTCGTGAGGCTACAGATATTGTAGAGGAGAGAATAAGCGGATATTCTCAGTATTTCCCCGTAATATTCGAAAATGTAAAAGTTAAAGATGAGGAATTATCCAGGATAGTTGGTTTAGACGTTTATAGTTACAATATTAGAGCAACTGGCGTTAAAGGCGATAATAGGGAGTATGGAAGGGTTGTCGCAATAAATGGAAAAGGACTTTCATATCAAGAGCTAAGAAAACTCGTTAACAAGATAGTAGCTTACGACGTTACTCACGTGCTACTAACTATAAAGGAAGATAAGAGTAAAACAGGAAAATACTCCATAGCATTAAGGGCAGTTAGTACACAGGACTTCATGACGGCTGATATTGTTGAATTTCCCTTAGAGTTCCTAGAAAAACTAGCTGATGAAATATTAAAATTGGATTATGTTAATGAATTCCTTTATGATATTACCTCAAAGCCTCCCGCAACAATAGAGTTCGAGTAATGGTAAGTATAAAGTTTTTAACTTTATAATGATTTATCTCATGCAATGGAATATGTGAACTTTGGCAAAAGCGGTCTAAAAGTTTCTAAGCTTTGTTTAGGCACTTGGCATTTACCACCTTCACCTGAAAAGGATGAATATGGTGTATATAAGGTAGATGAAGATAGTGCTAAAAGAATTATAAAGAAGGCTATAGATTTAGGCATAAACTTCTTCGATACGGCAAACGTTTATCATGGTGTAATGCAAGGTCCAGACTATCTACATGTGGGCAATTCTGAAAGGATTTTAGGAGATGCTATTTCAGGTTACGATAGGGAATCCTTAGTTATATCGACTAAGGTCAGAGGGAGGATGGCTCCTTGGGCAAATGGAGAAGGTCTTTCAAGGAAGCACATAATGTGGCAAGTGAAGGAGAGTCTAAAGAGGTTGAAGACTAATTATATCGATATTTATTTCATGCATAGACCAGATCCCTCAACTCCAATAGAGGAGACAATGGAAACATTTTACGATCTAGTTAGACAAGGTTTAGTACTATATGTAGGTGAAAGCTACTTCGATCCTAACGATATATCCTATATAGTTATGTTATCAAGGGAGTTACGCATTCCCTTTATAGCAATGCAAGAGCCCTACAATCTCTTGGAAAGGGATATAGAGAAGGATAAGATACCTGTGGCTAGGAAATACGGATTGGGTATAATGGCTTACATACCGTTAGCTCAAGGGGTCTTAACTGGGAAATATGTAGACTATGAGAACAAGAACTGGAAGGTGGAAGAGATGAGCAGGGCATCATATGTTCAAGAAATATCTAATAGGTACTTTACGAATGAGAACTTACAGGTACTCCTTAGCCTCAGTGAGATAGCCAAATCAAAGGGAATAACACTTGCTCAACTATCTCTAGCTTGGATATTTAAGAAAGCCGAAATGGAGGACGTAACTATAATACCTATTATAGGTGCAACTAGAGAAACCCATTTAGAGGAAGCCGTAGAAGCGCTAAAGATAAACTTAGACGATGATACTTTTAAGAAGGTTGATGAGATAACTAGAAAGGCAAAAGTTAATTGGGAAGTCAAATATGATAGGATTTCTAGGAGACCATGGTAGACACTAACGAGATCCTTTTGTCTTCAAGGAGAATATTAGTCTTTTCTCCACATCCAGACGATGCTGAAATAATAGCTGGAGGTTACTTGTACAGAAAGGCTAGTGAGGAAAAAAGTTATGTCAGGTTAATCGTGGTCACGGATGGAAGTAAAGGTTATTCCAAATTAAAGTTTAAGGATATTATAAGAGATATCAGAAAAAGGGAACAAGAGGAGTCAGCAAAGAGGTTGGGTATAGAAGATGTCCATTTCTTGGATTATGTTGATCTTCAAACCCCTCCTGTTGAGATCCTCATGGAGGTGTTTATTCGTCTAGTGAGGCAATATAGACCTGACCTTGTTATAACAGTGGATCCAACTAACAGATATGAAGTTCATCCAGATCACATCAATGTGGGCAAAGCAGTAATGCAAGCGGTTTTCTTCTCTAACTTACAGGGGGTGATAGAATATGTTGAGGCTTTAGAAAAACCACCATACTTGGCTTTAGGGGCTACTGATAATCCTAACTCTTATGTTTGCCTTTCAGATGAGGAGATTTATATGAAATTAGAAAGCCTTAGGGCACATATGTCACAGTTTACCGAAGATAAGGTACAAAAGATCTTAGAAATGGCGAAGATTACAGGTAAAAAATACAATTGTGAATACGCGGAGGACTTTCGTGTATTAACGGATAGTGATATGCATCTAGCTTAAAGGTCTCCATAGCCCTTGAGAGACCTTAGGTATATAATTTTCTACTTCACTCTCATTAAATTCTAATCTCTTCCCCTCTTCAGCAGATTTATACGCATGCATCATTAATTGAACCACTAACAAACCATCATACCAGTTCTCATATGGCAATCTCTTATTAAGAAAGGATTCTACCATATGTCTATCCTCTGCCTGATAGCCATATGAGACTGCTTCGTCAGGTATAACAGGCATGAGTCCCTGATCCGCATTCTGTTTTTCAAGGAACGCCTCAGATGGTGGTACTTTCACATTTCTACTTATAAATGCACTGAGCTCCTGATTTTGAGAGTTCACAAAAACGCTATATTCAGGTCCTAAAACCTCCATGCTTAACCTTAAACCCGCACCTATAAAGGACCAAGAAGTCCTAGCCTCTGATAGCACTATATTACCATCTTCATCTTCATATTGAACCAAAGTTAAAGCATAGTCCTCTGCAGGCTCTTTAGAGAAATTAACGTTATATTTTTGCTTTAATTGTTCAGCATATTCTTTTTTTAGCCATTTAAGCGAGGAGATGAAAGAGATGATATATTTAGGTCTTAGGGAATTCTTGTTCTTAGAAGGATCTAGGAGGAGGTGTCTAGAGGCCTCAAGGCTATGACATGACATATCAATTAGAGCCCCGCCTCCTGAGATAGTTGGCCTCCAGAACCAGTCGTTATGAGGTCCACCATGTTCTTCAGCAGCCCTCGCTAAATATGGCCTTCCTGAATACTTCACTGCTAAATTCCATATAACTTCTTTAGCCCTTTGAATTGAGGGCATGAAAACTTGGTTCTCCAAATATCCATGAAGTAGTCCTGCTCTCTCTATAGAATTTATCATTTCCTTAGCTTCTTTAACGTTTCTAGCTAAAGGCTTTTCTATAGCCACTCCTATTATATTCGTCTTAGAGGATTGCCTAACTTCCTCAGCTATTCTTTTGGCATAGCTTAAATGCGTATCATTAGGTGATATTATCCATACCGCGTTAATTTCCCTATCCGCTAAGAAGTCGTCAATACTTGTGTATATTTTTGGTCTTCCAAAACCCAATTGCTCGCTTAGAGAAGTGAATTCCTTAGCGGTCTTTTCAGTTCTTGAAAATACAGCGACAACATCCGCGTTTCTAACCCCTACTAAACCTCTAAGATGAAATCTTGCTGCGAAACCAGCCCCAATAAAACCGATCTTTAGCTTTTCCATATTTATAATTGAAAATAAGAGTTTATATTAGATCATCTTACTGTGTTAAGATACCTTTATCATAATTCTTCCGTCTCTATCAGGAGAGCTCAATCCCTTTAGTGCTTCCACACCTTCACTTAAGTCGTATTCCTTCCATACCTTAACTTTACAGTCCTTACAAAGCTCTAGTAGTTCGACGAAATCTTTTCTATTTCCTCTGTTTATCCCCATAATAGTTATATGTTTAGAGTAGAGCTTGCCCACATCTATCTTTACCTCGCTTCCTGTTAGGGCTCCAAATGTCACTAATTTCCCTTTAACGCCTACTAATTCGAAGCTTTCGTTCCAGAACTTTTCACCTAAAGAATTTATTACTACATCAGCCATCTTTCCGTTAGTGATTTCACGCACCTTATCTACAGCCTCATTATAGCCCACTACGTAATCTGCACCAAAGTCGTAAAGCCAGTTCTTCCTACTTATTGCAATTACCTTTGCACCGAACTTTTTAGCCAATTGAACTGCAAACATTCCTGTGTTTCCAGAAGCGCCAAAAACTACAACAGTGTCTGTTGGTTTTACATTAGCCTCTTTCAAAGCATGGTATGCAGTTAACGCAGCTACTGTAAAGCTTGCTCCCATCTCCCAGCAGTAGTTATCTGGTAGTTTATACACGTATTTCTCCTCAATTGAAATGTATTCAGCCCAACCTCCATTGGCGTCAATACCAATTCTACCACCATTTCTACACAAGGTCTCATAACCTATCATGCACATATCGCAACTACCATCGTAAATCCTGCCATAAATAGTAACTCTGTCCCCTACATTTATCTTTTTTACGTTTTCTCCTACCTTCTCCACAATCCCAGCGAACTCCACTCCTGGAATGTGAGGTATTGGATTTACCTTAAGCCTAGTTACTGTTAAGAAGTCAACAGGATTTACACCAGCCATCTTAACCCTTATGAGCACATCGTTAGGACCTACTTTAGGGTCTTCATAATCTGTGTATTTTAAATTCTCTAAACCGCTTTTATCGAAGGCTAAGGCTTTCATAATGTAAGTGAATCTTAAGCTAAGATATATTTTTGTTTATTAATTTAACAATTCGCTATAGTATCATTTTCCGTTTACTGCTATTCCTTCCCTCCTCGCTACTGGCATTATCTCTTTTATCTTTGTTGCTAGGATTATTACGCTAATTACTGTTATAGCGGTTATTAAGAAGGAGTACTGGAATGAAGTCCTAGATGGTATGAAAGCGAATATGGGCAAACTATTATACATAGCAACTAGTATAGGAGTCTTGAAGGTATCCTCAAGAGAACCTGCAACTATTGGTCCAATGGTGTTTCCCATGAGCCTCATTGCAGTGTTCGTACCTGTTATTGTAGCCATTCTCTTTCTAGATGTAGAAGCCACTAATAATGTAATCCTAGTTACGTTCATACCAGAGGAGAAGAGAAGTACAAATACGAGTATTGTCATCAGTTGAGGAACCGTTATATGGGTGGTTATCATAAGAGAGAGGAATATTAATGATATTAAGGTGAGAAAAGCACTGGTTATTATAATCCTCTTATATCCAACAATTTGGACTAGCTTACCGAATAGTGGACCTCCTATCAACATAATTAGTGAAATTGGTGCCATAGTTAGTCCAGTCTCAAATATTGTCATTCCATAGCCTACCGGCTTAGGCAGCTCAAACAAGAATACTAAAGATTGAAAAGTTAGGAATAATCCAAATCCTGTCACAAATGAGGAAATAAGTGGCACTGCTATGTTAGGGTTTTTGAAGTCCTCAGGCTCTATTAGCGGGTTCTCAGTTCTATTAATATGCTTAGCAAAAGCGTATAGAAAGCTGAAGCTTATTACTAAGGTTACAATGAAAGGTATTGATGTCCAACCCCATTTTGGCGCTTCAGTTATGCCAATGCCTAATACTAAAAAGCCTAAGGAGAGAAGAATTATTCCCTCTACATCGAGTTTATTTTCATTCTCTACAAAAGACGACGAAGGCAATATAATGTAAGCTGCAATAATTATCGCAATCAAAAATGGAATAGCTGTTTGATAAGCTAGTTGCCAACTATAATACTGTGCGATATAACTTCCAATAGGTATAGCGATTGCGGCTCCAATTGCGAAAGTAGATGCTATAATTCCCTGAGCGATAGGCAATTCTCTATCGCTTAACCTTTCCCTTAAGATTGTATAGGATAACGGGTTTATACTTAATCCAACACCTTGAATAGACCTAGCTAGCAAAAGCCATGCATAAGTAGGTGCTAATGATGTCAATGAAACACTAATAGTATAAATGATAAGAATGTAAAGTAGTACCTTTTTCCTCCCCTTAGAATCTGCTAGTTTGCCAATAAAGGGAGCTAAAGCCATACCTGCGAGCGTCTCTGAAGACAATATCCAAGAGGCTTCAGATTCTGTAATTCCAAATTGGTTTTCAATTGTAGGCAGGGCGGGTAATACTACCATTTCGATGTACATAGCAATTATAGAAATCGATGCTAGAAGTGGTAAGTATCTATAAAACTCCCGTTGCATATAGATATATCTAAATCAGGTAAATATAAAATTTATAAAAGTGTGTTAACAAGTAAAGCTTGCACTTAATAATTAGCTGGAACATATTAACTATGATGACGTTTTATATCGGAGTAAATTATTGGCCTGAGGTTTCAAATATAAAGTTCTGGTCAAGATGGAACCCTGAAGAAATAGAGAATGATTTTGCTAAGATGAGGGAAATAGGAATAAACGCTATTAGAACATTCTTGCTTGATGAGGATTGCGCATATAATGATGGAAGGTTAAAAGAGGATTGTAAGATTAAGATTAAACAGTTTTTAGATATTGCCGAAAAATATGGTATAAAGGTATTTCTGACATTTATAGTAGGCCACATGAGCGGTAAAAATTGGCCAATACCATGGGATCCAAATAATGAAATATATTCAAGTAAGGCAATAGAAAACGCTAAAAAGTTCATAACTCAGGTAGTTGAGAACTTTAAGAACCATAAGGCTATTGGTGGTTGGATACTATCTAACGAGATAACGCTAGTTAAAAAACCGAGTTCAGTTGAAGAATTTAAATTATGGGTTAGCAGTCTTTATCACGCTATAAAGGATATAGATAGGGATCATTTGGTTTCGATAGGGGACTCGGTCTCTCTTTACTCTCAACCTTATCTTAAACCCGAGAACTTGAGGGGGATAATAGACTATGCTTCCCCGCATCTATACAGGTATGATGAAGACCCAATAAGGCATACCTTAACCTATGAGAGCGTTTTGGAGTATTGTAGAAGCTCGGGAATTCCCACATTACTGGAAGAATTCGGCTATCCCACTTCGCTTTATTCTGAAGAATCGCAAGCAGGTTTTATCGATATCATACTTCATTCTGCCCTATTTTATGGGACAATAGGTGCGTTCATTTGGTGCTTTAGTGACTTTAAGAATGAAAGTGACGAACCCTACTTATGGGAACCCCATGAGCTAACATTTGGTATATTTAGGAAAGATTTATCAAGGAAACCTTCAGCTAACGTAGTTGAGGATTTCACTAAATTCCTTAAGAGCGTGAAGTTAGAGGAATATAGATTACCAAAGAGAGAAGCAGCGATAATTGTGCCCTCATTTTTATACAAGGATTTTCCATTCGTAGGAGAAGTAAACATGAGGGATGATATAGCTAAGCTTCTCTCTCAATCCTTTACCATAGCTAGGTTATCAGGAATAAACGTCACCTTCGTAAGAGAGGAGGAGGAATTTAGTAACTATAAGCTAATCCTAATCCCTTCAATCTCTAGGCTATTAACATCGACTTGGAAAAGGCTATTAGATTTCGTAGAAAACGGTGGTGTAGTTTACTATTCTACATTAATTCCAGGTTATCATATGTCAGCCACACATATGTGGGAAGAACTGTTTGGTGTTAAACCTAATTTAAATGCTGGAGGAGGTGGTCTCATATTACCTGAGGATATAGAGGTAGAGTTCTTAGAGAGGTTTGGTTCCATTAAGATGGGTGAGAAAATAAGGGTTGAGGGCTCCTCCATTTCCCTTAAGACTTATAGGTTCAAGGAGGTTGATGCTAAAGTTATAGCTCATGTACCTTCTCACGAGTTTAACATATATTTAGCTAAGAGAGGAAAAGGGTTCGCAGTTTTATCCAATATTCCATTTGAAGGTATTATCTTAACGTCGATGGAAGGTAAGAACTATAATATGGGTATTTTAAAGTTCTATAGGTCACTAGCTGAGGTCAGTAATATCGAAATAAAGTACTTTGCTGAACCCGCAGGTGTTGAGGTAGTATATATGGAGGGCGAGAATGAGGATCTAGTGGGGATCCTAAATCATACATTTGAGGATAAAGAGGCCTTAATATATTATCCGTCTGGCTATACACTTATAGATGTAGATATTAAGGATAATCCGCTGAGGCTAAAGTTAAAAGAGAAGTCTACTCACGTTTTGAGAATTAAAAAACAATAAGTTATCAGCGTTTTCAAAAATCCTTTTTATCTGGTTCAACTATTCCAACATATGCGTTACATCGGAAAGCCTGTCAAGAGGATTATTGAGGATCCGCCATTAATAACTGGTAAGGGTCAGTTCGTATATGATGTCCAATTACCTGGAACACTCTATGCCTATTTTATAAGAAGCCCTTATCCTCATGCAAGGATAAAATCGATAAAGTGCTCTGAAGGCTGTTATACTGCTAAGGATTTTCCTTTTCAGGTTACTGGTTTTGCAAAAGATGAAGTGGTATATGAAGGTCAGCCATTAGCTGTGGTACTCGCTGAGGATGAATACTCCGCTAGAGATTTAGCTGAAAAAGTGGAGGTAGAATACGAACCTCTACCCCATGTTTTAAATCCTTGGGATGCAATGAAAGATGAGATTAAGGCTAGGTCTGATCTACCAACAAATGTTGGAGCTAGGGACTCAGTAGTTGCAGGAGATGTAGATTCCGCGTTTAAAAAAGCCTATAAGGTGATAAAGGGGGAGCTCGTAAATCAGAGAGTTATACCAGCTGCCATGGAACCTAGAGGTGTGGTGTCCTACTTTGACGGTAAGAGGGTTACGGTATGGAGCAGCACACAAGTTCCTTATGACATTAGAAGAACGCTATTTAGGTATTTAGCACCTTTAGGTGTTTATGATATAAGAGTAATTCAACCTTATGTAGGAGGAGCATTTGGAAGCAAGGGCTTTGTTTACCCGGAGGAAATTATAGTCCCTTACTTATCGGTTGTCCTTAGAAGACCAATAAAATGGTTCAATACTAGAATGGATGATATGAGATCAACTAACCATGGCAGAGATATGAGGTTTAGGTTTGAAGCGGCTTTCGATAAGGACGGTAACTTGTTGGGAATACGTGGAGATATTGTAATAGATCTAGGAGGTCCAATAGGGGAATTGGGAAGCTATGAAGGAGGTTTTGGTATGGCTGCTACCGCAGCTAGATTACAGACAGGTAGATATAAGGTTAGTAATATAAACATAAACGTTTATGGAGTTTTCACAAATAAAACTATATTATCAGCATATAGAGGTGCTGGTAGGCCTGAGGCTACATACTTTATTGAGAGGATAATGACTCTAGGTGCTAGATCACTTGGTATTGATCCATTCGAGATCAGGGAGAAAAACGTAATACCCGAAGTAAATCATTACGTAACACCTACTGGAATGTATTATGACAGCGGAAAATATAGCGAATTATTAAAGATAGCGAAACCCTACTACCAGTCACTAATTAACGAAAGGAACCAGTTAAGAGCCAAAGGATATCTAGCTGGAGTAGGGGTTACACTATCCACGGAAATAGCAGTATTTGGTCCTTATTCCACTGCTAAAGTTAAGGTATTACCTCATGGCAAGATCCAAGTGATTACTGGTTTAACGCCACACGGGCAAGGTGATGCCACAGCACTAGCTCAAGTGGCTGCAGAGGTATTTGATGTAGACATCGATAATGTTGACGTCTTATGGGGAGATACTGATCTAATAGCGGAGGGAGATTACACTGCAGGGAGCAGGAGCATAACGGTTGGAGGTGCGGCTGTCCAAACAGCAGCCATGAGGTTAAAGGAAAAATTAATTCAAGTGATTGCTGAGGGATTGAAAGTGAGACCAGAGGATATCGAGTATAGAGAGGGCAAATTCGTAGTAGGGAGGACAGGGAAAGTTGTAACTCTAGCTGAGGCTTCGTCGATGGCATTAAATATGGGAATACTACCAGAGGAAGGCTATTCATTTCCATTTAAACAATATACTTCTCCTTATGGTGTTCATATGGCTTTAGTTACAGTAGACCCAGAAGTTGGCAGGGTTGATATATTGAGGTATATAGGCATTGATGATGTTGGTGTAGTAGTAAACCCACTATTGGCTGAGGGACAAGTACATGGT
>JAPNVD010000015.1 GCA_026627305.1 Sulfolobaceae archaeon
ACCATGTACTTGTCCCTCAGCCAATAGTGGGTTTACTACTACACCAACATCATCAATGCCTATATACCTCAATATATCAACCCTGCCAACTTCTGGGTCTACTGTAACTAAAGCCATATGAACACCATAAGGAGAAGTATAGTCTTTCATTACATATGAATACATCTCCTCAGGCATTATGCCCATATTAAGAGCATCATTTGACGCATCAGCTAGGCTCTCCTTTTCTCCTGTTACTGTATTTATGAAATACCCTTCAGAGTAAGTGATCTTGTCTGGGCTTACTTTTTGCTTTTCAGCTACAACTTTAATCAGTTTGTCTTTAAGTCTAACTGCTGCCTCATAAACTGCTGAGCCTCCAACCGTTAATGACTTACTGCCTGCAGTTATGTTTCCATCTGCTATTAGATCAGTATCTCCCCATATGACGTCAACATTATTAATATCTACATCAAAGATCTCTGCTGCTATTTGCGCATAAGCAGTTGCGTCTCCTTGACCATGAGGTCCAGCTCCACTTATCACCTGAATTCTACCATTCCTCAAGACTTTGACCTTAGCAGTGAGATAAGGTCCAAATGATGCAATCTCGTTTACAACGCTTAGACCTACCCCCGCTAATTCCCCTTTAGCTCTTAATTTATCCCTTTCTATCAGTAATTGGTTATAGTAATTTTTCGCCTCTTTTAAGAGCTCAAGGTATTTTCCACTATCATATATTAGACCTGTAATCGTAGTATACCTATAAACCTCTGGAATTATATTTCTCTCCCTAATTTCATATTGATCGATACTTAGTGCCCTAGCCCCTAAATTCATTATTCTCTCCATGAAATAATTTCCCTCTGGTCTTCCTGCACCCCTATATGCTGCAATATAAGTCTTATTCGTTACAACTCCGTAAATTCTAACTCTTACCCCTTCAACTCTATATCTTCCTGACAATAATTGTGCTGCTGTTTTAGCCATACCAAAGGATGCATCTATCATCCTCGGTATCGGTGCCCCTAGATCATATATTAAATCAGCATCTATTCCTAATAAATGCCCATATTCATCGAACGCTGCCTTAAACCTTAACCTCATGTCCCTACCATGATTTCCGCTCATCATTTCCTCTGTTCTAGTGTTGAACCATTTTACAGGTCTCTTTAACATCACAGCTAGAGAAGCTATAGCTAATTCTTCAGCATATATCCTTATCTTACTTCCAAACGCACCACCTACGAAGGGTTGAATTGCTCTTACATCGTATACTCCAAGTTTAGATACTACTTCCTCTACTGCTCTCTTTAAAAAGAATGCACTTTGAGTGCTGCTCCATATAGTTAATCTTCTTCCATCGTAGTAAGCTATAGCGCCTCTAGGTTCTATTGGTGTAGGAATCACCCTCTGATTAATTAATGTTCCTTCAATGACCTTGTAAGCCTTAGAAAACGCTTTATCTACATCTCCGCCTTCTATTTTATCCTCCTTGTAGATATTGCTCTTTAAGTCGCTTTTTGCTTTGGGAGAACTCTCATCCATTGCCTTAATAGGATCAACTACTGGCTCTAATGGTTCATATTCGACCTCAACTTGTTCAGCCAAATCTCTAGCTGTATATTCGTCCTCTGCTAAAACTACTGCAATGGGTTGTCCCATAAATACTGCCTCATCATTGGCAAAACCTATATCAGCTGGGAAATCTTTTGCAGTAAAACAATTATCAGGGCATTTTATTGATTTGATCCTTGCGTGAGGATATTGACTTCTAATGAACACCGCATATAGTGTACCCGGAAACGAGATATCGTTTACAAATACTGCCCTTCCCGTTATAAGCGGTTTATCCTCAATTACCCTTCTAATGGGTTTACCAATGTACTTCATAAAAGAGTATACTGTAGAGCCTAGTATAAATGGTTAGCTTTTAATTAATATTTATAGCGAATAAAATTGAAAAAATTAAATGTTTTTATAGGTGAGTTTAATAACTTTAAGTACTATATAATAACTTGATGTTGGAAATTAGATTTCATGGTAGGGGTGGTCAGGGGGCAGTAACTGCTGCAGAACTCCTGGTTGGTGCCGCACTTAGAGATGGCTTACAAGGGCAGGCAATTCCTCTGTTTGGTGCTGAGAGAAGAGGTGCACCAGTGGTTGCATATGCAAGGATTGGAAAGGATATAAAGGTTAGGTCAGGTATAAGAGAGCCAGACGTGGTTGTAGTTTTAGACTCTGCTTTAATTAGGTTAGTGGATGTTTATGCAGGTTTAAAGAAGAATGGAATTGTATTAATAAATTCCTCAAAAAGTGAAAGTAATATTAAGCTTCCTGAAGGAGTTAAGGGTTATGCTGTTGATGCCAGTAAAATAGCCGTATCCCATGGTTTGGTACTTTCTGGTTGGCCCCTAGTTAATACTCCTATATTGGGGGCCTTAGTTAAAGTTACGGGTGTTGTTAGTTTGAATTCTCTAGTTGAGGAAATAAAGGCAAGGCTCCCCAAAGGGGAGCTAAACGCTAAGGCAGCAATTGAAGCTTATGAGGAGGTGAGTTTAATTGGTTGAGGTCCCTATTTCATATCCTAGTTTAGGTTCACAAGGATTAACTGGCACATGGCGGCTTAAGAGGCCTGTAGTACATATGGATAAATGCATAAAATGTAGGCTCTGTTGGCTTTATTGCCCAGAGAGTGTGCTAGATATTATAGAAGGGGATGGAAAATTCGACATAAGGATTGATTATGATTATTGTAAAGGTTGTGGTATTTGTGCAAGTCAATGTCCCACAAAAGCAATTGAGATGGTGAGCGAGCTATGATGGTTCAGACCCAGAAGAATATTAAAGTAATCACTGGAAATTACTCCGTTGCCGAAGCCGCTAGATTAGCTAGAGTCAAGGTAGTCTCAGCATATCCTATTACTCCCCAGACTACTATAGTTGAGAAATTAGATGAATATATAGAGACTGGAAAGATGGACGCTGTTATGATAAGGGTAGAGAGCGAGCATTCTGCGTTGGCAGCAGCTTATGGTGCAGCAGCTGGAGGAGTAAGAGCTTTCACAGCCACTTCGTCTCAAGGTCTTCTATATATGCACGAAATGGTCTGGTGGGTAGCTAACAGTAGGATACCTTTAGTTATGGCTGTTGGGACTAGAGTGTTAGGACCTCCATGGAACATCTGGGATGAGCATAGCGATTTGCTAGATCAAAGAGATACTGGATGGCTAATAGCAATGGCTGCAAATAATCAAGAAGTACTCGATATGCTAATACAGATGTTCAGAGTTACTGAGGATGAAAGAGTGTTCCTACCTGGAATGGTTGGACTAGATGCCTTCATATTAACACATACTTCAGAGCCAGTAGATATACCGGATCAGGAGATAGTTGATCAGTTCTTACCAGAAAGAAAGCAGCCATACATAATAGAGCCAGGTAACCCAATATCCATGGGTAATTTGCCTTCTACAGCGGTAGTTCACGCGAGGTTAAGGTATGATATGTGGAAATCTATGCAAAACGCTAAGGAAGTTATAAGGCAAACGGCTAGGGAATGGGAGAAACTTACAGGGAGGTTCAGTGGGGATCTAGTCGAATGTTATAGGTGTGAAAATGCTAAATATTTCATAGTAGGTATGGGCGCTTGGACTGGAGATATGAAAGAGGCGGTGGATATATTAAGAGATAATGGTTATGAGGTTGGTCTTTTCAGGCTGAGGTTTGTAAGACCATTCCCAGATGAAGAAGTTGCAAAATATTTGAGTAACGCTAAAGGAGTTATAGTCTTTGATAGGGCAGTATCGATGGGCTCTGGCGGACCTATATTCTTAGACTTAGGCTATAGGATAAGAAATGTTCCAGTAACTGATGTTATAGCAGGGTTAGGAGGAGAAGATGTGAACTTCAATATGTTTAGTGAGGTTGTCAAGGGATTGATAAGTGAAGTGGAGAAAGAAGGGGAGTTCAAGAAGCTTATAAACTTTTACATAGGGGGTGAGCTTCAATGATAAGGCTACAGGATTTAACTAAAAAGAAGTACTTGTTGCCAGGCAATGCTGCATGTCCTGGATGTCCACTAAATATGGGATTAAGATATGTAGGAATGGCTTTTGAGGATAAGACAGTACTGGTAGTACCTGCAGGATGTACTTCAGTGATTCAAGGGTTAATGCCTAAAACTGGAATTAATATGCCTTTACTTAATATAGCGTTTGCTGCCTCTCCTGCAGCTGCAGCTGGTTTAGCAACCGCTTTAGCGTTAAGAGGCAAAGATGCTATAGTGGTTTCTTGGGCTGGAGACGGTGGCAGTGCAGATATAGGTTTTGCGTCTTTAAGCGGTGCAGCTGAAAGAAACGATAATATTATTCATATAGTGGCAGACAACGAGGCGTATATGAATACTGGAATCCAGAGGAGTTCACTAACACCCTTTGGTGCTTGGACTACTACCACAGTTAAGGGTAAACAGGAACAGAAGAAGGATTTACCATTAATAATGTGGGCTCATAAAGTGCCCTATATAGCTACAGCCAGTGTTGGTTATCCTATAGACTTCATAGAGAAGTTAAAGAAAGCCCAACAGATCAAAGGGTTTAAGTATATACACCTGCACGCACCATGCCCAGTGGGTTGGAGGTTTGACCCAGGAATGACTGTTGAGGTGGCAAAGCTTGCAGTGCAGACGGGTATGTGGATATTATTTGAGGCTGAAAACGGTAAGATAAGGATAAGTCCTACGAGTAGACCTTATGCAAATAAGAAGAACAGAACACCTCTTGAAGAATACTTAAAATTGCAGGGAAGGTTCGAAAAGGTAACTCCTGAAATGATAAAGAAGATGTACGAAGAAATAGACAATAATTGGAGGATTCTATTAGAACTAGAAGAGATCACATCTAAGATCTAATAACAGGTTTACCTAAATGTTTTTTATTTTCTCTTTTTTATATAAAATGCAATGCAGTCAAGTAAAAAGTATGAACTCCGTAGTCCTTCAAGGTATCATGGTGTATTAAACGCTCCGCATAGAGCTTTTTTAAGGTCTATAGGGCTTAACGATATAGATATATACAAGCCATTAGTGGCTGTTGCTACAGCGTGGAGCGAGGCAGGTCCTTGTAATTATCATACGTTAATGTTAGCTAATGTGGCTAAAGAAGGTGCTAGGCAAGTGGGTCTTACTCCTCTAGTCTACCCAACTATGGTCGTTAATGATAATATAGGAATGGGATCTGAGGGAATGAGGTATAGTTTAGTGAGCAGAGATCTAATAGCAGATATGGTAGAGGCACAGTTTAATGCTCATGCGTTTGATGCGTTAATAGGGATAGGCGGGTGTGATAAGACAACTCCAGGGATGTTAATGGCGATGGCAAGGCTCAATGTGCCCTCAATATACGTTTATGGCGGTTCAGCTGAACCAGGATTCTATAAAGGGATGAAACTAACTATAGAAGACGTTCATGAAGCCATAGGGGCTTATTTGAGTAAGAAGATAAGCGAGGATGAGCTTCTGCAGGTGGAGATGAGGGCTCATCCAACTGTAGGCACATGTGCAGGAATGTTCACAGCAAATACGATGGCTTCTATCGGAGAAGCTCTAGGGATGTCACTATTAGGGAGTGCGTCTCCTACTGCTACTTCATCTAGGAGGATCATGTACGTAAGAGAGACCGGAAAAGCAATATCTCAATTGATAGAATTAGGTATAAAGGCTAGGGATATCATGACTTACGAGGCTTTCGAAAACGCTATAACATTATTAATGGCAACAGGTGGGTCAACGAATGCGGTATTACACTTATTAGCCATAGCTAGAGAAGCTGGTGTGAAGTTAACCCTTGATGACTTCGACAGGATTTCTAAAAGAGTCCCATTAATAGCGAGCTTAAGACCAGGAGGAGATTATGTTATGGCTGACCTCGATGCAGTAGGGGGAGTTCCATTAGTACTTAAAAAGCTACTTGAAGGAGGTCTGCTCAACGGTGATGTTCTAACGGTTCATGGCAAGACGATGAAAGAGGCCTTAGAGGAGTATAAATTACCTAATGTACCTCACGATAATATAGTTAGAGATGTTAAACATCCCTTCAAGCCTACAGGTGGTATTAGGATTTTAAAGGGTTCTTTAGCTCCTCAGGGGGCTGTAATAAAGGTAGCGGCTACTAACATAACTAGATTTGAAGGTCAAGCAATAGTTTATGATTCAGAAGATGATGCATTTAAGGGTATTGAAAACAATGAGGTTAAAGAGGGGATGGTTGTGGTTATAAGATATGAGGGACCTAAGGGAGGTCCTGGAATGCCTGAAATGCTGAGGGTGACTGCTGCCATTATGGGGGCTGGATTAAATAATGTAGCTCTAGTTACAGATGGAAGGTTTTCAGGAGCAACCAGGGGACCTATGGTAGGACATGTGGCACCTGAGGCAGCAGTTGGAGGTCCAATAGCTGTAGTCGAAAATGGAGATAAGATACTTATAGACGTGGAGAATGGAAGGTTAGAGTTAGAGGTCTCACAAGAGGTTATAGAGAAAAGGCTCAAGGATTGGAAACCTAAAGAACCTAGATATAAATGGGGATTACTAGCAAAATATGCCTCATTAGTGTCGCAGGCTTCAGAAGGTGCAGTTACTAAGCCAATTTAATGGATTTTTATCAACTTTAATATATTATCTCTCATAATTTTTTCATCAAAGTTTACCACTTCTGCCATCTTTAATGCATGTCCTATTAATGTCTGATTCATATAATTAGGATAATCGCTCCCATAAACGGTCTTTTCTACGACTTCATCAATCCTTGGTAAGTACTCTCTTAACCTTTTAGGTGGTATTGAGGATATATCTAAGTAAACGTTATCAAAATTTTTAGCCAAGTAGAAAGCAGTCTCAGTCCACAGGGGTCTTCCTGAATGGGCTAGAATTATCGTTATGTTAAAGTCCTTAATCACATCATCTACGTAAATGGGGTCTCCATACTTATTCCTAGCGTTAACTGTTATACTAGTTCCTGTATGTATAATTACGGGCAACTTGTACTCCTCTGCGAACTCGTAGACGTATTGCAAGTTCTTAAGCCCTCTCTCTTCAGGCCTATAATCATTGGGCTTAAACCAGTGATGTACTGGGTGCAACTTTATCGCTACGGCTCCCAAAGAATATTGATTTTCTAACTCCTTTCTTACATCGATATCACAATTAGGGTTTACAGTACCTGCAACTGAGAACCTGTCTTCAAATCCCTTTATCCATTTTACCTGTTGATAAAAGCCATCTGTACACTCAGAGGTTCCACAAGGGAAGGAGGGTATTAAAATAATCCTTTCAATTTCAATATTATCATCGCTCAATTTCAATTCGTTAGGCTTTACGTTCTGATCATTAAATCCTATGAGCTTTAGAAAGGTATAGCAACGTTCAGGCATTTTAGAAAAACCCAGGTGGACGTGACCATCAACTACCTTAAGCATAACATATATAGGTCTAATTTGAACATTATAAAATTATAACAATGGGCAATAGGTTGGCAAAGGCTCTAATAATTATTGGCGGAATATCGTTCGGCACTGCTGCGATCTTCATAAAGCTGTGTAATCTCACCCCTGATGCTATAGCATTCTTTAGATTCTTTATTTCAGGATTAATACTATCCCCTTTAGGGCTGAAGCTAAGAGATATACCAAAGACTATGTTGCCAGGTTTGCTGTTAGCAGCTCACATGATCTTATTTATCCTAAGCCTAGACTTTACGACAGTAAACAGTTCAACAGTGTTAGTGTCAACTACTCCAATATTTATCCTTTTGATCTCTTTATTTACTCATAAGAGAGTGCCTGTTTACGATATAGTTTTTATATCGATAGCGTTAGTTGGAATAGTAATAATGAACTATCCTATAGTGATAAATTACGTTTTGGGAAACGTGTTGGCCTTATTTGCTGCACTTTTCATGGCCTTCTATACTTTAGATCTCAGGCGATATAACTACGAAAATTCATTTGAGCTCACTTCATCCATATATTTATCCGCTTCAATATTTTTAGGACCTATAGTCATCTTCACTGGTTTAGGGGATCTCAATCTAAGGAGCATAGAAGCCCTAGCAGGATTGATATTTATACCTACCTTAATAGGGCATGGAAGTTACATCTACATTTCCAACAAAATAAGACCACAGATAGTTAGCCTAATGGAAATCCTAGAACCAGTTGTAGCTACACTACTGGCTATACCGTTATTTAAACAAATTCCTTCAATCTATCAAATAGTAGGTTCTATTATTGTTTTAGCATCGTTAACTTATCTGCTATATCATTCGTGACCAAATGCCCTGTCCCCTGCATCCCCTAGACCTGGAACAATGTAGCCCTTATCGTTTATTTCAGGATCTATACTAACAGTAAAGAGCTTACTTCTACTCAGAAGACCTTTAGCCGCTAGCTCCGCTTTAATCCTATTAATTGCTATATTAGTTGAGATTACTCCTGCAATGAAAATCCTTTTAGGCAATATGGTTTCAAGGGAAATATTTCTTATAACATTAATCATAGTAGAGCCAGTTGCGATCATGGGGTCAGCAATTATTACAGTATCGTTTTGCTTTATTTTGGGGAGTTTTACGTAAAAAATATCTATAGGAAATACATAGTCCTTTTGCATTCCTATCTCTTCAACTCTCCTCGCACTTACCACTCCTTGTCTTGCCATCGGGAATATCTTTATCAAACCCTCAACGAAGGGCATGGCTGCCCTTAAAATAGTTACTATCACTACGTTATCCATGTCCACTATCTTTATACCCTCAGCCTTTACTCCTAACGGCGTTTCAACATAAATTTTCTCCTTATCCATATATTTAGTAATCTCAATACCCATGATCCTACCTAGCTTCACTAAACCTTTTCTGAAGGTTATTTGATCTGTATTCTTGTCCCTTAACGTAGTTAAAATAGCTTGAGCTAGGGGATGATCTAAAACAATAACGAAGTTCTCTGACATCTTAATTATACAGGAAAAAGGGAAATAAAAAAGCACTCTTTCCTTTATTTTAAGACATTGCCGTGTAGGTATATGTAGTATAGTATATCATGTTATACCAGTAGCCTACGAATGGGTTATACACAAATCCAGCTACATATGGCTGGACGAAGAAGTATGTATCAGGATATGGCAAATCTAAATATGGTGCGTAGTTATATAAGAATGCATAGATCTTTGCAACTAATAATGTCTGGTTAGTAGCGTTAGTCATAAATGGTAAGTAAGTTTCTACGTTATTTATCCAGCTAACGTTAACCCATGCTAAGTTACCAGAAATACCACCATATTCTACATCAGTCTGCACTACTAACTGTTGATATATGGGGTCAGGCCAATCAGGAATCCAACCTAGATCTACTAACGCAGGAGTCGACTGTGGCGTAGTCCATTCATCAGTTACAGAAGGCGTTACTAGCCTTACAGTAGCGGAAATACCTATTTGTTGTAGATTATCAACAATTATCTCCAGTTCTTCCTGCTCTAACGGAGTTAAAGGAGCTAGTGCATAAATTGGGAGGGTAGGCAACTGAGTACCACTAGAATCACCGATTATTGTACCATTTGGTAATACAACGTAGAAGTGACCCTCATATCCAGCCTCATTCAAGTAGTGGAGTGCTAAAGATAGGTTGTAATTATAAGGATGTAGATGATCCATCGCCATAACTTCATTATAAATAGGATACTGAGGAGAAATTGGACCTAAGAATTCTTCAGCTAATACTGTACCATTAAATGAGAATATGTGAAGCAAGGCAGAATAGTTAACTGCATGAACAAGAGCTAACCTAAAGTCTGTAATATTAGTTGGGAACACTTCAGTGTTCATAGATATGTAAAGTACTCCAGGTGTAGCTCCAAAGTTCTTAAATATTGCACTAAACGGAACACCCTTGTATTTATAACCTGAATACATTTGTCCAATGAATGGAACACTAACATAGGAAATCTGGGCAGTGTTAGAGTCAAAGTCCTCAACCCTATCAGTGTGTGATAAACCATAATAAATGACTATAACAGGAATGTGGGCTGGTTGGGCTACTGCTGGAATGTTAGAGGCGTTCATTGCCCAATAGTTTGGATTA
>JAPNVD010000025.1 GCA_026627305.1 Sulfolobaceae archaeon
TACTTGTTTAACTAAGTCGTCTTTTTGCGTGTCAGAGGATACTCTAGCGTAGAGGACTACCTTCTTTTTCCTTGTTATGCCCATCAACCTCTCTACGTCTTCCTCCCTAAACCTCCACTTCCCGCTCTCTAGGACTACTGGCTTTATCTTGCCTTGTTTGACGTAAGTCCACAGTGTAGTGTAGGATATGCCTAGTCTCTCGCATACCTCCTTTGGTCTCAGCATTGTATAAGATATTAATATAAAGCTATGTTAACTTAACGAGTTAACCGAAACTGCTGACAACGGCAATAAGATAAGTTATGAATCGACTTTCTTTGAACTGTAATCTATATCCAAACTTATAGATACCTATATATGCGCATATTCTCAAACTGAGAATTTAGGTATCATTCAAGTCTCCTATTATTGGACAATCCCTATTATTAGTATATTCAGCCAACCATTTGAATAAAGGTATTATGCTCTTAATTAATTCCTTTCCTGCATCGGTCAAGTAGTATACCGTAGTTGGGGGTGATGAATTGATTATATGTTTTTTAATTAGCCCAAGTTCTTGTAAATCCTTTAATGAGTCAGACAACGCCTTCGGTGTTATACCGTTAATTATCCTAAGAAGCTCGTTAAAGTGTATAGGCTCATATTTTCCAATTAAATATAATATGAGGAAATTCCATTTCCTTGATATTCTCAATAAGAGGTCTTGAAAAGGACATAAAACTTTACTCAGCTATATCACCTATGGAACTATAAACTTTATAGTTTATATATTTTTTATACTAACTCTATCATATGAGCAAATCGGAAGAGGAAAAAGTATGTACATTGACTGTTGGTGGAATGGCCTGCGTGTTCTGTGCTTCAACAATAGAGAATGGATTAAAGAAACTTAACGGTGTAAATAGCTGTAAAGTAATATTAGAGACTGGAGAAGTAATTGTAAAGTATAATCCTGCACGGTTAAATGAGGAAATTATAAGGAGGGAGATAGAGCGCCTCGGTTACTACGTCTCTGAGGATATTGGCTCTATTTTTAGTTATAAGATTTTGAGGGAAAACGAGATTAGATCACTTATAAGTATAGCTATCTCCTCATCACTTTTAGTTTTGATGATGGTCAAACCAAGTTATGTACTATATGTCTCACTTTTAATCTTCTTAACATCTATTAACCTCTTTTATTTAGCAAAACCTATACATTTAGGTGCGTTATATGCATTAAGGAAAAAGATCCTTAATGAACATGTGCTTTATGGCATATCCTCAATTAACGCCTATATATTAGGGGTTATAGGCACTCTATTAACCCTTCGCAACTTATTACCCTTTTTTGTAATAGCATCGATCTTGACCTCAATTCACATATCATCCGGTTGGATGGGTGCACTGATTAGATACAAGGCTGATAAGTCTTTAAGAAGAGCTTTAGAGATTAGACCTCCCATGGCTAGAGTAATTATGCAAAACGGTGAGGAGAGATTAATCCCCGTTAAAGATGTTAGAATAGGTGATATAGTAAAGGTAAAACCGGGGGAGAGAATCCCATTGGACGGCATCGTAATTGATGGAAACTCTGAAGTTTCTGAGGCAATGATAACTGGAGAGTCTGAACTCATTCCTAAATCTAAAGGAGATTATGTAATAGGGGGATCCACGAATGGAAGTGGAGTATTAGTGATAAAGGTTACTTCTGATTATACCAAGACCTATGCATCAAGGCTGTTAGGATTGATAAATATGGCTAAAAGGTATAGATCGTCGATAATGACATTTTATGATAAGGTTATCTCAAAGTATTGGGTCCCATTTGTGATAATCTTGACGTTCGCCATTTTTATAATAAAATTAATAGTCAACCTGACTTTCTTCAGTTTTACAATAAGTCCAGCTTTTGAAAACGCGGTCGTTAATGCTCTTTATATAGGTGTTATAGGCTATCCCTGCGCTATCGGATTTACGATCCCTTCAGCTGCCTTATTATCTTTTTCAGAATATATGAAGAAGGGTATCCTAATTAAGGATATAAATTCATTGTATAAAATTAAGATAATAAAAACAATAATTTTTGACAAGACTGGAACATTAACGTATGGAATTCCTAAAGTTAAAAATATTGTACCAATTGGAATAGATGAAGATGAGTTATTACAAATCGTAGCATCAGTTGAAAATAATTCAATTCATCCTTTCTCTAAGGCAATTCTAGATGAAGCCAAGAAGAGGAGGATTAGGTTACTTAAAGTCAAGGAGTATAGGGAGTTTCCAGGATATGGTATTATGGGCGTGCTAGAGGATGGTAGAGAGGTGCTCGTAGGTAAAAAGGAGTTTCTTACAATGCAAGGAGTTTATGTAAGTGAAACTGTTTCAAAAAATCTTTCCATAATATATATTGCGGTAAATAAAGAGCATAAAGGAATAATTGAGATTAAAGATGAGATTAAAGATGAAGCGCTGGAAATAGTAAAATCTTTGAGTAAAAAATATAATTTAGTTCTTTTAAGTGGTGATAGTAGGGAAACTGTAAAAGATGTTTGTAATAAATTGAAAATTATGGAATGTTATCATGGATTGTCTCCTGAGAAAAAATTCGAAATGGTGAAAAAATTAATACCTGGAGTTGCCTATATAGGTGATGGAATAAATGATGCAGCAGCTATGACAGCCTCAGATTTGGGAATTGCAGTACCTTCTTCAACAGATGTGACCAAGAATGTTGCGGATATTTTAATTTTATATAACGATTTAAGGCTAATCCCTAAAGTTTTCTCCACTTCCAATTCCGTAATAGGATCGATCCAGAGGAATGTTTTATTAGCAATTTCATTTAATATTATAGGTATTGGACTAGCGTTACTTGGTTTACTAACTCCTCTAATTGTAATGTTAATTATGGCATTGAGTTTGATTAGTGTCTTTTCTAACGCATATGTTAGCTCTATCCTGCTATCTAATAAGTTAAAAATTGCAGACTTCATCAAGCCTTAAAATGTAGATATGAACTGACTTCCTCCCCTTAGAGGTTCCCCTCATCGATGCTACATCTCTTGGGGCAGTTAAAAGGGTCAGAGAACCATAAATATTCATGATTGCAATCACGTCGAGGTCGTTCTCATAACTGCAAGGACAGCGGAAGTACCTATGGGCAACCTCTTTCATTTCTTTCCCACACTTTGGGCATTTAGTTGAGGAATAATGAGGGTCTGCATAGATAACTTTAAGACCGTGCTTCTTTACTTGACACTCGATCCAGTACTGAATCCTACGGTAATGCATCAAGTACAGTATATTCCTAAACTCACTTTGTAGTCTCTTCACTCACTTAATTAAGTTGTTTAAGTCCTCTAAGAAGATGACAGAGACGTTTAGTGAGTTAGCTACTTCAATAATCCACTTACCTACCTTTCTTGCGGAGTCCTCCAAGATGTTCTTAGCCTTTTTGTTGAAATGCCTAACCCTGTTTAGAATCCTTTCGTTTTCCCTATACCTCTCTTCATACTTCTTCTGTAGGTTCTCAGCTAATGACTTGTAATGATGAGCATCATCAAGTTGGTATCCTAACGTACTTTTCATCGTCCTTACCGACCACGACCTCAGCCATGTTTACATCTACAGCTACACCGTCATTAACTTCTGGTTCCTTCCAGCTCTTGAGAAGAGAAACCTTTAAGTACACTTTCCCATCCCTCAATACTAACCTAGCCTCCCTAATCTCCCAGTCCTTGTATTCTTGCAAGTTCCTTGGATAACCTACTATTTGCGACTCACCAACTCCTGCTATCCTTACTACCATCTTGTTTAAATCAATAGAGTATAACAGTTCTGGTGTTAGCAAGACAGACACTTTGCGTACAATTGGGTATCTACCACGCTTAGGGTTCTTCAACCAAGACTTGTATATCGCTATAGCGTCCCTATAGCAGTCCTGAGCGACCTTTGATGGTAGGTTGAACTTTTGTCTCAAGACCTCATAATTCCCCTTGTGTGTTTCCCTGACCTCCTCCCCGCCCTAAAGGGCGAGGCTTTCATTCTTTGTAAACGAGATAGTAGCCAGCAGTTCACAAACAGTCGAAGGTTTGAGGCTCTTATCTTCTCTGTACAACTATAGCGTTGATTACGTTATAATAAATGGCAGTCCTAACTCCTCCTACGCTAAGATAGTTTCATTAGCCAAAGAAGTGATAGACAGAGGGGGATTGGCTTATAGCTCCTTCTCAATTGGTAAAACTATCCTTAACAAGAGCGAGTATGTTAACGGCTTTTATAGTCACAACTACACTTTGGCTGTTCTATATATACCTTACCCTGTCTTCAGTAAAGGTGCAATAAACTTCACTAAGCATTTGATTGAAGAGGGCTACATGGTAGTGGGTAGTAACGCTCAGAGGATAGATATAGTTGATAACACTGTAAATCTTTACTATAGTGAGGTCTTACCCCTTACAATCCTTCTGATAACTGTTTACCTATTCTTCGTCTTGGGCTCAGTTATTGTACCTATAAGGCTTGCGCTAACCCTCCTGGTCAGCTCCTTAGTTGGGGTAGGGGTTATGGATTTAGTGTTCAACAGCACCTATTGGCTATCACCTCTGATCGTCTTTGCCTTATTGTTTAGCCTTGGTATAGATTACGACATGTTTATAATATTAAGGATAATTGAGGAGAAAGGGGAGGAAGATGAGAGGATCATAAAAGGGGTAAAGAATACAGGGCTTGTTGTGACAGCCGCTGGATTAATACTTTCAGGGGCGTTCTTCTCTCTAATGTTCACAGACATGAGGTTCCTTCAGGAGATAGGCTTTGCCGTTGGCTTCACGGTATTATTTGACACTTTCATTGTCAGGCCAATATTAGTACCAGCTATAATGTCAGTGCTGAAGAAGCATAACTGGTGGCCTAGGGTTAGACAAGGGGAATAAGATTTGGCAATAAATGTATAGTTGATACAACACTCATCAAAGGCTAATACAAAACTTTTTAATGCTCTTCTTTTCTCCTTTAGTTGATCATCTTGTGGAAGATAATATTTGATGGAAAAGACTTCCAAAAAGTTGTTACCCCTGATGAACCACTAAGACAAGGCTTCGTTAAGATCAAACCTATCTTTTATTCCGTTTGTGGGACTGATAAGTCAATAGTCTCAGGTAAGTGGTTTTCAAGACCAATCGCCCTAGGTCATGAAATCTCTGGTTATGTGGTTGAAGGTTCAGGAACAGATATGAAGGGCGAGAGGTTAGAAAAGGGAGACTATGTTGCACTTTATCCAAACTACTATTGTGGAGAGTGTATAGAATGTAAGTACGGTAATTACAACGCCTGTAGGAATAAGAGGATGATAGGGGTTAGAGAAGATGGGGGACTTTCAGAGTATATGATAGTTGAACCCAAATTTCTCCTTAAACTGCCAAAGGATATGAGAGAAGAGCTAGGCCCATTAGTTGAACCAACAGCTGTTGGTGTTCACGCCCTTAAGAAGTTCAGCGATCCGAGGAGGAGGTTAGTAATAATTGGTTTAGGAGGTACTGGCTCCTTAGCTTATGAGACGGCACATCTTTTGGGCTTTAGTGATGTAACTGCTGTAGAGAAGAGCGATAAAAAGTTAAAGATTGCTAGGGAACTTGGATTAAAAGTATTTCATTCCCTAACAGAGGCTATTGATGATGAACCGATAAACATACTAGACACTGTTGGTGATGAAAAGAGTGTAGCGGAGATCGAGTCTGCAATGGATAGAATTCCTGCAGGTTCAGAGATAGTAATTACAGGTTTAGGTAGCGATATCCTAAAGTTTCATAGGGATGTACTTATAAGGAGGGAGTTAACGGTAAAGGGTTCAATAATCTATAACCCATCAGACTTCATAGAGGCTAGCAGACTCCTTTATACCCACCAAAGAGAGTATTTAAGGCTTGTAACCAAAGTGGAGGATAGACTTAGCAACCTAAATGAGTTAAAGTCTTTAATTTTGGACGATTCAAATATAAAAACCGTAATAAGAATACAATAATTACTTTAAAATTATTTTAGACAAAGTTTATATTCGAAACTTATTTTTCTATAATGATGGCATCAAGTAACCTTAGGTGGACTATAGTTGGCTTGATGTTTACTATAATAACTATAGATTACATAGATAGAGGTATTGTACCAGCAGCAGAACCAATATTGACAAAGCTCTTTTCCTTAAATCCAATAGAAATAGCGTTAATAGGCAACGGTTTTCTTTACGGTTATCTGATAATGAATCCTATCGTTGGATATTTGTTGGATAGATACGGACCAAGAAAAGTGCTAAGCTCTTTCGTTATGGGCTGGGGAGTAGTGGAGCTCATTACAGCTTTAGCTACCTCAGCCCTCTATTTGATCTTCGCCAGGGTCTTATTGGGAGTTGTAGAAGCTGCAGGATTTCCAGCAGTGACTAAGGTCACTGCAAACTGGCTTACCAGGAGCGAAAAGGCTAGGGGAGGGACTATAGGTGATGCGGGAGTTAACGTAGGTGTTGTTCTAGGCTCTCTAGTACTCGTCTGGTTTACACTGTTCTTACCAACTACCATAGCCTGGAGGATAGCTCTAGTAGCTGTTGGCATAGTTTCAATACTTTTAGGAGTTATCTTGAGGTTCGTAGTCCATGATTCTCCTGAAAAGCATCCGGGGATTTCGAGGGAAGAGCTGGAATACATAAGGAATAACCAAGAGGTGAGCGTAGAGCAGAAGAAGGTACCAGTTATTTACTGGTTTAAGACCAAGGACTATTGGGCTTACATGATGGGTTTAGGTGCTCAGGCTGGAATATTCTTTGGTCTGTTCACTTGGCTACCAGAATACCTTTATTACGCTAGGCATCTTAGCCTATCATTAACTTTATACTCCTTAGCATTGATATGGGGTTTTGGATTCGTTGGTGAAATAACTGGCGGTTTTATCATAGATAGCCTTATAAAGAGAAAGGGAGCTAACTTCGCACTAAAGCTAGGATTTGCTGTAAGTTCGCTCTCCGTAACAATTGGGCTTTTGCTTGTCGCAACACTGACTACTTCAACTGCTGAAGCTATAGCTATGCTTTCAGTTACTTTCTTCTTCTTGAGGTGGTCAGGGATACAATGGGGTGCCCCTTCGTTCATAGTGCCACAGGAATACGCTGGTCAATGGGGAGGTCATATTGGTCTTTGGGAGACCTTATGGGGAATAGTATTACCGATATTCTTTGGTTACTTATTGGCGCTGACTCACTCTTACGATATCGGTATTGAGATGTTTGGAATAGTAGGTATTATATACTTCCTAGGCGCCTCTGTGTTGACCACCTATAAGAGATTAAAGATATATGTGAATTAAAAAGAGATATAGATAAGAGATCTTAACGAAAGCAGGTCTAATAGTTGCTGATTAGGAAAAATCTCCCCTAACTCGAGAATAGATTTTATGATCCATTGTAAACATCTCCTCAATAACTTCAATTGCTATACTTCTGGGTAATAGGAGTGTGTCTCCTAAAGAATGACTTACAATCTTCTTTTTTGCTCCCTCTCTCAAAGCATAAATACTTTCTCTCAAGGCTCAAAAATATTTATATTTATTATCATCGAGATGATCGCGATAGTTTACACTAAGCTAGGTCCCTTCTATGAGCCTATAGAGAAGAGAAGGATAAACACTAGGGAAGAGTTTGAGGAACTTTTGAAGGAGTGGAAGTATGCAGATCTCATAGAGCTTTATGACGATAATGATGAGCTAATATGTGAATATTCCGGTGAAAAGGATTATGAGGAGTGCATAAAGTACTTTAATAATAGAAAGGACATAGAAGATGAATTTTAAACTTAACAAGTAAGTTATACCTTCTTAAGATAGAACTTTATAGCCAATTTTATTGCCTTAATCATCATATCTAGGCTCATGGAGGGGCAATTATGCTGAACAGCTAACCTCTCGTGGCAAGGGACGTGAATGAACCCTCCTTTTGCACCTATTTTCTTAGCCTCCCTCATAATGATAAACATCGTTAGGTTGCAGATGTAAGCACCAGCTGATAGGCTTATCTCTGAGGGTATATTATTGGTATTCAAGTACTCCACAAGCTCCTCGACTGGAAGGTTTGAGAATATTCCATCAGGCATCATAGGGTCTATTAACTCACCTCTGTAACTCATCCCTGCGTTATCTGGTATCTTAGCATATTTGTAGTTTATCGCTATCTTCTCAGGAGTTATCTTGCTTCTCCCAGGGGCTAAGCCTATTCCTAGTATTAACTTAGGTCTATATTGCTCAATAGCCTGAGTCACTAGCTTCTCTATTCTGTTATATTCGACAGGAAGGATTATCCCAACTACCTTTTCATCCTCAATTACTTCTCCGTTTAATGATTTCACTATGAGTTCTGAAGGATTTTCAGGGTAATCTGAAAACTTTTCGAAACCAAACAGAAGTACAGTCATAGTATAAAAATAAGAGAAGATAAAGATAAAATAAACCATTTGTTGTTAACCCATCAGAGGAGATCAGCAAAGAGACATTAATGTTGTTTGTGAATATAGCAAATTAATTGTTTACATCTCTACAATGGACTTAGCTTAATCTCTTTCACGCTAAGAGTTTACCAATTATGAGATCACAAATAGACGTTTGACTCCTCAGTATAGAACATCAGTTTTATATCGAAAAACAGGCTTTGCTTTATAGCAAAGAATAAGCCAACATTCAAAATTTTTCGTTTATCCCTTATAGTAGAGCTTAGCCTTTTTCCTCAATAAAAATAATGAATTAGGGCAGTTTCCACGATAGAGAAATCACGTTGTAACTGTTAGCTCTTTTTTACTTCTGACTAATAGAACTTCTTCAACAATTCTCTCTAATAGTATCCTTATAAACTTTTTAGCCATTTCATCGTTGAGATTACCATTTTCGTCAAACTTCTGTTGTGCGAAGCTCACAAAAACCTCTGGCTGATTAACAATTCTTGCGTTAAGGTATTCCATTATCTGCACTAGATGATAGTGAGCTAAAGAACCGCCTAACATTCCAATAGATGCACTCATTATTCCTACAACTTTACCATCAAACGGGTTATCTCCGTAAGGTCTAGTCACCCAGTCTATTAAATTCTTCAAAACTCCAGGGATTGACCTATTGTACTCTGGCGTGGCGAAGATAATGGCATCTGCTTCCCTTATCTTCTTCTTGAGCTCCTTAACTATCTCAGGTGGGTTGTTCTCCTCGTCCTGGTTAAACGGAGGTATCAGTTGAAGATCTTCAAATATCTCCATCTTCGCATTATTAGGCAAGAGGTTTAACGTAGCCTTTAGCAACAATTTATTGTAGGAGTTCTTCCTTATGCTTCCAGGTATTCCGAGTATGTTTATCTGAGACATGGTCATTTATTTAGCCATGTAAATATTTAAATCTATCGAAAATAGGTTAATTTATAGTATTAAAATTATGATGATAACAAAATTTATTGGGGCTTATTATACAGTTTATTGAAATGTTTAGTTTACATCGTTATTAGTTTAAACATTAACATGCATGAATATGAGTAGGATTTAACAGAGCTTATAAAAAGATCCTTTAAAGCCCAACCTATCTGCTCATAGTGAGAATTACTGCTAATGAGCTAGCTTTTATTAACTAGCTATATATCCAGTTACGGGTGATATCTCCTGTATTTAACACTTAACCTAAAGAGACTAACGAAGATTTGTTTGAAAGAGAAAAGAGAGGATCAGCAAATTAGTGCAAAGATTAGTTTTCCGCTGGCCTCCTTTTCACTATAAAAACGAGGTTTACCATTCTTTTTATTATGATGGTATAGGAGTTTTCATTATAAGGATACACTTTATACAACTCTTTAGAATCTCTCTACCCTAAGGCTTTCATCATAAAGTCACTTAAGATCTCCCTACCTATGAGCCTCATATTATCTCACTGAGCTCAAGCAAGTTTTACTATACAAAACAAATTGACTTTATGAAACATGTAGTTGTAACTTTTATTCAATCAATTCAATCTTTATTTCCCTTCTCCCATTCGCTTATAACTTCCTCAGCAATTCTCATAGCCTCTAGAGCTGCTGGAAATCCACAGTAGACAGTTGAATGTATGATCACCTCCCTTATTTCCTCTTTAGAGACGCCATTCCTTAACGCACCTTTTATGTGGATTCTGAGCTCGTTTTGTCTGTTCTGGGGGATAAGCATCGAAATAGTGATTAAACTTCTAGTCTTCTTATCCAACACTGGCCTTTGCCATATATATCCCCAAACATGTTCTGTGACAAGATCCTGAATTGGCTTGTTGAAATCGTTAACTTGTGAAAGCGCTTTATTCACGTAGTTCTCACCTAATACTTGTTTCCTTAACTCCAAACCTTTTCGGTACCTATCTTCGCTCTCCATAATACATTATATCATTCTTAATATTTTAATTTATAGGAAAAGGTGTCTAACGGTCATAAAAAGGTTAACATTTCATCTTTATTAACGTTTTGCGAGTATTTATATATTGCATATGGAGACTATAGAAGATATTGAAACCCCCTCACTGCTTATAGAATTCAGGAAGACCATTAAGAACATTAAGGAGATGCAATCTCTAGCTAATAGGTATAATAAAAACCTTAGACCCCACGTTAAGACACATAAAATACCTCTTCTGGCACACTTACAACTTCAGGAGGGAGCTAAAGGAATATGTACGCAGAAAGCGAGTGAAGCTGAGGTTTTCACTAAGTCTGGAATAAAGGACATACTGATAAGCAACGAGGTATTGGGTAAGAAGAAATTGAGGAGGCTGTTTGAGTTAATAAATTTAGGATATAAGGTAAGTTTAGCTGTTGATTCGCCTCTAGGTTGGAGGAGTTGGGAAAGGAATACTCAAACTATATGGAAGTCCTAGTAAATGTTAACGTTGGAATGAACAGGTGTGGAATAGACATGAAGGACCTCGGGGAAGATCATAGAGGAGTTGAAGAAATCGCCACACGTTATCTTTAAAGGATTTATGGGCTATGATGGTCATACAGCTAGTATAAAGGAATTTGAGAAGAGGGAGGAGGCTGTAGATAGTGCTTATGACATACTCCTCCAGGTGAAGAGGGAGTTCGAAAGGGGAGGGTTAACTCCAGAAGTTATCTCAGTTGGAGAGACACCCTCTGCATCTATTTGGGCTACGAAAGAGGAAGTCACCGAACTGCAGCCTGGGACTTACATCTTCTATGACATCCACCAAGTTGAACTAGGGGTAACTGATATAGACCATGTCTCTGCCTATGTGTTGAGCCAAGTGATAAGTAAGGGTGAGGACAGGGCTGTACTAGATGTAGGATATAAGGGAGTAGGGATTGAGCTAGGTGTCTATCCAACAGTCATTTCACATAAAAGCTTAAAGGTAACGTCTATGTCCGAGGAGCATACTGTGTTGAGGGGAGACCCATTACCTGGGCTTGAGGAGAGGATAGCTCTAGTTCCATACCACATTTGCCCCACAGTGGACTTATGGGATGAGGCTGTGCTCGTAGATAAGGATAGAGTGATTACAAGACTGAGAATAGAGGCTAGGGGGAAGAAGGTTTAGGAACCTAACTTTTTCCCTCTCTTCACCTATTAACTTTAGTTAATATCGCCAAATAATAAAAGACCGAAGGGCTTATCTGAACCTTTTTCAAGAAATCCAGCCTAAGGACTTTTGATACCTTACTCACCTCTCTAGTCAATCCTTCCTCAACGTCGCCAAAGAATAGGTCACCATTGATGAAGAAAGAGGAGCCCTTCATTACCTTAGCTACGTTTTCATAAGCGATAAATCTTCTCTCCCCTAGATTATGAAAAACGAGGTTGGAGACAATTAGATCAAAACTGCCTAAGTCTTCCGATATTTCAAGGATGCTAAGCTTCTTAAACGATACCCTATCGTTTAGGTTTAGAGCTCTCATATTTTCCTCAGCTTTATGGATGCTGGAGTTAGGGAGGCTTGGATCTTCAAACGTATCTACCCCTAATACTCTTGCCCTATGGAAATAGAGGGCTGTGATATAAGAGAGGAACCCTAACCCACAACCCACGTCTAGCACTGATATCTCCTTGTCTTTTGGTATTTCAGTCCTCTCAAACGCTTCAAAGAACAACTCCTTAATCATGCTTCTTAACTTCTCAGACTGCTCCCTTGTTGAATGATGGTAGACACCAAAATCTATAGGCATAGTAATTATGTAGAGACTCTGGAGAAAACTTTTACGCTCAATCCAAGAATAGCGAACAGCTTGATAGACGGTAATTATTCTGAAATCAGCCTAATGTTCTCCCCCATTATCTCGACCTTCGGCATAATTAGCTTACTTCCCTCTAGCTTCTTCCCTTCAGCATCGTAGAACTTAAACCTTTTTCCTTCAACTAACTCTATTGCTATAAACTCAGCCCTATCAGGTGAGGATAGGGGTATGTTTATCGCTTTTGCCGGGTTGATAGTCACGGCTTTTAATACATCAATAAGATCAATTCCTAAGTTTAGGAATTTAGACATGGTTATGTATAAGTCGCTTACTGGTAAAGGTATGTCATATCTATGCAGATCAGTGCTTATAGTATTTGGGATCTCACCTTCATCCTCTATAACCCTCTTAGCTATCACAAATGAAAAGCTTCCCCTACCGTGACCTACATCTATTATAACCCCCTTCCTTTTTAACTCCTTTATCTTACCAACTATTGAATTGGGTTCAGGTCTGAAGGAATGGGTTAATATATCGCCTTTCTCTAAATACGGTATTATATCATCTAGGTAAGGTGGAGGTATACCGAAGTGCACCATTACTGGTAAATTAAAGGGTCTTGCACACTCCTTAGCCCTCTTTAACAACTCCACTCCGAACTCCCCATTTGCATCATTGCTCAACCTCACCTTAACGCCTACAATAACATCTCTGTTATCCTTTATTACAGCCCTACAAGCCTCGACATCTGCAGCCTCAATGTCAGGTATATCGGAAAACTGTCTTTTTTCCATAAAGAATGGTATACCCGCAAAGGCTACGTTCAGAAACGCGTATATCCTGATATTCTTTAGCCTCTCCACAATATACCTTCTAAAGCCTAAGAAGTTCCCTGCCCCTGAACTTCCTGCATCAACTAGGGTCATTGAACCGCTTTTTCTGATCACAAACTCGGGATCCACCCCTAGACTAGTAGCCCCATAATAGATGTGGGTATGTAGGTCGATAGGGAAAGGGATAAGGATTTCATCCCTAAGATCGTAGACCTTATCGGCAGAGGAATCGTCAACTTTTCCTACCCTCTCGATCTTACCATTGTTTAAAAGAATGTCTTGCCTTTCTAGCCTATCATAAAGATAAACTCTTACATTAGCTAACTTTATCCTCATAATTGTTTAATTATTGGACTAGCTAAAAATCGTTTCTAACACTCGATTTTATGACAATAGAAGAGTAGTCTAGCTATTACGTAAACTCCCGTGATCTAAAGGCTGTTGAATTAAGCCAGAGCGCTAAACGAGTACCGCGATTTACAGGAACATAAAACAACCCAAGAGACTGCCGTTGATTTGTTTCTATAAGATTTAAAATTTTGCTAAATAGTAGAGTTATTATGGAAACGTTAAAAAACATATTTAAAGAGGATCTTAGCAAGAACTTTAGAGAGGCTGAGGAGATAAGCTATAGAATAGATAAGGTCTTACGGCATTCCTTTCCCTATGCCTTGAGCAGGAGTAAAAGGCCTATACTCTACGCAATAGTTAAAACAGTTAACCCAAAAACTGTCATTGAGACAGGAATAGGTCCTGGTGTGTCGTCCACCATGATACTCTCAGCCCTAGAGACTGGAACCCTTTATTCTATAGATGTGAGAGATAAACTGGAGAACGGAAAATCAGTTGGTTTCCTGGTGCCTGAAGAGCTTCGCCATAAATGGAAGGTTTATATTGGAGAGAGTAGAGCTGTATTACCGAAGGTTCTAAACGAGGTAGAGAAGGTAGACGTTTTCCTACATGACAGTGAACATACCTTTGAAAACGTTATGTTCGAGTTAACTGTAGTCTGGGAGAAGCTGAGGAGAGGAGGTATAATACTAATAGATAATTTGGACTTCACTGACGCACCAGTTCTGTTTTCTAAGAAGATGGGAGTAAATTTGTATAGGCTATCAGAAGAGGCAGGAGGTTTTGGACTGATAATAAAGTGATATGGCATAGATATTGGATCATGTAAGCTTTTGTTTTGCGCTAGGAATTTCTTGACATCACTCTAATGAGAACTTGGGCAGTAGGAACTACGGTAACTTAACTATTACGCCTCATCGATAACCTTTATTATTTCTCTTTTAAAATTCTTTATATGCGTAGGAAATTAGGAGTAATTATTACGATTGCGTTTCTGCTGCTACTATTACCCTTCATTACTATAACCTCGGGTTACGTTCACAGCTATTACGTGGTTCTACCTCATAACTATTATGTCGCATTCAAGGTCAACGTAAATGATGGGCACATTTATGTAATTTACTTCTCAAATGCGTCAATAACGCTCATGATAATGAATCCTTCACAGTTTGAAGCCTTTGAGGAAGGCTTATCCCACTCGTCATTATACTCGATAATATCGTCTAACTATTTCGGTGCGATAAATGTCTCGGAGCGAGGGGAATATTATGTGGTCTTCTATAATAACGTAAGCCTTAGTCCTTCAGCTTTAAGGCTATTCGTGGGTACAACTAACGTAGCACCTGTTGGCATAGCTGATTACGGATTAAAAATCGTTAAGGGTAAGGTAGTACCTTACATCGAGAAGTTCAACACAGTGGTTGGGGTCGCCAAGATCCTCTCGATATCAGCTTATAACTCCTCACCTCCTAAAGGCGTATCACCCTATGGGGCTAGCCTACAGCTTAACGTTGTACTTCAGGTCAACACCAAAACGTCGTCACAACAATACTGGTTACAGAACATCGTGGTGTTTAATGCCTCAAATGATGTGTACTACTATTTAGACAACATATGGAACCTGACCGAGAATGTAAGTGTTTTGACCAACATTACAGGTAACGGAAAAGTTAACGGAACAGAAGGGCAATACTATTACGCCTATGGTACCTCCTACTATCATTATACTTTGCCTTTCACAGTTTATCTAATAACCTCCATTACCAATGTCACACCGAACTCTGTAAAAATCAGCTTTGGATACATTAATGGCTCTGAATTCTTTGAGGAACCGTACTTTTACGATAACGTAACTATTTTTATCCCAAACGTCACTTCAGCCTATCTGTTAGTTGATGGGTACAATTCGACAGGAGGTGAATTCGCTTATGATGCTGAACTGGTGTTCGGTGGTATGATGAGTAAGGAGATAACGGATTTCACAAACACTGAGGCAATCCTCTACATGTTCTACTTCTATAACAGTTCAATTATTGTTCCCAAAGCCCTGTTCCCCTATGGAGTTAATACAGCTGAGGCATCAGAAAACCTCTCTACTACACCATTTATGGGTGCATACGAGGTTAGGAGTTCCCTTTCACCCAGCTTTCAGTTAAATAGCTCTTATCCATTTAACTTCTCGGTGATAAAGTACTATGGGTTTAACAACGCATCAGTTGTCTTTATGGTAAGCGGAGGAGTTCCACCCTATATATTATCCTATATTATATATAATGGTAGTAAGGGAGAAGTACTTGAAGGTCAAAAGCTTTTACCAAATATTGGTACCTATTCCCTGACCTTAAGTATATCTCAGCTAAAGAATGGAAATTATACCCTTGTACTTAAATTGGTAGATGCAGTAAATAACTCGAAGGTCTATGAAAACAGGTTAATAATACAACGGTTAAGCGTTTTCTACTACTTACCGTACTTCATCGCATTTTTGCTTTTTATTATTGCCGTTGTAGTGATAGTTATGTTAATTAGAAGAAGGTAGGCTTAACGAAAATTTATTAATGTAAATTACTTAATTACAAAAGATGACCCTTGTGGGTTTACATAACCGTTCAGACCATGAGACAGCTGTTAAATTATGAGAACGAGAAGATCATACTTATTGGCGTTTTAGAGGAGAGAAAAAGGGGAGAGGAGAAATTATCGCTCTTCTCCGAGTGGGACCTAGGGAGTGAAGAGAAGGTAGTCACATCATTTTATGAATACTTTAGGGGTATCGTAAATCAGTTGTTATCCAACCGTCTAAAGGAAGTTATTGGCAAAGAGAGGTCGGATAAGCTGTATATCGCTGGATTCAATAACCTTAAGTTCGATATCCCACTCCTGATACAGAAGGGGGTAGAATACAAGGTAGGTTCAATAGCTGAGCTTAACTCCCTATGGTATAACCAGTACATCATAGATTACCTTCAAGTACTCTATTTCATGAACGGTATGAAGTTCAAGGGTCTAAAGCTCAACCAGTTAAGGAATAGAGTCTCTAGGAGATTACCAGTAATAAAAGAGACTGGAGCTAATGTGATTAAGTATTATAAGGCTGGAGAATATAAGAAAATCGAGGAGTACGCTACATTAAAGCTTAATACAATAAAGGGTTTAAGGAGAGTGTTGGATAGAAATAGGAGGTTCATCATCTCCTTCCCGTAATACTATAATAAATCGGCAATATGAAGTACTTTACTATACTTCATTAAGGCTAAATTACAAGCCTCACTAGTGGAGATCACTACTTCAGCACCGCTCTTCTTTACCTTTTCCTCCTTTACTTTCATTATCTTATCAGAAAGCTCTGGTTGAAACATAAAGTAAGTGCCTCCTGCACCGCACTCAAAGGACGGGTCTTCCATTTCCTTTATCTTCACCCCCATCCTCTTCAGCACCTCCCTGTTATATTTAGTTAATCCCAAGAGGTTCGCATGGCAAGGGTCGTGAACTGTGACTTCAGCGTTAACTTTTGGTAGTGGTAGATCCCTCTTAACTATGAACTCAGCAAAATCGTAAACCTCTCCAACCTTCATCTCCTTCATGTGGGCTGTACAGTTAGACGAGAGCGATACAACAACCTTGCCCTTGAACTCCTCCCTGAGCTTCTCAGCTATCTTCAACGCCCTCTCCTTATTTCCCTCAGCATAATGTGGCAATCCGCAACAGCCATTATATATCTTTACCTTGTAGAACTTCTGTAAATAGTTTAAGGCTTTCTCTACAGTACTCCTGAAGAGGACAGAGGTTAGACAACCTGGAAACAGTATTATTTCTGCATCCTTATCCTCTTTAGTTAAAGGTGGTGAGACCTCTTTAACGAACTCGGAAACCCTACTTAAAAAGCCGGTCTTTGCACCCTTAGCTATCTTCAGCGAGGCATAAAGAAGGTTTGGGTCTTCAAGTACTCTATGCATTATCTTCTTTATGGGATCAGCCTTTCTAACGCTAGCTATAGCCTCTCCATATTCAACGCCGCTAGGGCAGGCAGCCTCACATCTCCTACAGAAGACACAAGTCTCCAGCCCTTCTGAAGGTATTCCTAGCTTCATGGCTACAATTCTTCCCCTGGGTGAATGGACTTCAGACCTAGTTATCACATAAGTTGGGCATGCCTCTAGGCAAAACCCACAATGGACGCACTTCTCTAATCCCATTCCCATAACCACCTCGTAACCTGATTTATTGGTTCACATTTTTCCAGGAACTTACATGGGTTGAAAAGCCCTTTAGGATCAAAGGTATTTCTAAGCCTCTGCATGACTTTTAGGTCAACCTCTGAGTAGTACTTACTTAGCGTTTTTATCTTCTCGATCCCTATTCCATGCTCACCTGAAGGTACACCACCCATGCGTATAGCTAGGCTAAATATCTCAGTTGAAGCCTCTATTGCCCTCTTCAGGCTTTCGGGGTCATTTGGATCATAGGGGATAAGGGGATGTAAGTTTCCATCACCTGCGTGAAACACGTTAGCTATCAGTACGTTCTTCTCCTTTGAGATCTTTTCAATTTCAGTCATAATTTCAGGTAAATACTTTCTAGGTATATTACAGTCCAGAGTTAAATAGGCTGGGGATACAACCCCCATAGCGGGGAAAGCCCCTTTCCTGGCCAACCAATACTTCTCGTCATCCTCAGGAACTAAGACCTCGCCCTCTAACTTACCAATAACGTTAATAACCTTTTCTGAACTCTCCTTGACTTCGTTTTCGTTACCGTCAAGTTCTACAAGGAGGATGTTTGCCCTTGGTAGTCCAGCCCTGAATCTGCTCCTCTCTACAATCTCCACTATGTTCCTATCCATCATCTCTAAGGATGAAGGGATGACCCCAGCCTTAAATATGTTAACCACAGCTTTTGACGCCTTCTCAACCGTAGGAAACACACCAATTATTGTTTTCTTGGCTTTAGGCTTTGGGAAGAGCCTTAACCTAGCCCTCAGTATAGCCCCCAAAGTACCCTCAGCACCTATGAATATTGAAGTTGGGTTAAGAAATGGAGTTGGATAGAAATACTCGACATTTCCGTTGGGCAAAATGACTTTCAATGAAATGACGCTGTTAAAGGTAGGTCCATATTTAACAACGTGAATTCCACCAGCGTCATGAGATATATTACCACCAATAGAGGACACAACATAGCTTGATGGATCCGGAGCGAAAAACAAGTCCTGTGGGGAGCTCTTTGTCACCATTATATTAGCTATTCCTGGTCCTACTTCTATCTCCATCCCCTTCACTTCATATACCTTGTTAAGTCTAGTCAAGGAGACTACAACCTCACCCTTAAGTGGCACTGTAGAACCACTGAGACTTGTTCCTGAGCCCCTAATTATCATTTTCTTCTCTTTCGATATTAAAAGCCTTATAACCTCTATCGCTTCTTCCTCATTTCCAGGCAATACCACTAGCGAAGGGTTTCCTACAACTGCTGTGAAACCGTCAAAGGCATAAAGCGTTTTCTCTTCTCCTGTTATTACCCACTTATCGCCCACAATTTTTCTTATCTCTTCTTCCATTTCGTATATACTAATAAGTGAATTATATAATAAACTTTATTATTACTATAAGAACTGATAAATGTATACTAAGTTTAACCCATAGTTCATAAATTTTAAAAATTTTAGACGTTTTAAAAAGTTGTGGACTGGATAGATGAGTTGAATAAAATAACAGAAGTTAAAGATGGCATAAAAAGCGAGGATGTAAGGACAAAGGTAACGGTATTTCCTTCAACCTATGAGGAAGTGTCTGAAGTAGTGAAGTTTGCTGTAAGCAAGGGTTTGACAATATATACTTTTGGTAACAACAGTAACCACATAGGTGCAAAAGTCGATGCTGATATCGGTCTAGGTACGAAAAGGTTAAACAATGTCATCTTGATCTCTGAAGAGGACCTCTATGTTACGGCTCAAAGCGGTGTTGACTTCAAGGAACTTGCGGAAATGCTCAAGAAATATGGTCTCCAAATCCCCTTTAATTATGAAGGCTCTTTGGGAGGTTTTGCCTCCACTAATTTACCTTCAATCTTCACCTGGTTTGGATACCCCAAGGATTGGCTATTAGGGGCTAAAATAGCTACTGGTTTAGGGGAGGTTATAAAGAGCGGTGGAACTACAACGAAGTTTTCTAGCGGTTATAAGATATGGAAAGTGCTCTCAGGTTCTCTAGGCTATTTAGGGATTTACCTAGAGCTAAACGTTAGGTTAATCCCCTACAATGATTATCACTTTGAGGAAGTCCAGGATTATGAAAGGGCATTTAAGGATAGGGCTCTAGGAGTTATTGGTATAAGGGGAGAAGGAGAGGGAAAAAAGAAGAGATATTATGCAGTATTGAGGGGAGAAGGAGAGAAAGTTGAAGTACCTCAACGTTTTGATGCCTCTATAGTTACGGTTAGAGGTATGGAGATGGAGGTAATGGATGATGTTGCCGCTGAGACTTGTATAGCTTATTACGGAAATGGTTTAATAAGGTGTAATGGAGTTGATGTGGAAGGACTGAGAAAGAAGGGCTTCGTGGTTATAAAGGAGAGAAAATGTGACAATAACTGTTTTGGATATTACTATAACTCCCTAGAACTCTTGAAAAACAGTTTAGATCCTCATCGTGTCTTCTTCAATATATTTCGATAGGTATTCTATACACTTTCTCGAAACAAAGCTTAAAAACATAAGCATGAAAATAAAATTATGTCATCACGTTTAGTAATTAAAAAGGAGATTTACGAGAATTATAAGGACCTGTTTGGTGAGAAAGTAATAAACGGTAAAATCGTGAGCGTGGAGGGGCTTATAGAGGAGTTAACTAAGGAGTTTTCAGATGAGATAAGGAGGGTTATAGGAAAGAGGAGGAAGCTATTAGAATCTAAGGATCCTGTAGCTGTAAAAGGGGCTTTCCCCTCCTGGGATGAGGTATTTGAGGACGCTGATGGCAATAAATGGACGTTTAGGGAGATAGTTCAGGGCATGATAGATAATTTCCTAGGAAGAGATTCGCCCTTTAGGTGGAGGTTAAACGATAAGGTACCCATTCCACCTGACGCACATCCTCTGAAAAATCCTGGTCTGGAGATAACGGGACCCTGGTACCCCCTAAGCAGGGCATATCATCAAGTGAACGCTGATGTAGCTGCAGCTATGGAGGATGAAGAAGATGCTTCACCTGCATGGTATATTCCCTATGCCTCTGGCAAAACTGTGGCTGATGTATGGGAGGGAAGAAAGAACGTAAAACTTTTCCTCTCTGGTAAGGCTCCTGATCCATACTACGAAAAAGGGAAGACGTATACTATTAAAAAGCCAAGGGATAAATGGCCTACTATATTCCACAGACTTCCAGGTTTACACTTAGTAGATTATGACATAACTCTTGATGGCAAACCAGTACCATCAATAATAGTCTCTGCAGTGATCTATACGTTGAACAATTACAACAGCTTAAAGGCTGCAGGTTCTGGGGTTTACTTCTATTTACCTAAAACACAGACACCTGAAGAGGCGTTGATAATAGAGAAGATATTGAGGAGGATAGAGGAGAAGTTAGGGTTACAGATAGGTACAATTAAATTAGCCATACTGTATGAGGAAGTTAACGCTGGAAGATATTTCCCAGTAATCCTATGGATATTCAGGGAAAGATTAGTCAAATCAAACAACGGTAGGTGGGATTATTTAGGTAGCTTCATTGAGATGTGGCTTCAGGAGAGGGTACTTCCTGACCCCCAAAACATCACAATGACTTCGCCAAACATGATGGCATACCAGAAGTATAACGCACTGATGATGCTGATGGCTGGTGCTAAGAACGGGGAAGCTGACGCTGCACCAGTTGGAGGTATGGCGGCAGTTATGCTATACCCTCAGACAGACCCGTTCCAGAGGTATAGATATAACGCTAGGGCTTTGAGAAGCATAAAGTTAGATAAGCTCAGGGAGAGGTTAATAGGCTTAATATTTTTCGCTGAGGAAAAGGTTAACGGTAAGGTTACACTTGACAATATTTTAACTGGGAAAGTTAAGGGAAGACTATACGATATGTTCAGGCAGAGCTGGGTGGCTACAAAAGAAGAGGCTTACGTCGAGGCTGGTAACAAGCCGTTAAGGGCGAGTTTAGAAGAACTACAAAGGATGATAAATGCCCCAGTTGAGTATATTACAGTTGAGAACGAAACTTTACCAACAGTAGACAGCGGTTTAACTCCTCAGGAGAGAGCCCTATTCGTGAAGTTAGGTCTAATTGATGAAAACGGTAAGATAACGCCGTGGGTGATTACCAAGGATATGATCGAAACCCCAGAAAAGCTGTTCAACAACCCTGAACTGTGGGGTGGTAAGGATCTTTGGCATGACCTGTACGATGTACCTGAGGGTGATATAACCCCCGAACATGTACAACATGCCTTCTATATGGCTGCGAACTATGGTTTTCAACTGCTTAATGGGAATTTGGCTGCTGCAATAGATGATTATGAGTTGAAGCAGAGGTTTATGAACGATCTAGCTACTTATAGGATCTTCACCTCCTGGTTATGGAGTTTAATCAACAGGGATGCGGTAATAACTAAGGATGGGTATTTAAAGGCACCTAAGTTAACGAAAGATGGTGTAATACCAGCTGAAAACGCCATCAAGGTCAGTAAAGGTACTAAGGTTAAGGATATATTTGAGGATTTATGGAAACTGCACTTCCAGTGGACTTATGAATTCTATAAGGAACAAGATATGAGGGCTTCAAGGACCATAGTTGAGAAGTTTGGTAAAAAAGATGAATCGTTAGTGGAAGAGGTATATAAGGTGCTAACAAAGGCTTATAACGCTGGACCATTTAGGGAGATGTCAGCTAAGGAGGCTGCGGAAAGGATAGCTAAACTTCTCAACGTCAATCCTGCTGAAGTCGAGGAAGAGATAATAAAACTAGCCCCTAGATTTGATAGGGCTATGGCTCCTGTGATAATGGAAATACTGATGAAGGAGATGTTATATCCTAAATATATAATGAACAGCGGAAAACTGCTCTTTGTGTTATCCCCACTAGACCCAGAGACTAGACTAAAGGTCATGGATAGTATATTCTCGTTTAGGGAAATGGTAGAGGATAAAGTCAAGAGAGGAGAGCTAGATAAGTTCGTACTAGAGCTTTACGATTACATATACGATAATTATCAGTGATTTTTTGGAATTAATAATTGTATACGATATTCAACTTCTTGACTTATATTTATTTTTTTCTAAAATTGAATACATTCATGATTTTATGAATTGTTTATATATCTCACTCCATATATATTAAAAATTATTTAATCAGTGAGTAAATACGTTTAAAAAAATAATATCATTATGCTTAAAAGCAATGGAATATATTCTTTAGTAAGAATCAATATGTTTGTCCAACCTCTCAATCCCACTGGTAATGTTTTTTTAACTATTTTAGCTTCCCTAACTCCAATAATTGTATTATTGATATTATTAGCTGGATTAAGGCTATCTGCATGGTTAGCTTCACTCATTGGATCTATCATAACTATAATAGTAGCTATTACAATATGGAGAGCACCTCCAGTCCCAGTAATTAAAGCCTGGTTAATAGGAGCACTAGTGGGCACTTGGGCTATTTCATGGATAGTTTTCTGGGGCTTGACTATTTACAATACATTAGTGTTAACGGGAAAGTTCGATGCTTTTAAGGACTGGGTTATAAGGAACGCCACTAACGATGCTAGAATACAGGCAGTACTGCTAGCTTGGTCTTTTGGAGCTCTACTAGAAGGTCTTGTGGGTTTTGGTTATCCCTGGGCTTTCATATCCCCATTACTAATAGCACTAGGTTATGAAGACCTTAAAGCACTTCAGGTTTCAGCTCTAGCTAATAATGCACCAGTATCCTATGGCGCTCTTGGAACGCCAATAGTGATCCTCTCTGCGGTAACTGGATTACCCCTATTATTCGTTTCTTCATCTGTAGCTAAAATCGTAGCTGTTTTAGCATTATTACCCCCATGGATCTTGCTGTTCCTAGTTGATAGATGGAGAGGGATTAAGGATGCATGGCCTCTAGCCATTGTGGCTTCATTAGCTTATATTTTAGGCCAATTTCCTATAGCGAGCTATGTTGGACCTTATCTACCTGATATCAGCGGATCCCTAGTATCTTTTATAATCTTACTGCTGTTCCTTAGGGTATGGAGACCAAAGAGGATATTAGTCTTGAGACAGTTGGATGGAGGCGGGAGTGAAAAGAAGTATACGACTAAAGATGTGGTAATGGCGTGGATGGCATTCATTATATTAATTATAGTGGTAACGCTATGGACGGGTCCCTGGTCTCCACTAACTAAAGTCTCTGTGGCTTCTCTAGTACAACCCGCGTATTCTTCGTTACTCCACAAGAAGGTTGCAGTTAGCTTTGATTTTAACCCGTTTGTGGCAGGAACATCAATAATGGTGTCATGGATAATAATATCTATAGTTCTAGGGGCTTCTCCAAAAATGATGGGAGAGGCTATAAAGAGATCTTTTAAACAGTACTGGGGAGGTATTTTAACCGGTGTATTCGTAGTGGGACTAGCTTATGTATTTAACTTTAGTGGCATGGCTTACTCTTTAGCATGGAAGGCAAGCGATTTGGAAGCAGCGTTTATAATAGTATCACCGCTTTTTGGCTGGATAGGCTGTGCACTGTCTGGAAGTAATACATCATCTAATGCTCTATTCGGTGTCTTCCAGTTAACTACTGCAAAGCTTGCAGGCTTACCTATTGGACTTACACCAGCACTAAATTCAGTTGGTGCAGAGCTAGCTAAGCCTGTAGCCCCTCAAACAGCAAGTGCAGGAGTTTCAACAACAAAATATGTTAGAAAAGAAGGAGTGGTGATAAGGGCAAACCTCCCATGGGCAATAGGTATACTTATATACCTAATATTAATTGGAGTTATCTACGCGTTTTTAGCTCCAAGCCTGTTCATGCCTTAAGTTAACTCTTTTTTCTCTTTATAGTGTTGCTTCTCAGGGAACTTACCTTCCCTCACTTCATTAATATACTGCCTTATTGAATTGCCTATTATTTCCTTAAGGTTAACGTATGTCTTTGCGAAGTATGGTTTGAAATCTGAGAGACCTAAGATATCATGAATTACCAGTATTTGACCATCACAATAAGGTCCTGAACCTATACAAATAGTTGGCACAGAAACCTTTTCAGTTATCCTCTTAGCTATATCTGCATATGTGTTCTCAATAACTATTGAGAAAACTCCTGAGTTTTCAAGCTCTTCTGCATCTCTTACTAGTTGTTCTTCCTCTTCCTTACTCTTTCCCATAACCCTATAGCCTCCAAGTTTCAGGTATCTCTGAGGAGTTAAGCCTATATGTCCCATAACAGGGATCCCAGCCTTTACAATAGCCTTTACAACATCTTTTACTTCTTCTCCACCCTCAATCTTAACCGCCTCTCCTCCAGCCCTTATTAACCTTCCAGCATTCCTTACAGCTTCCTTAATATCCACCTCATAGCTAAGGAAGGGCATATCTACAACAACTAATTGGGGAGGGTTTGCCCTAGCTACGGCTTGAGCATGTATGATCATTTCGTTCATACTGACATATACTGTTGACGGATATCCTAAAGCAACCATTCCCAGCGAGTCACCTACTAGTATTCCATCAAGCTCAGTTTCTGAGACGATCTTCGCTGTAGGGTAATCATACGCAGTGAGCATGGTTATCTTCTCTTTCCCCTTCTTTTTCACGAAGTCCCTTATTGTTACCTTTTTCATCATGCAATACTTCAGTTTTCTTATTTTTAACTTTAGCGTAGAAAGTTCACACTAACTCACTGAAGCATCTATAAAATAGACAAGTAATAGGTCACTACATGCAATAGGTTAGTAGGAATAGAGAAGGAAGAGGGTGAGAGAAAGGTATTATCTTTAATATTTTTATGAGAAGCAATCCTAGATCATAAAATTTTAATCTGTTAAGATTATTTCAATTTGTATAACGATATAACCCTTTACCCTTTTAGAAAACTTTTTAAAATCTATACTAAACATACTCAATTGTGGACAAATACCTTATTGGTCTGCTAGGAGAGGCAGCCGCTTCTGGTCTCGCAAAAGGTTATTCCTTCAGATATCCTATATTTAAAGAAGCGTATGAAAACGAAAGAAAACATTGGAATTATTTTAAGAGGTTTAGAGACTCCTTCCTAGAAAAACCTTTCTATTATGCGTTCTTGCTGTTGGGTTTCTTGACTTCAATCTTAGGTCTTAGGGCAGTAAAAAAGTTGAACGAAATTGTGGAGAAAGGTGCCATAGATTTTTATAGAAAGAATTTTGACGTTGAGAACGATCCAGAAATCCATGAGATATTGAACGATGAGATTAGACACTTAGAGTTATCCAAACCTTCAAATTCATAACCTCGTTTTCCTAACGTTTAGGGTTAATACTCAAAGAAGAGAAAGGTATTTCTCAATAAGCTTTCCTACTTCAGATAACTCGTTTTCTTCCTTCACCTTGGAGAAATCTCTGAATTCTTCCTTATAAGGTATTAAAATAACATCTCCTCCTGGCAAGTCTCCTTTAATTTTATTAACTAACGATTGAACCTCTTCCCTTACCTCTGGAAACACCATGTTTACTACGAAGGCTATAGGTCTCGCATTTATCGCTCTTATAGTCCTTTTATAATATTCCACATTGTTAATAATGTCCTCCTTCAAAGCATCTGTAACACCAACACCACCTATAGTATATTCTGGGAAATGCTGAACGAAGAGATTAAACTCGTCATATGCTAATGGGTTATTAGTGTCAAAAACTAAACCATAGTCTACTATTATCACGTCATAGTTCTTAGATACCACATCTAGGTAAGCTTCAACACATTTCCTCTTGTTTGAATATGCTAATCTATGCAATTCCATCTCCTTTAATGGATCGCTAAACATTTTAAACAATATGAGATTCTCGTTTACCTTATACTCATATTCCTCCCTTTCTAGGTTCTCTATAACAGCTGCGTGAAATCCTCTCCCTGAAAAGCCTAAGACGTTAGAAGCGAAGCTTAACAAATCTTTATCAATATATAATACCCTATACCTCCTCGATAAATAAAAGGCAGAAGCTAAAGCAATAGTGGTTTTACCAACACCGCCCTTAACTCCTATTACTTTTAATCGCAGTTTCATGCCATTACGATTAACACATTCTCAAATAAAAATTTAACTTGAATTTTTAATACATGTTATAGATTACATAATTAGCTGGGCTGATAGACAGAAAAACCATTTAATCGTATCAGAACAACAATCATATGACATTAGTATTATATTTGCCCTCAACACTACTCTTCCCGAAGACTTTCTCAGCTATTTCTCCTTCTATTTTAACCTTTAATGAATGTCCTGGGCTCTTTCCTGCAGTCAGCTTTATCATCTTTAATCTGCCCTCCCTAATTATCTCAAGTGTTACACTATCCCTTACCTCTAGACTTCTATTTACACCATCAACCGCAACTATTTGATCCTCTGGCATCAAACCTGCGATATCAGCTGGAGAACCGTCTTCAATGAACTTCACTGTGTTTCCCTCTATTATCAACCCATAATAAGGCTTCCCCTCATCTGTAACCTCAATCCCCAGATCGTCCTTTATAGCCTTAAATATCTCATAAGAGGGTTTATAGGCTAGATCTAGCTCATGGAATCCTAGGGATTTGGCGATTTTATCTAAATCTTCAAACGTGTACTCCTTTATGTTCCTCAATGAACTGAAAACATCATCTATTCTCCTCCCATGCCTTATAAGCTTGCTGTCAAGGTAGAAAGCTAAGGCTAAGCCACCTTCGTAGTATGAAACTGAGGAGTTTAAGAAGTTCTCATCTCGTTTATAAAGTTTTATCCATGCTATCCTAGAAGCCTCAGCAAGGCTTGTCCTCTTAGCGCCTGGAAACGTTAAGTCATGTAATGCACTCAATACCGTTTTTAGACCCTCCTCTGGCTTAATCAGCTTCGCCCTAAGCGTTATGAGTAACGCCATATAATCTGTAAAGCCCTCTGCAAACCATAGGAGATCAGTGTAGACCTCATTCTCATAGTTGTGCTTGAGATCCTTAGGGACTAGCTCTTTAACGTTTAGCCTATGGAAATACTCATGAGCGAAAAGGGTAGCCAAGTCCTTCCTGCTCCAATTAACTACAATAGCTGAGGAGTACCTATGCTCAATACCACCGAAGTTCTTATCCGATCTCCTGAAGTGGAATATGTATTTCCTATCTTTAGGAGGTTGAATTATCTTATCAGCCTCTTCTACAATCTTCTTCAGCATCTCTACGTCTATATCATCAATTGTCGATATTGAATGCGTTTCATCTATTTGTATTTCCCTTAGGAAAGGTGAGGCTTCAATTGGCGAATCTGCGAACTCGTGGTAGTTATCAGCACAGTAAACCTCACCTCTCTGCGGGTCTTCTACTCTCCTCAGAGAGGTCATAATCCTCCATTGAGTATCGATCTTAACGCAATACTCTTCATAGACATCCATAAATGGGAACACTGCAGGAGGGTTTATGAAAAGGTAATCATTAGTTGATATAGCTTCCCTTTGATCCTTACTTGCGGTGTAAATCAAGTATCTAAACCTTTTCTTAACTCGAAATTTATTCTTCGTTAATCTCTCCCCATCTATTTCAACTATGTGTCTTTCCAAATCCCTAATAACGTACGAGCCAGGAACATAGGTTGGAAAAGTTATTATCCCCTCGCTCCTTCCCTCAGCGAAGATTTCTAAATACCTGTTCTTTGGCTTAACAAGAAAGAACATCGCTAACAAAAATAAAAATTGATTTTGAGATAAAAGGTTAATGCTTAATGTACTCGCCAATATGTTCCTCTAGATCTTTAACGAAATGCGAAAACCATCTATCCATAAAGAATATACCCGAAACCCTCTCCATCCAACCTTCGTATTCAAACCTGATGTTAACTGTTGGCTCGTTGATGATAATAGTTAGCTTTCCAACTCCCTGTTTTCCACCTGCGTTTAATAGCATAGAGTAAACTATCTCATTCTCAGAAATTAAGACTGAACCTTGTATATAAAATCTCATACCTAAGAATCTTCCATCTGCTTCATATGATAAAGCCTTAGTTTTAACAGCCTTTATTGGAGGAAAGAGCCTAGGAAGTAAAAATGAGGGGTCTGAGAATAAATGAAGAAGGGTATTGCGACCATAAGAAGTTTTAAACTGTGTTGTCCTAATCATTTCAAAATATACTATTTCAAGTTATAATATAAAAATTTAACTATTATGATAATATGGTTTAATATGAGAAATAAAGTTAGGCAAGGATCTCTACTAAATTCCAGCTAATCGAGTTTAGTTTCCTACCGAGCTAAACACCACAGGTCATAAGTATAGCTAACGTTTTTAGGATTTCCCAATACCTTAACTTATGAATAAGGAACAATTTTTTCTCGTCCTCTCATCATCATTATTTGGCATTTTATGGGGTGCTAACATACTAATAATCCCCCTTTACTTCCTATCTTTAGGGCTCTCCCCGCTAACCATAGGTGAAATACTATCTCTCTCTGTACTATTTGGCTCTTTTATGGGCTTAGCCTTTTCCTTTCTAGGAGATATGTATGGGAGGAAGCGCTTATCAATAATAAATGAAGGGATTTCAGTCCTTGCCCTCCTCTTCCTCTATTTAAAGTATCCCATAGCTTACATCTTTACCATGAATTGGGGAGTACAAAGTTTGATCCCAGCCCTAATGGCTGAGAAATCTGCCAACTTCCAGAGACTTATAGGGTTAAGCCAGAGCCTTAATATATTGCTCTCAGTTTTAGGAAGCCTTTTGCCAATAATCCTCACTTATAGGGAGATCCTACTCCTTGAAATATTCATAAACCTTATATCCATCATCCTTCTAATCCCAGTTAAGGAGAAGTTTAGAGGGGAGAGAAACAGCATAACAATTAGGAGCATAAAGACTGTATCTAAATTCGTAACAGAAGCGATAACAGGCTTAGGTGCGGGTTTAATTTTACCATTAATGTCATTGTGGTTCCATCTAAAGTTCGGCATCAATGTATCATCCATGAGCCCAGTATTTGCTATAAGCGAAATAAGCTTAGCCTTAGGTAGTTATTTATCTGTAATAATTGCAGAGAGGCTTGGAGAGGTCAGGACAATAGTCCTTTTCCACTCAATAGCTATAGCGCTACTTTTCTACCTTCCTTTTTCACCATCCTTCATAATAGCCTCAGTTGTCTACGTTATAAGGAACATACTGATGAACATGACATCTCCCGTATTTCAGACCATGGTGCTGAAGTTGATCCCTGAGGATGAGAGGGGTAGGGCTAGCGGAATTATAAACTTCATGAGTTCGATACCCAGGGCTCTTGGACCAACAATAGGTGGGTATTTCTTCAACATTGAAAACCTATACTTACCGTTCTTTATGACAGGTAGCCTCTACTCGCTCTCTACTATCCTATTCTTCATCTTCTTCTCCTCTTCACAACAATAACCTCTTCTCAAAGGTCACAACATCGAACTTCAGTCCTAGCTTTCTTGCGTAGTTCCAAGCCTCATTTATCTCCTCTTCAGTGGGATATCTCGCTATATCCTTATATTCGCCCCTAAACTTAGGTGAATTTGGATCAGCAAAGTTGTCTGGATGGTATTGATCCATTATGTTAACCCATACTTCAGGCATGTTCTTGGCTATCCAATCTAAGACTGGGAAAGTATCATCATAGACGTGGTTAGGCATTATTAAGTGCCTAATTACCATGTTCTCTCCCCAATCCCTTACAGTCTTCAAGTTCTTAGTTACTGTCTCAACGTACCAAGGGGTTCTTGAAAGCCTTAGTGCACATTTATCGTTTCCGTACTTGAAATCTGGTAGCCAAATATCAACTACTACCCTCAAGAGGTTCAAGGCTTCATCGCTCATATAAAAGTTGCTGTTCCAGAGGATGGGAACGTTTAGCTCACCCTTATAGGAGGCTGACTCTCTGCTTATAGGATAGTTTATAAAAGAGTCGTATTTTACGCTCTCGAACTCGTAATTTTCAGGGTATACACTAAACCCCTCTCTTGCTAAAATATCTATAGCCTCTATTATAGTGTGAAGGTGAATTGTTGGCTCCCCTCCCACGAGGTTTATGTTGTGCACTCCCTCTAACCTTAACTCCTTCATCATATATGCCAGATCTCTAGGAGTAACCCTAACACCGTTATACTTGTCAGTGGAGATGTCGCCGTTTTGACAAAAGGCACACCTCATATTGCAAGAGGTGAAGAATATCGTACCAGACCCCTTGACTCCCCTGAACACCAATTCCTCCCCTCTATGGTGAAAATAAGCCCCGACCCTGCTCTCGGTATCTAGCATGCATGCCCCATACTTCTTCCCTTCTACTCTATTCACCCTACACCTCCACCTACAGAAAGAGCATGAATATAGCCATTTCCTCACAATTGAGACCATTAGGTCTAAGAGGGAGACCTTAGGTATTTCAAGCTTAGTTATGTCTTCCTTCCCCTCATCAACATCTTTCCATAAGCTCAGAAACTTGGGTAAAGCGTTATAGAATTTGCTCCAAAGCTCCTCTAACTTATCGTCATCAGAGTAATCAACTCCTACCCTTTTTGCTATCAAGTATTTGGCTGGCTTCCTATTTGTGGCAACTTTATAGTACCATCTAAGGTCGTCCTTCATATATTTCCATATCCATAGGCTACTGAAGTCCATTAAGTAAAGGTCTTACTGTAAAGTTATAAACTTCGCGTTTAATAGGATATTTGAGTTGACAGAAATATATACTATAGGACATTCAAACAGGAAGTTAGAGGATTTCTTAAGACTATTAACTTCATATAACATTGACATAGTAGTAGATGTTAGGCGTTGGCCTAAAAGCTCTAAATACCCTCATTTTAATAAAGAGAACTTGACTCAGGAACTTCAAAAGGCTGGTATTCAGTACCTATGGTTTGAGGTCTTAGGTGGTTATAGAAAGTTCGGCAAAGATGTTAATGACATAAAAATCGCTAATTGCTTCAAGAGCGAGGGCTTTAGAGCCTATGCGACCTACATGGTCACATCAGAGAGCGTCAAAGGGGCACTGAACCAAATATCGAGCATCGCAAAAGAGACTAGAATAGCGATAATGTGTGCAGAGGCACTTCCGTGGAATTGCCATAGAAAGATAATTTCAGATTGGTTTGTCTCTAAGGGCTTCAGGGTTTTACATATAATAAATGAGGGAAAGACTGTTGAGCATAAGCTGAGCAGTTGTGCAGTTATAGATAATGGCGAGCTCAGATATGTCTAGAAGAACAGCGTATCTAGATAAAAGGCAAAGGAGAAGAGAACTAACATAATTATTGGAATCACATAGTTGTAAATTATAGGGCTCTTGACACCTTTCCTTACCAACATAGTTCCTAAACCTGAGGTTACGTGAAGTATGAAGAAGAAGTCCAATGGCGCTATGAGGATTAAGTGGAGGGTAAGGCTAGTACCCCTTGTCAGAAGCCCAAAAGTCATGGCTGTTATTATACTTGAGGTTTGGGGACCTGCACCGAATCCTGTAAACCCCTCAGCTAAAGCTAGGGCTAAGAGAAAGTAAGCTGTAGTCCTCTGGACTTCAGGTCTATATATGGAATCCTTTGAGGAAGGATTAAACGCTGACTTGTATTTATCGCCCAGCATTATAATTCCTAAAAGGAAAAGCGGTATGAACTTCACCACAGCACCAATTGAGGCTATGAGAGTTGCTAGGTAAACTATTAGATCAGTCCTTTCTCGCAACATCGGGGTAACCCAGGCTCTCCCAGTATCCTAAGACGTTCTTCGAAGTCACATGTATCCTAACTAGCCATTTTGTGTAAGTGTAACCCCACCATCTTGGAACTACCATCCTAACTGGATACCCATGGACAAGGGGTAACGGTTGACCATCAACCATATAAGCCACTAGGGTATCGTCTTCCATCGCCTTCCACATAGGCAGGTCTGCAGTATAGCCTTCAGCACCAAAAGTCAACACTTTTATGGCGTTCTGGTTAGGTTTTGCTAAGTTTAGTATATACTTTAACGGAACTCCAGTCCACTCTACGTTTGCCCTTAAGAAATCAGGGTCTGAGACACACTGTATGGTATCCTTTATTGTAACTGAGGGCATACTGACCAATTGATCGTAGGTGAGCTTTAGGGGATTCTCGACATCACCATCAACGGTGAGGACATAATTTTCTAAGCTTAGCGTTGGGGTTTTGCCTATCTGAACAACGTACCAACTGGCGAAAGGTGTTAATCCATTAGCGTTGGGGTTTTGATTATTGTAAGAAGGTAATTGAATGCTGGCGCTAAGCCTATATAAGGCTATTAAAGAAGCGCTAGCAAACATAAGCTTAAGGAAGTTTCTCCTATTCACAAGACGCTTTTATGTAAAAGTAGTAATAAATATTTTCCAAATATTTATTTATAATTCCCTCTTTTATAACATAAATGGCAAAATTAACTAAAAGGAAGAGAAGAGAAGAACCTTTATTAATCTGATATCTAAAGAGAGATTGTGAATACACCAATACGTAAACCATATAACCTCACTGTTAATTTTGTCACAAACCCCATAGGAGTAGATTCTAAGAGCGTGAAGCTGTGCTGGATGCTATCTCATGAACTGCCAAACGTATATCAGACTGCCTATAGGCTAGTGTTATACGACGATAAAGGAAACGTTGTATATGACAGTGGAAAGATGGAATCTGAAGATAATTGTGCTAAAATTGAAAATTTGAAAGAGAGGACGAGGTATTACTGGAAGATTAAATGGTGGGACAACTACGGGAATGAAAGCGACTTTAGCGATATTGCCTTTTTCGAGACAGGAATCATAGCTGGTTGGAGAGCTAAATGGATCATCTCTAAGGGTAGAGCTAAGAAAACGTTCAAGATAACTAAGGGTGTGAAATACGCTAGGGCTTATGTTACTGGATTAGGCTACTACGAGCTTTACATTAATGGGCGTAAGGTTGATGAAGATAGAGTCCTTACACCGATATGGTCTGAATACAATAGTTATGTTTATTATTCCACATACGATATAACTCAACTCTTAAAACAAGGCGACAATATCATAGGAATTGAAAGCGGTAGAGGTAGATATATAAAACAATACGGTTACGACGAGAAGTATAAAGTTTTAGCTCAAGTACACATCGTTTATGAAGATGATAGCGAAGATGCTATAATTACTGATGATAGCTGGGTTACTAAAGAAAGTCCCATAATATATAATGACATATATAACGGTACTGTTTATGACGAGAGGAAAGAGGAGAAGGATTGGCTTACATCGACTAGTACAGAAGGATGGGAGAAATGTACTATAGATGATTCTTTTCACCCTAGGCTCATCTCTGATTACTTGACCCCTCCTATAAGGAAAACTAAAAGGATAACCCCTAAGAGCATAAAGGCTATTGATGACAACACCTTCATAGTGGATTTCGGTCAAAACTTCTCTGGCGTAGTGAGGTTGAGCTTTCTATGTGAGAGACCAGGACAAGAAGTTGTTATAAGGCATGCTGAAGTACTGACAGAAGATGGAAGGCTAAACACTAAAAACCTGAGATCAGCTAAGGCAGAGGACAAGTTCATATGTGCTGAACCAGGTTTCAAGGTTTTCGAACCGAAATTCACATATCACGGCTTCAGGTACGCTGAAGTCAAGGGAGTTAAAATGCTAAACGATAGTGTGATAGAGGGTATAGTGATTCACTCAGATGTACCCCATGTGGGCGGTATAGTCTTCTTAGGTGATGAAGTACTGAACGATATCCATAGGATCACCTTATGGTCGCTTAGGAGTAACTTCATGGGTATACCCACTGACTGTCCCCAAAGAGATGAGAGGATGGGCTGGCTCGGTGATTCGAATCTAACCATAGAAGTAGCCATGTTTAACCTATGGGCTTACGGTTTCTATAGGGAGTGGATAAGACAGATCGTTTATAACCAAAAAGCTGATGGTAGTGTTCCGGATGTCGTACCACCTTTCTGGCAACTCTATCCTGCAGACCCTGCATGGGGAGATGAGATAGTATACTTACCCTATATGCTCTACCTCTTTTATGGGGATAAAGAGGTTCTAGAGGATTATTACGAAAACATGAAGAAGTGGGTCAATTTTCTATTACAGAAGACTGAAGATGGTATAGTTAAGTTCTCAAAATATGGCGATTGGGTACCTCCAATGCACATAAAATCTGCAGATACTCCTGGAGAACTAGTTTCCACCTGGATACTTTTGAAGGAGTTAAAAATAATGGGATATGTCGCAGAGATCTTAGGTAAAAAGGATGATAGTGAGGAGTTCAATAGGCTCTTCGAATCTATTAGAAATTACTTTAATAAACATTTTCTAAGAGGGGAAAACAATCAAGTATACTACATTCAAGGATCTCAGACTTCACAAGTACTCCCCTTATATTTAGATATTATAACTCCCCAGGACAAAAGGGCTAAGGTACTGGAGAGATTGGTATGGGATGTTAAAGAACTTCACGATAGACATCTCAACACTGGGATAATAGGGACAAGGTATTTATTACCAGTCTTATGCGACTACGACTATGAGGATTTAGCCTTTGATGTTGCCACTCAAACATCGTATCCGAGTTGGGGATATATGATTAAGGAAGGAGCTACCACACTCTGGGAAAGATGGGAGTATTTAACTGGTACTGCCATGAACTCACACAATCATATAATGTTAGGAAGCATAGATACGTGGTTTTATGAATATCTTGCAGGCATAAGACCTGACGAAGCAGGTTTTAAGAAAATTATAATAAAACCATGCTTCCCCACGAGATTAAAAGGTGTTATAGCTCATACCATTACCCCAAGAGGTCCAGTTTCCATATCATGGATAAGAGAGGATAGAAATCGTATAGATATCAAGCTTTCCACACCCCCTTCAACTACGACTGAACTAATCTTACATGACAAAAACGTTGATCAGATATACTTGGATGAGGAGCTGGTCTTCAGTAGGAATGGTAAAATAGCGGATATAGTTAAATTAAGCGATTCGAAAATTAAGATAAGGTTAGGAAATGGAGAATTTAGACTAAAAATTGTCTTAAATGTAGGTAAGTAATTACCTTTAATACTTTATTCACTCGTTTAAAAACTATGGAAAATCTAAAACAATTTATGTAAATCTTTTTAATTAAAATAGGTTATAAATTATATATTATTGTATGATTAGATATCAAACTTACGAATATAATTTAAGGCTATTGATAGTTAAGGATTTAACTAAAGGGATTTCAGTAACATATGGTTAGCCATGGATAATAAGTTAGAAGAGGAGCTGAAGAGCCTTAACATAACTTACCGTTTTGTGAGAGTGAAAGATGCCAGGACAGTAAAGTCTGCATCGGAATCCTTGGGTGTGAGCGAGGATAGGATAGCTAAAACAGTCATAGTAATAGCTGATGGTAAGCCCTATGCTGTGTTCATAAGAGGAAATAAGAAGGTAAACTTAGATAGCGTGAAGAATTTCTTAAAAGTTAAAGAAGTGAGGATGGCTAAGGCTAGTGAAGTGAAAAGGCTAACTGGCTATGAAGTAGGAGGAGTACCCCCCATAATACCTGATATCGAGACGATAATGGATGAGGATCTAGCTATTGACGAAAATGGAGTCTATTGTGGTGGAGGTGATGATAAAACTCTCCTTTATATAATACCTAAGGAATTAAAGGAAAAAATAGGTATTAGGGTTTTCAAAAACGATTAAGCTGGAATAAACTCGTAAGTTAAATACCCTTCTGGCTCCCTCCTAGTAACCCTTAACTTCACTTTCATCCCCACTTTTACCTCTTTAGCGTTAACCCACGCTAACACATTGACACCGTTGCTCATCCTAGCTATCCCAACAATGTAATCCCCATAATGGGAGAATGAGGGAGGCTTAACGTTTATAACAGTGTAAGTTATGAGCTCGCCTTCAGTGGGCATCTCCACCCATTCAAGACCTGAAATCCTGCAGTTTGGACAGTCGTCTTGAGGTGGAAAATAAATGGCTCCACACTTAGGGCACTTAGTTGCCAATATTTTACCCTCCTTAAGTGCACTGAAGAACCTCTCAACTTTCTTCACTGGTAATTGATATCTTAGATCTATCTCTCTAACATCAACCCATAAGGGGTTGTTTGTCTTCTGTTCTTTAATTATTGGCAATCCTTCAGCTTTAAGTAAAGAGTCTACATAGTCAATTGTCTGATTGATGCTCTCCTGTAGCTTATTCCTACTATCCTTTAGGGTCATGTTGAAGGCCTCCTAGTGGAGAATATTGTCACGTAGGCGTAATGTCCTGTCCCACCTACATTATGTGCTACTCCCATCCCGTTCTTCACATCAACTTGAGTACCTTTATGAGCCCTATAGAGTAATTGCCTAGTAATTGAAACAGCCATGCTAACTCCTGTGGCACCTATAGGATGACCTTTAGCCTTTAGCCCTCCATCAACGTTAACGGGAATCCTCCCACCTATGTAGGTCTGTTTCTCTCTTGCTAGTAAATACCCTTCACCCCTCTTAGCGAATCCTAGATCCTCATAAGCCATTATCTCTGCAATAGTAAAGCAATCGTGGACTTCAGCTACATCGAAATACTTCCACGCGTTCTCGAATTCAATGTTAGCCTTCTTATAGGCTTGTTGAGCAGCTAAGTATGCAGCCTCAATGTGTGTATAATCAGTCCTTCTACTTAGGTTAGCTGAACCGCTAGCCACTCCTTGGGAGACAATCCATACTGGGGAATCCGTTATCTTCTTTGCCACGTCCTCTGAGGCTAAGATTACAGCGGCAGCTCCATCAGTAATAGGAGATGAGTCTAGAAGCTTTAGGGGATATGCCACCATTCTGGAGTTTAAATATTCCTCCATGGTTATCTCTTTCTGAAATTGGGCATAAGGATTTCTAGCTCCATAGTAGTGGTTCTTTATCGCTATCTCTCCTAGATCCTCTTGCTTAGCACCATACTTAGCCATATAGGCAGTGGCATGTAAGGCGTAATAGCCAGGGAATGTTAGACCAAAGTTCTCAAACTCCCAGAAGTAGTTGCCAGCCCTACCTATTAGCTCTACCACTTGCGGATTTGGAGATTGATGCATCTGCTCTACTCCGACAGCCAAGGCTATATCGACTTCCCCAGACTTTACAGCTAGGTAAGCCTCCCTTAACGCGGCACTTCCACTAGCACATGCAGCCTCAACCCTCATAGTTCCCTTAGGACATAGACCAGCGTATTCCCCTACAACAATTGCTGGTAATTCTTCCGCGCTCCAGCTTCCAACGTTTCCCACTGAAAAGTACTGGATATCCTTGGGCTCTAGGTTTGCCTCCTCTAGAGCCTGCTTTATCGCCTCCCAAGCTAATTCCTGTAGATTAACATCTGTTCTAACTCCGAACTTTGTATGCCCAGTACCGATTATTGCTACATTTCTCATATTTTCTCACTTACTCTTTTCCGCCTGCTCCCTTAATACTTTTTTGTCAACCTTGTTTGTAGAGGTTAAGGGTAAAGATTGGACGAAGAAGAACCTGTCTGGTATCCACCACTTCTGGATGACCCCTTCTTCAACCTTCTTCTGGAGGAACTGCCTTAGTTCTTCTTCATTTAGTTCACCATTAGGAACTACAAAAGCCACTGGCCTCTCTCCCCACTTCTCATCTTTAACACCCACTACCGCTACTTGAGATACCTTGGGATATAGGGATATCACGTTCTCCAAGAGAAGTGTTGGTATGAACTCACCACCAGACTTTATGGCGTCTTTCTCCCTATCAACTATATGTACGTAACCGTATTTATCTATGAATGCCAGATCTCCTGTATGTAACCAGCCATTCCTCCACAACTGCTTAGTCTTTTCTGGATCCTTATAGTACTCCCTCGTTAACCACGGAGCCCTAACTGTCAGTTCTCCTATCTTACCTTCTCCAACTGGCTGGTCAGTAACTGGATCCACTACCCTTAACTGTACTAGGGGTATTGGAGCCCCAGCAGTTATCTGTTCACTGAACTTCACATCTTCACTCGCGTTTAAGATCATGGAGTTGTGATAACCTACAGTGAGCACTGGTGCTGTTTCCGACAATCCATAGCCGCCTATTACTGTAATACCTAATTCCTTAGCTCTTTTAGCTAAGCCTTCAGGAAGTGCTGCTCCACCTATTGTAACTTTCCACCTCTTAAACACGTGGGCATACTTAGGTGCATCCTGGTGAGTCAATATCAGATAAAGAATAGTTGGTACCATTGCTGAGAATGTCACGTTTTCCTTATCCATTAAACGTAATATCAAACCGTAGTCATATCTGCCAGGCAGTACATATTTTACACCGGCTAGCATGAAGATATAAGGATATCCCCAAGCATGTACATGAAACATAGGAACCAATATCAGGTAAACGTCATTAGGACCTAAACTTAAAGGAGGTCTAACACCAACTAGAGAAACGCTCAGTGCATGAAGTACCAAGTCCCTGTGGGTGAACCACACACCTTTTGGTTCTCCCGTAGTACCTGAAGTGAAGAATATAGTGGCCATTGTCTTTTCATCGAGCTCATCAGGCTCAGAGGGTTCATTGCTCTCTATCAACTCCCAGAAATCTATAGTTGGAACGCTACTTTTTACCTTCTCTTTATTATCACTGTAGGTTATAATTTTCATTCCAGGAGGGATGAAATTTTTGACTTTTTCAACCAACTGCATGAATTCGTCTCTAACTATTAAATACTTGTCCTCGGCAGTCAGAATTGTTTTAAATATTAGCTCTGGAGGATACCTTATGTTTACAGTGTGTAAGACTGCCCCAATTGAGGGGATAGCGTAATAAGAGTGTAAATAAACGTCCGTATCCCAATCGATAACCCCAACCCTTTCACCCCTTTTTATACCTAGTTTTCTGAGCCCTGTAATTAACCTCTTTACGGAGTCTGAAAAGCTTGCAAAGGTGTAACGCCTTATATCCCTATAGACTATTTCTTGGGTTGGAAATGTTCTGGATCCGGAATCCAATATTTTATCTACTGTTAACTGGTATTCATAATAATATGATTGACTACTCATTGTATATGATAAAAAATTTTCCATTTAAAAATTTATCTACAATTTTAATCCGAGTAACCTTCTAGCGCTCTCCCTCAATATCGTCAACTTTTGTATATCATTTGTTCCCTCATAGATCTTCATGACCTCTATATCCCTCAAATACCTCTCAACACCTGTATCTGTAGCTAAACCATAACCTCCATGAACTGTAATAGCCCTTATAGCAACCCTTTCAGCAACCTCAGTAGCGAAGTATTTAGCCATAGATGCTGCAACGATAGCTTCATTCTCTAACCCCTTATCAAATAAGCTCGCAGCCCAATATGTTACAAGTCTTGCAACGTTAACCTCGGTCAGCGACTCAGCGATCTTCTCCTGAACCATTTGGAAGTTAATCAAGGGATTTTCAAAGGCATATCTTTGCATAGAATAGGAGACCATCTTCTCCAGAGCACCTTGAGCTACACCAACCCCTTGAGCAGCTACACCAACCCTTGTCCTATCGAATGTAGCCATCGCATACTTAAAGCCCATTCCTTCCTCACCCACTAAGTTCTCCTCAGGTACCTCTACATCTTCGAAAACTAGTTCCGCAGTATAAGACGCTTTAAGCCCTATGGTCTCAATCCTGCTAGCTACCTTAACTCCTTTCCAACCCCTTTCTACAATAAACATGGAAATTCCTTTCCATCTAGCCTTTGGATCGGGAGGGGAAGTCCTAGCTGTAACTATGAAATAGTCAGCATAACCACCATTAGTTATGAACATCTTTCTACCGTTTAATATGTACTTGTTACCAACCTTCTTAGCTACTGATTGAATACCTGCTACGTCTGAACCAGCGACGGGCTCTGTATTCGCAAATGCAGCCTCTTTCTCACCTCTAGCTACAGGTACAACATATTTTGTTCTTTGCTCCTCAGTTCCAAACAACAGTATTGGCGTCATAAACATCCCACCTATAGAAACCCTTGCAGCAAATGATGGCCATATTCTTGACATCTCCTCTTGAGAGATCGCCATCATTAACATATCTCCGCCCTGACCACCATACTTTTCAGGAATGTTAACTCCAAAGAGTCCCAACTCTTTGGCTTTCTGTAGTATATATTCAGGTATTTTTCCCTCTTTTTCTCCCTTATCCACATAAGGCGATACGTACTTTTCCATAAACTCCCTGAGGGATTTCCTGAATATCTCATGATTTTGTGTTACATTTATAGAGAATATATCTACACCACTAAATGGTAGTACCATATGTTCATATAGAATTTGACTCTATATAATTTTTTAGAAAATGGTGCGAAGAGAGAAAGGGAAGCTTTTCCTTCGAGGTGAGTAGGTATTAGGAAACCTTTATTATCCATCAAGTTTTATAATTCTATCAATGAACGTGGATCAGATTAAAAAAATTCTCGTGGTTGGAGCCGGAACAATGGGTCACGGGATTGCCGAGATAGCTGCGCTTTCTGGTTATGAGGTTTATTTAAGTGATATAGCACAAGATATCCTAAACAACGCTCTAGATAAGATAAGGTGGAGCTTAAGTAAATTCCAGGAAAAAGGGCAATTGAAGGAAAGTGTAGAGACTATAATGTCTAGAATAAAAACGGTAGTTGGACTAACAGATGCTGTGAAAGATGCAGATTTCGCAATAGAGGCTGCTGTAGAACGATTGGACATAAAGAAACAGATATTTCAGAATTTAGATAAACTCCTGAAACCAGAAGCCATATTAGCTACAAATACTAGTAGCCTTCCAATAACGCCAATAGCTGAAGCCACGAAAAGGCCAGACAAAGTAGTTGGAATGCACTTTTACAACCCTCCAGCCCTAATGCCACTAGTTGAGGTAATGAAAGGAGAAAAGACAAGCGATGAAACAGCTAAGATAACTTATGAATTAGCTAAGAGGTTCGGTAAACAGCCTATAATGATTAACAAGGATGTACCTGGCTACATAGTAAATAGGATTTTGTTCGCTATAACAAACGCCTCATGTATTGTAGTTGAGAATAAGATTGCTGATTTTAGAGAAGTGGATGCTGTAGCAAAATATAAGTTAGGATTTCCTATGGGAGTTTTTGAACTAGCTGACTATACTGGTATTGACGTGGCTTACTACATAAATAAAGGCTGGGAAGAGCTCGGAATAAAGACGCTGAAATGTGGGATCATCGAAGAGAAGTTCAAAGCTAACGAACTGGGAGTTAAGACGGGTAAAGGATTCTATACTTATCCTGCCCCTGGGAAGTACGTAAAACCTGATTTGCCAAAAGAGTTGGCTGAGAAGTTGGATCCATCACTTATAATAGCAGGGGCTGTAAATGAAGCCACTAAATTGTTGAGGGAGGGAGTAGCAAGCAAAGAGGATATTGAGCTTGGAGTAAAGTTAGGTTTAGGATTTCCAAAGGGTATATTCCAATATGCTGATGAGCTAGGAATTGACAACATAGTTAATGCATTAGCTCAGTTAAGGAAGTTATCAAACAACGATTTCTACGATGTAGATCCACTTCTCCAACAAATGGTAAGTTCTAATAAACTTGGAGTTAAGACTGGCGAGGGATTCTATACATACGGTAAGACTGAAGAGAAGACTTATAGAACAGTGAAGGTAAGGATTGAGCCCCCACTAGCATGGGTGATACTTAATAGACCTGAAAAGCTGAATGCATTAAGCCCAGAGTTGGTGGAAGACATAAATAAAGCCTTAGATGAGTTGGAGACCGATCAGAGGATTAGAGTTGTAATACTCACAGGAAGTGGTAGGGCGTTCTCAGCTGGTGCCGATATATCTTCATTCCTTACCCTTAGACCTATTGATGTAATTAGGATAAGGACGATAAGGGATCTGACGAACAAGATAGCCCTCTATACTAAACCTGTAATAGCTGCTATAAACGGTTATGCCTTAGGTGGAGGGTTAGAAATTGCTATGGCTTGTGATATTAGGATAGCTTCAGAGATGGCACAACTGGGTCAGCCTGAGATAAACCTCGGAATAATACCAGGAGCTGGGGGCACACAAAGGCTTCCAAGACTAGTGGGTAAAGGTAGGGCAAAGCTCCTCATATATACAGGGGATATGATATCAGCAAAAGAGGCTTACGAAATGGGTTTAGTAGACATGGTAGTCCCACCTCAAAGGCTGGAAGATGAGGTTAGAAGAGTTGCCCTTAAGATTGCTGAAAAGTCCCCATTAGCCCTATTGGCAGCTAAATTAGCTGTAGAGTTGGGGAATGAATCAAATATATGGAGTGGAATGTTGATAGAAGGATCACTGTTCGGACTACTCTTTACGACTAAAGATGCTGAGGAAGGCATAAGAGCATTCCTAGAGAAGAGAAAACCACAATTTAAGGGCGAGTAATGAAGGTTATATCCTACTTGACTTGTTTGTATATAACAGTTTAAACTTTTTTATTTCTTCCATCTTATTCAAAAATTTTCTACAAATAATATTTATTAGCAACATCTCGAATAGTTTAGCATATGAGAACAAAAGAAGACTACTTATCCTCTCTCCGTGACGGAAGAAAAGTGTACTATAAAGGTAAGTTGGTGGAAGATATAACAACACATCCTGTATTGAAAGTAGCTGTAGAACATTCAGCAAAACTTTTCGATTATCCTGATAGGTTATATGATGCTGGAACACTAGGCAAAATAAGTAAATTCTTCAAGGTACCGAAAAGTCCTCAGGACCTCCTAGAGAGGCACAAAATAATTTATGATACAACAATTTTCTGCAACGGAATATTTAACATATCTCAAGCTATAGGAAGTGATGCGCTTTTTGCACTAATGATAGTCTCTAAGAAGATAGACAGAAAATACGGCACTGATTATTCAAAAAGGGTTGAGAAGTATTATGAATATGTAGCGAAGAACGATCTAACCTTAGCTACTGCTCAAACAGACGTTAAGGGAGATAGGTCTAAAAGACCTTCGGAACAAGTAGATCCTGATCTATATGTAAGGATCGTCGACGTGAGGAGTGATGGAATAGTGGTTAGAGGGGCTAAGGCTCACACTACACAGTCTGCAGTAGCGGACGAGATTATCGTCTTACCCACTAGGGCTATGAGGGAGAAAGATAAAGATTATGCTGTTGCCTTCGCCATCTCTGCAAATACTAAGGGTTTAAAACTCTTCGTTAGAAACGTCGATGAACTTGAAGGAAATCCTTTAGCTATTCTGAGCAAGAAAGATCTTGAAGTGGAGACTATAACTGTGTTCGACGACGTATTTGTGCCGTGGGATAGAGTATTTCTATTTAGGGAATACGATATGGCTGGAGCTCTAGCGGTAGATTTTGCAACTTACCATAGGTTTACCGCCCTCTCTTATAGGGCTGGTACTGCAAACCTATTCTTAGGGACAGCATTAAGGACTGCTGAGGCTAACGGTATAAAAGATGAGAAGCACATAAGAGATGATATAATAGACATTATAATGTATAAGGAGATAATGAGGGCTACCGCACTGTCAGCAGCCTTAAGCCCAGTTTATGATGAAGAAATAGCTATTCCTAACCCTATACTAACTAACGTAGGAAAACTATACTCAAACATGAACTTCCACAATGTTATAAGGTCATTAATAGATATTTCTGGAGGGATAATAGCTACGATGGGCGGAGGTGAAGAGCCAAGTGAAGAAGCGAAGACAATAGTTAAATACTTGAGAGGAGCTGTAAATGGGGAGGAGAGGATTAAGATACTTAGGTTAGCAAAGGAGTTAGCTGCTAGTTCATTTACTGGTTATATGCTCACCACTATGATCCATGCAGAAGGATCTATGGAAGCTAGCAAAATCGAGCTGTTCAGAAGCTATGATTATAAAGAATCTTTAGAGCTAGTAAAGAAAATATTAGGTGAATAAATAGGTTTGGAAAAAAGGTTAAACTTTTCCTTTTCTTTCTCCCTCCTTTTTTAACTTCCATAAAAGGCATTTTTCAGCACTGATCCAATTAGACTAATCGCATCTCTTCCCTGTTTGAGATACTGATAGAAGGAGAGAAAACCATGAATAACACCATTAAACCTCACGCTTGTAACCGGAACACCAGCCTCTGCAAGCCTTGATGCATATGTCTCCCCTTGATCCCTTAACGGATCATATTCAGCAGTTATTACCAGGGCTGGAGGTAAACCGCTTAAATCGTTTGAAAGTATTGGAGAAAATCTGTAATCAAATGCATCTGCAGGACTCTTCAAATACTGTAGACCAAACCATTGGATTTGCTCTGCTGTTAAGAAATAACCTTCTGAATACTCTACTGAGGACTTAGAAGTGAAATCTATCCCTACCGCAGGATAAGCTAACACCTGATACTTGAGGTTCATATTTCCCCTAGCCATTAGTGCAACTACTGCAGTTAGATTGCCTCCTGCACTATCGCCCCCTATTGCAACACCCTTTGTCGCATTAAACTTTTCAGCGTTCTCATAGATCCATTTAGTGGCGTCATAAGCATCGATTACGGCTGAGGGAAATTTATGTTCTGGGGCTAACCTATAATCCACTGAAGCTACTACACAATTACATGAGTTAGTTATAGCCCTACATAGAGGGTCATAGCTTTCAATATCTCCTAGTACAAACCCTCCGCCATGAAAATAGACTAAGATACCGTAAGGCGGTGGAGATTTAGGATAATAGATTCTAACGGGAATTTCAACTTCACTTCCCTTAATCTTTATGTCTTCAACCTTTCCAACGTCTTCCTTCGGGGCTGAAGAGGCCATTTGTCTGAACGCTTTTCTTGCCTCTTCTATGGAGACTTTACCTAAAGGGAGGGTCGGAATCAATTGTAATAACTTCTTAACACTAGGATCTAAGGGCATTAATTAATAATATGCATAGCAAGTAATAAACGCATCTCATCTTACGCTAAGCTCATAATAGACGCATTAACCAGGCTTAGATTTATGTCTGTCTGAATACGGAGGAGAAGTATGCCTTAGTGAGTGTCATCAAAATTAATGATACTCATTGCAAGAGGAGTGTCTTAATGATTGACCCATTATATCCTAGATTTACGATGCAGAGAGAGTAAAGGTTTATCTTATCTTCAGCACAGCCCTACCAAATATCTTTCTCTCCAAAAGATTCTTGTATGCCTCGTTTATCTCCTCCAGCTTAAAAGCTGTATAAAACGGTTTAATGACGCCCTCATAGATCAACTTTATTGCCTCCTCATACTCCTTCTTTGTGTAAGCGGCTGAACCGACTATCAGGTGCTGTCTCATTATCGATAGGGCAGGTCTCATAATGTTAATTGGTGTGCCTTCAACATTTCCTATCAACGCCATTCTACCCTCCTTATCTAGAGCCCTAAGCGAATCGTTAATTGTGGGCGATCCAACAAGTTCAAAGATCACGTCAAACTTCATTTCCCTAGTTATCTCAGAAATCACATTGACCCCTAATTGCTTAAGCTTATCAGCCTTAGAAGTCAAACCATATAAGTCCTTAACTCCTAGGTACTTTAAGTACTGGATAAGGTGAACTCCAACACCACCACCCGCCCCAGTGACTAAAACCCTATCATCTGGGTTTACTTTCACAAGCTTAGATGAATGTATTGCCGTAGCAACAGGATCTGTAGCAGCTGCATATTTCGTGAACTCCTCGTCTGGTAACTTAATGAGATTTCGTTCAGGCACTATCACCTCCTCAGCGTAACCGCCTGTAGCGGAGCTATCTTCTCCCAAGATCCTAGCCATATCGCAAAGGTTCTCCTTTCCAGACTTGCAGTACTTACACTCTCCACAATAAAAATTTGGATATACCGCAACAGGCTCTCCATTATGATAGCCAAATATTTCATGACCTAGGACTAGAGGCAACCTAAGGTTTTTGAAACCCCCCTTCCATATAACGAGGTCCCTTCCACATATTCCAGTAGCGTAAACCTCAACCCTTTCACCCTCACCCTTAGGTTCTATATCCTCTATGACAAAAGGCTCCCTGAAGTTGTGCAAAACCGCGGCTTTCATCACTAATACTAGAGGTGCAGAAAAATATAAAGATTTAGAGACCAGAGAAGAATAACGATGTTCACTTTACTAAAATCACCTATGAGAGGCTCATTAAGATACGTAAATGTCTATTATATTGAATCAAATGGAGAGTCACTATTAGTTGATACGGGCTTTCCGCTTCAGGAGAGTATAGACATATTGAACAACTTCCTAAAAGGGAAGAGTAAGCCGAGGAAAGTCGTTGTAACTCACTACCATCCAGACCACCTGGGGTTAGTAAGTCTGTTCAAAGGCTCTGATATATACCTTCATGAAAAAGAGATTGAGACAATAAATTATCTAATAAGTGATGAGTTTGAGAACTTTATTAGAAGAGTCTTTTCAGAGAACGGTATACCTTCCGAAGTAGAATCCTCACTAATGAGGGGAAGAGAACTGGTTAGGCAGTCCATAAATGGTGTTAAATTAAATCCATTAGAGGAAACAGTGGAGGTTGGTGATCTAAAGTTTAGGGTATTATGGACTCCCGGGCATACCCCAGGTCATGTATGCCTAATTATTGAAGATAAGGGTTTCTGTGGAGATCACGTATTGAACAAGATAACCCCAAACGTTTCGTTATTGTTCCCCGACTCAAATCCTCTTAGAGATTACTTAATGAGCCTAGATAAACTGTTAAAGCTAAACTTGTCTGTAATATACCCTGCACATGGAGACCCAATTATTGACGTCAAAAAGAGGGTTGAAGAGATAAAGTTACATCATGAAGAGAGGTTGAAAGAAATTATAGATTCCTTGACTAGTGGGAGTTTAACTACCTTTGAGATCGTTAAGAAAATAAAATGGTATAAGAAGTGGGAGGAATTATCACCAGTGGACAAGCAATTGGCAGTTGGGGAGACATTAGCTCACTTAGTATATCTAGAGGAGAAGGGGCTTATTAAGAGAGTTAATAATAGATGGAAATTGTATTGATGTGTTTTTATCTCGCCATAAAGTTTAAGTACTCGATGCAGTTTAAATTATACTTGAATTTGGTTCAAATTTAGAAGGTGTGAGGTATGTATTACGTGCCTAAAACTGAAAAAGGGAGGGAAACAGTAGAAAAGATAATAAAAGCCTCTATGGAACTGTTCTCAGAAAAGGGGTTTACTGCAACGAGCATCAGCGATATAGCGGAAAAGGCTGGTGTCGCCCATGGTCTTTTCTATTTCTATTTTAAGAGCAAGTATGATATATTGGATGAGCTAGTAAAGATAATTAATAAGAATATGCGTAGGTACCTCAAACTTAACACCATGAATTTAAGCAACAGGATAGATATGGAAAAGGTAGGGTTTACTAAGTTTTTTGAATGGCTAGAGAACAATAGAAATATTTACAGGATCTTGATAGATGCCCAAGTTCACAAACCTGAAGCTTACATGTGGTTCTATGAGACTTTAGCAGATAGGTATAGTCAAGGGTTGAAGAAGGCTATGTTAGAAGGACAAATAGTGAAAGTAAATCCTGAGCTTTTGGCTTACACACTTATAGGAATAAGCCATATGCTCGGATTAAGATATATACTCTGGCATAGAGAAGGTTTAACTGAAAAAGAGCTGAATGATCTTAATTTACTTTTAGAGAGGATGCTAAGGCCTTAAACTATAAACTTAGTATTTATTGTTGTAGAGATCTTGGCTAGCTGTACAAAGGCATTCGTATACCTAGCTAGATCGAATAGACTACCTTTTGCTAGCCTTATATTTCCAGATAGTACAGCTGAAACAACATCCATTGTACCCTGCACTACGCTCTTCCATGTATTATAGTTTCCCTCCAACACATAAGGGGCGTCAGCTTTAGAGGCTTCAGGGAAGAACTCGACTTTATCACATTTTCCATTATTTAAGTAAAGCTTTATAGCAATACTATCCGCACTATTTAAAGTACTTCTAACTTGTTGAGGTAAATCTTTTACAACTATTAATAATGGGTTAGACCACCCCATACCTACAGAGTTAAACTCCTTACTCTCGGATATCCTCTTACACCACTCCTGACCCCACTCTTGACTTGGATAAACCAATTCAGATATATCTATTCACCCCTGATTTCATTTATGAAGAGTATAATAAAAATGTTTTTATTTGAGAATCCTTGCATTAAAAAGCATTTATCTCTCTATTAAGGATAACATTAATAGTCCCTAAATACGTAAAATAATAGCATGGTTGCCATAGTTGCAGGTCATATCACTAAGTTTGGAAAGAGGAAGGAGAACCTCTTACAGTTGGTAGCTGAGGCTACTATTCCTATAATCACCAAATTTGCTGATGAGATAGACTTCGTTGTAGTCTCTAACACTTATTCAGGTGAGTTCAACTCTATGTCGGGTTTGAACAACTTGATCGCTACTTACCTGGGGATGGATTACGTACCCTCAATAAGGGTTGATAACACGAGCGGTAGCGGTGGATCAGCAATACTGGTAGGTAAATCGTTAATAGACTCAGGCATAGCCAGAAGGGTTCTAGTTATTGGAGCAGAGAAGATGTCAGAAAAGAGCACAAAACAGGTAACATCAATAATAGCGTCACTTCTCCCAAAGGAAGAGAGGAATGCTGGACTAACATTACCCTCCCTTGCTGGTCTATTAGCTAAAGAGTACATGAGGAAATACAGCGCACCCAGGGAATCCTTTGCACTTGTTGCAGTAAAGAACCATCATAATGCAATGTTAAACCCCTATGCACACATTCAAAAAGAGGTAACGGTTGAGGAGGTTTTAAAAGCGCCAATAATTGCGGAACCGCTTACACTTTATGAGTTCTCACCTATAAGCGATGGGGCTTGCAGTATATTACTTACTAGTAACGAAGAGTCCTTCAGCTTTACGGAAAGACCAGTATTTATAAAGGGTATAGGTACAGCCTCTGATTCTTCTAGTATCTCCAGCAGGGAGGATATAATTTCCCTCAGGAGTGTAAGAGAGGCTGGTGCAATAGCCTTGAAAAACGCTAAGGTTGAGAAAGTAAACTTCGCTGAGCTCCATGATATGGCAACCGTTTTAGAGATAGTTGAGGCAGAAGAATTAGGGTTACTGAAAAAAGGAGAGGGATGGAAAGCTTACTTCGAAGGTGTTACAGGGATAAATGGTGAGATGCCTATCAACACTAGCGGAGGACTAAACTCGAAGGGCCATCCAATAGGGGCTAGTGGAGTTGCTCAAGCCTATGAGGCTTTTCTCCAGTTGAGAAATGAGGCAGGAAACAGGCAAGTTAAAGATGCGAGGGTTGGACTCTCGTTAAGCATGGCAGGCTTTGGAAATTCAGCTACAGTAATAGTCTATGGTGCAGAACCATGATTTACTCCTGTAAGAACTGTGGGTATTCCTCTTTTGTGAGTAGGGCTAGATGTCCTAGGTGTGGCTCTACTGAGATCTATGCAATTGCTGAGAATGAGGGAAGGGCATTACTATGCTGGAAACTGACGGCTACGCCGGAGGGATTTGAGGACTCCTATTACCTATGCCTAATCAACATAAATGGTAAAGCTAATGCGTTCTGTAGGAGTAACGAATCCTTAGAAGGGGATGTTGTAGAGGAGAATAACGGAATATGCTACAGAAAAACTAAAGAGGCTGCAAACAATTAGCCTAGCCCTTTTTCTCAATAAACTTCTTAACCATCTCCCTCATAGCTTTCTTATCTAACTTACCTGTGCTAGTTTTAGGTATAGAATCTATAAATATTATCTTATCCGGTAACTGCCATTTAGCGAACATATTCAAGGATTTAAGGTAGTTAATTATCTCCTCCTCAGTCACTTCAACCCCAGGCTTCTTAACTACGAACGCTACTGGTCTTTCACCCCACTTCTCATCTGGCACACCCACTACTGCAGCCTCTAAAACCTTCTCGTAAGACATTATCGCGTTCTCTAGGTCAACTGAACTTATCCATTCGCCACCGCTCTTTATTAAGTCCTTAAGCCTATCCACTACTTTAATGCTACCATCTTCCTTTATCTTAACCACATCACCAGTCCTCAACCAGGTGTTATTATGAAGTATATTGGATGGAGAGTTAAAGTATCTTTTAGTGACAAAGGCTCCCCTTACCACTAGCTCTCCCACTGATCTTCCATCCCACGGAAGCTCCTTTCCATCTACATCGATAAGCGCTGTTTCAATCCCAGGAATTGGATATCCCTGTTCCGACAACCTGTTTATATCATCACTCTTATTTATCGTAGCTATTGCCTCAGTTTCAGTCATTCCCCATGCGTGGTAAGTCTTCACTCCGTACTCGCTTAGCTTCTTGATTAACCCTAACGGAGGTTCAGCTCCACCAGTAACAACAGCCTTTAGAGGAGACAGGTCACCCTTCTCTTTTTCCACATAATGAACCACATCGATCCACACTGTTGGGGCTGCTATAGCTATAGTAACACCAAAGGATTTGATCATGTTCACTATATCCTCAGCCTTAGGTCTGGGACCAGGGAGGACTAGCCTAGCACCTGTCATTAATGAGGCAAAGGGAGTGTCCCAGCCCGAGATGTGAAACATAGGAACGATAGTCATAACGGTGTCTGAAGATGATATCCCTAGCACGTCTTTAGCCATGAGAGATAGGGAATGAATGAACACGCTCCTGTGGCTGTAGATTACACCTTTAGGTTTTCCTGTAGTCCCTGAGGTAAAACAAGCGATGGCACCCTGTTTCTCGTCAACGTCTGGAAATTCAGCAAAGGGTTCTTGAACTTCAACCTCTTCATCATATTTCTCGTCTAGGATAAAAGATGTAATTGAATCGTTCTTGTACTCGATATCCTTATCCTTAAATATGGCCTTATCTCCCATCTCTTTTATGACGTAGTCCATTTCTGTAGGATGGAACCTAACGTTAACGGTATGAAGGATTCCGTTTAATAGCGGTACGGCGAAGTAGAGCTCGAGATGTCTGTGTGTATTCCACGCTATTGTAGCTATCCTCTCCCCTGCTAACCCCTTCTGTTTCAGGAAGCTAGCCAGTTTCCTTACCCTTAATGAGAAGTCCCGATAGGTGTATCTCTTTATCCCCTCATAAGTCCTAGAGATTATCTCTTGGTTTGAGTAGAGCTTCTCAACTCTCCAAAATATTGCCCTTATATTGAGGTTGTAATCCATTATTGTAGAATCCATATTTAATTATACTGTTAATAAAATTATAAATTTTGACGAAATAGCATATTAAGATCATTGTCATCCTTAGACATCACTATGCCTACTTACCTTCACTCTCAACTCGCCAATTTCTCCAATCACCGAACTTTTTATCATATTCAGGGCACCCTCTTCTCCAATTTATGCTTCCGATCCATTCAACGTTTACGAACATATCGTAGAACTTCCTTTCTCTTAAGCTTACCTCGTCTCTAACATAGTCCCTTACTTTTTCTATAAAACTGTACATCTCCTCCTTAGAGTTAAAATAAAATATTATGACTCCTTTGCTCATTATGCTTATAGGAAATGGGAATAATGCATATTTTCCTGGAATATCTTTAACTCTCTCCAAGAACTCCTCAAGTGGTACCTTAAGCGATGTTATTGGAATTCCTACTTTATAACAGTTGAGGGAGTTCTCATGTTGAATTCCTCTCTCATAATATCGCCAACAGACCTCACACTTGTTCCAATTTCTACCAAACCCTATCCATTCCATAATAACACTCTTTTAATAAAAATTTGCAAAATATGATAAAAAATTTATCATAAAGAAGACTTATAATCATGCTAAAGAAAAAATATAAGTGATGTACTCACTTAAAGGTAAAGTAGCAGTAGTTACAGGCTCCGGAAGGGGGATAGGTAGGGCGATAGCGGTTAGGCTATCTGAGGAGGGCTCAAAAGTCGTGGTTAATGCTAAAAAGAGAAAGGAGGAGGTTGACGAAACGTTAAAGTTGATAAAAGAGAAAGGAGGGGAAGCGATAGGAGTCCTAGCTGATGTCTCCACAAGGGATGGTTGTAATTTATTGCTGTCAGAGACGAAAAAGGCTTTCGGTAACGTAGACATCTTGGTCAATAACGCTGGTTTAGGCTTATTTTCCATGTTTATTAACGCAGACGATAAGTTGATTCAAAAGCAGATAGAGACTGACTTCCTTTCAGTGGTTTACTGCTCTCAAGCTTTCGCTAAGGAGATGAACGAAAAAGGGGCTATAATAAACATAGCCTCAATAGCCGGTCTTTATCCCCTTTATGGACTATCAATTTATGGTGCGATGAAGTCTGCTGTAATTTCACTAACTAAATACTTAGCTGTTGAACTGGCACCTAAGATTAGGGTAAACGCTGTAGCTCCAGGGTTTGTGAGGACTAAACTAGGGGAAAGCATGTATAAGGTTTTAGGGATTAGTGAAGAGGAGTTCGCTAAGAGGTATACTATAATGGGAAAACTCTTAGAGCCTGAGGAGGTAGCGGAGATCGTTGTAGCCATGCTAAAGGTAGAGTCTTTAACCGGTCAGGTCATCACGATAGAGTCAGGTGAATCGTTAAGAGGAGCCCTCCCATGAAAGAATAAATACGTTCAAGTTAAATGTATATACAGGGCAGATCATATTGTTGGAAGACGTTTATATTGTGGACTTTTTGAGAACACCTTTCAGTAGGTTTTCAAGAAAGGAACCTCAAAAAGATGTATTCTATAATATAAGACCGGAAGAGTTAGCTGGAATGGTTATTGATGAGCTAATCAAGAGAAGCAACATAAATCCCCAGGATATTGACGAACTAATAACAGGTTGTGCACTCCAGGTTGGAGAACAATGGGCTTATGGAGGTAGGCACGAGGTTTTCGGAGCAAAACTGCCATACACAGTTCCAGCGTTGGCTGTAGATAGACAATGTGCATCATCACTGAGTTCCGTCTCTATAGGTGCGATGGAGATCTCTACAGGAATGGCTGATATAGTAATTGCTGGTGGAGTTGAAAAGATGTCGAAGGTACCGATGTATGATAATCCTCATATAGAGATCAATCCTAAATTCCTAACAGACCCTAAATACGCTGAGTACGACCTTGCAATTGGTTATGTAATGGGTTTGACTGCTGAAAAACTAGCTGAAATCTCTGGAATAACCAGAGAGGAGATGGATAGGTTCTCCCTGAGGAGCCATCAATTAGCTTATAAGGCTATCCAGGAGGGATACTTCACAAAGGAAATAGTTCCAATTGAAGTCGAGATAGAAGGTAAGAAAGTACAAATAACCCAAGACCAGTCAGTTAGACCAGATACTTCACTAGAGAAGTTACTCCAATTACCACCTGCCTTTAAGCCTAATGGAGTAATCACAGCTGGTAATTCAGCCCCATTAAACTCTGGAGCCTCTTATGTCCTCTTGATGTCGAAGAACGCGTTAAAGAAATACGGACTAGAGCCTATGGCAAAGATAAGGAGTTTCGGTTATGCTGGTGTACCCCCAGATATAATGGGTGAGGGACCAGTCCCAGCGTCAAAGAAGGCTTTAGAGAAAGCTAAGCTCAGCGTTAAGGATATAGACCTTTGGGAGATTAATGAAGCTTTTGCTGTTGTAGTGTTAAACGCCATAAAGAAGCTTGATATCGATGAAAGCAAGGTTAACAAGAGGGGAGGGGCAATAGCTATTGGTCATCCTTTAGGCGCTACTGGTGCGAGACTTATAGGCACCTTAGCAAGACAACTAGTACTAGAAGGTAAGGATTATGGAGTAGCGACATTATGTGTAGGGGGTGGTCAGGGAGGTGCTGTGGTAATTGAGAGGACGTAAGGACTATATAATTATTGGATTGTTAGCCTTTTTTCTGGTCATAATTTCCATTTTTACTACTCCATTAGCACTTTTGAATCCTTATTTGGGAGTTTGGTACTCTGCCGGTAATGTTAAAATCTTAGGCTATACAACTCATCTTCCTGGCTTGCGTGATAGTGTAGAGATATACGTTGATAGCAACGGAATAGCACATATTTATGCAAATAACCTTCATGACCTATTTCTTGCAGAAGGTTACTACGTTGCAAGTCAAAGGCTGTTTCAAATGGAGTTTTTCGGATTATTAGCTATGGGAAACCTGAGCTCGTGGGTTGGTGATAAGGCTTTATCCTCAGATATCGCAATGCACCTAATAGGCATCCCGCAAAATGCAATAATGAGTAATGAATACATCGAACTACATTATCCTAAGATTTATTCATATCTTGAAGCGTTTTCAGAGGGAGTAAACGATTATATCAGTAGTTTAAGTTATAGAAGTTTACCAATAGAGTTCAAATTGCTAGGCGTTGAGCCATATATCTGGTCACCAGTCTACTCATTAGCGTTTGGAGAATATATGGCGTGGAGCTTAACATCAGGGTTCACTGATGAACTAGAATCGGCACTCTTATATGCTTATTTTAACTTCTCGCTAGTGAACGAGATAAACCCATATTATCCCCATTTTATTGATGGCAATCTCACAGTAATGCCAGGAGATGGTACGGTTAATGGCTATAACCTAACAGATCAAGGGATCTCACCACAATATATCTGGTCATTGAACTGGTATCAATCGTGGGCTACAGGGCTATCTAAAACTCAAATTAAAGAACTTGTGCCTTTGTTTAAATGGGCTCTATTGAACATCTCAGACCCCTTTGTACCTTTTCCGCAGTTTGGAATCGGAAGCAACTCGTGGATAATAACCTCTAATTTCTCTTCTCAAGGTCCTATACTAGCAAACGATCCTCATTTGCCGCTGTTATCACCATCTGTATGGATACCTGTACAGCTGGTAGCACCGGGATTTAATGTCACAGGTTGGTCACTTGTAGGAATTCCTGGAGTCCTCATAGGACATACTCCATATACAGCATGGGGATTAACGACTCCAGAGGGGAGTTCTTCAGATGCATATGTCGAACTGTTGAATGGCAGTTATTATTATTTTAATGGAAAATGGTACCCCTTAATCGAATACAATTATACACTTCTAGGAAAGACTTACACTGTATATTATACTAACAACGGACCATTAGTGGCCAGATACAAGAACTATGGGATTAGCCTGTATTGGACTGCTTGGAAAGAGCCTATACTCACTGTAATAGCAATAATCCTCTTGGATAACTCTACCTCTTTTAATGATTTAATTAACGCTGCCAAATATTGGATAGTACCACCACAAAATTTAGCAATGGTTAGCAAACATCACGCTGGGATAATAGTGGCTGGACTTTATCCTCTAATAAATGAGACGTTACCAAACGGAAAGAGTGTACTGGTAGTGGGTGCAAGGACTCCATTAAACGGTACTACAAGTAAATATGAGCCTGTGGGATATATACCTTTCAAGTACTTACCACAGACCTTTGACCCAGGAAGGGGTTACGCATTCGCACCTAATCAGCCAACAGCTTGGATAAACTATCCTTATCCCTTTATTGGTGGTTACTGGGCTTCAGGCGGTAGGGCTGAGGATATTTACCACTACCTAAAATATCAGAAGGTAGTAAACGTAACTGACATGATGAAGCTTCAGTCAAACGTTACTGATTACTGGGCTTCATTACTTACTCCTCTTATAATAAAGGCTATAGGCAATGACGTTAATAGTTCCATTGAACAAATAGCTTTGGAGTACTTAAAGAGTTGGAATTATACGTTCTATCAGAATGAGGTAGCTCCTACGATCTATACTTATATAGTAGCTGAGATGGTAAACAGTAGTATTGCTCACATATTAAACGATACTGGCTTAGGTATATTAGACATAGCCAGTATACCCTATGTGGTACCTGATCTGATATATATAGCTGAAAACGATCCAAATTCACTATGGGTTAACGGTAACTTTACCGCGTTAGTAAGGGAATCATTCAGTAATGCTATATCGTTATTGGAACAAAAGCTAGGGGATAATGTAAGCCAGTGGTGTTGGGGAAGAGTTCATTTTCTAGAGATTTACAGTCCATTAGGGCTAATGGCTTTATCCGTTGGACCCATACCGATTTTTGGCGACCCCCATACTTTGGCTGTTGGTCCTATACCTTATGTTCCTCAGGTTCCTTTACCCTATGTGACTGTAGGTTCTTCACTAAGGTTTATAGCATCTCCGTTCTCCAATCAATTTTATGGAGTATTTCCTGGAGGACCCTCGGAAAGCCTAGTTAGTAGCTTCAGAGAAAACCAATTGACTTTATGGTTAGAGTTCAGATATATTCCCTATAACGGCTATAACTATACGATCATAGCCAAAATAGATCTAGAGGGTTCGACACCATGAAACCTCAGAACTTGATTTACCTAATTGTTTCCATAATCTTAGCCTACATACTCCAGATCTTCATCCCTTATCCATTTACAGGTATAGCTGTGGGATTGCCTTTAGGATTTCTAAGTAAAAGGGCTTCAGCTATCTCAGGGTTTCTGATTGGGTTCCTGTCTTCATTATCCCTGTACTTAATATATCCATTAAACGATGTAAACAAGTTAGCTACTATAATGGGCGAACTCATAGGCGTTAACATCCCAACAATTGTAATACTGATTTATCCTTTCATATATGGCTTAATATCACTAATTAGTGCTATATTCTTCAGTTACATTCTCGTTTCCAAATAAATATTTTTTAGAATTTCCCTGAATTATCATATCATATTTTTAGCGTACAATTCTAATCATCGTTAAAATCGTACAAAGAGATGACTAGCAAATACGGTAATTATATTTCTTCATAAAATTTTCCCGTAAAGAATAAATAATTTTAAATGCTCCATATCGTCCCTATTGTGGATCGATATAAAATTAAGCTCTCTAAGTAGTTTTTTATGGAAGAGTTAAAAGGAAATGCGTTGAGACTAATAGAAGAAGCTGAGAAACTCCTGAAACAGGGTAAAAGTGAGGATGCTAAGAGGACAGCAAGAGATGCATTAAGGCTTTACCTCCTTTATCTCATGTCTAAGACCAATTCTAATGCCTCTTCTATTAACTTTCCAATGATACCTCCAGATATAGAAATTAATGACGAGAAGGATATTGAACTCATTGAAAGGATAATAAAATCCTTTGAGAAACATTAAGCGTAACAAATGCCCACTCAAAAAGGGTCTCCTCTGATAAAATTTATTAGTGGAATTATGTAAAAGAGAATTATGCCATCGGGAAAATCATTAATTATTATAGGAATAGTTCTAATAGTCATAGCTATAGCGCTTTTTGTAGCTGGCACGATTAATGCCTCCTCGATTTTCAAGAGCATAGCTCCACAAATTACAAGCTTGCCCCGTCCTTCGATAACAGTACAGCCTAATAAGGCATTGCAGTTAATGAATATCAGTCCTACACACATCAATATAGTAATTTACAACTCCACTCATGGCAAATTATTGGTATTATACACCTCGAATAGCGTAAATCAAACAGCTATACAAGAGACCTCTCATGGCTTATACATAGCTATTGTTATGCCCTCTACTGCTGCCTACATACTAAATAACTCCACACAACCCGTTTTAGTATCTTACGCAGTTATACCATTTACATCCTCGCTTCTTACAACTGCTGTTATGGAAATATTGGCAATAATCGTTGGAATTATAGGTGTAATATTGTTGATAGTGGGTCTGGTATTCTACTTCATACGAAGGAGATAAAAGTAGCTGATTATAAAGAAAACCTCGCCCTCTATGGTAGACCCAAAATCACCTCCTTGAAAATAAATCTATATTATTAATAAGCGGTTCTATTGATTTAAATAGAAAATCTTTTAGATAGAATAAATCATCAGAAAACAAGAGTATTAGGAGTATCCTGAACTGCTCCCTCCTCACCTCCCCCTTGAACACGGTGTACAGGGAGTAGAAGGCCACGGCCAGCACGAAGATCAACGTGCGGAAGACGAACTTGGTGGAACTGGTGAATGGGAGAAAAGCCTTGATGTTCCGGTAAGAGGTCTCTATGGGACCCCTCACCTTGTTGTACAACTTCAACACCTCCCCCTTCGGTA
>JAPNVD010000014.1 GCA_026627305.1 Sulfolobaceae archaeon
TATTGTTTCAACCCCTGTTGATATGTCTAGGTATATTAGTTTCTTTCCTAGGATGTCTATCCAGTAGAGCCTATTTGTTAGGTCATCGTATACAGGTCCTTCACCCAATAGTGCTTTAAACTTTCCAATAGGCTCAGGCATATAAGGGTATAGTTGTCTCTACAAAAAAGACTTTCCTTTAACAGCTATTGCGAATTCCTGAAAGGTTGAATAACACAGCTTCTGAAATGACCATGAGGAAACGTTAGATGAAAGTTTTAGGCAAAACATTCTCTGCTCTATGATAAAATGCAATATTGTAACTATTTAGGAGAGAGAAAGGTTTGCCTTAATAACTCTCATAGCGTTATCCCACAATACCTCATCAACATGACCTTCTATTTCATTAGCCAGCTCTTTAACTTTAGTTACATCTTCAAATCCTTTAGGGGTTTCGTTTATCCCTAAAAAGTCGGTACCAAGTGCTACATATCTCCAACCAAAGCTCTCACCAATGTATTTTATAACTTCAACCATCCCACCTATATCAGGTTTCGGCAAAGTCGAAACTATTGCAGTGACTCCTATAACACCATCTGTCTTAACTATTGCTTCTATTGCCTCATCGTCTAGGTTTCTCTTGTGATCCTTCAACTTGTTAACGTTACCATGAGATACTATTATCGGCTTTTTAGAGATAGAGGCTACGTCTATTATAGTTCTTTTGCTGGCGTGGGCTAAATCTATTATGATGCTCAATTGGTTAGCTAACCTAACCAGATCCTCTCCCTCACCTGTAAGACCGTAATCCTTCTTTGACATGCACGAAGAAGCGAACTTTGTATCATAATTCCAAGTGAGCCCCAGATTCCTTATACCTAAATCCTTTAAAACGTAAAGGTCAGTATAGTCCTTTAAAACGTCAGTCCCCTCTAAACTCATTAAGAACTTCAACTTCCTTGAATCGTTAAGATCGTTAAGGTTCCTCACAACCTTTACGTAACCACTTCTCTCCAGGTATAGGTACATCTTAACTTGATTAACTAATAGATCGAAGCTGAAGAACGTACCTGGAGTGTAACTACCATAAGCCTTTGTTAACATTTCAGATCTCTCATTCACTGCATCTACATGTGGAAAAATTGATGCAAATATTAACGCCTCATCAAATTCTGAGAGTAGCTTTATACTCGACTGATAATTGCCGTTTATTACATCTTTTCCTGCACTTGCTGAATATCCAAAATCTTCATGTAGGTCTATTAACTTCATAGGGTTAAGTGAACGCCATAAGCTTAAAACTTTTTCATTTGAAAATAATTTTATAAAGGACACGATAATGCTGAAAGGATTGTGGCTAAAAGATTAGAGCCTAAAAAAGAAAGCATTGAGCCTCATCTAGTTATGGCCCAGTCCTTAAGTAGCATAGCTCCCTTAGGCTCAGTATCAGCTTACTTGACCTTTGCTTTAGGGCTCTCTTTAGCTTCAACCTCTCTGGCTTCTCCCTTAGGCGTGCTAATATACTTAACGTGGGTTCTAATAGGCTATAGGTATTCTAAAAAGATAGCTAGTACTGGAGGAATTTATGAATTCGCTAGATCTGCTGCTGGAGATCTGATAGGTAAAATATCAGGATGGCTTTATTGGGTAAGTTACATGATTTATTTACCTTCAGTGACAACATATCTCGCTTACGCAGCATTTCCTGCAGAATTTCAGGCTTCTAGTATGGTTATTAGCATTATAGAGATAGCAGTTGCAGTCATAATGATATTGTTGTTACTTTCAGGAATAAAGCCTCCACTTTATTATGCCTTAGCTACCTCATTGATAGAGGTTGTTTTGATAATGATCTTAGGTATTAAGGTCCTTGAAGTTACTGGCATTCATCCTATATCGTTAACTGTTCCACAATCCTTATTTTGGCAAGGTGCATTGGGGGTTGCATTTACTTTAGCAGGAGGAGGTGCTACATTCTTCTTAGGATATGAAGCTAAAGGTAGAGGTGAGACCGTTGGGAAGTCATATCTAATAGCGTTCTTTATAGCTTCAATCGCTGTAAGTTTCGCTGCCTACTTCGAGGTAGCTGCTGCTGGTTTCAGTAATGCAGGCGTTCAATCTTTGCTCAACATAACTGCATTTCCTGGCTTTTACCTAGCGGAGAAATACGTCAACCATACCTTTGCTCTCCTCATCTGGATATTTACTCTAAACTCACTTTTCGGCTCAGGATTAGCCGCTTACATAGCTCTCTCTAGGTTAACTTACACCTTCTATAATGGCAATATGCTGAAGTCGATATTGACCATTGCTGTGATATTTTTAGTGTTTAACGTGTTTGGCGGTATTGCAAACCTATACAACTCCAGTATATTACCTCTATTATATCAATATACCACTGAAGCCTCTCTTGTTACACTTTTCGCTTCACATGCTATAGTATCAGCAGTCTATCCTTTATTTACTAGGAGGGAATTGAAACAAACAGCTTTAGACTACTTCTTATCCATCTTCTCCACTGTACTAATGGGTTATGGATTATATAGTAACATTATACCGTTTTCTTATCCATTATCGCTAGTTGCTATTGTTTCTATTATCTTAAGCGTGATAATAGGTGTTATTCATCATTTTCTTAAATAGAGAAAATATGGTTTCAAAACTTTTATTATCTAAATAAGTGTAATAATAGTTATGAAAGTTTGGAAAGTAATAGCAATCGTAGGAGCAGTTGTTATAGTCCTTAGCCTAGCCTTTTTATTCGCGTCATCAACAATAATAGGTTCTGCTATAACTTCAGCAATAAACAGGATGCACTCTATGCCTCCAATTTCGATAAATCCCAGTAATAATGTTACAGTTAACGTAAAATCGTTATCTTACTTCCTCTATAATTCTTCCTCACCGCTAAAATTAATCCAGGACAATAAAACAATTGCTCAATTCGAGATAGAGAATTTCACTTGGATCGCTATTATATCACCTAACACTAATTTGTTCATTATAAACAATTATACAACGCCGATGATAATTAAGTATACCACTGAAGCTGTAACCTCAACTATTTATTTGGTAGCTCTGGCACCCTATTTACTCTTCTTAGGAATATTCATATTGATCATAGCCTTCGTATTCTTCATATTTAGCAGAAAAAGATGAAATGAACAAAAACGGTCTTCTTCCCCCTTTTTAAGCTTTAGAAGCTAAATAGAGGAACGATATTGCTAATAGTGGAGAGATATATATAAAGGCTATTGCATAACTCCTCCCTACCTCAGTAAAGAGATATGCCAAGAATATGCTAGCCAAAACACCAGAAACAGCCTTACCCGTGTAGAGTATTGCATTATTGGTTGTAGAGAATTTAGAACCGAATAGATCTCCTACTAACGATAGGTAAATGGATATCAAAGAGCCTCCAAATAGGCCAACTATTATTGCAGAGTAAGGAGCTATAAACAAAAGCAGAAGAGAGAAGATAAAGGATGAAAAGGAGATTATGTAAACAGTTTTTATCCTGCCTATCCTATCAGATAGCCATCCGAAGAAGGGTCTACCTATACCGCTTGCTACGGGCAATAACGTTATGCCTAAAACTATGGCATATCGCGGAAACCCTTGAGATAAAATGACTAGGGAGGAAGAAACTGAGACTAGGGGTACTATTGCGAAAACGTATGAGATGTAAAGTAACCACCACTTAATAGTTTTCAGTAGGAGCAGAGGAGATTGCCCTGATAGCTTACTCTTCTCAGGGTAATTAACGAAAGTCGTTAAAGGAACAACTATGAACAACGCTAATAAACCTATTATGAGCATTGGAGTTCTGTAGTCCTTAAAGACCAAAATGAAAGGATTAAATAAAGCACCTCCTAGACCAAATCCTAATGACACCAACCCAACAGCGAAACCTCTCCTATTTTGTTCATACCATTTGATAGCCAGATTAGAAGAAATCCCATAAAGCATCCCTTCTCCTGCACTACCCACTGCCCAAAATACATAGAAAAATAAGATCGAGGGCGATAATGAAGCTAAAATTAAACCTAATGACATCATTAGGGAAGACATTATAGCAGTGATTCTAGCACTTAACATATCAGCTAGATAACCGCCGAATATCTGGGCAAAAGTTGAAAAGATTGTAAAGATAGAAAACGCTAACTCTACTTCCTGTAACCTTACGTGAAGGGTATTTTCTATTAGAGGTGAAAATGCGTTCCATGAGTACTGATAGACTGAGTTGAAGAGCATTGCTATTAGTCCAATGATGAGGTAAAACTGCCTCTTAAGCATTAGTGAATTTGTATTTTACCGAAATAATATATAAAGCTTAGGAACAGGAAAAGCCTTATAAGTCGCTATTCTTATGCGATAGTATGATCCTAAAAGATTTTGAAATAGGAATACCAATTGGTGCGATAGGAACTGGCAAAATCGACTTCTTCAATGACTTAACCATAGGAAACATAACAATTATGAACAACTGGACAAAACCCTTCAATAGAGTTAGAGGATTTCATATAGTCGACGTAAGCAATAAAGAACCTATATTCCTCCAACTGAGACCTGAGAAAAACGTTGAAACCCCTCCAAACTATAATAAGGTTAAAGAAATAGTAGCTGACGCCCTATTCCCCAGGATAACTTACACAATAAATGATGGGAGGACTAAGATAAAGAAAATAGAGGTCTCATCTATTCTGGTCAAAAACGATTTGAAGAACTCTTCACTACCTGCTATATTTATAAAAGTTGAGGGAGAAGGAAAGATAGCCATCTCTTTTCCTAATATCACAGGTTCCTTCAGAGGTGGAAGAGTTAACTTACCTGTTGAAGGGAAGGTTAATGGCGTCCTCTTAACTAACCTTAAAGCTCCTGAATCAGACCCAGCTAAAGGTGAGATATTCCTAGGATGTAAGGGATGTCACATAATGACCAATTATAGATATTGGATTCCTGCAGTGAGGGGGATGACTGAGGATATTTCTTACTTCTATAATATTTCAGACGTAAAGGAGAGGTATTATATAAAGCCTTACGCTAGGGAAGAGATTGGGGGTATAGTATGGAAGGAGGTTCAAGGGGAAGAGACGTTTATTCTCTCTTGGTTCTTCAATTCTAGACCTTATAATTACCCCTATGGTCATTATTATGAGAATTGGTTTAAGAGCGCTATAGATGTGGCTGAATACGCTATAGATATTGGACCTAAGGAACTGGAAATCGAGGCTGAAGATGAATGGTTAAAGGAGGCTATGAGGAATAGCCTTTATATATTGACTACCACCTCATGGCTCACAAAGGATGGTAGGCTAGGAGTTTATGAAGATCCCGAAATCACGTTATTAATGAATACAATAGGAAGCTTTACATACGATGGTTTAGGGTTTACCCTACTAAACCTATATCCTGATTTTGTGGTTAGAATGGATGAAGAGTTTGGAAAATATTTGAAGGATGGCGGTGAAGTACCGCATGATCTTGGAGAGAACAGCCTGGATGAACCGATTTACGGTGCTTCTGAAGGATATCCATGGAATGACTTAGGACCAACATGGATTTTAATGTTATATAGGGATTATAAAGTTCTAAACGATATCAAAATCCTAGAAAGGAATTACGATAAAATAAAGGCTGTAATCGACTGGTTGATAAGTAAGGATAAGGATGGGGATTGTATTCCAGACTCCAGAGGAGGTTATGATAACTCTTATGACGGAACGCATATGTATGGAACTTCATCATACATCGCCTCACTTTTCTTGGCTTCGTTAACGGCATTCATAAATGCTTCCAAGCTTCTAGGTAAACCAATAGATGGTAAATACATAGAGTGTCTAAACAAGGGTAAAAAGGCTTTGGAGAGCTTATGGAACGGAAGGTATTTCAATATGTGGAAAAGAGGCAATGAGGTAAACCAGAACAGTCTAGCCACACAGATAATAGGACAATTCTGGTGTGATATCTTAGACCTAGAGCCTATAATAAGTGAAGATAAGATATTAAAGACCTTAAAGAGCATATATGAGCTCAATTATAGAAGTTCACAATACTGCCTTTCTAATGGTGCAACACCAGATGGAAAGATCGATACTGAAACAGATCAGATGAAATCTTGCTGGCCCAGAACTTCTTTCGCTGTAGCATCACATATGATACTGAGAGGATTGATAAAAGAAGGGGAAGAGATTGCAAAAAGAGAATGGAACACTATAATACAGAATAACCCATGGAATCAAACATCTAGGATTTGGGCAGATACAGGAAAAAACACTGGTTTGCCGTTTTACATAGGAAGTACTTCAGTATGGCTGGTTAACATGGCCTTAAGAAAGATCAAAGGTAAACCTTTAGTGTAATTATCTCCCTATTTCTATACTGTATAACCACTTTATTGTCAATGATTGCGAAGTCCCTATCTATATTATTTAGTTCTAGGAGATCTGTAGATGCGAGCTTAATGACTTTATCAGCAAATTCCATTGACACCTTACCCCTAGCGTTAAACACCTCATATAGCCTAAGCACCATAGCGTTATCGTCTTCAGCGCCCTTTATCGCTTCTAGGATAACGTTAGGAGAGTTGATCTTCAAGAAGCTCTTAGTTTCCCCTCTTTTACCCCTTATCACCCTTAAAGGTACATTAAGCTCATAAGCCTTTCTAACTACATTAGCCTCCTTCCAGTCACCTATATGAGGATATATTGAATAGTTAAACGTTACTTCTTCTAGGTCAGTTGAGGGATCAGGATAAATTGGGGTCTTAGTCAACGTTAACCCTATTGAAGAACCTTCTGCTGAAACACCATACTTTCCATCATTGAGCACTGCCACTCCATAGTTATGTTCAGAGAGGTCTATGAACTTCTGTATTGGAACCTCAAACTTCGCCTGCTCCCAGCTAGTATTCTTAGTGGTAGGTCTTTCAATAACTCCGAAGGGAATATCTGAAACAGCTTTATCGACGTTTAGATCGAAGTGGAACCAGGACTTCACCACTAACTCCCTATCTTTCATCCCTATAGTCGTCACGAAATCTACCCTTCTGGAGTTCGCGAACATCCTAACCTCTTGAACTATTTTACTCCTCCTAAACTCATAAGTGAACTTTATTGATGCAACTAAAGGTCCAGTAGATATGATTTGAGAGCTCTTCGCTGTTATGTTGAAGGAGGTCTCTTTGTATCCCTTTTCTATATCCCAAGCATCAGCCCATCCTGGAATGTTCTCATAAGCTACGATCTCATTGCTATACTTACTCAGCGCCTCTCTCTCAGCTTCTTTATCATATATCGACTTTACTAATCCATCTTTACCTATTACAACCCTTAAATACTTATTTTCAAGTACGTAATTATCCCCCTCCTCTTTAACGCTTACAGGAGGTAACACAGGTTCTGAAACGAGTTTAGCATAACCTACACTTGGTGCTTTAACGTTAATAGCACAAAGGTTGCCTATCTTTTGACAGCCATCAACCTCTTGATCTATAAAGATAATTTCTTCTCTATCCCATGGTAGTGAGTTAAACACCAATAGTTCGTTCCCTTCACCTGCTATCTTTTTCATACAACCCTCAGCTATCGAATTAGCCTTTTGTATTACCTCTTGAAGTTCTGGATATACAGTTTTGTAAACGTCCCTTATTGCAGAGCCTGGTAAAACATCGTGGAACTGATCCTTCAGCAATATCTTCCAAAGACTTGTGAAAGTTGATTTGTCATAGGATTTGGCTAGAGTGCACCATAGCTCTGCTTCTCTTAACGCTATTTCAGCCCTCCTATTCAACAGCTTCATTAACGAGTGAGAAGTATAAGTTCCCCTATGTGTTTCAACATATAATTCTCCCCTCCACTCATCCTTTGGACTTATTTCCTTAATTTCTTCTTCTATTCCCCCTAGAGATACCTTTGGAAGTATTGGCAACTTATCTACAGCCTCCGCAAATATTAACATTTGTTCGTTAGGACCTCCTCCACCATCTCCATAGCCGTAAGAGTACAACATGGGTTGATCTTTCTCAGCCCAATTCTTCCACTGATCATAAACGCTGGATGCACTAAAGTCTGAATTGTAACCTCCCTTACCAGCACCAAAAGTAATGGTTAGAATCTTACTTCCGTCTGGTCCTACCCAATAAAAGACGTTATATGGAAACTTATTAGTATCATACCAGAACACTTTATGAGTAGCGAACGCCTTTATCCCTGCTAACTCAGCTATTTGAGGTAAGTTAGCGTTATATCCAAACGTATCAGGTAGCCAATATATTTGTGCCAGTTTTCCAAAGTTCTGTAGATAAAATCTTTGAGAGTAAAGTAATTGCCTAGCCAAAGATTCTCCAGAAGTTACGTTAGTATCGCTTTCAACATAGCTTGCAGCTAACTGCCACCTGCCTTCATTAACCTTCTCTTTTATCTTCTCGAATAGCCGTGGAGCATCTTCTTTTATCCACTCATAATATATCGAAGCGCTTTGGACAAACGTGAAATCCTTGTACTTATCGAGTAATGTAAGTATTGTTGAAAAAGTCCTCAAAACTTTCCTCCTGGTCTCATCGAAATTCCATAACCATGCAGTGTCTATATGTGCATGACCTACACCTATTAGTTTACCTCTCTTCCCGTACTTTGTCACTAGATTTGATAAGCCACTTACTAATTTCTCTAAAGCCTTCTTATAAACTTCAGGGCTATATCCTCCCTCTGTATAGATCTCCACAAGATCTTGCTCAATTATCTGCTCTGCTGAGCCAAACCATCCTCCCCACTTCCCTAGCTTTAACGCCAATAATATCTGTTCTTTAGATACTGAAGTAAAAGGCACTTCTTTAAGGATGTCGGTTAATAGAGCATATATATCAGATTTCAGCTCCTGGTCTTGGATGACTCTAGTTAGTTCCATTGCCTGCTCTCCATAAGCCCAAAGCCTATAAGCATCTCTAACTAAATCCACCTGAAACGGCTTCCCAGGATTTATGTTTACTTTTTCTCCAAAATCCATCAGAGGAGAAAACTCGATTTCAAGTGAATTTTCACCATGTGGTAGAGGTATCATCCTATGGTAAGCGTCTAGCTCAAAGTAAGGACTTCCGTTGAGCTTGACAAGACCACTTCCAGCATGGTCTAATACTATCAAATAACTATCGTTATTCTCGGATCTTACCTTAATTCTTGCAGTTTTTCCATCAAATGAGTCCCAGTTCAGGATTTTTATGTTTCTAAAGGAGTTCGCTAGGATTGAGGCTAGCCTTGCTTCGATCTCTTGTTCTGTTCTCATATTTTAGTCGTTTAGTTGTCGATTTAAAAATATCTTTCTTTCCTAGGATAATATATGACTTCCTCTCACCCTAAAGGGCGTGGTTTTATGATATGATGAAAGTTCCAGATGAGAAGAAATCGTTTTTAGCATTATTTTGAATTAAAATAAAGTCTTTGATAGCTGTTAAAGTTTCAATACAAATATAAATTTGTGAATAACTATATTAAGTTGAAGGTGGAAATTTGAGCTCTCAAGAAGAATTGGATTTTGATCTTCTCATTTCTAAATTAGATAATAAAAAGATAGAGAAGCTAGCTGAAATAATAGACAAAATCCCCTCCTTAAGTGAGACCATAAATAAACTTGAACTTCTTCAGAGCTCAGGAACATTGGATTTCCTCGTAAACTCGTTAATAGCACTGAACTCGATGAAAGGAATGATAAACGATGAGTTACTCCAAGAACTAGGTGAAAAGGCATCAATGATCATGGAATTGTTAGAGAAGCTGGAGGAACTGCAAAATAATGGAACTGTATCTAAACTCCTGGATAAAATGCCTAGTTTAGTTAAGCTTGTAGAAAGTGTAGAACCCCTCGTCAATAGTGGTTCTCTAGATTTCCTGACTAGCCTAGCTATAGCCTTAAGCTCTTTAAAGGGTATGATAACTGATGAAATGCTAAAAGATCTAGGCGAGAAAGTGTCCTCACTACTACAGATGGTAAACGCATTAAGCGAAGCTACTAAAAGTCCGCACAAGGTAACAGTTACTGGCTTGTTAAAGTCGTTAAATGATCCAGATGTACAAAAAGGATTAGGCATATTTATAACATTCCTTAAGATTTTGGGCTCTACATCATCTTAACCCGTATTTTTTAAGGATGGATAAAGCGAAGAGCACTAACGGATCTTCCTTTCTCTCGTCATTCCTTTTTTCTACCTTTAAGCACTCCACGAGGTTTTCGAAAACCTTACGTGAGGTTTCCTCTATCTGGCTGACGTTATCGATCTCAAAAGATCTACTTACATCAATTTTTGAAAAACCTTCTATAAGTACTACATCTACGGGTATTAAATCAATAAGTTTGAATCCTTGGAAACCTGGAAGAAATATAACACTTTCCTCTTCACCTTCTTGAAAGACGATTACATCAGCTCCAGCTCTCCTAAACCTATCAGTATCTTTTCCTTGAAGGTCTAATGAGTGATGAGAATGCTTGAAAACTGCAATAGTTATACCGGGAAAGTTTGTTCTAAGCATGCCTATTACCTTTTCGATAACTGCAGTTTTACCTGAATCCTTTTTACCCTTAATTTGTGCTATACAACCCATAATCTCCATTACTATTTTAATTTTTAAAAGAATTGGGTATCTGTTGATATGAAGATGAGTATATATTGATGTTTTTACATAATATATATTGATGTTGATAAGAGAAATCCTTTCTAAACCTATAATTACGGTGCCAGAGGGATCTAGCATAAGGGAGGTAGCTAGCTTAATGAGTGAACATCAAGTTAGCTTTGCACTAATAGTGGACAGTAAGAAACAAATAATTGGAATAGTCACTGAAAGGGATATAACGAGAGCTATAGCTAAAGGGATTCCCTATGATGAAAAAGTCGATAAAATCATGACGAAAACAATAATAACCATAAGGGACAACGAGAATGTAATAGATGCCCTAAATCTAATGTTGAGAAATTCGATAAGACATCTCGTAGTTATCGATTCCAACGATAATTTTGTGGGTGTAGTATCTATAAGGGATATCGCACAGGCTTTAGGTCTAATGTATGATTATTGACAATTTCGTATAGTTAATATTATTTATCAGCAGACATAAACTCTTCTATGCAAACACGTAAACTCTTAGCCTTTATAGTAATAGTTATAGCTGTTATAGCTTTAACAGCTGTAATTGTGTATGTATTTAGGGAAAACCATATAATAAAGCTAAACATAGCCACAGCGATATATGCGGCTTTAACAGTAATTGGGGGCTTCGTCATAACTAATATTATAGCTAGGACGCTAAAGTCAAGAGAAGTAGTAAACGCAATAGGACCAACTGCTGCTGAAGGTTTAGCAATTGCTATACAAATAATAGGATATTCGATAACAGCTATAGCAGTACTATCTCTGATTAAAGTAGGAGTTACAAGCATTATATTTGGTGGCACAGTAACAGGTCTAGTGTTGGGATATGCTGCACAGAACACACTATCGAATATTTTCGGTGGTCTAGTGGTGCTCATTTCGCGACCATTTTCAATAGGTGATAGAATAACTATAACTACTTGGCAATACGGTTTAATTGCTCCCACTTATCCACCAAAATATTTCTCAACTGACTTCCTAATTCCTGGCTTTACAGGTGTTGTAACGGATATTTCATTGATGTATACTACAATTGTTACAGACGATAATGTCCCTCTTAAGATACCTAACAGCATTATAGTTCAAGCTGCAGTATTTTTACACAATGAGGAGTACAGAAAGGTGAGAACTAGGTATGAGATACCTAAGAGCATAGAGCCTGATATGTTTATCAACGAAGCTAAGAGGAGGATTCAGGAGCTTAAAATAGCCGTAAAGGAACCTGAAATAAGGATTATAGAGACCACACTAACTACTTATGTGATAGTCGTTGATGGATTATTTTACGGTCAGTATGAAGAACCAATAAGGGATAAAATACTTAGAACTCTAATAGACCTACAAAATAAAATTACACAAACACAACAACAAAAATCCTGACCTTTTATTGTACCTACCCATAATAAACTAAAGGAGAGATAACACTACCATGTCTCTCTTTTGAATCTCTTAACCTCTTTTCTTGTTCATCAAGCACAATGAAGAATTCATCCGGCGTACCCTTTATCTCTTTATATATTTTCCTTATACGTTCTATTTTCTCTAAATATTTATCAACTCTTATTGAAAACTGTTTTACATAGTCATCTTTACTGTACTCTTTATTTAGCACCTGCTTAAAAAGTTCCTTAAGAATTTCATATGTAGGTATATAACCTACAGGCGTTTTAACAGCTTCAACTTCATTGTAAACTCTCCTCTCCATCCATTTTAGCCATACTCTCTTATCCTCTTTAGAGTTCAAGTAATTGCCCCTTTCATCCTTGAGGAAGTAGTTCACTCCAAATATTTTAGGAGGATTTTGAAGCCTTTTACCAAATTCTAAATATTTACTTATGTATACGTTTAAAGGAACTGAGAGGAAGTCTAGGTTTGCCATTGGATTGAACTCCCTAACTCCCACCTGACCAATAACGGCCGCAGTACGCTCTGATTCTAACGAAGCTGCAATAGTTACAACACCATGCGGCCAGTTAAACGACTCTAAAACTGGTACTGACGTATCGGAGTCTCTACCTCCGAATATAATACCTCTTACCACTACACCTGATGGATCGTCATAATTTTTATCCAAATTAGGAAATAGAGTTAAAGGTGCTGTAAACCTAGCATTTGGATGACTTGGAGGTATTAGGTTTCCTTTTTCATCCCTTTTTCCCTTCCACCATTCCCCAGTATAGTTATACCCCTTCTCAGGCTCTGGCTCATCTTTACCGTTCCAATATACTGTTCCGTCTGGCTTTATGAGAACATTAGAAAATATTATCTCCCCTGGAGAACTCAAGACTTTGTATATAATAGGGTCATCAACTGAATTTATACCCTCTATTATACCGAAAACACCTATTTCAGGATTTACAGCCCTCACTTCACCATTTATTATTTTAAGGAAGGCGAGATCATCACCAACTAGCCTCTCTAGCATAGCGGTAGAAGTCTTTCCTGACATTGAAGGATAGGCACCTGTAAAGTATGTAACCCTTCCGTTCGGACCATTGACACCTATTACAAACATGTGTTCTGATAGCCAACCTTCGTTCATAGCTCTCCTTATCGTTAGCCTCAATGCTAACTTCTTTAAACCCATGCTGTTTCCTCCATAGGTCGTATTTACGCTGTAAACGGTCTCGTCTTCAAGGTCTATGAATATCCTCCTCTTCTTTATATCATATTTTGCTATTGAGTGCACAAACTTGAGGAAGTTAGCTCTGTTTGCTAATCTAACGAATTCATCATAAGCCTGCCTATACATTATATTCTCGTTATGCATGACATAATAGGAATCAGTTATCTGAAGTGCCAAGATTTCAAATGGCGACCTTTTTGGACCTAAAGAATAAAAGCCCACTAACATCTCCCTGCCTTCCATCGAATTACGTAATAGTTCTTTTATTTCCCTTAACCCTTCTTCCCTGTTTTTAGTATTGATGAAAGGCATCGGATCTGAAAGTATAAAAGTATCATCCCTAGCTCTAGCCTGATCTGCAGGGCTATCGAAATGGGCTGTATGTCCTTGAGTCTTTAACGGAATTTCTTCACCAACTTCTATAACCCTCTTCCTTACGTATTCTAAATCAGCCGTAGAGCCAGTGGAGATAAAAACACTAGTAGGATTGCAGAGCTTAATCATGTCAGCCAAGAATTCGTATAATTTTTCATTCCCTATTTGAGATAATCTTTCGAACATGTCTTCACTTAACCTAGACTTTAAGAAATACAGATGATCATTCACATATATTATCTAATTTGCATACTTTATAAATTATTCTTCTTAGTATATTTCTGGACACAGAAAAATAGTTTCAAAAATACATACTACTAACATACTATAATTGAAAATGATGAGCCCAGCTCACCTCGATTTGTGAAGAAGAGTACGAATGCTGAGCCCTTTTATATTACAAAATGATTATGAAAAGATATGAAGTTGGAGAAAAACATCGAAGTAATTCAAGGAAGTCCGAATACCCTAGTTTATGATAATAGAATAGTAATAGACCTTGGTGGGAAGAACGCTTCATTAGAGTTGAATTCTGAAGCCCAATTAGCCACTCACGGTCATGGCGATCATATAGCTGGCTTAACTAAGAACGCTAAAATAAAGTATCTACCAAAAATGGAATACTGGACTTTAGACCTTTTGGGTAGAAGAGCTCTGACTTATGGCTTTAGTTCAAGTAAGGATTCTCAGGTCTTCACGTACGATTTCATAAAGGATAAAATAGAACCTAGTGGTGGTTTGCCAAGTGAAGTTGAGGAAATCCCATTACCTGGACATACTCCAGGGCATGTGGGATATATAGTTGATGGTAAAGTATTATATGCTGGTGATTCCTTCTTTGGAAATAAGGTTATAGAGAACTTTGTTATACCTTATTATATAGATATTACAAAAGGATTGGAATCTTTAGATAAATTGAAAGAATTAATAAAGGGAGTAGATTACGTTGTTATATCTCATGGTCCCACATATGATAATAAAAACAAAATGCTAAGTGTTCTACAGTACAATATAGACTACCTCAATAATCTCATAAAAAACGTTAAAGATATGATAAGAGACAAAGAAAGGAGCGTTGAGGAGATAGTAGTTAAATTGCTTAAAGACAAGGGGAGAGAAGTTACGCCCTCATCAATAATTTTAGATTCATTAACCGTTAAATCGATATTAATCCATATTGGAGCAGAACCGATAGTAACTGATGAAGGCTTAAAATGGCGAGTTAAAAATTGATATTATCATGAGCTCAGCGGAAGAAGGTCCGTTTTTCGAAGATTTTAAAGTAGGACAAAGGTTCAAGAGCAGAGTTGGTAGGACTATATTAGATGTAGATAACGTGTGGTTTACACTGCTCACAAATAACAATAATGAAATACACTTTAACCTAGATTACGTAAAGAAGAACTTCCCTGGAGAACCGTTTAAGGGTAGGTTGGTTGTTAATGGATTCTTAACTCTTGCTATAGCCGCTGGATTACTAGTGGAATACACGAGTAAAAACGGGATAATGCTGGGGCTAGAAAACGTCAAGTTCTTGGAGCCTGTATTCGCAGGAGATACGATTTATTCAGAGGCAGAGGTAATTGAGGTTAGGGAAAGCAAGAGTAGACCAGGCTGGGGAATCGTAAAAATAAGGACTTGGGCTTATAATCAGAATGGAAAAAAGGTAATAGAGTTCGATAGAGTATTTATGGTTAGAAAGGGAGGCGTTAAGTGGGAGGGATAACGTTCCATGAAATAGGTATTTCATTAGGATCTACTAGGATTTCCAATACAGCAGGTCCACTAAAGTTGAGGAATTCCTCCATTTTTCTCTCCAGCTCATTTACACTTTCAACTCTCATCCCCCTTAATCCCATACCCTCGACTATCCTAGAGTAGTTCGTCTCACCTAAGACTATGCCATATGCTTCAAATCCTAACCTCTCTTGCTCGTGTTTCACTAATCCATAAACTCCGTTATTGAGGACTATTACCTTAGAGCCTAAATTATATTTCTTTATAGTTAGAAGTTCCATCATACTTGCAGAAAAAGCACCATCCCCTGCTATTGCAACCTTTCTACCCTTTTGACTAACGAAAGATGCAGCAATAACTCCTGGTATAGCTACACCCATCATTCCTAACCATGAAGTGAACACTAAATTAACGTGTTTATTTGTTCTAAGATGTCTCGTAACCCAGGCAGTGGAAGAGCCCGAGTCGACAACTAAAATATCATCATCTTCTAAAAGCTTACCTAAAGTCTTAATGACCCTCTGGGGCTTTATAGGATCTGTATTGGAGTTCTCAACAGTTCCAGCATACTTTAACCATCGCTGTTTATACTCTAGCACCTCTTCTAAGAATTTACCCTTTTCCTTAACCTTTAACTTAGGTAAAATCTCCTTTAGAAAGCATCTTACAGTAGTGGCGTAACCTAGTTTGACTTTAAACTTATCGTTTAGATTTAATGGATTTACATCAACGCTGATGACTGTAGCATCATTTGGAAATAATTCCCTAAAGGGTAAGGACGAACCTAAGGTCAAAATCAGATCAGCGTTACTCAAAGCATAAAATGAAGCGTAATTGCCCATAAGACCAATGCCCCCTATCAGTAGCTCCTCATCTTCACTTATTATACCTTTTCCATTTAGAGAATAGAGTATAGGTGCGTTAATCTTATGAGCTAGTTCAACGATGTTTAATCCCTCCCCCTTTGCTCCACCACCGATTAATATTAAGGGCTTAGAACTATTGTTTATGTACTCTAATGCCTTATCAACGTTAATACTACATTCTATATCGTTTTCGTTGTATATTTCCGCATTGATATATCCTATATCTCTCTTTTCTTCCGTTTCCGCTATGAAAACGTCAAGAGGGACTGCAATGTGTGAAACCCCTTTTTCGGTTATTGCAAACTTATAAGCCTTATATATCAAATACTCAGCCTCATCAGGATTAACCAATAATGCATTAAATACGGAGACATCGTCAAATAATTTTAAGCTGTTAAGTTCTTGAGTATAACCCCTCCACATATTCTTTGTCTCGACCATACCAGTGATAGCTATGACAGGGATGTGATCCATCTTTGCATCATATAAACCGCTAACGAGATTTGCTGCTCCTGGTCCAGATATACCAGTGCAAGCACTTATTTGCTGCCCTACTTTCCATTCATACTCTGCAGCTATGGCACCATACTCTTCATGTCTTACCTGGATGAACTGAAGCTTTTTTGATCTCTTAATAGAATCGAGTAAAGGCGCTATTGTATCTCCTGGAATGCCATAAATCCTTTTAACACCTAACTTAGCTAAGGTTTCAACGATGATATCTGATACCTTTGTCATAATATGTTAAAAGGAAAAGGGAAATGAAATTATTTTTGCCCTTGCGTTTTTATATTTTTTACAACAAGAGTTTAAAAGAATGAAGGGAAAGAATTACTGCCCTTACTATAGAAACGATTACTGCACATCACCCCTATTACCTAGTCCTGATAATACCGTGACCTCTCCATCTAGGTGCTTAAATAATTTTAAGAGTTGTAGGTTCTATGTAGAGAAGAAAGATGAAGAAGAGGGACTGTCTCCTTTAATACAAGATGAAAAAGTGAGCTTACCAACATCCTTTTACACGATCATCAGTACTTCAGAGAAACCAATAGCTAGTGAATGTCAATATTTTAAACTGTTCAAAACTGAAAAAGGATATTTGCCTTATTGTAATGTATTAAAAAGAGTATTAACTTTGTCCCAAGCCTCTCTATGCTCAACTTCTCCTCATCAATGTCCATTTAGGACACTAAATCCTTAAGGACGAAATCTCTAACCTCTTCTGGCTGTATAACTACTCTCTTTGTATCCATCCTCAGCATTGCATCAGGATCTTTTAATGCATGTCCTGTTAGTATAGTAACCGCAGTCTCGTTCTCGTCTATTAAACCAGAGCTTAAAGCTTTCAAATAGCCTGCATATGAGGCTGCTGAAGCTGGCTCCACTCCTAATCCTTCACGTCTGGCTAACATTTTTTGTGCTTCAATTATCTCTTCATCAGATACTATCAATGCAGTGCCTCTAGATTCCCTTATTGCCTTCATTGTTTTCTTCCAGTTAACCGGTTTACCGATCTTTATTGCACTGGCTATAGTTATAGGAGAATCAACGAATTCAGGTTCATCCTTATTCGCAATAATAGATTTAGCTATAGGTGCAGCACCTTCTGCCTGAACACCGATCATCTTTGGAACTCTATCCGTTATTCCCGCTTTGACTAACTCGTTAAAGCCCTTCCATATTGCATAGATATTGCCACCGTTACCTACTGGTACAATAACGTAATCTGGTACCCCTATTTCCTCCGCAATCTCAAACGCTATAGTCTTCTGTCCTTCGAGTCGCCAAGGGTTAAAGGAGTTTAATGGATATATTAAACCTAAACTCCTATAGAGTTCCATGACGCTCTTCATCGCCAAATCGAAATTTCCATTTACTTCCATTATGGTTGCACCGTATAATATCGATTGGGCTACTTTTCCTAACGCGACGTTACCTTTAGGCAAAACTAAATACGTCTTTAAACCTGCTCTAGAGGAATAAGCAGCAGCGGAAGCCGCAGTATTTCCTGTTGATGCAGCAGCAACTGCTTTATAGCCTAAGGATACTGCTGAACTAACAGCAACAGTCATTCCTCTATCTTTAAAGCTTCCCGTGGGATTTGCACCCTCAAATTTCAAATAAAGCCCTTTCTTTATTGAAGATTTAATTAAAGGTGTATTACCTTCACCCATACTTACAATTTTAGAATACCTTCCTGGAATTAGAGGAGAATATCGCCAGACTCCTCGACCTCTTAACCTGCTAAAAGATATATCCTTAGGTGGTTCTACTATTATTTCCATTAGACCTCCACATCTTGGGCAGAGAATAGTTTTTTGATCTAGAGGAATCTCTAGACCACAGTTTAGACATCTCATGATTCCAGGTTCCTTGTTTCCAAGAGACCACCGACCGCTTAATAATTTACAATACCGGGTTTTAAGCTTTGATGAAAAAGCTTACTGCTTTAGTACTCACCTAATACCTCCATAGATGCCTTTACTATACCTATCCTACTAGGTTCATCCTTAGGGAGTAAATACTCGTCATTTTCCTTCTCTATAAAGCCGTAATCAATTAACCTATTTAACATTTCATAAACTCTAGGTTCAGGAACTTCATCATTTATTATACTACTGGCGACCTTCTTTACCTCATGTAGTTTCGCCCTTCCACCTAGCCTATCTATTGCGAGGAATATCGCTGAGTATCTTACAGGGGATTGAGAGTACTTTATGAAATTCTTAACCTCCTCCTTAACTTCTTCTATTGCCTTTTCTAGTATGCTTTCAATATCAGGCTTTACTCCATGCTTTATCGCAAAAGAGTACTCTGATCCAAAGTGCGTAAGCCAACCTGGTATTCCATCAAACTTTAGTAATGCCTCTTCTATTACCTTTTCACTGACCATAATTCCCTCTTCCTCAAAACCCTTAAGGAGAAAATCTTTGCTCTGTTCTGGTGTAAATTTCGGTAGCTCAATTGTCCTGATGTACCTACCAAAGAAAGGTTCCCTGTATTGCATATCCTTAAGGACGTTATTGAGGATCCTAACCATACTACCAGTGTAGATGATAACGGTGTTAAGGCAATATTCGTATATATCATGGAATATTGAAGTAAAATCAACGTTTACCTTTGATAATTCTTGTGCCTCATCAAACACAATTAATAACGTTTTACCGTTGTCCTTGGCCATATCGTTCAATTCCCTAAACAGGTAGTTTATATCTTCTTCTCTAAACCTCTTTAGCTTGGGCTTTATCTTAACTAAATTAAAGTTTATAAATGCCTCTTCATCTATCCCAAGCACATTAGTTATAAACCTCACAACCCTACCACCTAAAGTGTACTTCTTAATAGCCTCGTTAACGCTTTCCAACACTAGCTTCAAGAAGTCCTCTTTGAGGTACTTCTTCTTTCTTGGATCGTAAAGCCTCATCATGTTTATAACTACCTTTATTCCTCCAACCTCATTTGTTGCCACATTAACTATACTGGTCTTACCTATTCTTCTTATTCCTAATACTGCACTCCACTCCCTTCTCCTTATACTATCCTTTATCGTCTCTATTTCCTTCTCTCTGTCATAAAGATCCTTTCTATCCTCCTTAGGTCTAGTACTAAATAGCATTATTACGTCTGTGTAATAATTACTGTGGCGTAATATAAAAATTTAATAGGAATCTCTTCAGCGACTTAGCTAGACCTCAAAGCGGGAAATTCACCCTTTATAGCTCATTTCGTAAGGTTTACACGTTAATTACAAAGTGAGTAAAGCCTCGCCCTTTAGGGCGGGGAGAAAGTCAGCTGTCCTAAGAGCTCCGCTATATCAACAATTGTGGCCTTATTGTTATCATTGTTAACCCTGCTTAGGTTAGCGAAACATATTGGACACATCGTTACTATTATTTTGCTGGCATTTCTAAGTTCGTTTAGCCTTATTTCGCTAACCTTCTTCGAAAAGTTAGGAGATAGAGCCTCTATAGGACCACCACAACAGAAAGTATTCCCTCCGCTTCTCTTAACCTCTTTCACTTTTACGCCAATTTTACTCAATAGAGCTCTAGGTTGCTCTCTTATGTTGCTATACCTGGCATAATAGCAAGGATCATGTATTGTGACTTCTAACCCTAGATTTCCTCGCTCAACATCTATAAGCTCTAAGTAATTCATAACCTCAAACATCTTCAATTTCTCCTCGAACTGAGGTAAAACATTTCTCAACATATGCGTAGTATGAGGATCAATCGTTATAACCTTTTTAACGCTGTTTTGAGTCAATGAATTGAATATCCTTTTAGCTATAAGGTTTAGTTCCCCATCATAACCGAAATCGTAAAACAGAACACCGGAATAAACGTCATCTGAGTATAAATAGCCTATGTTAGTGTTTCCCTTCATTAATAACTTTACTATGCTCTTTAAGATCTTATGTTCTCTTTCAATTTTGTCCTTTGGGACAAAAGCACTAACTACTTTTCCTAAATCTATTTTTGCTAAAGATGATATTAACTTCAGTAATCCACTTGACTGTTTTGTCTTATCTATGACCTCTAAATATTTAACAGTAGCATCTATAAACGGTACTAGCTGATATAATAATCCAGTATAAACTATGGTCTCCCCTCCCTTCTTTAGCCCTAACTGCTCAGCCCATGCATGAGCAGCAAAATCAGTAATTGGAACTGGCGTTCCGTAGGACTCCATGTGAGCCTTCATGAAGTCTAAAAGATACTTCACGTTTAACATGATAATTACCTCACGTATCCCTTTTCTAATAAGTACTTCCTGAATTCCCTTATATCTGAAGCGATCTTGATACCAGCGGGGCATTGAAGTTCGCAAGCCCTACACAGAAGACAAGTATAGATTCCCTCCATCGTTTTTTCAGTTATAATTCCATCCTTTAATGCCATATATATCAGATTTACCCTTCCTCTTGGACCATAATGTCTTAAGTTATCACTAGCTATTATAGTAGGACAAACCCACTCACAGAAGCCGCAAAAGGCACACTTAGAAACGTCTTTCAGAACTTCTTGCAACTACAACACCTTATCTGGATTTAGTATTCCCTTAGGATCAAAAAGCCTCTTTATCCCTCTCATAAGCTCCAAAGCCTTTAACCCTCCTTTATGCTCTAGTTCTTCTATTAACCCCTCCTTTTTAGTAGTCCCTATCCCGTGTTCAGAGCTCATTGTACCCCCTAGCTCAATTCCAATCCTCATTATATCAGCTATCAACTTAGGAAGTAGTTCTAACCTTTCTTTATCTTCTTCCTCTACCCAAATGTTGGGATGAATGTTACCATCACTTATATGTCCTGCTAAAGTCATTGGTATACCATATTTTTTCTCCAATTCTCTTATCCTCCTTACGGCTTCCACAAGTTTGGATGGTGGAACGCTAATATCTTCAGGATATACAATTATCTTATTTGTCTCCTTCTTTCTGGTCTTTGCAGCTATCTGGATTGATGCAGCATAATAGTTTCTCCTTATATCCATAAGCCCTAATTCATCACTTTCTTGCTGAGTTCTAGCCTTATAAACCTTAGTAGCACCGTGAAGCTTAAAGATCTCTTCTAAGCTATTCAATACTCTATCAGCAGATTCTATGGAAGTTATAACGCTAGTTATTAGCATATTTCCTTCACCGCTAATCTTAGTCTTAGTGTTTTCTAGAGCTGATTTTACGGTTAAATCATCTACAAATTCCATGATGAGAACATCAAACCTGCTTTTCTTTATGTCAATAACGGCTCTAGCTAGATCTTCTAATGAAGGGAAAAACCCTGCAATCGTTACTACGTTTTCTGGAATAGGGACTATTTTAAGTGTAGCCTCAGTCACAACAGCTAGAGTCCCTTCGCTCCCCACTATTAACCTAACTAAATCATATCCCTGCCTGCTTTTAGTGGTCTTCGAACCTATCCTCATTATGGTACCGTTTTCATCAGGTAATACAACCTGCAATTCAAGAACGTAATCCTTCATTGTACCATATTTAGCACCCATCATACCTCCAGCACCGCTATTTATTGCACCCCCAACAGATGCTGACTTAACTGAACCGGGATCTACTGGAAACATGTAGCCATAGTCAGATAGAACGTTGTTCAACTCGAATAACCTAACCCCTGGCTCTGTAACCACATACGAGTCCACAACGCTTATTTCCTTTATCCTATTCATCCTTTGTAGGTTAAGTATTATGCCATCTGAATGGGGCGTTGAGGAACCCACTAAATCTGTAGCTGAACCTTGAGGATATATCTTCAAATCATTTTTATACGCGTAAGAGAGGAGTTTTGAAACGTCTTCCACACTCTCAGGCAAAACTAATGCAATAGCACTTCCCTCCCTAAATATTGCATCCTTGCCGTAGAGCTTTATTAATGCCTCATCGTCGAAAACCTTTTCAGTACCTAAAATCCTCTTAAGATCATTAATTGTTTCTTCTCTTTTTACATCCACAATCTTAGCTTAGTACGTAAATTAATAAACCTATATCATAATTAATAACAGTTAGCACATAGATATTACCAATGCGAAATTTCACTAAATCGATAATAAGAAGTGATGTTATTAATATCAATAAAACGGTTTTCAATAAACGCTTTTTAAGTTGAATTGAACAAGTAATACTGAGATGTCTGAAAAATTCTTCGCTCTCATCGATGAGATACTAAATAGAGTCAGAAGTAAGGTAACCGCTAGAAATCATATTGGCAGGGTTGTATATGAGCTAACTACCAGTGCAAGGGGTTTATTAATAAACATGCAGACCTTTGAGATTAGAACGCTAATTCCTATGGAGGAAATTTCCTATGAAATAACGCCAAATGGAATAGAACAAACGATTTGCAATAATCTTGAAAAAGGAGAAGATATATGCAAAAGGAGCTTTATCCCTCTTTCCCAGCAGGAAGTAATTTCACTACTTAATAGATTACTTATAGATGCTAAAACTCCTAAAACAGCCTTCACAATTGTTCAGACCACATTTGACTCACTAGAACGCTTACAAAAACTTTCATGAATATCAGCTGTGCGCCCAGCCATTCATCGATCATTGCGGCGGGACTAACTCTTTCCTCATCTATATAATTTTTAAGAAAGCTGTAATAAAAAATTAGTTAGTTAGCATTACAATAACAACTATACGTAATGTTTTACCTTTTAGAAAACCATTACGATACCAGGATAAACTTCCTCAAGAAAGCTCTCAGCTCCTTTTATGTCATCAACTATATCTAACAGATCCTCCTTCTTTACCCCATAAGTGGCTGCAGCAAGAGGGCATGCATATATCTTAAATCTATCCTTATATTCCTCCTTAAGTTCTTTCAACATATCCGGCCAATCCTTTAAGTTTCCACTCTTTATCATATCATGAAGGTTCTTCAAAAACACCTCAACATTTCCTAAGTACTGTTTAGGATAAATGCTATAATCTTCAGGCTTGTCACTTTCCCACACTTTCTTAGCAGTATCCTTTCTGAACGCCACTAGTCCCTCATTAACCAAGTGCAAAACCACAGTCCATCCACTGGCTAAGGCTGCGGCTGCATAAACTGCAACACAGCATATCCTATTTGCAGCACCTGATTGAACCACAATCCCTAGTTTTCTCTCCTGGCTCATTTGGTTCACAATTAATAATTATTTTTGTATATAATAAAGTAATCGATATGTGCAATAATTTCTTTATACTAAAATTTAAGAAGTAAACAATTTATATAGTTCTCCCTTAGATATTTTATGATTATTAACGTAAAATCCGTTTTTGGTTACATATATGATTTTATCACCAGAAGTAGTGACGGCTACTTCCGCGTTTTCTCCTCTAGTTTGACCCTCCTTTATTTTATAATTTTTACTCTTTATTATCTGCTCTATAATCTTTAAATCTCTAACACCATAGCATTTTAAAAGTATTTCAGCAAAAATATCATCAACAAAAGTAAGGAAGCCTGCATAGCATTCTAGATTTATTAACTTTTGTAAAACCTCATCTGAAAGAGAGGCTAAAACTTGAAGGGAACTGTCTTCCACATATCTAAGCTTACCCATCCTAACCTCAACTTTATCTTGCGGGAAAAGGTCTATCTTAATATAGTAGTTCAATTTATCTGCAATTCTCTTAACTCTTTCAAGGAATTCGCCTTTAATAGGCACGTTATGAAACGTAATATAAATATTAGCAGGTATAGAATAATTTCCAATTTCGCTTTTATTTACAATTTCTTTTGCTTTATACAGACTTAAACCTTCCAGTGATAAAATTAGATTTGGCATAATTATAAATCTTACAGAGATTTTGTTATTAGTGAAGATTACTTTATAATTATAAGCCCTTAACTTAACCTCTTTTAGAAAATCGATTATATCGCTTAATTTACTCTCATCGTCTATCGATATCACGTAACTATCTAAGAAAAACTTTTTCACGAGAAATTTGGAAATTTAAAAACGATTTTATCACTTTCTCCTTTATACCCTTCTACCTTTCCTCCAATCCGTCTTCGGCCAAACGACGTCTTTAAACTTTTCTAACCTATTCTTATACGGCAGAAGATCTTCGATCATCCCCTTAACCTCTTCTCTTAAATTCTTCTTTGGCTTAAACCCTAGAGATGGCAAAATCTTAGTCTCAACGTTATAATAATGTTCCTCCTTTTCAAACCTAGGATTTGGGACATTACCTATCTCCACATGTAAGCCTAAACTTTCAGCAGCGTCTTTCACCATCTCAGCTATTTCTCTGACACTATAGATCTCGTGAATCTGATTAACTTGCCTATACTCTCCCTGTTTAGGAGGATGCTCTAGAAGGAGAGTTAACGCTTGCATACTATCCTCTAACGATATGAAGCCTCTCTTCTGACCTCCTTTTCCGTAAGGAGTTAACGGTAGACCTAAAACCGCTTCCACACAAAATCTATTTACAACAGTACCCCAAACTTCATCGAAATCAAACCTAGTTCTAAGACTTTCATGCACTATTTCCTCAGTCCTAGTCCCATATACTGGTCCCTGATGGATATCAGTTATGGTAAGCCCGAAGAGCTTGTTAGCATAGAGTAAATTATAAGTATCATAGACTTTACTCCAGTGATACCAGCTACCAGCCCATCTTGGAAACACTATAGTATCTTCCTTTCCGTTTATGTTAACGTTTATATAAGGCGTCTCTAAGATATCATAATTCGGAGTACCGAACTCACCCATTGTCCCCATTTTAAGGATATGAATTGTAGGATCTATCTCTTTGACAGCGTAGATTAAGTTCATTGTACTTGTTAGGTTATTAATGAGTGTATAGTTAGCGTGATTAACATCTATCATTGAATATGGAGCTGATCTTTGTTCCGCAAAATGAACTACGGCGTCAGGCTTATATTTCCTGATAAGTTCAAAAACGAAATCTGTATCTTTTACATCACCTTTAACGAAGGTTATATTAACATCTAAATACTTTTTAGCAGCTGTAACTCTCTCTTCAGGATCTGGAAGCGGAAAAGCCGAATCTGAACCGACTTCCTTAACAGCGTTACGAGTGTATAGGTTATCAACTCCTATAACTTCATGTCCTCTCTTGGCTAACCTTAATGTTAAAGCCCAACCGAGGTATCCATCTGCACCTAATATTATTACTTTCATCATATTTCATTGGGATCATTAACTAATAAATCCATCTATAAGGGCAAGGATAAATGAAACTCGATAAACAGTTTTAAAGATACTCTACTGGTAGGCTTAATTCATAGCAAAAAATCTTAACAGTTTTTAGTCAATAAAAAGGAATGCAGCATCCACCTACAATTAAAATCTTTTCAATTTCATTTAACTATATCTTTTAATTATTGTAAATCGCAATGTTAATAACTCCTCATTTATTTCTTTATAATACTTAACTATATTCGGATTCCCTGAATTGTTTAATTAGAAATACATATTCAGCTACATAGAGTTGTTCCATCTTTTTATCATAGAATAATCGTACTAGTTCGCTCTTATCTTAACTTGTAAACTTTACATGAGACTAGTTATTCCTATCCATTCTTTTAGCCTGATCTCTTCACCACCCCAAAGGCCAAAGCTTTCAGCTCTTCTTAAACTTTTTTCTAGATAACCTGTTGTAAAAAGTATTCTCTCCTTCCTTTAAAGTCCATATTTAAGGAAAGTCGTCTTCATGACGAGAAAGAATCATCTCATCAGACTAAAATGTGAATTAATGGCAAAACTAAATGAGTTTCTGATTTATGCATTCACAGTAATGTTTTAGCAATTTAAATACTTTATACATTAAAACAGGAGGCTTAAACCTATATTTATATACTTAAATTACTACTGACATCATTTAAATTGTATTGAATAAAGTTCTCTTATAATGAAATAGAAAAAAATTTATATTGCATCTGATAATAAAATTCACGCAAGTGAAAGATATGAATAAGAACATAGTTCTGATAGTATTACTCGTTATAGTATTTATAGTAGGTGCGGTAGGAGTAATATATCTTAACTCAGAGATAACCACACTTCATAACGACTATGCTAACTTAGCTACAAAATACAATTCATTATTAGCCAGCTATTCAACCCTCTATACAGATTATACTAACCTCTATTCGGAATATACTTCCCTTGTATCAAGTTATAACAGCCTATCAAGCAATTACAATACCCTAAGGTCTTACTATTCTACACTATACTCGATGTTCGAAAGCCTTAACGCTAGCTATTACACTCTTAATGCACAATATTCTAGCTTAAAGTCAGCTTACACTACATTAAGTTCTCAATATGCAACAGTTTCATCAGAGTTTAACTCAGTTTCAGGCTATATGACAGTAGCAAACTTCATCTCTTACATGATTGAAAGCAATACTCAGGGAATGGTTAATGAGATGAAAGGACCTTATCAGGTAACACTCAACATCACTGCAGTCCCAGGTCAAGGCTCTATAATTGCTAATACCACTAACACAACTGCTCTAACATATATAACAAGCCATCTATCTGATTTGTTCCAGTTTGTTCAGGTTAGAGGATTTATAAGGGATGTAATATTTAGCCAATACGGCAATTTCACTTTAGGAGAAGCATTAATTGCTTATTCGGATGTAGGCACAAGTGGTCCAGTAAATATGTATCTAATATTAACAGTAGTCGCCAGAGAGGTTTCTCTAGGTCAGTGGCAAGTAGTTTACGTTAATGTTGATAACAGCTTATATATCTATCAGTATCACTTCGCTGAAACAGCGTTTACACTATTATCTGCTTTAGAACAGAGGAACACACCACAGTTGATCACCCTATTAATAGGACCATTCCCGCAGTATGTGTATATAGCTACTGGTCCATTCGCTGGCAATTATACAGGTGCGATAACAGTGGAAAGCAAGTTCATAGATACAATTATAGGTAAAAACATAACTGCTTTCGCTTATACTCCATTGTACTTCACTCTTCAATCACCGTCCAATTCTACCGCAACCGTAACCTTTTATGGTAATATGTCATTAACTCTAACTAATGGTACAACCCTAACATATCCGACAGAGCTTGAGATAGTAATGCAACTAGAGCCAAATGGACAAGTCCAGGTAACAGGCTTGAATATATTAAACAATATACCATATACTGAGATCCTGTCTTCCTTACCCGAATAATGAGAGTATAACAAAAATATTTTTATACTTCTCTTTTTTCATTTTAACACATGATAAAAAGTAAAGCATTTATCTTTCTTGTAATACCTATTATAACCCTATTAATAACTATAGCACCACTAGTAGCTAATAGCTATGCTGTAATATC
>JAPNVD010000001.1 GCA_026627305.1 Sulfolobaceae archaeon
GGTGATGTTATTGAGGTTTTGGCTAGTGATCCTGCTGCTAAGCCTGATCTTATGAATTGGGCTAAGAGGACTGGTAATGAGGTTGTTTCTGTTGAGGATAAGGAGGGTTATGTGAGGATTTTAATAAAGAGATTAAAATAATAAGATATAAGAAGTATTTTAAAAAAGTTTATAAGAATCTTTTTCTATTTTAATTCTGATGAAATCATGGTAAATAAGGCTTTATTATCGACCTTACCAGACGATCCAAGGTATCTAGATGCCTCATATAACGTTCAAGGACCATTACCAGAAGAGGACAGAAACCTTCTTAGTAATCTAAAACCTGAAGAGAGGGAGTTAGCTAAACAGTTCTGGGAAGCTGTGAAGTCAGATTTCAGGTTTAACGAGTATCTGAGGGGTTGTCTAAACTGTGGAGTTTGCACCTCTGGATGTCCAGCAGCTAAATTCTATGATTTCGGTCCTAGGGAAATGATACAGTACATGATGAGAAATGAAGTAGATAAGATATGGGAATTCGTCAATAAGAAAGTTTGGGCTTGTGTACAGTGCTATACTTGCTCTATGAGATGCCCGTTCAATAACGAGATAGCAGGGCTTATAATGCTTTTAAGGGAATATGCAGTTAAGTTTGCTTTACCCTCAGCTAAGGAGGTCTTAGCTCCATATAGAAGGGTATTGCTCACCGTCATAACAATGGGTAACCAAGTCACCCCAGATATGATTCAGCCAGATGCTTTCCCAGACTGGGGACCTCAAGCCGTTGAAGAGTCTAAGAACATGGATGTCTATAGGAAAGCGATTCCCGTGGATCTATTACAGAGGACTGATATTGGCTGGCACTCATCCCTTCAAACCGCAGTGGAGATAATGACCATATTTATAGAGTCTGGAGTTTTGGACTCAATAAAGAAGATCGATAAGGATCTTTACGATATGATCATGGATATCTACGAGGAGAGGAAGCAGACACTTGAGGAGATTAAGGAGAAGTGGAAGAAGGGAGAGCTAAAGGAAGAGGACTTACCTGACAGCTGGTTAGAATTATAGAGTTAAAATAGGTTTTTTAAATTTCGTTTTCTTTTTATCATTTGATCCATTTCTAGATTTGATTAAATAATTGTATAAAAAAGAAATATTAAAGTTCTATAATAAAGTTTATATATCTTATTGACAAGATTTAGTTTAAGTGGTTAAATCGTGAGCGTCCAATCTGTAGAAAAAAAGCTTGAGGAGGAGATCAAATCAGAGTTTCCTTATGCAGATAACGTAGATTGGAACGAGGTTTACCAGAGGATTATTTATAGGTATAGCACACCTCACGGACTTCAACACGTTAAAGAGGAGTTATATAAGCTTGAGGATGAGGGAGAAATAATAGTTCATCATATAAAGCCCGAAAACAACCCTGTTGAAGTTCAGACCCTAAACGGCTTCCCGAAGAAGATACCCACAACGAAATTATGGCACCATAAGAGCTGTGGACAGTGTGGGCACATACCGGGCTATCCAACCTCAGTCTTCTGGATGATGAACAAGCTAGAGGTGGACTATTTAGATGAACCTCATCAGACGTCATGTACAGGGTGGAACTACCACGCTAGCGGTGCATCAAATCCAGTTGCCCTAGCAGGCGTCTTCGTTAGGAACATGTGGAGGGCTTATGAGACAGGCTATTATCCATTAATACATTGTGGCACCTCTTTTGGTCACTATAAAGAAGTTAGAAACATGATAATTTTACATAAGGAGATTAGGGAGAAGTTAAGGCCTATAATGAGGAAGCTCGGCATGGATATCGTGATACCTGAGGAAATAGTACACTACTCAGAATGGCTTTTTGTGATGAGCAAGAAGGCAGCACAACAGAAGAAGTACGATCTAAGCAACATAAAAGCTGCAGTCCACACCCCTTGCCACGTATATAAGCTAGTCCCTGAGGATACAATTTATGACCCTGCTGTATATCAGGGTAGAAGACCAGCAGCACCAACAGGAACTGTCATGAACTTTGGAGCTAAGATTGTAGACTACTCAACGTGGTGGGATTGCTGTGGTTTTGGTTTCAGGCACATACTAACTGAGAGGGAGTTCTCCAGGTCCTTTGCGCTCTTCAAGAAGGTAATACCAGCTGTAGAAGAGGGCCACGCTGACGTATTCGTCACAAGCGATACTGGATGTGTTACTACACTAGATAAAAGTCAGTGGGTAGGTAAGGCACATGGATTAAACTATAACCTGCCAGTGCTTTCAGATGCCCAGTTTGCAGCCATTGCAATGGGTGCTGACCCATACTTAATAGCCCAAATACATTGGCATGCAACTGACGTTGAAGGATTCCTGAGGAAGATAGGTGTGCCTGTAGATGATTACAAGGAGAAGTTCTTACAGTATTTACAAGATCTAAGAGAGGGTAAGGCAGAGCCACAATACTTATATCCAAAACACAGGAAGATTGACTTCTACCTAGCGTTACCTGATAGAGTAAAGTGGTATAAAGGCAATAAATAATCAGTAATGGAGGTTAAGAAAACTTTTTTAAATTAATTTAATAAATAATACGCAAGGTGTTAAAATGGCTCAGGAAAAAGTGTTAGTTATAGGAGCTGGTCCTGCGGGGTTATCCGCAGCTAGAGAGTTAACTAACCTAGGCGTAGATGTGATTTTAGTAGAGAGGGAATCCTATTTAGGGGGAACACCAAAGAAGTTAAAGTATAGCCTACTGTTTCCTGAGCTCAGACCTGCGTCTGAGGTTTTAGATCCTCTAATAAAGTCTGTTGAAGAGAACAGTAACGTAAAGATCTATAAAGAGAGCATAGTTGAAGGAGCTAAAAGTGAGGGTAACGGATTTATAGTCTCGATTAAGGATAAGAACGGAAAAGTGACAACTGAGAAGGTCGGTGCAATAATCGCAGCTTCAGGTTTTGAACACTTCGACTCAAGGAGGAAGTACGAGTACGGCTATGGAATTATACCAAACATCTATCAGATATCTGATGTGGAAAGGATGCTTTCAGAAAACAAGTTAGTTACCACTAAAGGTACACCACCTAAGAGGGTTGCTATATTATTGTGTGTGGGCTCAAGAGATGCTACAGTAGGCAACACTTACTGTTCAAGGGTTTGCTGTGCAGTATCTATTAAGCAGGCTATGGAGATAAAGCAGAGGATACCTGACGCGGTTGTCCATATTTATTATATGGATATAAGAACCTATGGTTTAATGGAGGATAAGCTCTACTGGAAATCCCAGTTAGAATATAGGGTAGGCTATATCAGGGGTAGGATCTCCGAGTTCATGAGGGGTCCTGATGATACAGTCGTCATAAAGGGAGAGGATACAATGAACCTCAATAGGGCTCTAGTGGTTCCCTACGATATGGTAATATTAGCAAACGGTATGGAACTAGGTCTAGGTTCTAAACAGGTAGCTAAAGCTTTAGGTCTGGAGTTTGAGGAGCACGGATTCGTTAAGCCCCTAGATCCTGATAGGTTCCCAGTGTTATCGACGAGGAAGGGAGTATTCCTGGCTGGTGCAATAACAGGACCTAAGACCATATCAGACTCCATAACTGAGGGTACTGCAGCAGCTATAAAGGCTTACGAGTACGTAACAAAGGGTGTATGGGAGGAGCCTGTAAAGGTTCAGGTGAGCAGTCATTAAGAGTTACCTAAATATCGATTATGTAAGGGATATCTACAATGCTATGTTAGCTAAAGATGTAAATAACACTCATAGGGATAACCCAAAGGAGAGCCTTTCTATTATTTTGAAAGCTATGGAAATGAAATCTGAACTCCTCAGGAAGACCGATATAAACAGTCTTGAGGATTTCAAGAAGGTAACTGAGTCTATTTTCTATATAAAGAGACACTACGAAGAGCTGATAAAACAGAACTCCCTCAGCGCTTTGAGTAACGCTTATTCAATCCTTAAAGATGAATCCTTAGCATACGATGAGAGGGTTAAGAAGTTCAATGAGATGGTTAAGCTAGGGGAGGAACAAGAAGACGTAAAGGATATGGCTAGGGAGATAATCCACTTTCTCTATCCTGATAAATATCCTCTATGGACTAGGTGGATTTGGAACGAGGAGAGGAATACTGGCTCATTAACCTACATCTTGAATGATAATGCCAAGATAAAAAGCGAAGAGGACTACTTCAATGCGGTAAAGGAGCTCAAGAATACTCTCGACATATTTGGCTTAAATCTGGATAATTATTATGCTACATCCATTTTTTTGGTTTATGCTTATGTTAGGTATGTAGATTATGCAACCCTTTTAGCTGTGGATAAGAAAGGTGGTGGTTTATACCCCACCCATTTGGCAACCACATCCCTTATTTTAGGTTTAAAACCCTTCTTAAAGGTGATACAACTTGCCCATTCCTGAGTCGGAAAAACCCATAATTAAAGGTGTAATACAAAAGGAAAAGGTAATAGTAGATGGAGTAGAAGTAGATGGAACGTGGAACGCGTTCCTTATAGAGAGGACACAGACAGGCTATGACCCCAGCGTATGGGACGAAATAGCTAATACCCTAGAAGGAGTGACTATAAGTGCTTGCTGGCAGTGCGGGACATGTACCTCAGGGTGTACAATGAGGGAATACGACGATAACTTCAGCCCAAGGAGGTTCATAGATCTAGCTAGGAAAGGGGATAAGCAGGCTTTAGCTGAGCTCCAGGACAGTTTATGGAGATGTGTATCATGCCAGAAGTGTACTCATAGATGTCCTAAAGGTGTGTTGGTAGAGGAAGTAGTCCACGCAATACATAACTATGCCTTAAAACACGGTCTTGTAAAGAAGGATCCTGGTACAATATTTGATGAACTCTTCTTAGAGACTGTAATGAAAAATGGGGGTAGGATCACAGAGCTATCCTTAGCCTCAGCTGCAGCAAAGGCTGGCATGGTTACGTTCAGCTTAAGGGATTTGCTCACGATGGCTGGACCCATCTTGAAGTCAGGGATATACAAGGATTTATTAAAGCCTGCAAAAATAAAGAATTGGGATAAGATAAAGCAGGTATTAGAGGAAGCTATGAAAGAGGAGGTGGTGCCAGAATGAGTAACAACCCCTATGGTAAAGTAGCGTTCTATCCTGGATGTGCACTAGATGGTTTAGGGAAGTCATACGAGGTATCCTTTAGCCTAATAGCTAAGGACTTAGGACTAGAATATGAAAGGCTAAACGATTACAACTGTTGTGGTGCTCTAGAGGTAAAGAATGTAAATACTATGGCAGGTCTACTATTACCAGCTAGGAACTTATCTCTAGCGAGGCAAGTTAACGCTAATACAATAATGTCAGCATGCCCAGGTTGCCACTATTCACTATCTAGAGCTCAATACTACATGGTCAAGTATCCTAAGGTTAGAGAGAAGGTAAATGCCTATTTAGAGAAAATGGGTGAAAAGCCCTACGATCTAAGTTTACTCACGATCCACGCTGTAGAGTTCATCTACAATACCGTAGGTCCAGAAGGGTTGAAGGCAAAGGTTAAGAGACCTCTAAAGGGACTAAAGGTAGCACCATATTATGGATGTCTATACAACAGACCTAAGCCTTATACATTAACGGGATATCTGAGGATAAAGGATGATCCAGAGAGACCACACTTCATGGATGAATTATTAGAGGCAATAGGAGCTGAAGTAGTGCCATTTGAGGCAAAGACTATGTGCTGTGGAGGTCCTCATGTATATTCTGATAACGAAGTATCACTACATCTAGAAGCGAGGATATTAAGAGAGGCAAGGAAAAACGGTGCTGAACTATTGATAACCGATTGCCCATTAGGTCATGTAGCTATAGAGACTAATATGAACAAGATAGCTGAGAAATATGGTGAAGACCTAAGGATGGGAGTTGTATACTTCACGCAGTTAATAGCGTTTGCACTAGGTCATAGCCCTGAAGAAGTGATGTTAACAGCAAACCTAACGAATCCCATGAGCGTACTAAAGAGGTATTTATAAGTTAAACTCTAGTGTTTTTTATAAAATTCCGTTTTCCCTAAACGTTTTTATCCTCACCTCACATTTAGGGCAAGATTTGCAATGCTCTTTATAACCTAAAACGCAGGAATAGGTAAGCTCATATGGCACACCAAGCCTTTTACCCATTTTAACTATAAGGTCTTTACTGAGGTGAAGGAAAGGCATAGTCAATTTGACGTCTAGTAGTTTAGAGAGCTCTACCAATTCCTCTAAGATTTTCGGTTTTTGTACTTCGTACTCGCATGTATCACAGGAGATCGGGAATATAACCTCTTTATAACCCTTCTCTTTAGCATAGACTAGGGCTATGGAAAGTAAAATTATGTTCTTATGCATTATTGGCTCATGAAGTTTGAACTCCCTTCCCTCATTAAACCTCTCACCTAAGTTTGGGATATCAATTACGATTAGCCTTAACCCTAGAAGATTACATAGCGTCTTTGAATGCAGTATTTCTTGTTTAGATGCTCTTTGACCGTAGTTAATATAAAGGCAATCCACGTTGTTTTTATATAAATATAAGGCTGTCGTGGAGTTTATCCCTGAGGAAAACAGCAAAAGGGATTTCATCTAATATTTAAGGGCTTCAATTTATTATATATAAAGTTGTTAATAGATTGCAACAGGGGTGATTTAGGTTGAGCATGTTTAATAATCATCCAGAGCTAGATAGGATTGGAGTCAAGATAAGGGATGTGGATTCTAGATATCCACCCATAATGAGGATGGGAATTTCCATAGATGAAATGATTTATTTGGCTAGGAGGTTAAAAGGGATGATATCAACACCTGCTCTAGACCTCATGTGTGGTAACTGTTTGATAAGCGTTTTGTTGAGCAAGATGTTGAATACAAAAGTACACGCCATAGACGATTGGTCACAGTTTCCTATAGAGAGGGCTAAGAAAAACATACTAGAGGATTCTGCAGATGTAGAGCTTTTAACGCTTAAGAGCTTAGATGATCCATTACCTTTTGAAAGTTCTTACTTCAACACTGTCTTCAGCGTGATGTACTTATCTAACATTAGGAGCGAGAAGAGGATAAGGTTGGGCAATGAGATTTCTAGGGTCTTAAAGGAGAATGGGAAGTTCATAGTTGTCGATACTATGGTCTTCAGGACTAAGATTAGGAGGGATTTAGAAGGTATATTTAAGTTGGAATGGTACGGTGAAGAAAACGGCTTCTCCTTTTTCCTATTTAGAAAGCTTAACAGCAATCATGCTTAACCCTGGGGCAACGACTTCATAATTTATTATTTCAGCCTTAGTTGGCTTCAAAGCTCCTAAAACTACGAACAAAGGTCTTAATCCTCCCTCTGGTTGGGCGTTAAACCACTCCTTAGTATCCTCTAAACCCTTTAAGACCTCAAACTTCCCTGAGCTCAGTACTTCCATTAAGATTTGATCGAACAGTGATTGCCTAGGAGTTTTCGCGATATAATAGAGGTCAAGCCTGTGTGTTGGCGATCCAGTCCCAATAACTACTGCTCTCCTCTTAAGTTTCACTATAGCCTCAGAGATCACCTCACCTAACTTCATATGGTAATCAATACTTCTGTCAGTGATGGAGACTGGTACAGCCTTTATCTTTTCAGGAAACATATACATCAGCGGAATCCAGGCACCGTGATCTAGACCCCAAGAGCTGTCTTCCTCTACCTCTAATCCTCTTTCTTTTCCTATCTTCACGATCTCTTTAGCCAACTCCACATCGTTATTGGTGCTATAACAATATTTATATAGCTCCTCAGGGAAGCCATAGTAGTCTTGAATACATTTTAATTCCTCCTGCGTTTCAACTAGAAACTTCTTATTGAAACTGAAGAAGTGAGGGCTAATGACCACTATAACCTCTGGGTTTACTTCCCTTCTTATTTCCTCACCAATTCTCCTCCAGACCTCCTTCCATGGAGAGTTTTCTACTAAGATCATTGGCGAACCATGGGATATATAGTAACCTACATTCACAATAGTAAGTTATAAATAATGTTAGATATTAAGCTTTTTCTTCATATTTTTTAAAAGTTTACAAAAAACAATGTTCAGAACTACTTTGTATCTTTTAGAAAATATACATCAGTACAGGCTTAACTGCCTAGTTCTCTCTTACTGAAACCGAAAGACTTCAACCTCTCATCTAACTCCTCTCTCTTTACGTTATCCAAAGCCTTCAGCATTTTTATCAAAGCGAGCTTCAACTCTTCGATATAGCTCAAGTCCTCAGGCATCTGTAGATCCCTATCTGAATGGTAGAAAGGTATTAGATCATCGTTATAAAGGGTAAGGGAAGGTATGTTCTCCTCAACGAAGCTAACATCATCAGAATATCTGGTGGGCATCTCAATCCTCTTCAGCCTAAAGTAGTTTGCGAACTGCCATAAATCTGGAGTTGAGGAATAAACTACCCTGTTTGGATAGAGAGCATCTAATATTATTGAGGCGAAGATCCCCTTCTTTGGATACTGTGATGAACCAGTACAGCATTTGGGACCTTCCTCGGAGGAGAAGAAGACGAACTTTAAACCCTTTCTGTTCAGCTTCAATCCCTTCAGTCCATTTATCACATCTAGGGCTAATAGATTATCATGGAATCCCGTAAGCCAATGATCTACGTGAGCCCCAATTACTATGCTTTCCTCACCCTCATTAACCGTATATTCTACGTTATAGGATGTGGTATTCCTCAGCCACGAATCCACGTGGATTTCAACCTCATCTCCCTTCTTTAACGTTGAAGTAGTTGTGACTGTAGGGACTTTAACTATATCCTCACTGACCTTAACCCTCCTTAGCTTATCGCCGTAAAATATTATCCCTTCAGCGTTAACGCTCAAAGAGTACTTGAAGAAGTCTTTGACTTTAAAGGGATGATCTGGAAAGGGAAAGGCTAAGATGTTATCTCCCACTTTTCCTGAGACATGACCTCTAGTATAGGGCATAGCCCTACATGGAACCTCTTTTCCATTTATATAGAGTTTCTCATAAGTTATGTTCCATTCCATGGTGTTTACGGGCAACTTTTTAGATCCCTGAAATAGGTTGGCTAAATAGTCCAAGATTTCCTTCTCAACAGATGAGCCGTGGATTGCCTCACCTTTTTGGAGCAGATCTATAGATATCATCGCCTGTCTCTTTAATTTTTTCCAACTCTTCTATTAAAACCTTAAAGGATTCCTTGAAGTCACTCCTGGAATAGCAAACCCTCATGTATGGACCATCAACGCCGAACATGTAGCCAGGGACAACTAAGATCCCTTTTGATACTAAATATTCTGCCAGCTCCCTGGAGCTCATCTCTGTGTAATATGAATAGTCTATAAAAGACACAGTGCTCAAGAGGGGTTCAACATCTTTATAAAATCTTAACATCCTCTTTTCCCTCTTTAGGAACTCCAGGTTTTCCTTAACGAGGTGTCTCACCTTCTCAGCTATGTTATAGTGGTCTTTTAGAATGTTGTAAGCTATGCTCATGTTGTGAGGAGAAGGAGGTTCTACAATTAAGCCCTTATAGCCCTCTAGCCTCTTAGCATCTTCACTTGAAGGCGCTATTATATAACCTATCCTTACGATTGAGGCACCATAGAATTTAGAGAGGGTGTTTACCCTGAAAACGTTATCGTTATAGTAGTCTACCTTATCTAAATCCTGATGAAAAGCCAAAAACGTCTCATCCATCACACATACTTTATAGCTGTCATCGCATTGCCTTAACTCCGCTAACGGATTGTTGGTATTACTCGAGACGAAAATATCGTCTCCTCCCTTGGTCAGACCCACTATCTCCGGGACCTTAAATATGGTCTCGTAGTCTGGTAACTTAACGTTATAACTCTTGTACCCCTTCCTGTAGAGGTAAAGGAGTACTAAAAATAGCCCTTCAGTAGCCCCTTGCGTTACCACCACTTGACTTGGGTGAACCCCATTTATTTCAGCTATCAACTCCTTAAGTTGTGTCTCGTTAACTGTACTGTTAACTTTAAAGTAGGGGGTGAGGTCTAGTGTTATGGCACTTGATGATAAATTATACTTAGCAGAATGAGTGTCAAGCCAATTTCCTATTTCAAAGCTATCGAGCATAATAGAGTGTTTCAAGGCTAAATTAAAAACATTGCTATATCCTCTAATCAACGCAGCAGCTCATCCTTTGTACATCTCTCTTGAAAGCCATAACTGATAGCTTGAAGCTCTCAGCCATCGTAGGGAATACATGGACTGTATCGATTATATCATCAATTGTAGCCCTAAGTTTGATAGCTAATGCAGCTTCATTTATCACCTCAGCTGCGTATTTCCCAAACATCTGGACTCCCAAAATCCTCTTGCTTTCAGCATCTATCACAGTCTTTATTAGCCCAAAGTCTTCCCTGAGTATCCTAGCTTTTGATACATTGCTCATCTTAACAACCCTATAATCTGCCTTGTATAGCTTACTAGCTTCCAAGAAAGTAAGTCCAACTCTTGCTATGTTAGGCTCTATAAACACTGCTTGAGGAATTGACAGCTTATCTATCTTCTTATGTGCGTTAGCTAAAGCGTTCTCAGCGGCAATAGCTCCCTCTTTTCCAGCTAAAGCCTCTAACATTTGATCTCCAATGACATCCCCAGCAGCATAGATATTAGGGTTAGTTGTCCTGAGCTCATCATCTACCAATATTCCTCCCCTTTCATTTAGCTTAACCCCTGCTGCTTCTAAGTTTAGGTCAGTGTTTGGTCTCCTCCCTGTGGCAACTAATATTTCATCAGCCTCAACCTTACCCAAATTCGTTACAATCATTTTTCCCTCTTCTCCTTTTTTCACCTCAGAGACCTTGACGTCAGTAAATATTGGTATTCCGTCATAGCTCTCCAAGTAGTTCTGCACAGCTAATGATATTTCAGGCTCCCAATCTGGTAATATAACTTTACTCCTTTGAAGGATTACCGTATCTATTCCTAACCTTTTATACATCTGCGCGAACTCCAGGGCTAAAGCCCTGCCACCAATTATGGCTAATGATGATATATCCCTTGGAGGGTTCAAAGCCTCAACGTTTGTCCAAAAGCCAACCTCCCTTAACCCTTTGATATCAGGTATATTGGGAGAGGAGCCTGTTGCTATTATGAATTTCTTACCCTCGATAATTTGACCATTAACCTTAACTGCGTTTGGTGAGATGAAGTATGCCTTACCCTTAATGTACTCTACATCATATGAGTTTAGGATATCTTCGTATTTCTCCTTTCTTAACGTGCTGACAATATCATCCTTATCTTCAATCGCCTTCTTAAACTCCACTTGTTGTCCTAAAGCTTTAAGGTAGGCTAGCCTTAACATCCTCTTTGAAGGAACGCAGCCTACATTGACGCAAGTTCCTCCTAAAGTTCCATATCCTATCATAACAGGCTTTACGCCTAACTCGTTAGCCCTTATTAGTGCAGCGAAGCCAGCAGCTCCATGTCCTATTATAACTAAATCCTCTGCCATCTCTTCAACCTCAGTGAAGCTTACGTTCAATATAGTTGTCAGCACAATGGCTACAACAGAAGTAGTGTTTTTGACCGTTTATCTCCATAACGTATATATTATCTTCAGTTAGCTCTACTCCACAGTTTTCACATTTCACGTTCTCTTTTATCATATCTATTCTTAACTTCATATCTTTATAATCCTCAACATAGTTAAAAAGATTATTTATGAATAAGTGTTCATAGAAAAAATATTTTAATTTGACTTATAAAATATAATTAGGTGGAAAAAGTGCCTAAGTATAGATGTGATGAATGTAATATGGAGTTCAATTCCGAGAAAGAAATGGAAGAGCATATGAAAAAACACCATGCAGGCAAACACGAACACCATTAGAGATAAGAGATTTTCTCTTTCTTTTTAACTTTGATTTAAAATTTTTGCGGAATAAATCAAAAGTGGACTTAAGAGAAGGTTAGTTAACTTATTCGTTTGGTTCAATGTTCTTTTTACGCTAGGGAGATCCTACTTACAAAGTGAGGGAACCCTCGCCCTTTAGGGCGGGGAGGAAGTCAGCTATCTAGCTAGCCTCTTTATAGTTTAACATTTGCCTTTTCTTCATATAAACCATAACTCCTATCGCTGAAATTATAGCATAACCTAAAATTATGGAATATACACCAACTAACTCTCTATTAATTACGAAATACGATGATAATAAAGGAGATAGACCACCAGCATACATTGCTCCTAGCTGATAAGAGAACCCACTACCAGTGTAACGCACTTCCACTGGGAAGTTTAACGCGTTCAATAGTCCATACTGTGCCCATGATATCGTTGTCAGCTTAAGAAGCACTATTGAGAGTAACAAGTCTTTATCTGTGAAGAGTAGATAAATTCCAGGCAGGAACAATATCGCCCCTAGCACGATGGAGAGAAGCATTATAAGCTCCTCTCTATTAGTCCTATCACCTATCAACGTTAGTGGGAATAAAGAGGCTAGCCATACCAAGTCGCCTATTACCAAGTACATAATCCCAACATTTAATGGAACTCCTTCTGACCTCATTATAGGTAAGGCATAAGTGGCTATCACTGTTGTAGCACCGGCAGCTAGTCCTACCATCGCTGAAGAGATCAATATTTGCCTATAGTATTTTTTAACAGTTGTTACAATAGGGCTTCTATCAATCCTGTTCAACCTCAACAATTTCAGAAACGCTGGACTCTCACTGATGTTCTTCCTTATGATGAAGTTTACCAATGCTATTATTCCTCCCAGTATCACTAGAACCCTCCAACCTAAGAGTAGGTTATCATAAAACACCAGAAGGCCTAATAGGGCTAAGAGCTCACCCAATGAAGGTCCTGCCTGGACGAAACATGACCATAGACCTCTATTTTTGCTTTGCCAGTTGCACTCCAGAACTATTGCCAATGCACCCCCATACTCTCCGCCCATACCTAGCCCAAACAATAACCTTAAAACTATCAGTAAGAGGACTGAGGTAAAGCCTAAGACCTCATATGTTGGTAATAATCCTATAATTATATATGATACTCCAACTAAAGCCATGTTGAGCACTAGCCCTTTCCTCCTGCCCTCCTTATCTCCTAGATTTCCAAAGAGCATTGCACCTATCGGCCTTGCCATGAACGTAACGAAGTATGTGCTTAAAGATATTAGAACAGCTGTTAGATATTTGAAACCAGGCGGAAAGAAGATCTTTGGGAACACCAGCACAGATAAAAGGGCGTAGAGGAAGAAATCGTAGTATTCGATAGTTGTACCTACTGCAGAGAATATACCAATCTTCAACCTCTCGTTGTATTTTAACTCCTCCATTGTATGTTTAAAATATCTTGTGTAATTTTTTAATCTATCGTTAAGTGCAAAATTATTCTAAAGAAAAACTATTGCGTAAAAACACTAGAAAATTTGAGGAAATAGAGGGGCTATTATGTTCACTTAATAAACTCTTTTTATCGATTCTAGAATTACTAGGGGGCAGGAGACTCCAGTATTTGGATTGTAGGAGTCCTCATATACTGCATGGTATAGCTCCTCATAGCCATTAACTATTGACTGTATTTGGCTAAGGTGACTCATCACGTACGAAATGTTATACCCTTCTAAGGTCTTTGGATTAACTAAAGGTGTAGTAAGGATATACGTACCATTAGGGCCTGTAATAAGTATTGCGAAGTTCAGATGTGGTGGGCTGACGTAAAGGGCTGATGGTTTGCCGTATTGCTTTATTGGGACTTGTGTCTCATACTTTATTATTAGCTGTGCTATAGGGGCTGGGAAGTCATGTTCTAGCTCCTCCTCTCCAACCTGTATTAATTGGCTTACAGCTATTGGTGTTCCGTTAGGTGTGGCGTTGAGGTATTCGTTGTACAAGTAAGCTATATGGAAGTCTATGCTAGAGTTTGGAGTGAAGTTAAGGAATATCAGCCCTGGGATGTTGGGAGCGGATTTATCGTAGGGGTCTGAGTAGTGAGCATAATACTCCACTTTTCCGTAATGCGATATAAGTAAATATATGGCCCATGAGGCAGCAGCACCCACAGGGCAGCCAATCCATGATTGGACGTAGATTTCAATCTTTCCGAGGGGTGCATAATCTTCGTTAGAGACTTTGACGAAAACTCCCGCAGGTATCGAGGCAGAAGTCGGCAATACGAATAAGTAATAGTAGGACAGCACACCCACCAATATTATCACTGCAATAACTGCACCTAAAATGTAACTATTTCTTTTGTTCATGAGTTTATTATAGATGATTAAGATAAAAATTTTATCATAATATATATTAGTATATGGGAATTAAATGAAACTATATTAGACCTCAAAAGGCTCACTGTAATACCGCTGTTGCTCGTTTACTGACTTCTTCCTCCTTCACGTCATCAGCAGGCTAACCTGATAGTTACTGTTTAATTATCCTCAATAATTGATGTCATCTCTTCTAGGATTCTGTTGTAGTGAAATACTCACCATTAAATCAGAGCTTACTTTTTTGCCTGCTCTTGGTAACAAGGACGGAAAATCCTTGCTTTTTAAGGCAGTGAGGAGATCAATTAATTAAAGCGATTCGCGGGTATTACGTTCAAAAAATGCCATATGGTAAAATTTTTATCTGAAAGATAATAATAAAATTGTGATGGATAGTAACAGAGAGTTCTTAATTAACGAATTAGAATCGCTGTTTTCTGCACTATCAGATAGGACTAGGCTTAACATAGTCCTTTACCTCATAGAGAAGGGTGAAAGCAATATAGATGATATAAGCAAGAGTTTGGGTAGATCACAATCGCTCATATCTCATCACATGGCTTGTCTAAGGAACTGTGGGATAGTAAAAGTAAGGAAGAACGGTAAATACTCCCTTTACTCCATTTCTAATGAGGACATAATAACCTTAATAAAGATAGCCTTAAATCACGTTAAGAAGTATAGTCAGTCAATACTCAGCTGCGATATACTCGCAGAGGAGAAAGTGAAAGCCTAAATCTTATTTTATAGAAGGATTTAGCGCGTAGATTTTAAATGGAAAAGTGGACTAGGAAGTTGAGGAGGAAGGGGGCTGATTGAAACTTCATAAATTTACGACTTCCTAGGATAAAAGTAGTACGGTCTTCAGCCAAGAAAGCGGGTATGACTTGGATGAGTTTAATGGGGTAAGCATGTATAACCGTTCACTACCCTTTTTATGAAAGTTAGTCATTATTAATTCAGACGGAAAAGTTACTTTAACCCTCACTCATAATAATAATAATTAGAGCAATAAAACATGATAGACGAAAGTAAAGTCAGGGAGATAGTCAGGGAGGAGCTAGAGAGCTACTTCATCAAAGCCCTTAGAGAGGCAGTAAAGGAACTTAACCTGATCTCTCAGGACTTAAGGCAGAGGCAAGCAGAACATGACGCAAAGTTTGACCAATTCCTAAAAGGGCTGTCTGAACTCAATGAATTTGCGAAGAATCTAGCAAAAATCTCCGAAGAGAACACTAGGGCTATCGGTGAGTTGAGGAAGCAAACTGAGGATAACACTAAGGCAATCATCGAGCTTAGGAAACAGGCTGAAGAAAATACGAAGGCACTCATCGAGTTGAGGAAGCAAACTGAGGAGAATACAAAAGCTATTATTGAACTAAGAAAGCAAACTGAGGATAACATGAAGGCAATTATCGAGTTGAGGAAGCAGACTGAAGAAAATACGAGGGCGATAATTGAATTGAGGAAGCAGACTGAAGAAAATACGAAGGCAATAGCTAGGCTTGAAAAAGTAGTGGAGAAACTGGTGAGGGTAGTGGGATCGCTTAACGAGAGGGTAGGAGGGCTGGAGAACACTTTTGGGCTAGTTGTGGAGGACTTAATAAGGGATAAGTTGCCCAAGTGGTTTAAGGAAAAAGGCATAGAGGTGAGTGAGGTAAACGGTAAAGCCATCAAGTTCGAGAAGAGGCTGATGGAGTTCGATGTCTACGTTGAGCAGGGAAACAAGGTTTACCTAGGAGAAGTGAAAGCAACCCTGAGGGAAAGGGACGTGAGGAAGTTCTACGCAAAGGTGGAGCTAGTCAGGAGGATGCTTAAGGATAAGGAAATAGTCCCCATACTGATCTATAGGCTGAGGGCTAAGAGGCAGATCCCAATAAAGCTCGCCAAGACCTACGGGATTAAGGTGCTAAAGTACGTGAAGGGAGGCGCCTTTGTGGAGGTATAAAAAGGAAAGGCGTCTAAAGTTTTCTTACAAACCCTCGCTCTTTCTATCGCTTGTTGAGGTCCTCCAAGTAGGGTTAAATCATTTATGTGTGGACAATAGTTTGATTATTTTGATGTAAATTGAATTTTCTGTATTGTAGAAAAGTATTTTTAGGGTGAGAAAATGAATAGGTCTAATTTCTTAATTACCTTTACCCTTTTAATGTTAAGCCTTAGGTTTTACTTCCTTGGCGTAAGTTGGAATAGATATGAGGATGGATGAAATTGTTGCCATCACACCATCCATCTACTTGTCTAATTACTAGCTTTAGCCTTACTGCTACCTAACGTCTATGTTTAATAATTCTCAATTTTTGATAATAAGTAAAAAAGCTTTTTAAAAACAAAGATGGCAACAAATTTATATTTGCGTAAGAATAGCAAAATTTAAATGGTCCAAACTACTTGGAGGAGGTCTCCTTTTTTACCAAATGTGGAACACGTGAAACCACCTTTTGTGAGGAAGCTATATAAAGAGAACGAGATTAAGATAATAGATGTTAGGTTCGAATGGGAGTATGAAGACCATCATATACCTGGTTCGATATTAGTACCAATGCATGTTTTAGACCAAGTTTTACCTAACCTAGGTTTAAATAAGATAGCCATCGTGTGTGAACACGGAAATAGAACTACTTGGCTAGTAAACAATAAGTACTATCTCTTTAAGGGTATGAAGGTCTATAACATGATTGGTGGAATGGAGAGTTGGATGAGGTTTGGTTATGAGGTTGAAAAAGGTATGGATGAGAACGGTGAACTATGGAAGAGGTTTTTGAAGAAAGTATGATAATTTTTGCACTCAACAAAAGTTTTAAGAAATTGTGTAAATATATAAATCTCTGATGATAAGAGGAGAGGAAGAAAAACTACCACCATCCGCAAAATTCGTTTTGAAAGTTTTAGCTGAAAAGAGGGTTGTAAAGTTCAAAGAACTCCAGGACGAAACTGGTCTACCCACCAGAACATTACGTTACGCCCTTCGTGTATTAAAGAATAGAGGCTTAATAAAGGTACTTCCTTGCCTTGAGGACGCTAGAGAAAGGATATATTCACTTCAGGATGAATGTTATAAGTTAGAATGATAGAGAGAAATGCAAGCTTCTTTTTGGGGAGAGGAGAAGAAGGTTAGACGAGAGGGGAACTACTTACCATTCATGGTTGGAGTTATCAAAGGGATTCTCTATTTCAGAAGCACTTCTAAGCCCTCGTTTTCTCCCACTAAAATAGGTTCCTCTTTTGTTATCCACTTCCTAGCTTTTGCTTCTCTTAAGGCTTCAACAACATCGACCCAATCACTCAATGATGGTGCCTCATATATTACAACAAACTCGTAATCGCCTATTCCAAAGGAATAGGTTGTGTAGCTCCTTATCCCACGATTTTTGGGATGTGTCATCGCCATCTTTATATGTTCGTCCATTATCTGTTTTCTCTCGTTATAAGGTAATAAATACCAGTCAACGCTTTTCTTCATAGGGTATGCTATGAAATACCTTAGAGGCTCTGTCGAGAGGAAAGCCTTAATGTCGAAGTTCTTGCTCTGGACATAGGGCGAGGGTTTATATATGGAGAGCATTGAATAGTTTTCATTTCCGTGTTCTCTGAATGAGCTCAATATAGCGTACCTGAGCTCGGGGATTATTGTTGTATCAAATGAGCTCAACCAATAAATTATATCATAATCACTCCTTAAAGAAATATATCTCTTCAAGGAGATAGCGTCCTTTCTTATCTCCCCTTCAGCTTCTTCTAAACTGGTCAAGATCTTTCTCTTCTCCTCGATACTTAAGTTCCACCATGATTGTGAGAGCTTAATCGTTGAAATATACATATAGGCAATATTTTCTTCCATAAATTAGGGAGATTTAATTGATATTTATACTTTTTCAAAAATAACTTTTATCATACATCCTGTTTTTCACGCTTAGTTTAAAACTGAATTGCACCACTAACGCCTCTTTGTATTAACTTTAAAGCTTCAGTAAAGTAAATATATGGTATGGAAGCTAGGAACAACAGTAGTAGAAGTGATAGACTAGTACCGCCCTTTGCCCTTTCAAACCCTTTGAGAAGGTTTATTGAAAATCCCTACAGCGTCGTTAAGAGATTTGTGAGAGAAGGAATGGTGGTAGCTGATGTAGGGTGTGGTCCAGGATTTTATACTATACCTATAGCTGAAATCGTTAGAGAAAAGGGTAAAGTCTATGCAGTAGACGCAAATCCTAAATCCATAGAAGTGTTAAAGGCAAAAGCAGTGAAGAGGGGATTAACGAATATTATAGCTAAAGTCTCCTCAGCCTCAGATCTCAGCTTCATCCCTGATAGTTCAGTAGATTTCGTGTTATCTAAGGATGTATTATGTTGTATGAGGGATCATGAGGGTGCTATTAAAGAGATCTCTAGGATACTGAAGCCAAAGGGGTTGGCATATATAACCGCCAGGAGATCCTTCTTTGATGATCCCTTTAAGGTAACGGAGGAGGAATGGAAGAAGTTGCTGAGTAAGTTTAATGTCATTCATGAAAAAATAGGTCTATTCAGTTATGAGGCTGTAGTTACTAAATGAGTGAGCCCTTTTATTATTCTAGTCGGAAATATTTCTTTCTATACATATTTTTATTTATAAATATTACTCTGAATATTAAAAGAAAAATGTACAATTCATATTAAAAGAAATGTAAGAGATTAAATGGCTTCTCTCAAACACTTTATAATCATTTTATATATTGGAAAATATAATGTTAAAGGTATATCTTTTTATTCAATATAAGTACTATAAACATGTGTACCCTCCAGATTTTGCGTACTATATACCCAATTCTATATATGAAGCGGTAGATTTCTTGGGCAGATATGATAATGCCAGACCACTTGCTGGTGGACAAAGTTTATTGCCCATGTTAAAACTGAGGCTATTGAACGTTGATTACATAGTTGACCTAAACCCACTAAAGGAGTTGGATTACGTGAGTTTAAATAAAGACTACATGGAAATAGGTGCTCTAACTAGATATTATGAAGTGTTAAAAAGCTCCATAGTCAACGAAAAGCTACCTCTTCTATCTATGGTTATACGTAAAGTTGGCGACATGCAGGTTAGGAACATGGGTACGATAGCTGGGTCCCTAGCCAATGCAGATCCAGCTTCAGATACTTGTGCTGTAACTTTAGTCTTTGATGCAGATATCGTAACAACCTCGAGTTCGGGTAATAGGGTTATAAAGGCTAGAGATTTCTTCAAGGGACCTTTCACTACCGCTTTAGCTAAGGATGAAATAGTAACGGCTATAAGGTATCCAATCCTTGAGGGCTATAAGTTCAACTTCGTTAAGGTAGTTAGAAGGGCTGGAGACTATCCCTTAGTATCTGTAGCAGTAGCTGTTAAGTTAAAAGATGGCGTCATAGAGGACTTGAGGCTAGGTTATGCTGGTGTATCACAAACACCTTATAGACCATTTGAGGTTGAGAAGAGCTTTATAGGCAAGAGCTTGAAGGACTCGATTGAGGATATAGTAAGTAAAGTGGTTGAGGGTGTGAATCCACCCTCAGATACTAGGGGTTCTTCTTCTTACAGGAAAGAAGTCATGAGAAATGTCACACGTAAAGCATTAAGGGAGGTGATGGGTTAATGGGTGTTTTAGCAAATAAAGGTGAAAAGGTAAAGGTAAGGGTAAGAGTTAATGGGGTTTGGTATGAAAGGTATGTCAGCCCTAGGATGCTTTTAGTGGACTTCTTAAGGGATGAGCTAGGGTTAACTGGAACTAAGGTTGGATGCGACACAACCACTTGCGGTGCATGTACCGTCATAATGAATGGTAGATCAGTTAAGTCATGTACTGTTCTAGCAGTTCAAGCTAACGGTGCTGATATACTGACTATTGAGGGATTAGCTCAGGATTCGAAGCTTCATCCAATACAGCAGGCATTTATGGACAATTTTGCACTTCAGTGTGGTTACTGCACTCCTGGGATGATTATGCAGACTTACTTCCTATTGAAGGAAAATCCAAACCCGACTGAAGAGGAGATAAGGGATGGGCTCCATGGTAATATATGTAGGTGTACTGGATATCAGAACATTATAAATGCAGTAAAAGACGCAGCTGGGAGGATGAGATCATGACCTACATAGGTCAAAGTGTAAAAAGGCTATATGATGAAAAGTTCGTTACTGGGAAGTCAACATACGTTGATGATATAAGTATACCTGCCTTATATACAGCGTTTGTTAGAAGCCCCTACGCTCATGCTAGGATAAAGAAGATAGATGTTACAGATGCGTTAAAAGTTCCTGGAGTAGTAGCTGTCTTTACCGCTAAAGATATTAACCCAATGCTAAGAGGAGGGGTAAGACCTTGGACTACATATCTAAACCTACAATCCTTCAGGTATGTGGAGAGGAAAGCCTTCCCAGAGGATAAGGTGAGATATGTTGGAGAACCAGTGGCTATGGTTTTGGCTGTAGATAAATATTCAGCCAGGGATGGTGTAGATAAGGTTACTGTGGATTATGAACCATTACAGCCTGTGCTAACAATGGATGAGGCGCTTAAGAACCAGGTCATAATCCACGAGGAGTTGAAGACAAACATAGCTTATGATATACCGTTAAAGGCAGGAGATGTAGATAAGGCGTTCAAAGAGGCTGATAAAGTAATCCCTGTCGAGGCAATAAATGAGAGATTGATACCAAACCCAATGGAGCCAAGAGGAATAGTGGCTAGATATGAGGGAGGGAATTTAACCGTATGGTACTCAACTCAGGTACCCCATTACATGAGGAGCGAGTTTGCGAGGATATTTGGACTTCATGAGAGCAAAATAAGAGTGATAATGCCTGACGTTGGAGGGGCGTTTGGAAGCAAAGTTAACTTGCTGGCTGAGGAGTTGGCTGTCATAGGGGCTTCCATAAGGCTTGGAAGGCCAGTGAGGTGGACTGCGACAAGGAGCGAGGAGATGTTAGCTTCAAATGCAAGACATAACGAGTTCAGAGGAGAAGTAGCAGTAAAGAACGATGGCAAGATCTTAGGGATTAGGGGTAAGTTAGTGCTAGACTTCGGGGCTTATGTGACGATAACTGGAGGTGTTCAATCAGCAATCATTCCAATGATGATCACAGGACCATATGATATAAGGAATGCTGAAGTGGAGAGCATAGCCGTTTATACCAATACTCCACCTATAACGATGTACAGAGGAGCTAGTAGACCTGAGGCAACGTTTATAATAGAGAGGATAGTGAGCACAGTGGCTGATGAACTAGGATTAGATGACGTAACCATAAGGGAGAGGAACTTAGCCACGCAGCTGCCTTACACTAATCCGTTTGGGATAAGGTATGATTCAGGAGATTATGTAGGGCTGTTAAAGAAGGCTGTTGAAAAGCTAGGATATTATGATTTGAAGAAGTGGGCTGAGGAGGAGAGGAAGAAGGGTCATATCGTTGGAGTGGGAATGGCGTACTATGTAGAGATAGCCAGCTTCGGTCCTTGGGAATACGCGGAGATAAGGGTTGATGAGAACGGTGATGTATTAGTTCTAACTGGTACAACACCACACGGTCAAGGTTCAGATACAGGTCTTGCACAGATAGTTGCGGATGCTCTCCAAATAGATATTAGTAAAGTGAGGGTTGTGTGGGGAGATACAGATCAAGTACCCATGAGTATGGGCACATACGGATCTAGGAGTATAACCATAGGAGGCTCAGCTGCGTTAATTGCTGCGAATAAGGTTTTAGAAGATATGAAGAAGGTTGCAGCTCAAATATGGAATGCTGATGTCCAAGAGGTTCAATACAGCAATGGTGTGTTCACACACAGAGCAGATCCTAACAAGAAGTTAACATGGGATGAGGTAGCTAGGGCTGCCTACTCTAAACATGAGCCTGGTATTAAAGAGAGTGCAATATACGAATCTGATGTCACTTCACCCTATGGAGTTCACGTAGCTGTTGTAGAAATCGATGAAAACAGCGGAATTGCTAGAGTATTAGAGTACAGGGCTTATGACGATATTGGACAAGTAATTAACCCAGCCCTTGCTGAAGGTCAAATACACGGAGGTGCAATGCAAGCTGTTGGTCAGGCTCTATATGAGCAGGCAGTTATCACTGAATCAGGCGCATTAGGAGTTACATATGCTGACTACTTCATACCTACAATGGTTGAGGCGCCTAAGTATGTAAGCGTGTTTGCTGACACTCCTCACTTCTCACCATATCCGACGAAATCTAAAGGTGTTGGTGAGGCAGCACTAATAGTTGGACCTGCGGTAATCGTTAGGGCTGTTGAGGATGCAGTAAAGGCTAGGTTTAATAGGACTCCCATAAAGCCTGAAGAAATCTTAAACGCTTTAAAGCTGAAAAAGTAAGTGAAGAACATTTTTATATTCCCTCTTTTCCCATTTTGGAAAGAATATATTAAGCCCTATTGTAAAATTTCATATTATGAGACTAATAACTAAATTAATATTGGCATCCTTTGTTACAGAGCTAGCATTATTTATCGGAGTCTCAGCTGTCCCTTACTATAACCCTGTGCTTGTCTCTCAATTCAATAGTACTGCTACTCCACTTTATCATACGACCATGATAAATAGGGCTATTTCAATATTCTCCCATAACCTCATAATAGCTATATTAGACGCTATACCGTTTTTCGGATTAGCCATGTTAGGCTTTAGCATGATAGATACTGCATTAACGTTAAGCGCATATTCCACATCGCAGGGAGTCTCAGGTTTGATCTCTTCCATATTTCTATTAACCTTACCTCACTCGTGGCTTGAGCTACCATCTTATGCAATAGCTGCTGGTAGTGGCTTGTACATAGGGCTTAATTATAAGGACTGGAAGAGAGGAGTTCTAACGCTCATAATAATGCCTATTGAGCTATTAGTAGCTGCTTTTGTCGAGTCCAGTGAGATAAGTATTGAATTAGCTGGAGGCAACCCCTATATATCTTGGGCTTATGGTGCACCAGCAATTGCTGGAATAGTATTATTATATTACTTTATCCAGAAGTTGGCAGACAAGGTTAGCATATTCGGCAAGAAGGCTACAACTACTACACAATCATCAAAAGCTAGTCCTGTGATAACTCCTCAGCAAGATTTTTGGAAGAAGGCGGAAGATGCTGAGAAATCCGGTGATTTAACAGGGGCGATGAACTCCTATTGGGATTACATATTAAATGTAATATTTAACTATGGAATCAAGAAGTTCACCTTTAAACCAGTTTCAGTTGAGGATTACTACACTGTGCTCATAAAGACCGGTGATAACACCCTTGTCCAGAACTTCGATAACGCTAGAAACATTTACCTCTCTAAAGATACATCAAGGTTTTCGGAATTCAAGGAGAATATTAAATATCTGAAGGATAAATTGGCAGTTTGATTAGTTAATAGTGCTTGTTCTCTTTCTCTTCTCTACTTCTTTTTGTAATTCTATATTTTTACATTTCATAGAATTTGGATCGTAGTTTATTATTGAAACAAAAATTTTTATTCGTACTAGGAGGATATGTAAAACATGAACAGGAGATCTTTAGTAACATTCATTGTTGTTCTAGGCACCATGATGGGTGCGATTGACTCTACTATAGTAATTCTAGCTCTACCCACAATTGTTCAAGCCTTACACTCCAATCTTTTCACCATTATTTGGGTAATATTAATTTACCTTCTTATAGCCGCTGTTCTCACAACACAGTTAGGTAGGCTTGGAGATTCCTATGGTAGGTCAAAGATGTATAATCTAGGCTTCGTTATATTCACAATAGGTTCAGCGCTCTGTGGTGCCGCACCCACGGATATATTCTTGATATCCTCAAGGGCTGTACAGGCTGTCGGAGCCTCTCTGATGCAGGCTAACAGCGGTGCAATAATTGCCGATTACTACCCACCTAATGAGAGGGGTAAGGCATATGGTTATACTTCCGTAGGATGGAACATAGGTGCAATACTTGGTATAGTACTGGGTGGGATAATAACCACATTCATAGGCTGGAGATACATCTTTTATATTAATGTACCTATAGGTATCGTTGCAGTGGCCTTTGGTATAAGGTATGTGAAAGATGTAAATGTAATAAAGAGGAAATTTGATATAGCTGGTACTATAATATTAGGAATTCTGTTAACTTTAGTCACATATGGAGCTTCAGATATAGCAGGTGAGGGTGTAAAACCCTTTAACTTAACCCTAATAACTTTAGGACTTCTGATGATAATTCCATTTATAATAGTTGAGAGGAGGAGTGAGGCACCCATAATAAACCTTAAAGTCTTTAGAAATAGGGTATTAACATCTTCTCTATTAGCCTCATTCTTCCAGAGTTCAGGCTATTTAGCAACAGCTTTTATGATTATAATGTATTTACAAGGCATAAGAGGGCTCTCTCCCTTTAATGCCTCTCTACTGTTAGTGCCAGGTTACGTAGTTGCTAGCTCATTGAGTCCCTTTGTAGGCAGGTTAGCGGATAAGATAGGGGCTAGAATTCCTGCGACAATCGGAGTAGCAATGATGATGATAGCCGCTTTTCTATACAGCAGATTGGGACTAAACACTTCTTTAGACTATATAATATTGGTCTCAGTGATCGGTGGTCTAGGCTCTTCAATGTTCTATCCAGCTAACAACAGTGCAGTTATGGCTAATTCGCCTAAAGAGATGTATGGTGCCGTATCTGGAATGTTAAGGACATTAGGAAACATTGGGATAGTACTTAGCTATACTTTAGCTATAGCCATATCAGCATCTGTTATCCCTAGATATGTGGCGTTTGAGGTATTCCTAGGGACCTCAAACCTAATAGGAGGGCTCAGTAAGGCTTTCCTGAATGGTATTCACGCAGCGTTCTTAACATCGGTGGGCATACTGTTTGTGGCAATGGTGCTCTCCGCAATTAGAGGTAAAGAAGCTAGACAATTAATGGCTCAGTTGGATCCTAAACAACAGAGCAGTAAATGAACGATTAGATTTTCATGAACTTTAATTAATTTAGACATCTCTACAAGCGTCTGGTCTTTTACGGCTAAAAGTTGATAAAAGAACGGCAAGCCTTTTAAGGAGGGGTGTAAAGGCTTTTTAAACTCTCTTTTTACTATTTGAGGGAAGAGGGATCAAAGACAAGGGTGGGTATGAAATCAGAGCCACAGTTTTAAATAGGTTCTTTCGCTATTCATGCGGTTACGAGAACGATAGTGATGACGGTGCAGTCATGCACCTTTATGGGAGAGGGGTCTCTGCACCTCTCAACTGCCCCTCAGATGAGAGATGTAGTCCCGAATCGATGGGGGAACCCTCGCCATTTATGGCGGGGAGGAAGTCAGTTAAATACTTCTTCTAGATACTTCTTCAGCGTAACTGATCAACTCCTTAGGTCCTAGTTCTTCATCAGCGTTGAAGTTTGGCCTCTCCTTTAAACTTATTAAACCAACTTTAGGAATTCCAGCACTCCTTATCCTCTCTATGGCCCTCCTCGCGTCAGCACTGCTGAACTCACCTATCTTTACCTCGTACCCTATAATTGGCCTATTTTCCTTCAAAAGCACTACGTCTATATCCTCATAAGGAGAGTAAGCAAAGGTCGCATTGTATTTTTCAGCCAAAAGTTCACCAATGCAGAACTGTATTTCTCTGCCTAGAGGTAGTTCTCCGACACTTTGGGTAAAGGATACATTATACTTTGCCTCAGCGTAAAACATCAGTGAGACCATTGGGGATGAGATCCTGTAGTACCACCTAGCCCTCCTCTTCTCCCCATATATTGGAATCTTCTCCACTAGACCCATGTTTACTAGCGTTTCTAAATAACTGCTTATAGTTGAAGGGGTAACGCTAAACCCTCTACTCGTTAGGACCCCAGAAATCGTCGAGGTGTTCCACTCACCCTCTGCTAAAGACAAGAGCACTGACTCGTATAGATTTGTCAGCTGCCTTTCCTCTTCCTCAAATATTTCCCCAATTAAGGCTTTGGTGACAGTGAAGAGTTCATAAGCCTTATTTCTTAGATCGTCTATATCCCTTACGAAGTTTATGGTCCAAGGGTCTCTATACAGCATTGAGAGGAGGGGGTCCTTAACTTGGCTTAGGGTATCGGAATATTTTATGATATCTATCTTGAGAGGTAAAACGAGACCTAATAGAGGACTCTTCTTATCGAGAACTTGTCTAGAGATCCTAAAGCTTGAACCCACTAATACCAACTTACCTTTAGGGTGGACTGCAGCTAGCCCATCCCAATACTTCTCAGGCATCCTCTGAAACTCATCAATTACTACTACCTTATCATTATTTAGGTATTTTATGGCATCGGAGAAAGCTTCGTCGAGTCTCTTGAAACTCCCGTCTAAGTAGTATGCTTGAAGGTCTCTGGTTATTATGAAGTAGGCGTCGCTTTTAACGTACTTTCTCACGAGGAATGATTTTCCCACTTTCCTCCTCCCATATATCAGAGTCCACGAGTCGATCTTCTCTAGCTCTTTATATTCTCTCCGCAATATTTCCATGGTAATATTTTCACCAAAATATTTTCATGAAAATACTATATTTAAACCTTCTCTATCTATCTTACGAATTTTTACACATGAGAAAGAAGACCTAGCGGGAAGTCAGTTAGACTAACAATCTTCAATTCTATCTCATGTTCCTTTAGTACATCCATCGCTTTACTGATCTCCTTCTTGCCTTAAAGGGCGAGGCTTTCCTTAACCTGGTGAAGTTGGAGGACATTATTTCTTCATAAGTTAGCTAATTATGAGCTTAAGCTTGATATTATAGGAATTATTTACTCGTTGACTAGAGTTAATGCTGATTATTATTTTAGCCATTATGATTAGTAATATTTTTCATGCATTAGGAGTGGTCTCCACGTTTACGTAACGTTAAATGATTGAAAAATTGGAGGGAAAAGGATGTACGATAAGGCATCAGTATAGATCAAATATGAAGGTTTTTGTAAGAGATTAAAAGTTTTAAGCTTGCGAGCATGGAGCTCAAGAAGATGGAATATTCTTGCGCAATATACTTGAAATCTCTGACCTCCTCTTGCCCTTAAAGGTCTAGGTCTTTTTATTTTCCTTCAAGAGCTCGGCTGAAGTCTTTATAGCCTTGATAATGTTTATATATCCCGTACATCTGCAAATGTTCTTTATCGCATAATACATTACGTCTTTATCTGCATCTGGATCCACATTATTTAAGTAATCATGCGTAACCATCATAAACCCGTGAGTACAATATCCACACTGCATTGCGTAATTCTCGAGGAAAGCTCTTTGTAAGTAGTTTAATTCATAACTGCTATTGCCTAATCCTTTAATAGTCCTTATATCCTTATTCATTGCTTGAATAGCAAGCATAGTACAAGACTTAACCGACTTCCCATCTATTAATACGGTGCAGGCTCCGCATTTACCTTCATCGCATCCCCTTTTAACCTCCACAAATCCTTGAGAATCTGCAGAAAGAAGCGGAAGCATGTATGAAGACGAATGCATAAACTTATTACGAGAGCTATCCAACTTAACTTCAGAAAGCTCATCACTAAAATTCTAACTATACCAACTAACTGAAACTGCACGAGTAGAGACAATGAGATTAGCCGCACTAATTTCAGAATGCAAATTCTACAATAGGGAAAAAGCTGAAATATTAAGAAAGGAAATGGATAAATATTTTAAAAAATATGTTCCTTTTTAATACTATAAGAAAGCATTATAAATGAAAAAGAAAACCTTATTTTAAGGGTATAAGCTTTTTAGCTATTTTCTATCTTTCCTATGGCACTCTCCCTTCTGGTAAACTTCTCCATGAAGAGCCGATTTCTCCCGCAATACCGGAGTGTCCGTACAATCATAGTAAGGCTTTTTCCCAAACGGAGTGCAACAGAGGAAAATAAGGGTGTCTCAACTGTTTACTTAGGCTACCCTTTTTCATCTCTTAAGATAAGAGTAATAAGTTTACTGTGAATATTTGGTCTTATCGTAAGTCAATTGATGCCATTGTATTTAAGCTCTACGAGTATGGTATAAAGGTGTTCCTAGTTGTCGAGTACAACACTTCGCGCTTCTGTGCCTATCATGACGTTGTGGTTAAGAGGAAACCTAGGGGAGTCGTCGGCTGCCCAATAGATCACAGACTACACAGTGACGTTAACGGTGCTCTCAACATAATGAAATTGGGAATAAAGAGAGTTGTTAATGCATTGAAAAGACCTCTCTCTTTTCTCGTAACTTCTAACGGAGTAATAAAGGAGAGTAACGCCTTAGACCTCGGCGGAACCCTCGCCCTTAGGGCGGGGAAGAGGTCAGTTTCTCCTTCTTGCTCTTCTTTTTAGCTATGAAAGTCTTATGCTTGAGATTTCAATCAAATGTATATTACTTTTTTATCACAAAGTTTAATAAATTCGATAATTAAAAAGATTATATATGCCAATATGTCCTGCTTGTAGATATAGGGCTAGGAGTTGGAGAGATATAGCTATCCACCTCTACGATTTTGCTAACATAAAGAGTGAGGCAAGACATGTGATGTGGTTGAACAGGAACTTGAGTTATAAATCCTTAGATCTGGAGATCCTAAGTTTTAGGCTTGAGGAGTTCTTCTCTATGCCAGAGGGTTTAGCTTCTTGGATAAGGAAGAGGTTTATTGAGAGGTTTTACGGAGATAAACCCCATCCATTTATTATAGCAATGCAGAATCCAACTAGGGGCGTTTTGTTGGGGTATGTCCTGGAGCACCAACATTTCCTCAAGAACTGGGTTCAGGTACTCTCTTCCATAGTCTTTAGGACAGATAAGGACGATGTTATCAACTATGAGTTGGAGAACATAGCTGTGGAATACATAGGATATAAGGGAATGCCTTCACACTATGAACTACTCATCAGGATGGGCGAAAGTTTGGGGCTAAGCAGAGAGAAGATATTATCAACACCACCTCTACCCTCAACTCTTTCTTCAATAAAGAAGTGGAAGAGGATTGCTGAGACCAGGGATTGGATAGAGACGATGGCTGCAATGCATAGTTTGGAGCTTGTCGCTGACAGAACCTTAACGAAGTATGGAGCTAAGATGCACTACTTCAACCCTGAAATATTGAACTCAGATAAATATCCTAAAGAGGTAAAGGACTTCTTGAGGGAGGGCTATGAGGCTGATGTAGGACATGCGGGTGAGGCTTTAAGGTTAGTTGAAAAGTATGGCAAAGATAAGGCTGAGGATATCCAAGTCACAGTGCTTGAGTCCTTCGATGCCTTTGCCAAATATCTGACTGCAAGGCTTGAAAGGGGATTGGAGTTTGAACCAGAACTTATAAAGGTGATAGGGCAATGAAGATCGTGGTCAACGGTAAACCCGCAGGGACTAAGGAGACCGGATGTGCCATATGTGGTGCCACCTGGGGGGAATACTATGCTGAGGTTGATGGTGAGAAGCTTTTCTTCTGCTGCGATATATGTGCTGCTGAATTCATCAACATGATCAACGAGGTGAAGAAGAGGGCTGGCTGGGAAAGGGTTGATGAAATAGAGATAAATGGAAATTATTACGCTGGGAGGACTTGTGTTGCGAAGCATGAGGGTAAAGAGTTTAAGTTCTACATAAGGTTTGGAGATGAGGGAGAAATAACCACCTTTAAGGTATTGTCTTGAAGTTCCTTCCAAGCCAATATCCTTTTTGTATAGCCTTACCTATGGTGTACTGATCATCAACAAATTTGCTCAATACGACATCAAACCCCGATGATGGGGTCTCTTTAATTATCCTAACTCCAGCCCTTTCCAAATTCATCCTCAGCAGGTACTCCCTAGTCCTATCTAATCCCCTAAAAGACCTCTCAGTAATATAAACCTCATTATATTTTGCTAGCTCAAATGCGTAGTCATGGTAGGCGTAGAGGTTTGAGTCTATCAGTATCCTTTCCCCCTTTACACTAGGCATTTCAGGCGGCTCCTCATCTGGGAGAGCGTAAATACAGTTCTCATCCTCGCATTTTGCCTCAGTGTTTAATACAACCTTAACCTCTAACCTCTTCAGCTCTTTTTCGTAATAGTCAATAAGTGTTGAGAACTCATTAACCTTCCAGGGATCCTTCAGGTCTAGTAGTTGCCCTCCTAACTTATCCCTCTTCTCGTAAAGCGTTACCTTGAACCCCCTCAAGGCTAGAACCCTAGAAGCCTCTAAACCCTTAACTCCCCCGCCTACAACTATGACCTCACCCTCTCCCCTTTGTGGAGGGGGCAATAGCTCCCAGCCGAGCTCAGGGTTCACATCACACCTAACCTCTTTGAATATTACACCTCTACATGACTGGTTACACCTGATACAAGGTCTTATCGGTAGCCCTTTCCTCACCTTAACTGCCCAATATGGTTCAGCCAGAAGTTCTCTGCCTAATACCACAACATCAGCCACTCCTCTAGCCTTTATTGCGTCTTCTGGAGTTATGATCGATCCAACTAAGAAGAGAGGTATCTTTATAGCCTCCCTTACAACCTTAGCTCCCTCGATAAAGCTAACCCTGGAATAATAGAATGGCATAGATGATGATAGAGGACCATCTCTCCCAGCTGATAAATGGATATAATCTATTCCTGCCCTCTCAAACCTCTTAGCGTATTCAGCTACGAGTTCTGGGTTCAAACCCTCATTATCGAATTCCGTTACGCTCATCCTAATGCCAACTACTATGTTTACCTTCTCTTTAATTCCCCTGATTATCTCTTCAACAAGTCTAGCTCCATCCCTATACTCATCCTCCCTCTTATTAACTGCTGGTGAAAGGAATTGTGCTAATAAATAGCCATGGGCACCGTGAAGTTCAACACCGTCAAACCCTGCCCTCTTAGCCCTTGCTGAAGCTTCTATAAACTCCCTCTTCACCCTCTCTATATCCTCTTTTGTCATTTCCCTTACTTCATCCATTAATGGTATCTTTGATGGTGCAATAGGCGTATTACCCCATATAATCTCCTTTCTAGTCTTCCTCCCTACGTGTACAAGTTGTACAAATATCTTACTACCCAAAGAGTGTATGACCTCCGTTAGCCTAAAGAACTTCGGTAAAAGTTCATCACTGTAAAGCCCCAGTTGGTTAACTGAACCTCTAGAATCTATCTTATCGATGTAAGTGTATTCAGTTATTATTAGTCCCACATCACCCTTTGTCCTCTCCGCCAAGTACGCTATATGCTCGTCCGAGGGGTAGCCCTCTACTGTAGCTAAATTTGATATCATAGGTGACATGGCGATCCTGTTCTTTAGCACTACATTTCCAACTGATATTGGCTCAAATAGACTGTCTAAAGTCATTAGGAAAAGAAATTTCGCTTCGAGCCTAAAAAAGTATCTCAATAATATGTTTAAGGAATTTAAATTAAATAATAAATAAAAAGAAGTTGAGGAGGAAAAAGAAATGAAATTATTTTATTATTTATTAGATCAGTACTACATCTTTATATGTACTTAATAAACCTGTTAGTACTCCGACAGCTGTGATCGCACCACCTAGGAATGCTAGATATAAGAAGACGTTATTTAAGGTGAAAACGTAAGACTCACCAAATATAAATGCTATTATTGAGCCTATTGTGAATAAATCGTTGACTAGGTTCTTCCTCTTCTCCTCAATGCCCATGTACTTAAAAGCCAGTGAAGCGGTTATCAGCATTGGCAGTAGGAAGAAACCGAAGTCCTGATGGAACCTTAAATATGCAGCATCATACATCCAACCTGGTCCTTGACCAGGAGTTGCAAAACCGAAATAGGATTCATGGAATTCTATATAATATCCCGTAACTGGAACTGTCAAGTATATCAGTGCTGCTGCGATAAGTATAAACAATAAAGACCTGTCTAGTTTCTTTTGTCTGTGAGCGTAAACTCCTGTCCCTATGAGAACTAATAGTGCACCCCAGCCTATCATCCCTGTCATCGTATCATCCATAGCTAGCCCATTAACTCCGTTAGGTCCTGAAGCGAACAGTGTTGGTATGGAATAATTTCCTACTCCCGCTACTATGTAAAGCCACACTACTGCAATGATCATATAAATCATTATGAAGAATCCTGCTGCAGAGATTAATTTTGCACTACCCTTCATCTCGTTATATCCGTAAATGCTTGATATTAGTGCAACTATTCCCGCTAGTATTAGAGGTATCATAGTATGCGAGTGGGAAGTCACCACGTTTTCAGTCCAGGTTATAACGGCGGTAGCATTGTAATAACCTAGAACAGAGTACATGGTAGAGTTTATGTAATTGGATACAAATGATGGCCAAGGACCTGCCCAGGTTATCCATCCTCCGATATGTCCCTCAAAAGCCGCTATCAATACCCCAATAAGTGCTGCCAACACAGTATAGTATGCTAGTCCTACCTTATCGTAACCGACCCCACTAACCTTCGGATATAGGAACATAGTTACTATCAACGCTATAGCCATTTCATCTCCGATTAGAAATGCTATGATCTGTAACCATAAAGGAATACCTAGAGCGAATCTATCATAGACATCAAATATTCCGGCAATTCCTGCTAAGGGGGTAGCAATAAATCCGCCATACATTATCGATTCTCTAATGAGCTTATATGCGGTACCCTTTATAGTATCTAATTTGAAGGTAGTACAAATTATACAAGCCAAGACCGTTACCCAGGGCATGAAAAGCGCTCCATGCCAGTATAGTACTAATCTCCAATAGACATCTGGTGTCCACTGGTTATTATAAGCAGAATTAAGGAAGGGGGTGAAGTAATTAACTATTGGTGCAACAGCCATTAATCCTAAAGCCCACGCTATGCTCCACCACATCACAAATCTTGTATTGAGGTTAAATCTCATCATATCACCAAGATAATATTAGTTTTTCTTATATATAAATTTATTAGCAAAATTTTGGAATAAAAATTTTTAAATAGGATCTTAAACTTTTTTATAATTGATTTAAATTTATAATATAATATTTATTGGTATATTCACAATCGAAAGTATAAGGAGCCTATAAACTTATGTATTTATTAATTTGAGATTACTACAGAAATTTAAATAAACCTACATTTCACCAAAACATTAAGATCAAAATTCATAATAGAAATATTTATTATAATATCCATAACACCGCTATTGTTGGCAAAATAAATGGCAACCCTCGCTCTTTAAGGGGAGGTTTTAGTGGGCATGAACGCTTCTTGCACTTATTTCACAGATTCTATCTCCTTTAACAACTTTTCTTCTTCGTCATTGACTTTGTGCTTTAATACCAATTTCTTAGCTAGACCTATCACAGAATTCCTATCATATTTGGAGAACACCTTTAGATAGGGCTCGCAGAGGTTTCCATTAACCTCTCTGTATTCCTTTAACTTTATTTCACTATCGCTCACAACGAAGATGTCCAATGGGTCTTTATTCCTGTAAGCTATTATGAGAGCCTCTGCTATTACTAGTGGATCGTTTGGATCTAGACCTAGGGATTTAGATATGCAACTCACATATGAGAAAACTTTTAGGCTCTCTAATGATATCATTTCTCTTTTCTAGTTCTTGTAAGAAGAAATAAAAATAAGGAAAACTGCCTCGTATTACTTTCCTTGAACTACACTGCTTTTAGGCCAGGTAAGCATGGTAATAAAGATAACTGTTAAGGAGAATATCGATAAGGCATCAACCCATAGATGAAGGGTCTGAATTGTTGAGATGATCCCCACTAACACAGATGCTATTCCACCAACTAAGCCACCTATATTGTACGATAGTCCTGAGATCACTCCTCTCACCTCCCTCGGAACTGCTTCTACTAATAGTGTAGGCATTAGGGGCCAATAACCACAGAACATAGCATACCCTATTGTGCCTATCATCATTAGGGTGGGATTGGCCAAAGCCTTAATAGGTGGCACCGATAGTGGAACGAACACTAGCAAGAGGATTACACTTAGCAGTATTAGTAATCTTTTACCGAAAATTTCCGCTAGCCTTCCAAAGACTATAAACATGATAGTTAAAACTATGTTAGCGATAAGAAGCGTTAATCCAAGTTCGCTAGCGGGCATCCCTGCCCATCTCTCAGCAATTGTTGGATAGTTCTCGAAAAGCACAAAATAAGCTATAAACATACCAGCCATGGCTATAGATGCCTTTAGTGTAATGCTAAAATAATCCTTTAGCTTAGGCTTTTCTGTATTAGAGATTATGCTAGCCTCTTTTGCTTCCTTTAACTTCACATACGCGTATGGAACAATAGCTAAGGGGAAGACACTAGTGGCTAAGAAGAACCTCCATCCATCCCCTTGCATTATGGGTAAGAATGTTATGTATGCAACAGCTGTTAACGCATAACCTATACCATAACCTGCCTGGACTATGCTAACAACAAAGCTTTTCATATTTAGGGGAGCTTGCTCAAAGGCCAATACGGTACCTGCAGTCCATTGAGCTCCCATGAAAACCCCTTCTAATAATCTGAAGATGAAGAGGAAAATAGAAGAAGGGGAGAAAGGTAAGAGTAGTCCAAATATCGAATATCCGGCTGTCCCTATCAATAGAACCTCCTTCCTTCCTAAAACCCTATCGCTCAGCTTACCGAATATTGTACCTCCTACAACTCTACCGATTAGACCAAGGGCAAAGAGGAGTGTAACTCCTGCAAAGTTAAGTGAATAAGCTTTTTCTAGATATGGGTAGATATAGGTCACGATCAAGAGGTCATATATATTACCTGCCCAGGCTAGAGTAGAGGAAATAGTTGCATGTATATAGCTTTTCATTTGGCTAATTTAATAAGTTAGGCATTATTTAAATATTTTTAATAGACATATTGAAAATTTGCGGATACGTAAATTATAGATTACGTACTTTTCCTGAAAAATTGTTATAATTAATCATCAGAAAATGATAAAAATTTAACATCACAAAACCTCAAAATTTAAAAAAGTTTTTAAAATTACGTGAGATAATTTTTCTGAACGTTAGTCATTAGCTAGAAAAAATAATTTTAAAATCTAAAAAGCGACAAAAGAATCTATGCTTGAAGACAAGTTTGTTGATATAAAAGGGATAAAGATACATTACTTAGAAAAAGGTAATGGAAAACCATACTTACTATTTCATGGTGCTAGGTTTAACGCTAGGACATGGGAGGAGACTGGTACAATAGATGCTATAGCTGAGAGTGGATTTAGGGCTATATCAGTTGACTTCCCCGGATTTGGAAAATCACAGAGCGGTAATTATGACGATTTAGGGGAGTTCATAAAGGATTTCGCTGACACTATGGGCTTAGGTAAGGTTATTGTAATGGGTGCTTCAATGGGAGGAGAGGCAGCTGTAAGCTTCTCTGTAAACAACCCTGACAGACTATTGGGGGCTGTATACGTTGGTGCCGTAGGGGTTAGCGCATATGAAAGCAAATTGAAGAACCTTGACGGAAAGCCAATACTACTGATTTGGGGTAAAAGGGATAACGTTTCACCTATAAGCAACGCAAACCTAATATTGAAATATGTGAAGACAGCCAAGTTAGTTCATGTGGGCGTAAATCACGCATGCTATTTAGATGATCCACAGGGGTTCAATAAAGAGATCAAGGAATTCCTGAAGGGGATAAAGTGATAGATGTTAATTCTGAAGGTTTCTGCGGGACATTGCTGAGCGTTTCATTACCCTTCATCTTTCTTTTTTATTAAATGAATAGAGTTTAGTTTGCTTTTTATATTCTAGACAATATCTATTTTTCTAGTATGAAGTTTTTAGCAGTGTATAATCATCCCGTTGAGACTTTAGGGCGATTAAAGCGCCATCTAAGTGATGTTAAAGAGGTTCACGCTGAAGAATTGAAAGGTAACGAGGAGTTTGATAGCCTTATAATAATGGGAGGACCTATGGGGGTTTATGAGAGTGATAGATATCCTTTTCTTAAAACTGAAATGGAGCTGGTCAGAAGGGCTTACAAGGAAAATAAGAGGGTTTTAGGTATATGTCTAGGTTCACAGATAATCGCTGAGGCTTTAGGTGGTAAGGTAGTAAAGGGACAGTTTGGAAGTGAATTGGGGATATCAAGGGTTAAGCTAGTTGGCGAGCTGAGGGAATATTTGGGAAAGGATGAGATTACTGTCTTTCAGTGGCATGGGGACACATTCTCTTTACCTCCTAATGCTAGGCTCTTAGCTTATAGTGAAAAGTATTTCCAAGCTTTTAGGATAAACAGGATATTAGCCCTTCAATTCCACGTTGAGGTGGATTCGGAAATGGTAAAAAATTGGCTGAGGGTTTATGGTGGAGATGAGAGATTAGCTGAGGAAGTGAAGGATAACGAAAAAGAGCTAAAAAATAATTTAGATAGTATCTTGAAGTATTGGCTCTCCTTATAACACTCTTTTACTTAACAACAACTACGGGTATCTTTGATTGCTCGATAACTCCTTGAGAAACGCTTCCTAAGAATATCCTCTTAAACCTGCTTAAGCCTCTATTACCCATGACTATCAGATCAACGCCTTGAATATTTGCTACCTCTACTATTTTGTTTGAAGGCTCGCCCTCTATGACTATACCCTCAGCCTCGACCCCCTGACTCTTAGCTATTTCCAAAGCTTCCTTGACTTTGGCATCTCCCACTGTCTTTAACGTATTTATCGCATCGTTTAGAGGTATTCCCCAGCTTTCGATACATGTGTTCACCACATGAAGGATCAGGAGTTTCGCCTTCATCTGTTTAGCTAGCTCAATGCCTAGATTAAGTGCCTTCTTTGAAGGTTCTGAACCGTCATATGCTATAAGTATTTTGCTGATCATATCTAATAATTCTACACTTAAAAATAAAAAATTTTGGTAAATTTGTTTTTGGTTGTTGGTTTCATGCTAACTACCGACCTCCTCTCTTGTAGAAGGTTCCGTTCATCTTTGTAAGTGTCAAGGAGTGGTTGATTAAAGGATTAGGGGTGCATCTTAATTACTATAACGTGAAGTAACACATGTATGATCTCGCTTAGAAATCATGGGTTGATTACAGTCTTGACGTTTACCTAAACAATTTCTATCCTCCCAAAGTTCAACGTTCTGAGGGATATAATCCTTTTACCTATAGTACTCTATACAATGATAGTCTTAGACAAGCTTCACCCAAAGGCTGAGATATTCAGGTTCTCTAAGAGTGACCTCATAATAGCCTCGATTTCAGCAATACCTTATCTCGGCTTAATATATCTCTCAAAGGACTTATATGCTATCGTGCCAATAATTCTCTTAGCATCTTCCTTTATTTCTTTAAGAAGAAAATTAACATGTGGGGTAACGTTTTAGGCACAGCTTTTACCTCTTCTCTAGTTATCATATATTTTGTATTTGCTCTAAATCCATACTTTTACAAGGTGATGAAAGCCTCGCCCTTCAGGGCGGGGTTGAAGGTATATAAACCCCCTTTTCCCCCTCTACTTCTATCTGTGGGCAGAGGGGTAAAAGACAAGGGTGAGATAGAAATCAGAGGTACAGTCTCAATGAAGATTTTTCTCCCTACTTCCCTCTTTTCAGCTTAATTGAAAGGTATGAAAGAAGTCTACGTTTCGTCCTTAATTGGTTGAAGGAAAACAAGCCAAAGTACTTGTTAAAAGATACGCATTGAGGTGGCTAAGTCGTTTAACGCCTCAGCGATCTTTTTAGAGGACTTAAACAACCTCATTAAAAGTGCGAAGAAATTACTAAGTGAGTTTAGGGATAGGCTTTATCTCATGCAGTACCATCGTTTGCGGTACTGAATAGAATGGCAGGCAAAGAAGCACGGTCTAAAGGTTGTGTATATTGGCCCTCACTACTCCTCTACTCATTGCCATAAGTGCGGTAGAGAATTGGTAGAGGTCGTCCATAGGTATTTTCACTGTTCATGCGATTACGAAGACGACCGCGACGTCATAGCTGTCGTGAACTTGTATGGGAGGGGTCTCTGAGCCTCTCGACTGCCCCTCATATGAGATATGTAACTCCTAATCGATGAGGGGAACCCTCGCCCTTAGGGCGGGGAGAAAGTGAGAAGGGTGACGTGTAAACCCCTCTCTTTTTTAAGGAAGGCACCACTTTAACAAGGACAGTTCTATTTCTATCATAAGTATAGGGTTAACACTACCTTTTAATGCTTACTAGCGGTTCCGGCCAATAAAAAGAAGGCATTATACAACAACGATATTATTTTGTCCGAAGAAAGGATATTCTGCTCACCTTCTTTCAATTACAAGGAAATTTATGTACTATAAGGCATTCATTTTAGGATTATTAAGACCACGGGCTTACTGTTAGTGTATTATTGACCTTGAGAATTATCTTACCCTTTGTAATAATTGAAGGCATTGTCATCTCTCTTTCACTAAAGGGTATAAGAAGTTAATAGCAGTAGGTAGTACTGAATAGACTCATAAAGATATATTACTTTCTTTATAGTACGGCAGACTATTGAATTCTTCACGGTAGTATGACATAGTCCTTATATTTCTGTTCAAGTTTATTGTAAAACTTAAAATCCGTAGTTATTAATTTATCATTATTTTCTATTGCAAGCTGTAAAAAGGCAGTATCGTAAACAGTAGTTCTTTCATTTAACGCTAGTTGAACTGTCTCATACAATATATCGATTATTCGCTTTACTCTACATATGTTGTTCATGAAGTCAATCGCTAATCTTAAGTTATTCAAAACATATTCCTTATCCTCACTGAATAACAAAATCCTTTTCCAAGCTACATTAGCCACTTCTGCATAGGCGAGATCAAGTGTAATACAACTTTCACTACTTTTACTCATTATTAAACTTCTGACCTTTTCAGTGTAATTGTCCTTGAAAAACATAGATGCTATGGCAGAGGAATCAAGTATCATTCATTTTTCCTCCCTATCCTCTCTTATCAACTCGGCGTTGTCTATAACTTTCATCTTTTCTAAATTCGACTTCGAATTTTCTAGGTAATACTTCATTAATTCTTCCCTCACCCTCCTTTGTATATATTCGCGTAGTTCGGTTTGCCAATCCACATTTACTATATCCATTAATTGCTTTAGTTCTTTAGGAATCCGTATACTAATAACCGTAGACATATTATAGTATATGGAAGCGGTAAATTTAAACTTTACTATTTATAACCCAATGAAATCAGAAGTCCAGGGTCGATTAATAGGCTCGGTTTCATCATTGTAACTTTAAACTATTAACTAAAGGGTATTTTCATGGGATCGAGGCTCTAGTAAATACATTACTACCTTAAGTGATGAGTGATCATCCATTACTTTTTTAATGATAGATTAGAGTCAAGAACCTTGGAAATTGTATTATCAAGGCCTCCTTTCGGAACTACAGCAATATCTAAAGTCAATGATAATAAGATCGTATATTCGACTGTTTCTCTTCATGAGATAAATATAGGAAATACCCTAACATATGATAAGAATGCAGGAGGCATTCCAATGATGAGAAGAATAAAAGTGATTTATGAATGAGTTCTTCCTACAGAACTTTTGGGCAAAGATGAGTTTTTGATATTTAATTGACTTATTTATAAAAGATTTATTAAGTAGGAAAAATACAATAATTATATGATAATAAAACCTGAACCAACGATAAAAGATCTAAGTTTTATAATAGATAACTCAGGTTTAAAGCCTAATGATTTACTAAACATGTATAAGAGAATGGTTACAATAAGGTATTTCGAAGAGGAAATTAGGAAAGTATACCATGAGGGAAAAAACCCATTTAACATGGCATCAGGAATTATAAGGGGAGAAATGCATTTGGCTATAGGTCAAGAGGCAGTAGCTGTAGGCTCTTTATATAACGTTAGAGTAGACGATGTAGTAATAAGTACGCATAGACCGCACCATCACGCGATAGCTAAGGGTGTAGACCTTAAGAAGCTAGCAGCTGAAATATTCGGAAAAGCTACAGGTCTTTGCAGGGGTAAAGGGGGACATATGCATTTGTTTGATAAAGAGAAAAACTTCGCCTGTAGTGGTATTGTAGGCGCTTCATTTCCTCAAGCTGCTGGAGCTGCTTTTGCTTTCAAATATTTAAATAAGGATAATGTAGCCTTTGCGTTTGCTGGAGAAGGGGCTGCTAACCATGGGACCTTTTCAGAAACCTTAAATATAGCCAGTGCATGGGAATTGCCGTTAATCATTGTAATAGAGGATAATAAATACGCTGACTCAACCCCTAAATCGCTTGTGATGTCGACCACTTTCCACTATCAAAGGGGCTTAGCATATAACGTTCCATCTTATCTCGTCGATGGTATGGATGTGATTGACGTTTACATCACAACAAAGAAAGCTGTTGAGAGAGGTAGGAGAGGATTTGGACCAACACTAATTGAAGCTATAACGTATAGATACGTCGGGCACTTTGAGGGAGATGGAGAGGAATATAGAACTAAGGACGAAGTTGAGTTTTGGTCCCAAGTGGATCCTATAAGGAGGTTAGAGAACAGATTATTAAAGCTAAACTTCGCTGATTCAGAGATGTTAGCTAAATTAAGGGAAGAGGCTAGAAGGGAGGTGCAAGAAGCTATAGATTTCGCAATTAAAAGTCCATATCCCAGCCCAGAAGAAGCTTTAAGAGGTGTTTTCGCATGAAGATAAGAGGAATTGCTCAAGCTATAAGCGAGGGAATAAGACAAGAGATGGAGAGGAATGATAAAATAGTAGTCCTAGGCGAGGACGTAACGTACTGGGGGGCAGTGTTCGGTTTTACGATGGGATTGTTTGATAAATTCGGTAGGAAAAGAATTATTGACACTCCTATTACTGAACAAACGTTCATGGGTATGGGTGTAGGTGCTGCCTCAGTAGGATTACACCCCGTAATATCCCTAATGTTTGTTGATTTCTTAGGTGCCGGTTTTGATCAGATGTTCAATCACATGGCTAAGAACTACTACATGAGTGGCGGACAATTTCCTATGCCAATTACAGTAATAACTGCGATCGGGGGAGGCTATGGGGATTCCTCACAGCACTCACAAGTACTTTATAGCATATTTGCACACTTACCTGGTTTTAAAGTAGTAGTTCCATCAACACCTTATGACGCTAAAGGCTTGACGATCAAGGCTCTAAGAGATCAAAATCCAGTAATCATATTCGGTCATAAACTGCTAACTGGCTTACCTTTCTTACCGTTTGAAGGCATTGAGGAGGAAGTTCCAGATGAGCCCTATGAAATAGATTTCGGTAAGGCTATAGTCAGAAAGGAGGGGAGTGATATAACGATAATAGGAACAGCACTAATGGTTCATAGGAGCTTGAAGGCTGCTGAAATGTTGGAGAAAGAGGGAATCTCGGCTGAGGTCATAGACTTAAGGACTCTAGTTCCACTAGACGAAGAAACTATTATCAAATCAGCTAAGAAGACAGGGAAAGTTTTGATAGTTGATGAAGATTATATGAGTTACGGTATGACAGGAGAGATAGCTTTCAGAATTCAAAGCAAGGCGCTAAGGGAGTTGAAAGTACCGATTTCGAGGTTAGCAGTACCAGATGTTCCAATACCTTTCTCAGAACCATTAGAAAATGCGGTTATCCCAAGTGTTAAGAGCATATACGATGAGGCTAAAAAATTATTAATGCATTGAAATAAATACTCTACCATTCCTCTATTGAAAAAATTTTGTATATAAAAAATTTACCTAGACTGCTTTCTAATACTTCTAATTTCCGTGATCCACACTTTGGCAATGATCTCTAGGGAAATAAATATATATGAATAGTTGTTACATCTTATGTAAGGTAATTTTTCTCTCTCAAACATTATTACTCACCTGCTAGAACCATAGCAACGGAATATCCTCTATTCCATCCGCCAATTCCGTTGATTAAAACCTTATTTATACCCTTAACTTGTCGGTTATATCATTTACTCAATCAATTGTATTATAATAGCCTCTTCTAATATAAGTTAACTGTTCGACTTATTAGATGTGAAAAAAGCTATGCTGTAATTATCAACCCAAGTCTAAGGATTCTGATTGGGGGAGACAATCTAATCGAACCTAAAATCTATGTAATATTATTACAAGTATATTATTAAAGATAATTAAGTAAAAAAGAAAAATTTATAAATATTTGCTTAAAGAAGAGGATTGGGGAGTGGCGGAGGATGATGAACCGTTTGTAAGCGGATCCATGAAGAGCCAGGCTAACACTGAACCGCCACTCCCCAAATTTCTTTTTATTATTTATTAGGTAAAAAGCCTTTCCTTTTGAATAATACCTCAGCTAAACCATTCTATTATCAGGGAAAATCCTGCCCTTCAAGAAAGAGGTTAGACATAATGGGAACTTTTCACATATGAAGGCTTATGGTGCTGATGTTAAACATTGTAGTCGTGTAAAAGGAGAGAAATTAGAAAATAATAAAGAACAAAGAAGAAATTAATAAAAAAGTTGATAGGCTAATTAAAGATGAGCATGGAAGAAAATTCACCATTGATGACGCTATAAACTATTTGTTAAAGAGGGTAGAGGAAGAGGTAAGGAAAAAAGACCTGATCAAGTGTTAGGGATAGTAAAAGGTGTTGGGGAAGATGGAGCTGCCAAACCGTTTGAAGGGAGTAAAAGGAGATTTTTGATATGGTAAAATAAGCTTATAATGCTCTCAATGAGGTTAAGAATCCTTGATTTAACGTCGCTGGATAATCTATCTAACAGTTTTTCGATAGAGTCTTCTGCCACTCTAGCCAAAGACGCTCTTTCTCACCTGCTTAGGACTAGCATATTTTAGCTTATCAACCTCTAAAGGATTAATCCTTAAATACTAGGTTATGTTTCCTTCTGCTAGAAGTTCATCGAAGTTAGTAAACTATGTCTTTTTCCTGTTAAACGTTTTATGAGGTTATGGGGGAAGGCTTGCAGGCATTAGACCTTTTAATCTCAACTTCTCGTCCTACATTTTTATCCTTAACGACGATTTTATATAAAGTTTTCAACATATCTTAACTTTCGTGGTGTTCACGACGAGGTAATACCCATAAAAAGTTTAAGCAAAAAGTTTTGATCTACTCTCTAAACCCTTTTTAACTTTCTCTTCAAATATATAAACTGTGGGAAGGACACAACCATCATTTACGGCAGCAATAGACGCTGAGCTAGAGAAGCTCTTCAGGTTAGCTAACAGACTCGATTACCCATGCTTTAGGGATGTTATACTAGAGGCCTCCAGAAGGGTTAGGTATTTCCAGAGCGCCCTCTATGACGAAGTTACAGACCCTCAAGAGATCCTAATGTTGGCTATAATATCAGTACTAGCGGAGATGAGCTGTAATGGAAGGGTACGTCATTGACGCTATACCATCTCATAAAAGCGTGATCCTAGTGCTAGACAATTTCAGAAGGGTTAAGATAAGGACAACTTTCCCCATTTATGTCAAGACTGATAAGCCCGAAATAATAGCCCAACACCCTTCAGTGCTCAGCTATGAGGAGGAGATGTGGAGGGATCTAGAGGGGAGGGATTTAAAGCTCTACAGGTTTGAGCTATCTGACATCAACGCTTATAACTATATAAAGGACAAGAGCAGGGAGTGGGGATATGAAGTAGTTAACGAGTTGCCAACAGTTCTAGCCCAAGCCCTTTATAGGCTAAACGCCTACCCCTTCAGGAAAGTAAGGGTAGCTGAAGATGGCAGTAAAGTGGAGCTAATAGAGGAGGAGGAAGGCTATATTGAATTCCCAAAGATAAAATACGCTACAGTGATAACGACTGATTGGTATGGACCCTCGTTGAAGGGTAAGGAATTCGTGGCTAAGGTTAACGATGAGGAGATAAGAGGGAGGATAGAAGACCTTGACCTAAAAGTCGATGTGGCTGAATGTTATGGCTTAGCCTGTGATAAAGTTAAGGCTAGCGTAAAGATAACATCCAAAAAAGCCCCAGTATCGGTTAAGGGTCTAATAGAGTGGTCGCTAATAAGTAAAACGCCTATAAGGGAGCTGTATAACGCTACTATTGGAAAGGCATTAACTATAAATGAGGCTTGGGTTGCTTTTAAGAGAAAGGTAATTGTTCCAAGCGTAGTGCCAAGGGTAGAGAAGATGAGGACTATAGAGGAGTTGAAGGCTGTGGATAAGGGAGGTTTGATACTCTTCCCAAAGCTTGGCTGTTACGATGATGTCTATCAGGTTGATTTCTCCTCCATGTACCCCTCGCTTATCGTTAAGTACAATATCTCAGCTGAGACTGTTGACAGATGTGAAGATATCGTAACTGAAATAGGGCATAGCATTTGCTTAAAGGAGAAGGGAATAGTCCCTGAAGCTCTTGAATGGTTAATAAAGAGAAAGAGAGAGCTCAAGAGGGTTGATAAGGAGAGGGCTGAGGCGATAAAGTGGATCTTAGTGGCGTCATTTGGATATTTGGGATATAGGAATTCGAAGTTCGGCAAAATAGAGGCTTATGAGCTCGTTACCTATTTCGCCAGGAAGACGCTGAGGAGGGCTATAGATTTGGCTGAGGAGTTTGGGCTTGAGGTGCTACATGGCATAATAGATTCCTTGATAGTTAGAGGTGAAAGGGTTGAGGAGTTCGTCAAATCCGTTGAGGAGGATACTGGGCTGAGCCTAGAGGTGGAGAAGATGGACTGGGTTCTGTTCTTTTCATCTAGGGAAGGTATGCCCTACCCTATGAGGTATTTGGGTAGGTTAAGTAACGGCGAGATGAAGGTAAAGGGGTTAGTGAGGAGTAACATGCCAAACGTAATAATAGATTTCTTGAACGATGTTGTTAAGGTTATGGCTAAGGCTAGGAGATGTGAGGATATAGACCTTGATGAAATAAGGAGGTTAAGGGATGAATATAGGAGGAGGATAATCTCCTCTAAAGACCCCAAGGACTATGTGCTCTGGATAAAGGATAAACCTTACGTGAGGGGGGTTAACGGCTTTTACAGGGCTTATGAGGGCTATAATGGGAGGGATGTTTATTACTACCTAAATTACTTAGATAGAGAATATGAGGTGATCCTCTCTGCTCTTAACGGGCTTCAGGTCGCTAGATAGGCTATTAGAAAAGGATGAAATAGTGGAGTTCTACTCCACTGATAAAGACCTTCTATACACCTTTTATCACAGGGTTATAGCCTTATCAGCACCCGTAAAGGTCATAATAACTTCAGAGAGGGGTGGGATAGACCCTTTGCTAATAGAGAGGTTCAGGAGGATATTTGGAAATAGGGGTGAGGTATTCATAAGGAGGGCTTTTAAGGCTGAAGACCTAGTGCCCACTATTGAGGCTATGGATAAGATGGTATTGGCTGACCTAATAATAATAGACCCATATCACCACCATAAGAGATCCCTTTACGACTCCATAGTCTCAGCGATCAGGAGGGCTAAAGGTAGTAAGAAGTTCATATTCAGCTTTATGGATAGAGAGAAGGAGGGCTCGATTTTTGGCTTACACTCAGTCCACTCAATAATAGAGCTAAAGAGGGGTAATAGAGGGTTTAAGGCAGTATTCAGGAAGAGTACAGTGGTAGAAGAGGTGGAAATACCCTATAGTTTTTGGGAGATCTTCGGCATGGATAGCGGAGAAGGTTTGCTGAGCTGGATAGTATAATAGAAGAGGAGAAAGGAGGAAAAAAGAAAGGGTGGTTTTCATTATCGATTACTCAACAACCTTGTACCGAAGCTTATCCCCCAGATCAGCTCTGGATATACTATTAACCTCTCCATCCCTCCTGGACCTAATCCTTCATAGCTCTTGGCAATGAATAGGGCTAAGCTAACTAGAGTTATAAGACCTAGGGCTGTCCAGAAGTAGTTCCTCTCATAAACTGAGGTTAGTATTGAGCTTATCCCTCCAAAGAGGAAAGCAATTAGAGCAGAAATGAGATGGGGCATACCAGTGGTCTCTGGGAAAATGCCTACAAACATAGCACCTAAGCCTGTGAGAAGGATTGTGTAAGTTGTGAAACTAGGCTTAACAGTATTCCTGATAAGTATTGACGCTATTATTATTAATATCCCCATCATAATTATTGCAGTATTAAATATTATAGCGGTCTTACCAACCCCTAAATCGCTTATGTAGTTGTGGCTTACGGAATACCCTGGATATAGGAACTCAGCTATTAACATTAAAAATAGGAACTCACTTACGCCGACCAGTACCAGGTAACCTGCTATTTTGCTCATGCTACTATATCCTAAACACTTGAACGGTATTAAGCCTTGATGATGGAGGGGGAAGGAGATTAGACGAGATGGTACAAAAAGATTCATATTCTAAAATATGATATTTTAGAATATGATATTTGTGAATAGGGAAAATGAGCTAGAGGCGATCAAAAAGAGGCTAGAGTCGGACTCCTTAGAGCTGATAATCGTTTACGGAAGGAGAAGAATAGGTAAGACCTCACTGGTATTAAAGGCTATAGAGGGTTCCCCCTATGTATACTACCTAGCAGTTGAAGGTAAAAATAACCTATTAAAGTTTAAGCAGACAGCTGAAAAAGCGTTCCCTGAGCTCAAACATATAAAGGAGGACTGGGAGTCCCTGTTCTACGCTCTTAGAGATAAGGTTATAGTCATCGATGAGTTCCCATATCTAATAGAGGAGGATAGCTCAATACCTTCAGTTTTCCAGAGGATAGTTGACGAGACCCTTAAGGGCACTAAGACTAAGATAATACTGATAGGTTCTTCTATCTCGATGATGAGCGACCTACTCTCATATAAGAGCCCTCTATACGGTAGGAGGACTTCGAGCATTGAGTTAAAGGAGTTGAAGTTCAAGGATTTGAGCAAGTTCAACTTCGACATAGTTGAGGGAATAAGGGTTTTCGGCTTTGCTGGTGGTGTTCCATATTACCTGACCAAGGTAAAAACACCGTTTTTGAAGTGGATAAACGAGGAGCTGAAGAAAGTGGACTCCTTCATAAAAGACGAGATGGACTTCTTGTTGAGATACGAATTCCGCGAGATATCAACATACAAGGAGATCCTCTTAGCAATAGCTATGGGCAAAAACACTCTAGGTGAGATGAGGGACTTCGTTAGAGTGGGAGGAGAGATATCTTCATACATAAAGAAGTTGGAGAGGATAGGGCTTGTGAAGAGAGAGGTTCCAGTATTGGAGAAGAAGATCTCAAAGAGGGGTAGATACATAATCGCAGATAACTTCACAAACTTCTGGTTTAGGTTCATTTATCCAAATCTTAGCGAGATAGAGGAGGGAAACTACGAGATAAGTGAGGATGAATACAACGAATACTTAGGCAAGGTATTTGAGGATATAGCAAGGCAATATTTGAGGGATAAGTACAAGCTAAAGAACCTTGGGAGATATTGGTATAAAGATATCGAGATAGACATTTTAGACAAGGGGTTAAATGTGGCTGGTGAATGCAAGTGGAGCGATAACGTTGATGGGGTTAGAGCCTTATATGAGCTTAAGGATAAACTGGAGAGGCTTAATCTGAACGTGAAAAGGTTTGTATTGTTTGCAAAGAGCTTCTCTAGGACTGAAAGCGGTGCAGAATACATAGACCTGAAGAAGTTGAGTGAGTGGTATAAAGAGGGGCTGCAGGTGATTGATTAACGCAAGCCTAACCCTTGATATAGTTCAAGTTGTTGTTAATATGAAAATATTTAAAATTTAGCAAATTTAAGTCACTTTTAGGTCTGAAAATGGCTAACATGAATGTAAAGCCCTTCATCACTAGAGGTCCCTATAGGCTCATAAAGATTTACAAAAAACTACCCTTAATAGCTGGACACAAATTGCTCTATACTTGTAACCTGAGGTGTAAAATGTGCCCCTTCTGGAGGAGAAAGGATGAGAAGTTACTAAGCGTGGATGAGGAGGTCAAAATGATGAGGAAGTTGGCAGACGCTGGAGTCCTATTTATGGGCTTTGAGGGTGGAGAGCCTCTCCTCAGGAAGGACTTAGCGGAGATCCTTAGGGAATCCCATGAGAGGTTTCATACCTCTTTGGTGACAAATGGGATCCTGTTGAAGCATAGGATAAACGAGATCAAGAACTACTTGGATTACCTATTCGTATCCATTGATGGGATAGGTAAAATTCACGACCATATAAGGGGTGTTGATGGAGCCTTTGAGAAATCGATTGAGGGGATAAAGGTTGCATCTCAGTACGTCCCGACAGCAATAAGCTTTACTATAACGAGGGAAAACATGGACGAAGCGTTAAAGGTAGTGAAACTGGCTGAAGAGCTAAAGGTTAAGGTAAACTTTCAGGTGGCTTATGATTATTCCACAGCTGATAAGCTCTCCCCCAGTCACGAGAGGTTAAAGGAATTGCTAGAAAGCCTATTGAAGCTCAAGATAGAAGGGGCACCGATTATCAACTCCAAGGAGTACTTTAAGGCAATACTAGACTCCTGGTATAACAGCAAACCCTGGGAGTGTAAGCCCTGGTTAACTATTAACATCGATCCTCAAGGGAGGATAGTTCTACCCTGCTATGTTCTAAACGAGTATAATGGATCGCTCTACGTTTGGGATACCGATATCGAGGACTTGTGGAATAGGTATGATTGGGATACATATGCCAACTGTAACAAGTGCGCCCTCTCCTGTTATTTAGAGCCCTCACTTTTCTCGTGGTCTAACTTCTCTATGGTAAAGGAGAGAATAATCGATACTATAATCTCTTCTCTAGTTTAAGCAATACTTATAAATGTCTAAATCGGAGAATTACTCATGGGTTTCGGTCTAGCCCTATCGTTTATCCTCCTAATAGTCATAATAATCATTATAGTTTATTACTCAAGGAAGATCAACAAGATACAACAGCAGGCTCAACAACAGGCCCAATCTATGTTCTCGCAGTGGGTTCAGCAGCACTCCAACGAAATCAGATCGCAAATAGAACAATCCGTAGAGACTAAGTATAAGGCGGAGCTAGATAAATGGAAGCTTCAGGTAGAGGAGCAGATAAGGAGGGATGCGATAACCAAATCAGTAAATACACTCTTAGGAAAGATCGGTGAGGAGTTTGCACCTCTACTTATAGCACAGCGGTATAACATAAACCCCAAGGATTTTAGGCACTTAGGCTCTCCTGTAGATTTTATCGCATTTAAGGGGTTATCTGACGACTCCGAAGCTGAGATAATCTTCTTCGAAATAAAGACCGGTAAGGGGACTTCTTTAACTGATAGGGAGAAGAAGGTGAGGGATGCGATAATCTCGAAGAAGGTAAGATATGAAGTTGTTAACCTCAACCAGATAATGGAGGAGACTAAGAAAAAGATGAACGAAGAGATAAACATGATGTTCAACGAGAATAATGATAATACCCAAAAGTGAAACCAAGGAAGAATAAGAGTATAGAAAATCAATACACATCTTTTATAGAGCACAAAAGAAGAATTAGACGTCTTTAGTCTACTATATCAATACACATCTTTTATAAAACTCCTCGCCATTTCAACATCTATGTTGATAGGATTTCCGCTGTTGTTAACGAGTTTCGTAAAAATTTCTGCGTTTTTCATAGCTTCTTCAAGGCTAGTGAACTCAGATAACCTGTATTTCATCCCTATATCCATTAAGAATTTATCAACAGTGATATAGAGGGGCTCCCCTTCCCCTTCTATTTCCCTTAACTTATCTTTTGCCGCATCATAGTTATACTTTATCGCAGTAGGCAGTGAGATACACGAAGTTATGCCGTGAGGGATATTGTACTTAGGACCAAAAACATATCCAAACATGTGGCTCATACCCATCCTAACGTACCTCATGTTTATAGAAGCCAACCATGAGCCTACTTGGCACTCCAACCTACTTTCTAGGCTATCCAAGGATTTTAAACATCTAGTTAGCTTCCTATAAGCCATAATGGCTAAGGCTTCATTAAATGGGTTAGAGTCCTTGGAGTAAATGGTCTCTATGGCATGGTCAAGAGATCTGATCCCTGTAGAAAGTAATAGCCATTTCGGTGTCTCAAGCGTAGCTCTAGGGTCTAATATTATGACATCTATTTCCTTTCCTAAAACCCCACTTCTCTTTAAACCATACTCGTCCGTAAACCCTCCACTCCTTGTGTGCTCAGCACCTGATAACGTTGTAGGAATTGCTATATAAAATGAGTCCTTCCGTTCTGATAGGGCTAATTTTACCCCATCTATTATACTACCTCCCCCTAAACCTATGACAACTTCGTAATCCCTCATCAACTTCTGCTTTAAGCTCTCTAACTCTTGCTTGGGTACATGTTGACTAGGACCTTGGATTACTTCCGCTTTTACGATCTTTAGCACCTCTGATAGGATCTTACTGTTCAAAAGGCTTCTCGTTGTAACTAAAGCTGTCTTTCCCCTTACGTTTTTTAACCAATCTAGTGCATCATTACCGTAAACTACCATAGACTTGGGATATTCGAGTATATACACATGGAATTAAAGAGGGGTTGGATAAATAAATATTTATTGTTTATTTGGCTTATCTTCCATAATATCAAGCTATACTATCTTTATAATTTAATTGAATGAAACTCTATTCAGAATTTCAGTATAAAAGGATTAATAATAATCTTTTTCATAACCTAATCTTTTAAATTATTCCCCTAAAGATAATTTTATGAAAGCGCTTCTCATCAGACCAACGAATCCCACAGGAAGCGGCTATAATAAGTCGTTCGGCTTCATGCCCATCCCATTAGGATTAATACAGCTAGCTGGAGACCTAAGGGCTACTGGGAACTGGGATATCAAAATAGTGGATATGGAAGCTGAAGAGATGAGCATAGAAGATGTGGTTGAGCTAGCTAAGACCTTTGACCCACAGATAGTAGGTATAACGCTACACGCCACTGCTTCCCATAACATAGCCGTAAGGCTAGCGAAGTTAATAAAGGATGAAATTAAGGATACATTACTAATCGCAGGAGGTCATCATGCCACCTTTTTGCCTACAGTTATGCTTAGGGACGGCTTTGATGTTGTAGTTCTAGGTGAGGGGGATAACACGATTATGGAGATAGGTAATGCAATGAGGGAAGGCAACTATGACTTCTCGAACATTAGGGGAATAGTCTATAGGGAAGGGGATAAGATCATTAGGACACCACCTGCACCTTTAATCGATGATTTAGATAAATTGCCAATGCCTGCCTTTGAGCTAGTAGATAAGAGGTTTTACAAGATAAGCATCTTCGGTGATGACCAGTATATCGCAGCAATAGAGACCGCAAGAGGATGCCCTTACGCCTGTGATTTCTGCTCTGTAACTCCAACCTGGGGCAATAAATGGAGGAACAAGTCTAATGCTAGGATCTTGAAGGAGTTAGAGGCTATAAAGAGTTTAGGTTATAATTGGCTTTTCTTCGTTGACGATATATTCATAGTATGGCCAAATAGGTCTCAGAGGGCGAAGCTGTTCAGGGAGATGATAGATAAGAAGCTTACTATCAACTTCCTAGCCCAGATGCGTGCAGATGTTACAGCTAGAAATCCTGAACTCATAAAGTTAGCCGCAGAGGCTGGGCTTTCTGTCGCCTTTATAGGTGTTGAAAGTGGAAGTCAGGAGACGTTAAAGAAAATGCATAAGGGTTTAGCTGTTTCTGATTCAATCAAGGCTGTTAAGGTACTTCACGAAAACGGAGTTATAGTCTTCTTAGGTATGATATTGGGCGCACCCTACGAGACTCTGAAGGATACGCTAGCAACCATCAGTTTCTCAAAAGTTTTGGCAAATGTTGGTGCAGATGGCGTTCAATTCTCCATTTATACTCCACTGCCAGGTACTAGGATATTTGTGAACTCACTTAAGGAGAATAAGCTCTTTACGCTCAACTGGGACTATTACGATCTTTTAATACCTGTGGTAAAGACTAAGGTAAATCCAGCACTAATACAGCTTTTGGCAGTATATGGTAATCATTCGTTTTACTTGTATAAGTATTTTAAGGGTAAACTAGGGCTGCTTAAGCTAAAATACACCCCTAAAAAATTAGAGCTTTTAAGGAAGGCTGAGAAGTACATCTGGAAGAGGTTGCCGTATTTCATAAAGACAACGATTATAGATTTACCAAGGTCTATGTTAGGGACTTTAAGGCTTTATTCTAAGAACGTAGTACAAGAGGTCAGTAAGGATCTAATAGAATTGCTGATCTCAGAGTCCAGCAAGGTAATCTATTACGATCCTGGAAACAAGAACAGGTACTTCAATATTAAGACTGAATAGCGGATGAAAAAGAACTCAGGGGCAGAAGGAGGTCATAATCAATTACTCTTTTTCTTCCCTGCTTTTCCTCTTTCTCATTATACTGCAACCAACATCTCTGATTTGGTTCTTCCTCACGAGCTCATAAGCTACCCTGCTCAACATGTCAGCCTCTTTGTTCTCCTCCCTAGGGATCCAGACAATTGTAGCGTTAAGTCTTCTCTTGAGCTCCATTGCCTTCTCGTAAAGTGGGACTAGCCTTTTAGACTTTACCTTGTATTCGCCGTTAATCTGTCTAATAACTAGTTGGGAATCACCCTTAATGATAGGAGATGAAACTCCCAAGTCTAACATGGTCTGCATCAAACATATTAGACCATTATATTCTGCCACGTTGTTTGTGGAGTTCCTGCTGAAGGGTTTTTCAGCTAGCCCATATCCTTCAACTTTATCTCCATTATCTAAATAAATAACGAACCCGAAAGTCGCTATTCCACCAGGGTTCTTGGGTTCGCATAGCCCGTCAAAATAACCTAAAGCCGTCATCATAAATACTATACCTTACTAATAAATTAGTTTAATGTTTTTCTCATTACTCACTAACTGCAACGCCAAACTTCTCTTTCAACATCTGCAGTTTACTAATAGGATCGTAAACATCATTAATTATTATCTCATCGCCGTCAGTCTTATAGATCCTCCAATCCCCGACTTCTACAGTCTGTAAATAGACCATATCATCAACGCTCTTTTGGGTTAGATTTTCCACTCTTATAGCTTTAATTTCATTCCACGGTATGATAAGTGTTCCATAAACCCTCTTTGAGGAAACCATGGAGACGAAGGACATTATTCCGCTGAAAACTATCACTCCAACTATTAACCCAAGTAGACCTGCTAGGCTCACGGTTAAGATCATTATTATCGTGCCTATTATTATTAGTCCCATCACCATGAAAAAGGTTAGTCTAGACAGTTTAAATATGCCCTCATTATGGGCGAAGTATGAGTTGTTGCCCATTAGGGAATAAATTGACCTGGCGAAGATCTTGAGTCCCGGCAAAAAAGGATTATCAGCCCAAGGTGGTATGTTAATAGTAAATACAGAAGACCTATCAAAGGATCTTATCTTTCCAGCCATAATGTATACATGGATTTTCTACTTTTTAAAATTATTCCAAATATAATTTAAGAATCATTTTAATGTTGTTGAAATCAAGCAGAGGAAAGCCGTGCCGTTTAAGGTGTTAAGGAACCCACTCTCAAAGCTTAACGCTCATATGGACACCATCATCCATCAAGGCTATACAATAACTCCCTATCCTAGCCAACTCCTTTCCTAGCTCCATGTGAACCCCGCTTAACGAATCCACAACTCTATTGATGTTCTTCATCCTTATCCTTATATCCTTTATATATTCTAATCTTTGGGAGAAGAAGACCTCTAGAGCCTCCTTAAACATCGTTACCAGCTCTGAGCTAATGCTTTGGAGTACTTCAGGCACTTGTAATGAATAACTAGATAAAATCGTTGATGCTGTCCTTATATGAGATATCATCCTCCCCATATCCCTCATTGCTATAGCATAGAGGATCAAATCCCTAACTGACTCTATCCTAAAGTTGAACTGCTCCTCCTTTTGTGATAATAGCGCTATCTTTCTTATGAGAGAATTATATATCCTGTTCAAATCTTCAGCCCTACTTTTTATATCTATAGCCATATCCCTATTGGGATTTCTTATAACCTTTCCTAAGTCCTCTAGTAGCACTAAGAGCTTTTGGGAGAAAGACTTCATCTCCTCCACTACATTTGACGATAAGTCGTCGTTTACGCTAAACCTAATGTAATTAAAGCTCTCATCTTCTACCTGTAGACCAGGTAATGTAAGTTGCAAGCCCCTAAGGTCGTTCTTCACCTCAGGTGGGATAACTGAGTCCGAGTTCACCTCTATTTCAGAGACCCCTTGCATATAATATACGCTGATGAGGTATTTCGCAGTATCTATATCGATCTCCTTCAGATCTATCCTCTTTTTATCGTCATAAGCCCTTTGAGGCTTTATCAGGAGCTCGCCATTCTTCTCTATCACAAATACCTCGCTCTTAGCGTCTAAGCCGTTCCTCCTCACCCAATCTGGAGGTAAAGTGATTATGTAACTTCCACCCTTGATCTTCTGGATTTTTCTCTTATTCATCTCACTCATTAAACTTTTACATAATAGATATAGAAAAATTTACCCTACCCTACCCTTTAGAATATACCCACCACTAGGTCATCCTCCTTGACCTGGATATCTTCATCGCCGTTTATCCCTATCTCAGGCATCGCTGGAATCTTTACGTTAAACCTCTTCAAGTTACCTGCAACCCTAGCAACAGCGTCCCTCCATATCTTCTCCCTTTCCTCTATACTTGGAAGCCCCAGACCAGCACTGTTAGCTATCTCCTCCATCTTCTCGTGAACCTCCTGATACCATGGGGGTAACTTCCAGAACTCTTTAGGCGGCTTATAGGTTATTAAAGAGAGGAATACGAATCCCGCCCTTATCTGTTTAGTCACAAAGGCTTTCTTTTCCTCGTTCATGTTGGCGATGTTATTAGTCAGTATCAAGTGTGTGAACGCATAGTGCCTGGTCTCGTCTAACGTAAGCCTCTTAAAAGCCTCACTAAAGGTGGGTATTCTACTCTTATCCTTCATCCCGCTGAAAACTGAAGTTGCTGCAACCTCACCCATCATAAAAGAGGTGAAGAGGATATCTAGGGTGTACTTCTTATAAGCCTCTAGGTAACCCCTCCAGTACCTGGCACCGTTCCACCAAACCCACTCAACATTTAATATAGCCTTCCTCTCTAGATCGTCCTGGGGTTTAACGTTAAACGGAAAACCTTTCATAGCCTTATCTATTGCCAAACCACAGAGGATGTTATGTCTGTTCTCGTCATAGGTTATAGTAGTTAATAACGCTCTGACCGTAACTGGCAACTTCCTCTCTGAAGCTTTAATTAACGCATAGGCGAAAACTGGTGTTGCGTTATCGAAATTCGATAATAAAGCCCACCAATAGGCTATAGCAAACCTCTGTTTCCTATCTAGACCTGAAAGTATCTCCTCATATTTGCTCCAATCTAGGTCCTCCTCATCCCACTGCTCCTTCTTAGCCCTTCTATACAACTTCATAGCCTTCTCATCATCAAAACTCCAGGTTGGTGGATAAACGTTTTCTTCTGGGTATATTGGATCATTAGTATAATCTATATCCATTTGTTCACCATATATATGTTATTTGTATAGCTTATAAAGATTTCCCTAATTAATATATAAATGAACTAATAAAAAGAAGAAAAATTAATTTCTCACCCTCTTCCTTCCTCCACCTATTTATTATCTAGATGGTAAGCTAAAGCCGTAACATAAGCAATTATCTTCCCATCCGCGTTCTTCACTATTATCCTATAAAGAGATGTGGTCTTGCCTGAAACCTCTTCAAATGCCTCAGCTATTATCTTTTCGCCCTCTTTGGCGGGCTTCCTGAAATCAACGCTTACGTGAAGGGCTACTGAATCCCTCGAGTAGTTGCTGATGTATTCAAACGCTGCATCAGCTATCGCAAATATGAATGAGCCATGAGCTGTACCGTGAAGGTTTAAGAAATCGCTAGATACAACTCCAGAAACCCTCACGTAACCTTCTCTAGCCTCCTCCAGCTTTATATTTAAGAGTTTAGAAAAAGGGCTTTCCCTTATCATTCAAACTCCCTTAAATTTGGGCTCCCTCTTCTCCCTGAACGATGTTACACCCTCTTTGAAGTCCTCAGTTGTGCCCAAATATCCTTGAATAGAGGCTTCATACTCGAGGAATTTTTCCAAATCCGAGTAGAGCACGAGATTAGCCTGTCTCTTTCCAGCTAAATACGACTGGAATGGACCTTTAGCTATGGTATTAGCCAACATCTTAGCCTCTTGTAAAGGATCCTCAACGACTCTCAATAACCCCCACTTTTCAGCCTCTTCAGCGCTGAACTCACCGCCCAATACTGCCATCTCATAAGCCCTCTGATCCTTAGCAAGCTTTAAGAGGAAATAGGCTACACCTGTATCAGAGGTCAAGCCTAACCGCTGGAACGCCGTCACGAACCTCACATCCTTCTTCGCATACCTGAAGTCGGCAGCCAGAGCTATTCCAATACATGCCCCCGCTGTAACGCCGTTTATCGCTGCTATGTATATTTTGTTGGAAAACCTCATCTCCTTGATTATTGGCTGGAACGTCTGCCTTAGATCGCTAGCTACGTCCTCAACTGTTTCACTTACATCAGCACCAACGCAGAAAGCTCTACCTTCCCCAGTTACAATTACAGTCCTAACGTTAGGATTTGCGTTTACCTCCTTTAACCTCTGTATTAACTCAAGCCTAGTCTGCAGGTTAAGTGCGTTAAGTTTCTCTGGTCTGCTGATGGTGATTATTGAATACTTTCCCTCTTCGTTATTCTCAACTCTTATCATTATCCCACCTGGGTTTCCTCTTCTCTAAGAAGGCTTTCATACCCTCTCTAGCCTCTTCTGTTGTCAAAGTCAGATAAAAGTTTCTCCTCTCTATATCCAAGCCCTGTTGTAGAGTGGTCTCCCAAGCCTTATTTACAGCTTCTTTGGCTAGCATTAATGATAATAGGGGCTTTTTAGCTATTTCCTTAGCTAACCTTATAGCCTCAGCCATTAGAGCGCTGTCAGGCACTACCTTATTCACTAGGCCTCTGGCCTCAGCCTCCCTGGCGCTCATCAGGTTCCCTGTCAATACCAACTCCATAGCCTTGAATTTCCCTATAGCTCTAGTCAGCCTTTGAGTTCCTCCAGCCCCAGGAATAAGACCTAAGTTTATCTCTGGTTGTCCTAACATAGCTGACTCGGCAGCTATTATTATATCACAAGCCATAGCGAGCTCTAAACCTCCGCCTGCAGCTATTCCATTCACTGCAGCTATTATAGGCTTCTTAAAACTCCTCAACCTCTCCCACAGGGGTGCATGTCCCTTAGTTATGATATACTCTAGAGGGGTCTCTAGCATTTCCTTTACGTCAGCCCCTGCTGAAAAAGCCCTCCCATTACCAGTTATTATCACCACCTTTACATCCTTATTGTTCTCGAGCTCATCCAATGCCTTGACCATATCCTCCACTAACTGAAAGTTTATTGCGTTTAACTTGTCTGGCCTATTGAGCCTTATAATCCCTATTTTGTCCTCCTTTAATATTTCCACTTTAACTGTACTATACGTATATATGGAATTCACCCTGGTATAATAGCAGATTAAAGTTTATATTTTTTAATCATTATCATTTAATATCTTTTAAAAACATATTTGATGATATTAAAGCTTATATATTTTAAGTTCTTTAAGTAAATTAATGGGCAGAAAAGTAGGAATTATCGGCGTAGGTAATTCCAGGTTCGGGAAAAGGGATGACGTATCGGTTCAGGAGCTAGCATGGGAGTCCATAAAGGAGGCTTTCGAGGACAGCGGGATAACACAAAAAGACATAGACTTCGTCGTAGTTGGGAGCACTGCATATAGAGGAGTTGAACTATATCCAGCACCAATCGTTGCTGAGTATTCAGGACTAACCGGTAAGGTCCCCATGAGGGTTGAAGCCATGTGTGCCACAGGTTTGGCTGCAGCACTAACGGCTTATACGGCAGTAGCATCAGGCCTTGCTGATATAGCCATGGCTGTTGGAGTTGATAAGATGACTGAGGTAGACACTGCAACTTCTCTAGCTATAGGAGGGAGGGGAGGAAACTACCAATGGGAGTACCACTTTTATGGAACGACATTCCCGACATACTATGCATTTTATGCTACAAGGCACATGGCAGTCTATGGCACAACCGAAGAGCAGATGGCTCTAGTTGCAGTTAAAGCACACAAGTATGCCTCTCAGAACCCCAAAGCCCATTTCCAGAAGCCAATAACCGTTGAGGACGTGTTAAAGTCGAGGGTGATATCATGGCCTATAAAGCTCTTAGATTCATGCCCAATAAGCGATGGTTCTGCAACTGTGATATTCGCCTCTGAGGAAAAGATAAAGGAGTTGAAGATAGATACGCCTGTATGGATAAGCGGTATAGGTTACGCTAATGATTATGCTTATATAGCTAAGAGGGGTGAATGGACTGGCTTTAGGGCAACCCAGTTAGCAGCTAGACAGGCCTACGAGATGGCTAAGGTGGGGCCTAACGATATTGAAGTGGCAACTGTCCACGACGCCTTTACAATAGCTGAGATAATGGGTTATGAGGATTTAGGATTTGTGGAGAAGGGTAAGGGTGGTAAATTCATAGAGGAGGGGCAGAGCGAGAAGGGTGGAAAAGTAGGGGTTAACTTGTTTGGTGGGTTAAAGGCTAAAGGACATCCGTTAGGAGCTACTGGTCTATCGATGATTTATGAGATAACAAAGCAGTTGAGGGAGGAGGCTGGCAATCTACAGCAACCCCTAAAGAACTATATTGGGTTGGTTCACAATGTAGGGGGTACAGGACATTTCGCCTATGTAATGATTTTGAGGAGGTGAAATGATGCAAATAGATGCAATCCCTCTAGAACTTAAATATAGGATAAAATACCCAGACGAGTTTATACAGGCCTTAAAGAAGGGTGAAATACTTGCCACCAAGTGCAAGAACTGTGGTGCTGTTTACTTTCCACCCCAAAGGGATTGCACTAATTGTGGTAAGAGCGACATGGAGTGGATAAAGCTCGATAACGAGGGAGAGATAATGACCTACAGTATTGTGGTTCAAAAGCCCCAAGGCTTTGAGGATAAGGGAAACTACGTAATTGGAATTGTGAAGACTAAGGATAACAACTTCTTAATGGCTTGGATAATTGGAGAGCCTAAAGTTGGTGCCAAAGTTAGGTTGACCACAGATGGCTATAGGTTAATTGGAGAGGTGATTGGGTAGATGAGAGATTACGACGAGGTAAACCCTAGGGCTCTAAGCAAAGATGAAATCGAAGACATACAGACCTTTAGGCTGAAGAGGTTGATAAAGAGGGTATATGAAAACTCGAGGTTCTACCATAGGCTCTTTAAGGAAAAGGGCTTAACCCCAGATGATATAAGGAGTGTAGAAGACCTAGTCAAAGTCCCATTTACTACAAAGGATGACTTGAGGAAATATGCTTATCCCTACGGTGGTGATTTCTTAGCTGTACCCTTTGAAGACCTAGTTGGATGGCACATGACTTCAGGGACCACTGGAATCCCAACAGTAAACGCTTATACGTGGAATGATATCCAGACGTGGACAAACCTTGTTGCCAGATCTTTAATTGCTGCTGGGGTAACGAAAAATGACATAGTTATGAACATCTATGGTTATGGGCTCTTCACTGGAGGTCTAGGTTTACACCAGGGGATACAGAGGATAGGAGCTAAGGTAATACCATGGGGTACTGGTAGGACTGAGGCTTTAGCTAGGGCTTTGAAAGACTATAAGGCTACTGTTATCACAGGGACTCCTTCTTACGAGCTATTGGTTGCTGAGACCATAAGGAATTTGGGTATTGACCCTGAAAAGGATCTAGCTCTTAGGCTAGCGATACCTGGAGCTGAGGCTATGACTAAAGAGATGTTAGAGAGGATAGAAGATGAGCTCTATTTGAAGAAGAGAGGTGGAGGAGCATTCGAGATCTATGGCTCAACAGAGGGTCTTGGACCTGGGGTTGCACAGGAGTGTCCAAACGATAAGCACGAATGGATGCACATTTGGACTGACCACTACCTTGTGGAGATCATTGACCCAGAAACTGGTGAAAGAGTGTCTGAGGGTGAAGATGGTGAACTAGTGATAACAACCCTCACTAAAGAGGCTATGCCGTTGATCAGGTATAGGACTAGGGATGTGACAAATATGATTGAGAGCGATGATGATATACCCTTCCCAAAAATACACATGTTGAAGGGCAGGATAGATGATGTAATATTCTATAAGGGCGTAAAGCTCTTCCCAACCGCTATAAACCAGGTGATGATGAACCATAGTGAGATCTATGAATACCAGGTCATAGTTGATAAGACAAGTAGGGATCATAAGCTCATAATTAGGGTAGAGGTTGACAACCCATCTGATAAACTCAGAGAAAAGCTGATTGAAGAGATTAGGGCTGTTGCCTTCGTTACTCCTGAAATAGAGTTCGTGAATAGAGGAGAACTGCCGAGATTTGAAGGGAAGTCGAGAAGGGTGATAATTAAGGAGTGAAATTTAAGAAAGAAGTGAGTGATTGTTTTAAACGCTTTTAAGGCTACCTAAGGAAGTTTATACCTGAATACGGCTCTTACATTATCGCTTACAGCTTTTATCATCGACCAATCCAAATTCCTTTTTAACAAGTTCTCCAGATTCCGGTGCTATGTACAAGAATCCATTGGCCTACCCTTAAGGCTGATCAATTCTACTCTAAGCCCAAATAGGTTTCCTGCAGATATCCTCTTCTAGCTTATGTTGAACAGTACTTCCCTCACTGTTGATATTTGCAGTCAATCCCTAAAGTTCTTTACAATCCCTTTTTCTATCTCTTAGCCTTATACTCCTCTTTTATGAGACTATTAAGCTAACTTTCGTGAAATACATCATGACCCTTAACATTTAGGTTATCAACTTTTATACCTTGCTACTAATATAATAAGTGATGATAAAGGTAAAGAGAGTTTACGATAAACAAGAAAAAGATGATGGCATAAGGATACTTGTGGATAGGCTATGGCCTAGAGGGGTTAAGAAAAATCAAATAGATGTTTGGCTTAAGGATATAGCGCCTTCAGACGAGCTAAGGAAATGGTTCAATCACGATCCTAATAAATGGGAGGAGTTTAAAGAGAGGTACTTTAAAGAGTTGGATAATAACCCTAAAGTGAAGGTCTTATTGGAGTTGATATCGAAGGCAGAAAACGTAACGCTTCTCTACTCAACTAAATCTCCTTATAACAACGGTGTAGCTTTAAAGGAGTATCTAGAAAAACTTATTAGAAAAAGTGAGGCAAAGGTATAAATGTGAAACAACCGATAGAGGCAACAGTGCTAATAGAGAACCACCCTTGCTTAGTTATGGAGACCTTCCAGAAATTAAATATTAACGCCCATGTGGAGAACGTAAAGTTAAGGGATGATGTTACAGATCACGTAGCTGTCCTCAACACTAAAGATGATAAGGTTGTTGAGGAGGTAAGAAAGGCTTCTCTAAGAGTCTTGAGGATTTCGGATAACAAGATATGGATTAGGACTCAGGGATGTGCAGTATGTAAGCTCCTCTATCATAATGATGCAATAGTGGAAAAGATTAAGGTTGTAGGGGAGAAGAGCATCATCTACACCCTTATGCTACCTAATATGAGCTCATTAAAGACCTTTTTGGAGGAGTTAAATAATGTCGGTGTAAAGGCTACTGTAATTAACGTTAATGAAATAGGTGAGGAGGAGTTGACTGATAGGCAGATGGAGATATTGAAGCTAGCGTATAAGTTAGGCTATTTTGATGTAGATAGAAAGATCTCATTAAAGGATCTGGCTGATAAGTTGGGGGTAAGTGCACCGACTCTGGAGGAGATATTGAGGAGGGCGTTGAAAAAGGCTGTAAAGTACTATTTAGATAAGAAAAGTTAGCGGTGTTAGTAGGTAGGATAATAACTTCCTAGCTAGCAAGCAAGATTTCTCCTTCAGCCAGACTTTCAGTGGGTTATTTAATATAACTGCTGTATATATTTCTCTGTTTGATATCGAAAAACTTTTTATGCAATTTGTGATAAATCGTATTTGTGGCTGACAAGGACATTTATTTGCTCATGAGTTCAAGGATTTTGCGAAGTGTTGTAGCTGGCTTTCTAGCTGTAATAATAGGGCTTTATTTCCTGAAGATAGGTCTTAACGATTTCCAAATAGGAATACTTTTCGGAATAGGAGCCTTCGCGACCCCTCTGCTCTCCTTTATATTCTCTATATATGCCGATAGGTATGGAAGGAAACTGTTCCTATTAATAGCGTTAGCCTTCTTACCCATAGCTATCCTCATCCTCCTCTTCACTACCAATTTTGCCCTATTAGCCTTATCCTCAGCCTTGGGTGGATTTGGAATAGCTGGAGGGCTTGTGGGAGGAGGTGTTGGAGCAGTTGTCGCACCGATGCAGACAGCACTACTTGCCGAAAAGAGTAAGAAAGAGGATTTAACGAGGATCTACTCCCTCTTTACTACATTCTCTACATATAGTGGAGCCTTTGGTGCTCTATTGGCTAATATCAGGAATTATAATCTTCTGTTCATTTTAGGTCTAATATTATCTCTAGGGTCTTTTGCTGTTGTAATACCTGTGAAGGAGGAGAGACAAAGAGTAGAGCATAGGGAAGATAATAACGGTGATGAAAAAGAGGTCAATAAGAGGGATATGGACGTTATAAAGAAGTTTACTTTTACGGGGATCTTAAACGGTGTCTCTCAAGGTTTAATAGTCCCATTCATACCGATAATATTCAAGACATTTTATGGCTTAACACAGGCTGAAATTGGTGATATAGTGTTTATAGGAGGTATAGTTTCCGCCTCAGTTATGTTCCTCACACCGATGATGAACGAGAAGTTGGGCTTCGTGAAGTTCATAATCTCAACGAGGATGATAGGGGCAGTACTTGTCCTGATCTTCCCCTTCCTCAAGATACCGTTAATAGCGGCAGTTGACTATATACTCTTCACTACATTTAGGGTGTTCGCACTTCCAGCCCAACAGGCTCTGATGATGGTCTTAGTTAGCGGTAAGAGGAGGGCTACAGCTAGCGGTACTAACCAAACAGCTAGACTACTTCCATCAGCCCTCTCCACAGTCCTCTCAGGCTTCCTCTTGAGCTTAGCAGTTGCTATTCCCTTTGCCCTCTCCTTCTTCGTGAATGTCGCTAACGCCTTCCTCTATTATAAGTTTTTCTGGGATATGCCTGAGGCGAAGCAGAAGAGGAGGATTAGTGCAAGGACTGGGTTTGATTAACGAAAAGATTAAAAGATGGAACTTTATTATCCTGCCTCATGAATGAGGAGCTGATAAGCCTCTTTGATGTTTCACTCTTCATCTTTGTGGCTGAGGTCATAAGATCTTTTTTAGCGAAATATAACCTTCCTAACATAGTTGGTGAATTGGTTGCAGGTATGATAATAGGTCCTTACGCTTTAGGTAATATCATAAATAGCCTTCTAGGGTTTCAGCTCATCTCCCTTACCTCATATGTCCAGTTTCTGGCAGAATTCTCTGTAATTTTGTTGATATTTGCTTCTGGGCTTGAGCATGGGATAACCCCAATTAAGGCTGGAGGGATCTATAGTTTTTTAGGTGCTACTCTGGGAGCTCTCGTCCCATTTTTCGTATCATATTATTTCTTTTACACATCATTTGGAGTAGATTCCGCACTCTTCTTAGGAGTCTCTATGGGTGCTACTAGTTTAGCTGCAGTAGTATCGATAATAGAGAGCGAAAGGCTGGGAGGGAAGGGAATAGATTTCCTGTTCTCCGCATCTTCGTCTGACGATATAGTAGACCTGATCCTCCTGTCAACAGTCCTGACTTTAGTGGGAAGCAGTAAAATAACGGTTCAAGGACTGGCTTTAAGGGTCATAGAGCTCTTAACCACTTGGCTTATCATATTTGCAGTATCAGCGGTTTTGATCCCTAGGATTAGCAATAAGTTGAGCGATAAGTACATTGAGGAATACCCCTTTGTATTGATCTTTAGCTTAACGTTAATAATGGTCTCCCTAGGTTTTTCACCGATAATTCCAGCTTTTATTGCTGGAGTCTCGTTAGCAAACAGCAGTAAAAGTAAGAGGATAAGGGAAATAAGCGAGATACTGTTAAGTATATTTGGCTCCCTGTTTTTTGTGGTGATTGGTGCTGAGGTTGATCTACTTACAATCAACTTTCACGTAATACTGCTCTCTCTGTTGCTTACAACCATAGCTTCTATATTCAAGTGGATCGGCGTTTTCCCCTTTGCCTATCTAAAGCTGAAAGATGTAAAGTTAGCTAATGTCGTATCGATAGGCATGATCCCTAGGGGTGAGACAGGACTTGTTGTAGCTTCCATAGGCATGTCGTTGAACGCTTTAAATCAAGTGGAGTTCGAGAGCATTGTGTTGATGTCCCTTTTAACCACATTAGTTGGCGGAATTCTATTTAAGTTACTAATGGAGAGAATAAAAAAGTAATTTTCCATTAATTTGCGAAAACTTTTAGATAGATAAAATCTAACAACATCGTAAACAAAAATAAAAACAATTTTATTTCTCCTTTCTGTGCTGATTAAGCTGTTACTACCATTTCTCCTGAGATCTCTTCCAGTGGCTTCTCTTTAGTCTCAGGTATGAATAATAGAGTAATTATAGCAGAAACTAGAGCAATGCTACCTAAGAACCCAACTGCGAAGGCCTCTCCATATGCAAAAAACAGTGCTGGGAATACAAAAGCTGCTAATGTCGCACCTATCCTACCTGCTGCTACGGTATAGGATTGGACAAGCCCTCTCACTTTTGTTGGGCTTAGCTCAACTCCCAACAGACCTGAAGCGCTAATTGAGCCTGGACCAGCCTGCATGAAGAAGTTGTATAAGCCATACAGTCCCAGTGCAATTAACACCGAGAAATACATCCCTGCTAGATTCTTATATATGGAAAATGCGAACAACGACAGTGCCATCCCCACAAATCCTATGGTTTGAAGTGGTTTTCTACCTACCCTATCTATAAATGCTATTGCCGTTAGTCCTCCAGGAACTATGAACAGGGCTTCATTATATAGCTGGAACACTCCAGAATTCACTCCTAAGCTTTTGGCTATTAAAGAGGGACCGAAGAGGATTCCAGAATATGCTACAATATCGAACAGGAACCATAATAAACTCGCTGCTAAGAATGTTCTCCAATCTTTAGAGAAGTAGTATCTTAACGAGTTGTTATCCTTCAAGTCTTTACTTATTGTAACATCTTGTCCCGTCACCTCATTTATGACATTCTTCAAGCCTATTATATCTCCCTTGATCCTACCTAAATACCTAGGGGTCTCTGGGATCTTCCTCCTAAGGTAAATGACTGAGGCTGCTGGTATCGCTCCAGCCGCAAGCACTATCCTCCAAATTAGGTCTGGGCTTAACCCAATTGCTGACAAAGCCAAGTATAATATAGCTGCTGTAGTAGCGCCGAAACCCCAGAAAAGCCCAAAGCCTAGCGCAATTAGCTTACCTCTATCCTTAGCATTTGAGTGCTCCGCCATTATCATTGGTGATAGGACATAATCAGCCCCAACTCCTATGCCCAATAATAGCCTCACCAATACCAGCTCTATAGGTGAAGTAACGAAGGCTTGAAGGGTAGCCCCTACAGTTAGAAGGCTTACGTCTATCCCATAGAACTTCTTCCTGCCCATGTTGGATAGAAACCCAAAAATTAGGGCTCCTATTACCGCACCTATTAGGGCTGAGCCTGATATAAGGGAGGTGTATAAAACGTAGTCTGGACTTTTCTGAGTTATACCGAAGTATGACAGGACTGTTAATACCACTAAACCTATCGATGATAAGTCGTAGCCATCAGTAAAAACTCCCATCCCAGTAGTTATCATAGACTTCCAGTGAAACCAACTCAACTTCTTCTCATCTAAAGGCTTAAACGGGTTCATACTTCATCTGTTGATAACTAAACTACATAACTTATAAATATTTTCGTTTTAGACTAAATATTTCTATATAGTTGAAAAATTGAAAAATAAACTATAGAGGTCTATAAATTCTTTATAGGAGAGCTTTACGACAACGCGAAACAACAGCTAAAGGGAAAGGAGAGTATAACGTTGATGTTTTCATCTCCTCTTAAATCGCTAAATTGTATTTAGTCTTTAGGTAGTTGAGCTTATTATAGGGATCTGCTACATTTCTTATTATGAATTCGCTTCCATCATCTAGAAATAGCCGGAAGTCTCCAACTGTATAGCTCTCTGAGGAAAAGAACAAACGGAAACGTGATACTGTATGCTCGTTAACAATGATGATCTTTTTTATTCTCTCCCATGGTATTTCAAGCTGTAGCTCTAATTCAGTGTTTTTATAAAGGTAATATGCCCCTGCTCCTGCACCTACTAATATGGTGGCATATGTTGCAATAAGTATAGGTAACGGTACCCCAGTCTGATAAGCGATCATTGTTGATCCTGCAAGTCCTAGAAATCCCTGATAGATTGCCACAAAAGCGAGGAAACCGATGGCAAACAATCTTAAAAATAATGAAAAACGGTTCTTGATTCTAAATATCCCCTCTGCCCCTGCTACATATACATTGTTAAGCATATCGTTATCTACATCTCTAGCTCTCACTACCTTATAATTACCAGCGGCTATTATTTTCGGTGTAGTCAAATATCCCATGAACGATGACGCTATGATAAGGACTGGTAAGAAACTCGTAAAAGCCCCAACTAACATTAGGTAGCCACTATTGATAAGCCCCTTTAGCTGATATTTTTTACCCACACTTATGATCCCCAAGGATGTAATAAGTAATCCTAACACATATAGCAAAAACCATAATCCAAAGATAAGGAGATTATTGAGAATAATATGTAGAGACTGCTGCTGCGTACTGCTATTATTTAGTGCTGATGACGTTTTAAAGAAGTAATATAAGACGTAGGCAAAAGCTGCTATACTTATCACCATAATTGACGGTCCTACCTTCCAAGCTCCACTTAAGCCCCTGAGCAGGTTTATGAGAGGTATTAACAAGAGGAAGTAAGCTATAATGCCGATTAATATTATTATGAAGGTAAGTGTCATTTGAGAAGTAGGAGGAAGAGAGTAATTTACAACGTAGTTAGGAGCTTGATGTTTGAAAATTATATCCTCTATTGCAGGGTATAATGGTCCTAGAACCATGTTTAGCAGCATAAAAAAACTTACATCAGTGATAGTAAGTATTATATAGAGTATGCCTAGTTGAAATAGCCCTTTCCTTATTTTATTTATTCTAACATCGGCAAACGTCATTTCAGTACCCTCTATTATCTCAACGTTTGGAAGCCCTGCGGTAGCTCCAATCTTTCTATGTCCTCTGCATATATCTCGCTTTTATGTAGTCAACCTTGTTATAGGCATCAGTTACCCTACTTATCTTTGTCACGCTTCCATCAGTCAATATTATCTGTAGGTCGCCAAGTAGATATGATTTGAAATGTGGTAGTGGGAATAGTCTAGGAACCGATTGTGTACGCGCGTTAGTAACGACAACATCTCTAACACTATTCCAAGGTATTTTGAGTTCCAGATCGATGGTCATGGTGTATAATAGGTAAACCCCAAGCGCTATCAAAACTAGAGATATCAATCCATAGATTGGCTTAATTAAAATATCAAATAACGATAATATTCCAACAACTATGAGGAAATAGGCTCCAAATCTCTTTATTATGAACATTGGCACATTCCTCATTTTGTATATTCCCGCAGGACCTGCTACATACATGCCGTTTAAATTATCGTCTCTCACATCTCTAACTTTAACCTTTAGATAGCTCGACATCTTGATCACTTTTTACCTAAACTTGAAGATTTATAAACGTTTCTTTCTATTTTTAAGAAAAACATGAATTCCAATTTTTAACTTTTTATAAAAGCTATCCTATACTGACGGAGGGGATTAGCTATTTGGATACCGTCATTACAGATGACTAATAAGCGATGTAATTAAGGCTTATCATAAAGTAGAGAAAAAGGATTCGTAAAGCTTTCAACTTTTTGAAAGCTAAATATAATGTAAGAGTTTAGGTATAATGCATAAACGCTTTCTTGGGTTAGCCAATATCTGATGAGCGAAATGATTAGGAATAAAAGTATCTAAACAACATTTTTAAAAAAAGTCAATAGAAGGGTAGAACATCCCGCGAGGACATCTCAATTGTAGCTTCTAGACGATGTCTCAAGAGCCTGTATGTTATAAGAAGAGAATTAAATAAATTTCTCTTTACTTCGTACAAATTTACAGAATATTTAAATTTATAAACTGTTATAGTTAAAATCATGGATATATTTGAGGCGATATCACGCCTAAAACGTTCAGCGAGCTATATGAGAGGTTAAAGGTTGATAGTCCGACCTTAGCTTTCCACCTCAAGAAATTAGACGGTTTAGTAACTAAGGATAAAGAAGGGAAGTATATGTTGACAGAGGAGGGGAAAAAGGCTCTAGCGATAATAAAGAGCATTGAGGATAAGAACATAGTGTTACCTGAAGTAAATAACGTCCAGATCCCTGTCATACTCCAGTACTTAGATGAGTTAGAGGTAACTAAAGGAATGTTGGAGAAGATAAGGAATGAGGTTAGGAAGCTGATAATAAAGGACGTAAATGAGGTCAGGTTTGATGAGGATATAGATGTAAAGTTAATAGAAGATGCCCTCGAGTCCATCTATAACGTCAGCAAAATCATTTGTCCACCTCAGCTTTTGGAGGTAGTATCTAAGAAGAGCAAGAGCGTGAAGTCCTTAGTTAAACCTGAGAGCGGTGATATAGACGAATTAGAGGAAGAGGTAGAAAGAATAGAGGACAGCGTTGATAGGCTCTTGGGCAACATCTCGAACTTTTTAGGTGGTCTAGCTAGCGATCTGGCTGGAAAGGTTATTGGCAATTTAGTTAACGTGTTTCCCTCTCCCCCCACAGTCTATGATGGTCCATTGACTTAACCGGGAACCTCACAGTGGAGTTAGAAGGCGGTGCAGTGGAGATAAGTAAAGGTGAGCCACACCTTTTGGCTAAATGTCAATCATACTCCGATTTAGACGTTTCTAACGGGAAGATAAGCTCCGATAGCTGTTTCATAAAGGTCACATACCCTGATCTAAACACACTTAAGGTGAAGATTGACGGAGGCGTAATACATCTCAACGATATAGACGTTGATAATCTTTCCAGTAGAGATTGATGGAGGGATCGTTAAGTTAAGCAGTACAAACGTGAAGACCTCAGCCTCGTTCACTATTGATGGTGGGATGGTGTCAGAGGCTATGAATTTCCTCAAGCCAATGATGTTCATCTAGATATTGATACCGATGGCGAAATAGTGAACCTAGACTTGACAGTACCAAAAGATGTTGGCATAATAACGGAGTCTAACATCGATGGAGGGAAGGCAGAACTTCCTAGAGCAAGAGGTGGGACTAAGGGTTACCTAAGGATAAAGGTCTCCGCTGACGGTGGGATGATAAAGATAAAGGAGAAGAGCAGTTAAAGCGAGGAGTTAGAGTACCATTAATGCAAGCGATGATATTGACGAATAATAAGCCAAGATAGTCTAGTTCTCAATTAGGGTAAGCATGGCGTCGAGTAGGCAGCTTGAGTGCAAAATATTACCTTCTCACCTTAGATACCTCGCTTATAGAGGATTTAGCTAAAGTACCCCTCCCTCTCAGTCATGTCGATGTTATGAAGGGTTGCATCTATCTCTCTTAGGGCAAAAGTTAATTAATGAAAGCTCTCAGTAAACCCTGCTCTTTTTCCTTATCAAATCATACAAACGATAATATATAACTCACAACATCTTAATAGCATAACCCTTGTGGAATAGGCTCCTTTCTCCCTATCTTCCCTAAGCAAAAACGTTTTTTATTTAGGCTTTTAAATTATTAAATTGTGAGTAGTGTAGAAGAGCTGTACAATAAGCTAAAGAACGACCCTGAGTTCATTCAAAAGTTAGCTGATGCTCTAGTAGATAAGGTTGTCATTAAGAAGTTAGAGGAAGTTATAGTTGAGATAGCAAGATTAAGAGAGGATCAAAACAAGATGAGGGAGGACTTTACAAAGGAGATGCAAAAGCTTAGGGAGGATCAGAACAAGATGAGGGAAGAGTTCTCTCAACAGATTACAAAGCTTTGGGAAGAGCAGAACAAGATGAGAGAGGAGTTTACAAGGGAGATAATAAAACTAAGAGAAGACCAGAACAGGATGAGGGAGGAGTTCTCACAGAGGTTCCTGAAGATAGAGGAAGAGCAGGTAAGGATGAGGGAGGAGTTTAGCAAAGAGTTGATAAAGTTGAGGCGGGAGATGAACAGATATTTCAAACAAGTAACAGCACTCGTGGATAACATCACAACAACTATAGAAGACGATGCCCAATCGTTCTTGGAGTGGTTAATACAGAAGGAGCTGGGCTATTCAGTTAAGGTAAGTAGGCTGGAAGTAGAGGGCTTAGCCGAGATAGACATATTCGCAGAATTTGGGAATTACGTCCTTTTAGGAGAGGTGAAAAGTAGGGCAAATAAAAACGTGCTTACCGATTTCATGAGGAAGGTGGAAAAGCTTAAGATGGCTAGACCAGAGCTCTTCGAGAACAAGAAATCGATCTTAGTTATCTTCACCCTCAGCCCAACCTATGACCTTATCCAAATGTGCAAGGAGAAGAAGGTGTTCCTCACGAGCGGTAGTAGGAACTTTACGGAGTTTAAGGACTCGTTATGATGATTAGCAACTAGGCGTACCTCGCCTATGTTCTCGAACCTTCAGATTTTAAGCTCTACTTAACCTGAGCTTAATGCGCTTCTCCATACCCCATCCCCTACTGTGAAGAATTAATGTTTGTTATGACAAGCAGTGGGTTTCCCCTATAACCTAGAGTCAAGAAAAGGTAAGAACGTTAATGCCCTTTTATCTTAACTTCCTCACTTTCTAGCACTGCAAAAAAGGTTCTAAAGGGCTATGCTTTGTCCAATTCTGTAATACAAGCACTGTGTTGTAGGATTTTAGACATCAGGATTCAAACTTGATGAACGGTTGAAGAGGGGTAGAAGGATCTTAATGGAACTATAACTACCTCGTTCTGATTATTGCTATTGTAATATCGTCCTAATAGTAATAATTCACGTCTTTTGTAATGCCGGGCTAAACATCATCAATAATGTAAATAGGACCAGCACACGTGGATAGTAATACATTTGAGTTTAAGGCTACATTGTCAGTTAGCGGTAATGTAAAGGTCTTGAGCACGGTTATAGCGGATGGTCATTCCTGCAATCCCTACTTTTGCTTTCCTAAAAAGTGGGGCAATCAATGCAACACTAGGGTTCATAAGTACTATTCCTCTCAATTTAGCAATTGGTCAGACTTGTACTGTTGAATTTGTATTATCGAACGGCGTGTGACTACAATTAGTATAACATAAAATAGAAAGACCTAAGGATTCAAGTTAGGTTGTTTTCTCCTTCCCCCTACTTTGTAATATTACTATTAAATCTGTTATTAAAGATAATAACGCTAAAAACGAAAAGTTTTTAAAGGGTTCTTGCAGAAGTTGAGTTTGTTGGAGTTGACGGGAATGGTGAAAACACCAGGCTAGTGGACTTGTGAAGACTGGCTACGCAGCGGACTCGCTAACCCCAAATTTCTTTTCTTATCTTATAGGTAAATAAGGCTTTTCGTATTCAAACAGTTCAAAACTGCTTTTCTCCCATATGAGATTACCTTTTATCGAGGTTGTATCTAAGAGGTAGGAGATGTTAGAGATCTAGCATAAAGACTTAATATACAGCGTACTACAAATAAAACTGAAAGAGAAAGACAAGTCAAGGTTTTTCAATTCCCAAATTTTCTCCTTTCTCTACACATTTGGAGCAGAAAGATATTAAGACTTTACACAGCCCAAGGATTGAGCTTAAATAGTAACGGAGGTGACTCCTGCCACTATTGACTCCTCACCCATAGGTAACGTAAAGTACCTAAGATGATCCATTTCCAAGTAGAGGCTGTATATTATTATTATTAGGATAATATTTACTACAATGATTGAGCCACTCAAAAACCTTTGTATTCCCGCATTTATGCCTATGTTGATGACAAGTTTAGCTAAGAAATGAAAGTCGTAGATTATTTTCGTCTTATCAATGCGATAATAAGGACAATAGTGGACGTTGTTGTATTCATAAAAGAGGGGTTTCTCGTCCCTCCCTACTACATCTCATATATAATCTTCAATTAAGACGGAAAACCTTTCTAAAGGGGTGAAATAAGCGTTTACAAAAATTTTTCTCATAGACCATCATAGGAAAAAGTTATATCTTCCTTTTTGGAAGATATAATATGGTGGATATGTCTAGTCAAAATAATTCGCCTAATAAACGAATTGAAGATATACTCGACACCCTTTACTCTTATGTCATTTACCTCTCTCCAGGCTTATTTGAATCCTTTATAGACGAGATGGCAGAGAGGAAAAACATCTCAAAGGTTAAACTGTTACGGGAGATGGAGATAAGCACTGGGACGCCATATAAGAACCTGGGCAGGGAGGCAAGGGAGAAGATCCTGAAGAAAGCGGTAGAGGTTCTAGGGCTTGAATACGTGATCTCTGAGATGTTCTTCGATATGAAGTTCATCTACGAGAGGTTCGTTAACCATGTACTGAGATCACTAGATGCTTTAGGGGCTGAGGAACTGAGAAACGTTGTATTAAACGAGGCTGATAACATTAGAATTTTAGTGCCCGATGAGAGCGGTACAAGGCATAAGGTTTACACAGTAGGACAACTGAGAGACATCAAGAATGTAAGTGTACCTAACAGCCCTTTTATAGTCCCACAGTATATTTACACCTTACAACCTACGCAAACGAAGGCTATGGAAAACTATAAAGAACCTATTTTGTCTTTACATTCCATAAGGGGTTAGCTGAATGAAACTCAATGAAAGCCTATCGGTTTCGTTTGCGTGGAGCAAACAGTTAAGTGTTTTCAGCCAGTCCTTTAAGGATTACTTAGCAACGCTGTTATCAATAAAATATGGATCTAAGGTAAAGTCCGTGGAGACTAAAGATCCTAACTTAACGACTATGGTTATAAGGATAAACAACGAAAGAAGTGAGATGAGTGCTCTGATCTCTAGTTATCCTGCCTTAATTTTAATATTCAACTATTTTGAAGATGAAGTATTAAATACAATAGTTGATCTAATAAACTTTTTGGATGAACATAAGGTAAAACCGCAGACTGTTGAAATCAATTACGTTAACATGTCCAGTACAGAGGAGTCCTCAACTTTAGACATAATTAAGAAATATGTAAGGGTGGAGCAGTTTAGCGATTTCGAGCCCTTCTCCATCAGGTTGACAAAAAGGGAACAGAAAACCACGGAATTGATTACAATAGAACCCGTGGCTAACCTCGATAACACACTATACATCAACTATGTTATTAAGTGTGTTGACGAGATAGAGCCATGCGTATCAAAAGGCGAAAAGATGATAAAGCTATTGGTGGAAACGTTTGTTAAACTGTGAAATAGCCGAGGAATTAAACAATAATAACCTATCAAATAGGGAGAGACAACGTATATATAATAACCTCATACAGCAGCTCATATCCCTCTTGAGGAGCGTTGGAGTCAATATCAACAACGCGAAGGTAGAACTAATAAGTGAAAAGGATGCATGCCAGCGTAAGTTAGTAGACTGCGATGAGGTAAAGTCCACTAAGGCACTGTATAAAGACTATAAAGTCTACGTAATTAAAGAAAGGAACGTGTGCGTACAGAACCTACTCCACGAACTCCTTCATTCTTTACAGAATCAACAATGGGGCTCAGTATATGATCTTATAAAAGAAGGTCTGGTAGAATTTATATCAGCTTATGTATTGTATGAAAATAAAGACCATGAGTTTAAGATTGATGGAATTAATATTAAACTTTACCAGTGCTTTAGGTGCACAGTTAATAGACGTTTCACGCCATGTTCTATAAGTGAAAGGCTGGGATATTCTAACGGTTACTCACTATGGGCTACAATATATAAAAGATATAAACTAACCTTAAACGACTTTCTCGATATACTTACTAACTTTAAAAGCGAGGATCACAATGTTCAGCTTCTAATGGACGATATTAGGGGAGCTAATAAGATTGAAGACCCGTGTGATATTCTCGCAGACGAACAGTTAAAAAGGGAGTGTAAAGATATAGAGACCTTTTTTGAGTATAATGTGTTTTATTAATAACATAGTTAAAAAGGAGACCTCCCATCAATAGCGGCATAACTCGTTGAGCGGCATTCCAATTACCTAACTATAGGGGTTAGGGAGGAACATGGTCCCATAGCTGCGTTATCACGGAACTCACTATGCTGAACCTCCAGCCCACGTATCCTATGTTTAGCATTCCACGTATACATATGGACCAGATGCAACCTATGATGATGGTTACAACTCTCTAGGTGCCCTTGGTAGTTCAGGTTTTAGTCCTTGGTGTACTGCTGCAACTCTTCCCAATGGAGGACCTCCTACACCTACTGTATTATTAGTGGGGTTTTGGTAATGGACTGACAATCTCTTTCTTCTAGAACAAGGTTTTTCCCTCACTTTATAGAAGTAGTGGTAAACATCACTTTACTCACCTTCTAGATTTGATGGAATATGGAAAAAGCACCTTGTCGCTGACCTTAAAGTAATTTAGATATTATATAGACCACTCTACTTTCTCTCTTTCCTTGCGAACTGTGCAAAAATTTTGCAGAATAATAACACTGTATATGCAAACGATAGTTGTTGATCCTGGTCGTCAACATCCTATGAGCCTTAAAGGTATGTGGGTTTCTCACAAAGATGGTATCCCTTCTATGTGAGTTAGGACTATTTTGAAGAGGATGAAGACAGAAGTTTACCTTACTCTCGTATTAAGGGTTTTTATGAAGTCCCATTAAACCCATAATGAGGTCTAATTCTCGAACAACCCGCCTTTAAACTTTTAACAGAGATGGTGTGTGTTCTTTTTCGTATTTTGAGTATAAAAGTACCCACTAATTTACTAACGCTAAGCCTTCCCTATGATAAGTTTAATCTGAAAGGGGATCCTCGTTCTGCTCAACTTTCAACCCTATTATAGACCTACCGATTTTCTCTTCATCTACACGATTTCCTTACTCTTGTTCCTCTTAATGGAGCCTAGAGCAGTTAGCCTAGAGGTCCCCTATGTCTCCACTAGGTATCTCTATGACCGAATTGTCGCATCTAGCGTGAAGCAAGAGCCTCAGTGTAAGGACTCGTGGAAACCTGTGGTCACTAGGTAGATTTTAGCTTTGGTCACATAAATAATTTGTACAATAGAGATCTTTAACCTCCTCCCAAAGAATACCGTTAAAACCCCTTAACCTCCCACATACCTCAGCTACGCCATAACCCTAAAATCTATTCTATTTATAAAAACTAGGGATTTTTCCCTAGAATAGTTGGGAGCAGGTAGGAATAAAATAAAAATGCAGAATAGAAGAGGTAAGATTAACAGTAAGATAAGCTTATAAATTAGGAGGAAATTAGAATAATTATTGGGTATAAAAAGATTCAGTTGATCTCACATAGAGTTGAAAGTCCTTCTGTGTTGCTTCCTCTAATTCGTCCCAAGGGATCATGTTGATCTCACATAGAGTTGAAAGTATTCTCGATTCTAGTTTATCATCAGCGATTGTTAATAGTTGATCTCACATAGAGTTGAAAGGGCTGTATCTTCTCCTCTCAGTACACACAATTCATTCATGTCGTTGATCTCACATAGAGTTGAAAGGGGTTGCACAACCCTGGCTTAGAATTAGGATAATCCTTTCTGTGTTGATCTCACATAGAGTTGAAAGACTCGCTAGTGCCACTGCTAATGCAAAGACACCTACACCACCGTTGATCTCACATAGAGTTGAAAGCACCTCCTATACTTGCGTTTTCTTTCTTCAGAGAGAGGGTTGTTGATCTCACATAGAGTTGAAAGAACATTCTTCGAAAACGTTATTGTATGGTCGTATAGTAATAAGTTGATCTCACATAGAGTTGAAAGAATGTTGTCAGCCTCATTTAGCACAGTTTTTTGCAGTTTCTCGTTGATCTCACATAGAGTTGAAAGTCCCACTCGATAACGTTCACTACTTTGTTGTTGTTTGGAGTTGATCTCACATAGAGTTGAAAGGATTGCCTGCGTACAGAAAAATACTATCATGGTTATCATGATGGGTTGATCTCACATAGAGTTGAAAGACAATATATATATGTATACAAAAGGAAAGGAGGCAGGTTGATCTCACATAGAGTTGAAAGAAAAATGTAATTAAACCGTATCGTTTAAAACCAGGAATATGAGCGGTTGATCTCACATAGAGTTGAAAGAGTGAAGTGAATGAAAGCCTTTCTAAAAGTGGAAAGTAGAGGATATATAAATGATAACTAGTTTTGTGTCTCTGCAAAAATCGCTGAGGATTTCTGAATTAAAGGAAAAGAAAAGGATATATAAGTTAAAATAAATATATAATCTAATGCCTCTGGGAAAATTTCTAGTCCTCTCATATGCGATATCGCCAGTGCACGTAGGTGCTGGTAGGGCACCAGGTGCTGTGGATCTACCGATACAGCGAGATAATATCGGCTATCCAATTATATTTGCATCGAGCTTTAAGGGTGTGCTGAAGTCTAGCCTACTGCTCGATTCTAATAAGGATAAAATGGCTAAGTGCCTCTTCGGGTCAGAGCCAGAAGACCAAAACAAGGAGATGGGAAGGCTAGTGATCACAGATCTAATACCGGTCTTTTACCCAATAGCTAGTGTCAGCGAGGGGTATGTGTACATAACGACGGAGTACCTGTTGAACAGGGCTAGGGATATCTTGGAGGTGTTAAACTATCCAGAAAGTAACCTGTGGAGCGTTGACTCCTCCACTGGAGGGAAAAAAGAAGTAAGCGTACTTATGGACACCGTAGAGTACAAGAGTACTCTAACCCTTAAAAAAGATGTTAAGGATATAGGTAAGCTAGTAAAGGATAAGGTCTATGTGTTCGACGATAATGCGGGACTACAGTTCATAGAGTCTTCTATTATAAGGGTCTATAGGAACGTTTTGAAGGATGAGACTAAGATTGCAGATAATCTGTGGGCTGAGGAGTACTTGCCCCACGGTACGATACTCATAGGGGGTATCATAGATGGGCAAAGGAGTAATAGCCTGTGCAGTGGCATTAATGAAGAGGATATGTTGAAAGAGTTGAACAATTTAATGGTTGTTCAGGTGGGAGGGAGGGAAAGCATTGGAAAGGGGGTATTAAAGCTCAAGGTGATAGGTAATGGTAAACAGAAGATCACCAGTTGATGAGTTCGCTGCTTATATAGCTAATAGGATAATTGACGGGATAACTGAGTGTGGTGGTGGAGTACAGGAGGAAAGAGGGAAGAAACCGGGGTTGGTGAGAAGAGCAGTGGATTTCCCATCCCTTGCGTTGAGTGTAGGCGTAGGTCCTGCCATGACTTTCTTCCTCTCTAAGTCATCGGAAGACGTCAAAAAGATAAAAGGAGTTTACGGGTATTTGAACGGGAATAGCAACGATAGAAAGGATTTATGCGATGAGATGAAGAAGGAGGAAGGGAGCGGTTATGCTGGGTATATCGCCATTTTGATGCTGATCTTAAAGGAAATAGGTAGAGCGGATGTGGATGAGATCAATAAGGTGGATAATGTGATGGAGTTATATAAAAAAGTTCTTAATATAGCGACCCATATAGATTTCAAGGACTTTAGGACGATGAACCCTTACATACTTGAGGTAAAGAAGGTATTGGAGGGGCTTCCTCTATGAGTGAGGTTAAGATAGATCCGCAGCAAATAAAGAGCTACGTAAACGAAAAAATAAATAAGATGACAGTCCTGCAGCTGGAGTTTAATAACATAACTCCTTGGTGGGGAGGCGACTATCAAGGCTATACTTCAGACTGCGTAGATGAGGATGAAATAGTGGGAAGGCTGAGGTGGTTCCTGACAACAGTATATAATAGGTTTTGCATTGGCAATAAGGACAGCATATCAGAATATCTTGGCTCAACCTCAGGTGTTAGCAAATACCTGTTTAAGGTCACGGATTGTAAACCTGAATGCAATATATGCTATAAATCTCTAGAAAGGGTTAGTTTTATCACCAAGGGCAAGAAGGGAAATCCGAATAGCTATGCCCCAAAGGACATGAGGTTTAGGCTCCAGATCATAAAGAGGGGTACTGTAAACAAGGATTACATAGTAGCAGGGGGGACTTTACTCACGCTCGCCTACATAGGGATAGGGAGGGGAGCGAACAGGGGTTTTGGAAGGTTCTATCCAGTTAACTGTAATGGGATGATGAGCAAGGATGTAAGAAGCATTTGTGATAAGATCATTAAAGGAGATATAGAGGGAGCGTTCAAGGAGTTTTATGATAAGTTCAAGCAGTTGGAATGCAAAGGTCAGAATAGTCCTGCCTCTTGGAAGGACTCTGAACTACCCCTAGCGCCAAGGGTTGCAGATAGTAAGTCACAAGACCCTGATGTAATTAAGGCTACACAGTGTACGAAGGAAGGAATAATTGATGTTATTAATCTCATTCATTGCTCTACGTTAAAGGCGACGTTCAAGGTAATTTCTTATAAAATAAGAATTAAGGATCCTGGACCCTTCATCCATACGTGGCTATTTGGTTTTCCGAGAAGTGTTAAGCGTACTGGCTATTTCTACCGGAAGGGTAAAAGAGGGGAGTTGAAGCAGTTGAGGAGGCAGTCGATGTTCATATTGTCGCCTGTAAAACAATCAGACAAATACACCATTTACGTATTACCGTTCCTCTCGTTAAAGGATCATGAAGAGGTGCTCGATAACTTAATCCACATAGGTTATCATAACGGATCACAACATTCTATTAATGTTAAAGATTTAGTCAACAGTAACGGGTCTAACCCTGCAGGACTCAACAAGAACGAGCACTCTTATGCTAAAAATAACAATAACTTATCCTTTGGTTCCGGACAACTGGCTAACCTAATTATCAACTATACTAATGAATTGGTAAATGTTATCAATAAGTTGTGCGTTACTAATGAATTGGTAAATAAGTTGTGCGTTCAACAAAAATAAACTTAAAGCATTGGAGGGAGATGAAATGGCAGTGGCAGAAAAGAGTGATCACGTTCTATTAAAGGCTTTATCTAAAATTACTTAAGGAAAAAGAGAAGTATTTTACCACTTCTAGGGAAAAAGAGAGAAAACCAGAGGGTCGAAATATGATAGAGACTGTGGAAAGAGAAAGAAAGAAAGACGCTATGGACTATATAATTGATAGCTTTAAGCAGTATAACACCAATAATCCTAAATGTAAGAGAGTAAACGATTACGTAAACGAGATAGAGGAGGAACTAAAACAGAGTAAGTTATGCTATGTGAGATTGGAGTTCGAAACTAAGCAGAAGTTTATTGCCGGATGGAGCCCTATATACTTTATCACAGAAGTGCCACTAGCTTGGGACTTGATCCTAGACGTGCCTTATATCCCCTCATCAACTATAAAGGGAATAATGAGGGACGCCATAACTGAGATCTCAAATGAGAACATAGCAAATTGCTTATTGGGCAGTGCGTCAGGTATTGGTCATGTTATCTTCTTCGACGCTTACCCAGTATCAGCCCAGGATGGGCTCCTCACATACGACATAATAAACCCCCACTATAACGATACTAAGAAGAACGAATATGAAGTTCAACCAGTACCAATAGTCTTCATATCTGTTAATAAGGGAGTAAAATTCGTCACCTTCATCGCGTTTGATAAGACTGCCAATGAGTGCGTTAAGGACGGGAACTCTATGGAGTTGATCCTCAAATCGCTCTTATACTCTATGAAGTTGGGCTGGGGTAGGAGGACAGGTAGGGGTTATGGTGAGCTCGACTTAAGTCTAGATCGGGTGAGCCTGAGATGTCCATGAATTTCCTCGAAAAGAAAATTATAGCGTACTTCCACGACCCTCCTTGGAAGGTGTGGGCACTACTACATCATGCCCTGTACGCACCGAGCGGGGGTCATGAGGATGATGCGAAAGAACTGTTAAGCAAAATTTTAGGAAAGAAGATAGATTTCCCACCTGAGATCCGTATCGCTGATAGGTTGGCCTCCTCCATAGATAGGTGGATAGTAAGTATGATGAATGTATCTCCAAGAATAACTTTTGACAAAAAGCTCAACATCTTTAAACCATCTCTCTGGTACCCGATACAAAATACACAGGTAAACAGAAATACAGTCCAGCAGTACGTAAACGACTTATTAAAATACTTGAATATGGTGAACATAAACTATAAGTACCATTTAGCCTACTTCCTAACTCCCCTCCTATGGTATGAGCACTTTCCAATACATATACCACTGGCAGATACAAGGGTTCCTACCCATACAGTATTCGACCACGCGACAGCTACAGCAGCGATGACAAACATCTTGAAGTGTTACGAAAATGAGGTAGCGTTTGAAGGCTACGTGGTTAGTATAGAGATACCGTCAGTACAGGAGCTAATATCCTACAGTAGGAAGACCAGGGACTTGTGGGCTTCAAGCTGGATCACCTCAGCACTGATGTGGAAGTCTGTGGAGCCGTTTGTTGAAAAATACGGTCCAGATGTAGTACTAAGGCCAGAGTTGAGCCTAAACCACTTTTACATAGCCTGGCTATATAACAAGATAAACCATAATTTGGTCAAGAATGAGATCATGAGTTTAGCTAGATCTTACGCGATGATGAATTCGCCCCCGTTAATCTCCATGATGAGTGAGAGGGTAATACTTATACTCCCCAAAGATGCTGAAGGCGAGATCAAAAGGATAGAAGATAGGTTTAATGAAGCCTGGGAGATCATAGCTAGTGAAGCCTTACGTGATAAGTTACAGCAGGTCGAAAAATGGAGTGATCAAAAGTGTTATATTGAGAAGGCAATAGAGAAGGCTATGGTTAAACCCATAGTAACCATTGTTGATGTTGAAGATGCTTATAGACAATATGTAAAATCGCTGAACCCGGAGGAGATCAAGAAGAGAATTGAGACGTATATAAGCGCATATAATGAAAAAGAGAAGGAGGAGATCTATAATAATATCAATGAGTTACTTTCTGGCGTTAAGCTGAATTGCAGTGGAAATGTCCCAATCTTATACTCTTTGTTCTTCGAGTTCCTAATAGATAAGCTTTTTAAGGAGGAGAAAAAGGTTAAGTTTTCCTATGGAGTACCAATTCACGATGTCGTAGAAAAATTCACAAGCTCTAACTACGATATCTGCACCGTTTGTGGAGTTTTACCAGCAGTCCTCTACTACCACGAAGACAGAGATGATATGTATATCGACTCTTCCTCATACGATGATAGGCTGTGCCCATATTGTGCTGTTAAGAGGGCAATGAAGAGCAATGTAGTAATGAATATAATTTCCAAGTTAGGACTATCCTTTGGGGGAGGAAAAGTGTCTCCATTCCCCTCGACATCTCAATTGGCAATGATGGACGTAATACAGTCAAACGAGAATATAGATAAACCCGAAGTTGCTGAAAAGATGTGTAGATGTTACGCTGGCTATAAGCAGATATGTAATGAGCTAAAGGAGAAATATGGCATAAGTGAGGACGTGATAAAGCAGCGTGGAAACCTCTACTATGCTATAATAAAGGCTGATGGCGACTCCCTGGGTAAAGGCTATTGGGGAGGGATGCTTTACGAAGGAGATGCGCTGAAGAGTTACATAGATGATATCCTACAGAGCATAGGAAAAAGTCCTGATAATAAAGTGTATGCAAACATCTACCTGCTCTTAGCGCTAAGGAGCGTGTTGGGAATTAATCGTCAAGGCGTTATACTTACACCGGCCTACGCTTACACCCTGACCAGAGCGTTAACAATACAATCAGTAATAGACAAGGAGATACTGGAGAAAAACCACGCCTATCCAATCTACTTGGGAGGTGATGATGTATTGGCTCTATCCCCAATAAGAGTGGGCAATAAATTGATCCCAGTTGAGATCGCTATTGATAGTAGAGAGAGCTACTGGCAGTACCCCATTGCAGGGCAGAAGACGCAGTACGACGGATTTAAGGTGGTGGGGAGTAAAATAGTTGTTGACTCTCTCAGGGCGTTTGGAAGGAGCTACGCTGTATTTGTAGCACATTATAAGGATCCACTACCGTTATCCTTAAACAAGGCAAGGTACTTGTTGGAGCTCAAGGATAAGGTAAAGGGTAAGGATGTGATCTTCTTCTCTACGGGTAGAGGTATAGGTGGTGCTGAGTACGCTATAATCAAGTTCAACTGGGATCAATTCGGCTATCTCAAGGAGTTATTGAAAGATATCTATTCTGATCTAGAGGACAAAAAGTTAAGTAACAGCTTCATTTACGACGTCGAGGATATAAGCGAGTATAGCAATAGAAACAAAAAGGTATTTTGTTATCTGCTATTGAGGGTTATCGATAGGAACAAGCTTGACTCACCTAGATTACTGGACATGAAAGAAGTGGTGGTGAAGTTGTCAAAGCAGGACGCATGTAAACCTCAGCAAGGACAAAAAGATGATATATGTAAGGGTAGGAACGCGTTCTTAGAGATGGTCAGGGCAATATCTTATCTGAGGTGATGGGAGATCTACGTGCTTCTAAAGCCCCTAGGTCCTATGATATTCAGATGGGGAGGCTCAACATCGATGTTAATTAGCGAGTCAGTAAGCGGAGGGCTCTACGAACCACTACCGCTCCCATCAACTGTCTATGGGCTGTTGAAGTATGCACTAAGCGTTAATGAACTTAGCGTGGACAGCCTAAAGATTAGCGGACCTACGTTTTACGTAAAGGGAGAAAGCAAGAAAACAGCCCTATGCTACCACGCTTATCCATCTAAGCTTTTGTGCGTGAGTAGCGACGAGCCCTCAAAGCTTACCAAAATAGAGATCTCAGAGGGCGAATACATAAAGCTAGTAGGGATACATCTGGATAGGAGATCTAAACAGGCAAAGGAGGGTTACATCTACACTTACAAAGCGCTAGACATGGAGCTCGTAGCTAGGGAAGTGATAAATGGTAGTGTAGAGGAGAGCGGAATTTTAGTAAAGGTTAACTACGATGGAAATCTGAGTAAGATAGATAAGTTCGTAGGACCGTTAGGAGGGGAGGGAAGGTTAGTGAAGATAAAGGTGCTAGGAGAAGTGAAAGAACTTCCAGTATATAAGGAGAAAAAGATATTGCACTCGCCTGCGATAATTGAGAAATACGAAGATGATAAGGTATGTTTTAAAGATCAATGCATGAAGGTCAAAAACCTGGTCTTAAATGGGGATAAGCTTAAGCTCACCTATAGGCTATTATCGACAGGGTTTAACGTTAACAGAAGGGAACCTATGCACTTAGCACTAATGCCACCTGTAGAGATTGAGAATAACGTAAGCAGCATAGGAATGTTTACGGAGAAGGGATTTGGGTCTGTCTCACCTGGATCTTTACTGGACGATTAAGGTAAAAAGCTAATGTGATTTTTAGCATTCCCAAGTGTTAAGAGATAATAAAAGTTTATCAGTGTTTTTGTTATATGATGACAGAAGGGCTTTATCTTGTAGGCTTTATCGGATTTTTTGAGGGCTTGGATTTTGGTAATGATTAACACTGCTTATGCTATAAATCTTCTTATTAAACTCAATACAGGCTACTTTAGCCGTCTTAACGACAAGATCCCTTTTATGTATACCACTTACCTTTAGGTATCTAATATAATATTAATAAGGATAATTCATAGGTGCTCATCTTAACATCCATCGCTTTTTTGATCTGAGCAAAGTAAACGAGTTATCTAGTACTACCGTGAAATGCCATTACGTCAGTATACCCCTTTAGGGTCGGTTCTATGTACGCTATATCTCTTAGCAAGACTTGAGAACCTCTTATCAAAGGTGACAAGAGGAAGTATAGCGTGGGTAAGTATAACTACATCGTTGTATCTAGAAAGTGATATCCTCTCTTTAGTCATTATCTCAAACACTTTCTTTAACACCTCATAATCACCACATGCCACCTAAGCCTTTGAACCTCTACATAGGCTTTTATATACTCTAAGCAGTTAGCCCTCAAGAGCTATCTAATTCGTTAAAGGGTATTACCCAAACATCAGACTTATCAAGAATACCAGCACATTTCATGCACTCTCCAGGTAACTTTCACTATTACGATCCAATAGCTAGAGTCTACTTCTCAGGCGATTTAGGTGCTGCAGTATTCCCTGAGGGGAAGTGGTATCTTTTTGTTGAGGATTTCGAGGAGCATAAGAAGTTCATGGAACCATTTCATAGGCGTTATATTGCCACTAGGAGGGCTATTGATGTTTGGTTAAAGAGGATCAAGGGTTTAGAGATAGATGTTATAGCACCACAACACGGTTCAATATTTCAAGGGGAGAACGTTAAGAAGTTCATAGACTGGTTAAATAGTTTAGACAAGGTTGGGATTGACCTAATGGAATGACGAGACCCTAAAGGGGGTAGATAAATAGTTTGTTAACAAGAACTGCTGGTGTGGAAGAGGTAAAAAGGGATAATGAAGTTGTTCCCTCTCTTTACTCCTCCCCACCTCCTTTTCAATCAACTATAAGGGTATAGATTCTCTATTTATAGGCTAGTAAGTGAAGCATTTTTCTATGGTCATGGGTAACAAGAGATTCATTCATTGGTCTTTTACTCCTCTTTCTGACTTCCTCCCCTCCCTAAAGGGCAAGGCTTTCATCACCTTGTAATAATTCTACCTACGTCAACAGGAATGTAAGCATAGGACTTGTTGTCATCTACGTGTACCTCTAGTCTACCTTGAGTACCGAACAATCTTCAAGCAAATGGTATTTCCGTCTTCAGTCCTTAAGGACTAGGATTTGTTTCTCTTTATCCACTTCGTGGCGGTCTTGCCTATTTGTTTTATCTATTTTAAAGGTATAACAATTTCATTTGCTTCAAATCCAAGACTAATGTCGTTTTACATCTCTATTAAGAAAACAGGGTTTATAAATCTAAAATGCAAACTTATAATTGGGAATATGATCGGGGAAATAGTTGAGAGGAAGGCTGATGAGAAGGGAAGAGTTTACATCCCTGAGTATAAGTCAAAAAAGGTGTACTTAGTCAATTTAGGCAACGGGTATTTTATAACGGACGATGAAGGGCTAGCGAAGGCTGTGAGCGAAAAAGCATCTAGCTTCTTCAAAGAGGAGTTCTTAAGGTTAGTTACTGAGCTGGACTTCGGTGATATCCATGAGGAGGCTGAGGAGGAGCTATCTAAAAGGTTAGTGAAGAGCCTAGGCTGAACTATATGGAGGAAAGATATCTTTTAGACACAGACATTTTAGTATCTAAACAGTTCGCCAACATTAGTGAACCCTATGTTGTGAGTTTAGTCTCAGTTTTTGAACTTGCCTCCGTCGTGCGTAAAAAATACCTCAATCTGTTGGCGAAAAATGATAAATCGAGGGCTGAAGGTTACAGGGAGTTTCTGAACCTTGTTCTGTCTCAGATAAAAGATAGGATCGTTCAAGTCTTTATTGAGGACTTAGAGGAGGGCATTGATATTATGTTTGAGAGAGACGTAAATTTAGGCGAGGCAATAAACGCCGTTATAGCTAAGAGACTAAATTGCAAAGTTATCAGTAACGATAAGGACTGGGAGAGGTTAAGCGATATAGCCGAGGTAAAGAGAATACAATAGAACTTCACTCAATTAGTTTTTACAATGAGTGAAGCCTTGAATGGCAGGGAAGGAAGTTATTAGAAAAGCTACAATAATAGTGCTTTATTCAGTGTTTCATCACATTAATTTATAATTATCGTAGAGTTAAAAACTTTACTAGGATAAAAAATGTAACTGTTTCTTTCCGTAAAAATAGTTTTTAGTTTCTTGTTGTTAGTACTTTTATTGTAGAGAAACACTTAGAGTATTTCCATAGTTTTAGTTTCTTGTCGTTAGTACAGACTTTAGATAATATCAAAGACAAAGAGACAAAAGTTTTAGTTTCTTGTCGTTAGTACATGAACTTAACGCTCTCGAGAGTTTTACGAATTTTTTAGCGTTTTAGTTTCTTGTCGTTAGTACACACACGTATAGAACGTAGAAATGACGGGGAATGGAAGGTTTTAGTTTCTTGTCGTTAGTACACTTTTGTAATAAAATTACAGTCTTGCATTTCTTAGTTTTAGTTTCTTGTCGTTAGTACTCTTGATGAGCTAAGAAAATATCAGTTCATCTACAATCGTTTTAGTTTCTTGTCGTTAGTACAGTGAAAGAAAAATGGAAGAACAAACCCAAACCGAGTTTTAGTTTCTTGTCGTTAGTACGAAATCACTACCCAGTATTGCTACAAAGTCCATCTTGTTTTAGTTTCTTGTCGTTAGTACGGGAATATCCTACTAAGGATGTTCAATCATGATATAGTTTTAGTTTCTTGTCGTTAGTACAATTGATTATACAATCAAAGGTGTAAGAAAGGCTGAGTTTTAGTTTCTTGTCGTTAGTACATGTAATTAATTGCCTCAATCCCTTCTCTTAGTGAGTTTTAGTTTCTTGTCGTTAGTACTCTCTTGAAATTGCAATGCCCAAATTACTTGAATGTTTTAGTTTCTTGTCGTTAGTACTTTCGCTTATTCGCAGACAAAAAAGTTTATAAACCAGGTTTTAGTTTCTTGTCGTTAGTACCTATACAATTGTATATTAGGGAAAAAAGATGGTTAGTTTTAGTTTCTTGTCGTTAGTACCTCGACAAAAGTCGTATAATTTCTTTTCTGAATAGCTTGTTTTAGTTTCTTGTCGTTAGTACTTTGGCGGTGATAGCTCAAGGTAATGAATGGGTTGTTTTAGTTTCTTGTCGTTAGTACCCAGTTTACTGGAGATATGGCACAAGTAGCTCAGGTTTTAGTTTCTTGTCGTTAGTACCTAACTCAATCTGTGTACCCAAAGACTGACCTCCAGTTTTAGTTTCTTGTCGTTAGTACAAGAGCTAATGAAGTTTTGAAGAACAGGTTCAGTGTTTTAGTTTCTTGTCGTTAGTACCTCAGTAACGTTAACCCAGTAGCTCAGCAAAACTTTCAGTTTTAGTTTCTTGTCGTTAGTACATATTCGCGAGCTTGGATCGATAAACGCTACTTTGTTTTAGTTTCTTGTCGTTAGTACAAGAGCCATTTGCCATAGTAACAATTCTTTTTCGAGTTTTAGTTTCTTGTCGTTAGTACAACAATGCTTTTGATTCGTCTTTATCCTTTTCAGTGTTTTAGTTTCTTGTCGTTAGTACACATTGCTGTATCATGCTTTCTGTTATATTATACTGTTTTAGTTTCTTGTCGTTAGTACAAAGTTGTAGGAAAGTCGAGCTGGCTCCCACGTTGTTTTAGTTTCTTGTCGTTAGTACAGGATATATACAAGCGCCTGTGCTGTTTGTATATAGTTTTAGTTTCTTGTCGTTAGTACCACGGTAAACACGGCATTGTTGCTTATTGTCTCTCCCTGTTTTAGTTTCTTGTCGTTAGTACTGTGCTCAGCAGTCTAAACACAAACTGGCAGTATAAAGTTTTAGTTTCTTGTCGTTAGTACTGCTTCGTCTGGATCTGAAATACCCATAGTCTCTATGTTTTAGTTTCTTGTCGTTAGTACAATATGGAAAATTAATATTAAGCTACGTAACTGAAGTTTTAGTTTCTTGTCGTTAGTACTTCTAAATATTTCGTGTCAAGGTATGGTTTTCCAAGTTTTAGTTTCTTGTCGTTAGTACAATCTGCACTTCAGTTTCACAGCCAAGCTTTTCTTCTAGTTTTAGTTTCTTGTCGTTAGTACGGAGAAGGGGAAAAGAAACGCTAGGTCCGCTAAACGCTATAGTTTTAGTTTCTTGTCGTTAGTACAATGTTCGCGATGGGGTACAATACACCTGACGACGTTTTAGTTTCTTGTCGTTAGTACTGGGTATGTATTTAATACAGAGGTTAGAGATAGATGTTTTAGTTTCTTGTCGTTAGTACATTTTTTCAGCTCTACTAATGCATTTTGTGGTGTTATCGTTTTAGTTTCTTGTCGTTAGTACTCCGTCATCGAATTCCCTATGCAAAAGATCAAAGAGTTTTAGTTTCTTGTCGTTAGTACACCTTCTCAATTTCATGAACAGCTGTTTAGACATCGTTTTAGTTTCTTGTCGTTAGTACCATGTCTCTCTAAAATTTCTGCTCTATCCACTTTTTGTTTTAGTTTCTTGTCGTTAGTACGACGTCTACGTCACACAGACACAGAGCACAGGCAATAGTTTTAGTTTCTTGTCGTTAGTACTGGTGTATAGCGAACAAGTACAAGTGTAAGATGGTGTTTTAGTTTCTTGTCGTTAGTACCTTTGCAATCCAATATGGTAATTCTGCTATTTCTTTTTGGTTTTAGTTTCTTGTCGTTAGTACGAGGAGTAGTAGTTAACAATGTCTTAACGAACAGGGTTTTAGTTTCTTGTCGTTAGTACACTTACTGCTGCTGGCGTGCCTTCTGGCGTTCAGATGTTTTAGTTTCTTGTCGTTAGTACGTCAGAAAAGTAGATTAAAATTAAACTAGTTTTTTTGTTTTAGTTTCTTGTCGTTAGTACAGCTAACTGGATCCCTTCTTGGAGCCTCTTCTGTGCTGTTTTAGTTTCTTGTCGTTAGTACTTTTTAGTTGTTGGCAATAAGCGAAAACTTACCTTGTTTTATTTTCTTGTCGTTAGTACATGATCTAGTTGAAGATGACATAACATTCAATAAAAGTTTTAGTTTCTTGTCGTTAGTACGTGATAATAATGACGATGAGGAGAAGAAGGCATCAGTTTTAGTTTCTTGTCGTTAGTACACAAAGATGAAAAACATGAAATCGTTAAGCAAGAAGTTTTAGTTTCTTGTCGTTAGTACTCTGCGATAGAGAATGAACGAAAAAGAGGAGAAAAAGTTTTAGTTTCTTGTCGTTAGTACAGAAAAAAGAAAAAAAGATTAACTTATTGGCTCTAGTTTTAGTTTCTTGTCGTTAGTACAGTAGCAGTTGCTAGTGAGTAAACAGATATATTGAAGTTTTAGTTTCTTGTCGTTAGTACTCCTTCTAGTGTTTCTTCTTCTCCTTGCGTTAGCGGTTTTAGTTTCTTGTCGTTAGTACAGTACTTGGAAGATCTTTACAAAGAGTATAATAGGTTTTAGTTTCTTGTCGTTAGTACGCTTGAAGATTCAATTAGTATTGGTGTTGGTTCTATGTTTTAGTTTCTTGTCGTTAGTACATCCGCATTGCCTTCCCTCTAGATTAACCGGGGAGTTGTTTTAGTTTCTTGTCGTTAGTACGCTGAACGAGTTCGGGTATACTAACGCGTCAAAGGCCATGTTTTAGTTTCTTGTCGTTAGTACACTAAGCAATGTTAGCTCAATAGCTCAGGAGAACTTGTTTTAGTTTCTTGTCGTTAGTACTAATTATAACGTTGGTGCCCAAAGCAACTCAAATCGTTTTAGTTTCTTGTCGTTAGTACTAGTATAAACTTACCGTTGGCAGGAGCAGTATATTGTTTTAGTTTCTTGTCGTTAGTACATTGAAAATATATAAATTGGATCATAAGCCAAGTGTTTTAGTTTCTTGTCGTTAGTACAGTTGGAACTAGCGGTACATTAGGCGCTGCGTTTTAGTTTCTTGTCGTTAGTACGTGTTTGCGGTGAAAATTTCTGTATACTGAAAAAATGTTTTAGTTTCTTGTCGTTAGTACGTTCAACAAGCTCGTAAAAGAGCTGAAGAGGAATGGGGTTTTAGTTTCTTGTCGTTAGTACGAGATTATCCGCCTAGAAGGCGAATCTGACAAAAGTTTTAGTTTCTTGTCGTTAGTACAGTGTTTCAATACATTAATAAGTACGCTGATGTTGTTTTAGTTTCTTGTCGTTAGTACGACTTTGGCGTGAATGTTTTGCCATAACCTGCCATCACATGTTTTAGTTTCTTGTCGTTAGTACATTCAAAATCTGAAAAAGAAACTAATAGAGATAGATGGTTTTAGTTTCTTGTCGTTAGTACTGGAGGCTGCATGTTAACGAAGCTAAAGTCAACGACGATGTTTTAGTTTCTTGTCGTTAGTACGACGCCAACGTCATCGAGATTATCAAAGACTTAAGTTTTAGTTTCTTGTCGTTAGTACACTCTTACTCTCATTCTTCTCACCTAAGCTAATCCCGTTTTAGTTTCTTGTCGTTAGTACAAATTTATCCACCTGTGCCATCTTTTCCCCCATATGTTTTAGTTTCTTGTCGTTAGTACTTAAATTTGAATTTGAAATACAGCTGAGGTTTCGGTGATACGTTTTAGTTTCTTGTCGTTAGTACAGTCTGCAGATTGACTGACGTTGGATCGATAAACTGTTTTAGTTTCTTGTCGTTAGTACGAATGCCGCGCGCTTATGATGGTTGCCATCGCTGCCGTAAGGTTTTAGTTTCTTGTCGTTAGTACGTTTTGCGGATCAATGACAGGGAGTTGTGTATTGGTTTTAGTTTCTTGTCGTTAGTACACTTTTTAGTAGAGGTGAAAAAATGGCTCAAGAAACGTTTTAGTTTCTTGTCGTTAGTACCTTTCTCCTTGCGTTTTAGCGTTTAGCGTTTCTTGTTTTAGTTTCTTGTCGTTAGTACATCTACTCCTTTTCTCTCTTTGCCCTCCAACCTTGATGTTTTAGTTTCTTGTCGTTAGTACCTGGACAAAAAGCGTCACCTTCAAAACTCGATGACGTTTTAGTTTCTTGTCGTTAGTACATCACCGCATACCCCTGTAGACAGAAAATGTGCA
>JAPNVD010000002.1 GCA_026627305.1 Sulfolobaceae archaeon
TAAAAGAGAATAGGCTCTTAAATCACTACGCATATCGTGAATGCATATCTGATACATCTAAAAAGTTCGATGAAGGCATAAGATTAACATGAAGAAATATTTTATCTTTACGTAGGCTAGATACAGAATTTTAAAAGAAAAAGGAAGTATTCACTCAATAAATTATAAATATTCTTCGTTTACTTTTATGCTATATCTATTTATCTAGTTATCCCCTATTTGCTTAGTACTTAGCTGTTTATATCTGAAGGCCATGTTTATGACAAATCATCTTTTAACATCAAGTTGGCAAACAATATTAGCCGCTCATAGAACAGGAAAGTTATACTAATACTTAGGGCAAGTCTTAATTTAGTTTGTTAATTGAATTTTTTAATTAATACATCTATTATAATAACTAATTCTTTCCCTTATTCGTTAGTAACTCCCTAGATAGTTATCATAGTATTGATAGCAATTATATTCATTACAATTTTAGAAAATTAATGCGACATCAATAAAAAAGACGATAAGGATATAATGAATAACTTTTTAGGCGTTTCCGATATAGCTTCCTAATTCTTAAATAAATTATTTTATTTATTTATTATCTTTTCATTTGGTTATACATAGATATTTGTAAATTAACAAATATAAATACTGCATTAATTTAACAAAAGGTCATTACCATTGCTTTCCCATTTTCACTTGACATATAAAGATAAAAATTTATATACAGGAAGAAAAGGTAGCACTAAAAATACGAGAAAACAAATATAATGTTTTTCATCCTTAAATATTAAAAATTTTTATGCGGACAATTTAGGCAGAGATCATCATCAGTTTTATTACGTAAACTACAATATGTATCTGTAGTTTTTCCACGAGTACCCTAGACCTTAAAAATTTTATAATACTCATAACGCTAAATATAAACATATAATAATTTACTATATTAAACATATATTCCCAATACGTTGTTTAGAGATAATAATAAGTAAAGCGAGTTTTAGGTCATAAACTGAACTAATTTATTAACTTAGAAGTATGGAAGTTAATATTTTATTAACTATTGAAAAACAATCTCAAAACTGGTGAGTAAGAGACAACTAAGACTTCTCTGAGCCGCTTAACATAGATAAGCAATACATTATATATAGTGAATGGAAACCAACATTTACTTATGAGTATTAGGGTTGGTGTAATAGGCGTTGGCATAATAGGAAAGAAACACTTGAACGACTACAAGAATACCCCTAACGTTGAAATAGTAGCTATCGCTGATATAAATGAGCAAGCGTTAAAGGAGGCACAGAAGATGTTTAATGTACCGCATGCATACAAGGATTTTAGAGAACTGCTGAAAAGGGATGACATTGACACTGTTGATGTCTGCGTTCATAACAACCTGCACGCACCTATAGCAATAGAAGCTCTGAAGGCGGGTAAACATGTATATGTTGAAAAACCAATAGCCTCAACCTATGCTGATGCTAAAGCCATGATTGATACTGCAAAAGAGTATAAGAGAATGCTTCACGTACAGATGGATCCTGTGTTCTCAGTGGAAACTAGACTAGGAAAGTCCTTAATAGATGAGGGTAGACTAGGCGAGATATATTTCGCTAGAGCTACCTTTCACAGGTGGAGAGGAAGACCATATGTAGATGGTTATGCCACACCACCTTTTGTTCAGAAGTATTGGGCAGGAGGTGGTGCAATGCTGGATGTTGGAGTTTACCCTATTTCTCAGATTTTATACCTCCTTAATATGCCTAAAATAGAGAGGATAAAGGGAAAGGTGTATCAGAAGATACCAATGAACGAGCAGAGGAAAAAGGAAAGTAATTATGATGTTGAGGAGTTCGCTACTGGAATTGTCCAGTTCGAGAACGACTTGAATATGGACTTCGCTATTGCATGGGCAGCTAATATAGATAGTTTCGAGGGTAGTTATATCCTTGGTTCTTTAGGCGGTATAAGGCTTAACCCCTTTGGGTTCTTCACTGTAATGGGAGATGCAAATGCCTCTGTTTCCTTTGACCTAAAGAACTTCGATTACAGGAGACATCAGCTATACCCTAACGAAGAGGGCTATGATTCCTCATTTCATCACTGGATTTATGCACTAGAGGGTAAAGTTAATTTATTGCCAACTGCAGAAATAGCGTTGCAACATATCATAATTGCTGAGGGAACTTACTTATCTAGCAGGCTAAGGAGAGAGGTAACTGTAGAGGAGGTAATCTCGAATTCAAAGCCTATGGCGATAAAGGTGTGAGAGGTATGTTAAAGATCGCACTTCAGTTATACTCCGTTAGGGACTATTGTTCTAAGGATCTAAAGAGAACCTTGGAGGAGGTAGCTAGCATTGGTTATGAAGGTGTAGAGTTCGCTGGATTTTATGGATACTGGGCTGAGGAGTTGAGAGACATACTAAAAAGCCTAGGTTTGAAGGTAGCTGGAGCCCATATCGGACTGAGCGAATTATCAGATGAGAAGATCTCTTCTACTATAGCTTATCAGAAAACTATAGGAAACGAGAACGTGGTGGTACCTTCCTTGCCAAAGGACTTCACGAGCAGTAAAGAAGGTTGGTTGAAGGCAGCTGAACTATTTAATTCCTTATTGGACAAATTAAAAAAGGAAGGGTTAAAGTTAGGGTATCATAACCATAGGTTGGAATTCGAGACCAGGTTTAATGGTATTACAGCCTGGGAGTTGTTCTTTAAAAACACCAGCCAAGATGTATTTATACAGCTGGATATAGGTCATGCAATAGCAGCTGGAAACACCACAGAGGAGTTGATAAGGTTTATAGATGAGTTCCCGGGAAGGGTAAAGAGCGTTCATGTAAAAGATTACTCTAAAGTAAAAGGATACAACGTATTTATAGGAGAGGGTGACATAAGATGGAATCAATTGCTCAATGCCTTAAAGGGTGTTGAATGGTTTATAATAGAGCAAGAAGAATATAAGGGATTAACTTCTATCGAGGCAGTAAGGGAGGATTTTAAAAACTTTAAGAAATTTCTAGAGAGATTAGTGTAATTTTTTGAATTCTTTATACAACATTATTATTTTGTTTTTGAAATAATGTTGATTGTATATTTTCATAAATATTTATATATTACCTTTTAAGTGATATTAAATAACATGTCGATAGCAGGAAGGATAGAAAGGCTTCCTTGGACATCTTTCCACACTAAGCTATTAATACTCTTAAGTTTAGGAGAATTTTTTGAACTATATGACTTATTCGTCGGTGGCTTCGTAGTACAACCAATCGCAAAATACTTTTCTGTATCAGCTGCAACTGCAATATATTATAATATAGCCATATTCTTCTTGGGGGCCTTCGTGGGTTCTATTGCCTTTAGTTATATAGGAGATAGCTTAGGCCGTAGAACAGCCCTAATACTAAACATTGCTATAGCGAGTGTTGGTCTTCTTCTGGCTCCTTTCTCACCTAACATATATGTTCTAGGATTGTCAAGGTTTATAACTGGACTTGGTGTAGGACCAGAAGCCCTCATAGTGTTGGACGTAATGGTTACAGAGTTCTTCCCCTCTACAATGAGAGGCAGAGCGTTAGCTATAGGATATACTGCAGCATGGACAGCACCAATAGTTGTAGCCGTTATTGCCTACCTACTATTACCCCATAAGTACGCTCTCTATGGTTGGCAGTGGCTATTTATAATCGGCGGTTTAGGTATCTTAACTATCTTACCGTTTAGGTTTTTAATCCCAGAATCGCCGAGATGGCTAGAAAGCAAAGGTAGAGTTGAGGAAGCTGAAGAGATAGTTAAGAAGATAGAAAGCATAGCGATGAAGGAAAAGGGCAGTTTAAGTGAACCTCTTCAAGTCCAAGTGGTAACCTCACAAAAGGTGAAAATATCTGAGCTGTTCTCTCCCATGTATAGAACTAGGACTATAATGCTTTGGATATTCGAATTCTTGCAGACAGGAGTTTATTACGGCTTTGCATCTTTAGCTCCTTCCGTGCTCTATGCTAAGGGATTCACTCTAGTCCATACTCTGCAATATTCTATGCTAATTTACACCTCTTACTTCCTGAGCTCAGTAGCATCTATCTTCATAATCGATAGCCAAAAGTTCGATAGGAAATGGCAAGTAGCTATAGTAATCCTTTTAATGGGTGTTGCAGGGTTAGCTTTTGGGTTTTCAGTTACGCCTGTTGAAGTAGTGGTAACTGGTTTCATCTTCGGGTTCCTCTCTAATATCTTCTCCAACGCGTTCCATCAATATGGTGCAGAGCTATATCCAACTAGAGTCAGGGCATTTGCAGACGGGGTTCAGTACTCCTTAAGTAGGTTAGGGAATTACATATGGTTAAGCGTTTTACCATTAGTTCTCTATGGTTATGGACCTGTTGCAATGTACACAATAGTTTTCATAATGTCAGTAATTGTTGCATTAGATGTAGGAATACTTGGTCCTAAAGCTTCGAAGATAGAACTAGAAACGCTTTCAAAGTAACAACATTTTTACTCTCAAGGTATAGATCATTTTTCAAATTCATAATTTCTACACTAAGAAAAAGAGTGTATAGAGTAAGTGTAGAAGGATCTCGGCAAGCTGTTATGCCATCGATCACTTCATCTCAAGAACTGATTTCCTCTCCAACGATGAGACTTTCCTCATTTTGTGACACGTGCTCATCTTATTTTAGCCATTCTAACCTTGTATCATGAAATCCTTCTTAAGTTGACTTATAGCTCTAACCGTATAGCAAAGTAAGAAGTAAGGATAAACAAATCCTCAGCAGAGTTTTGAGATTATTAACTGAAGTTATTATTATTAAAAGTATGGAATTAATATGTGTTGCCTAAATGAAAAAGGCACTCTATATATTGTAGGGAAAAAGGTAATATGAAGATAATATCAAGTGAAGTTAACAGTCTAAACAAATACTATCTATTTCCTTTTTACCCTTATTTCATCACCCTTATACTCGACTATC
>JAPNVD010000013.1 GCA_026627305.1 Sulfolobaceae archaeon
GAGTAGGGCTTTGTTGAGGAGTCAGGAGTTTGGTGATAGGATTCCTATTGGTGTGTTTTATCAGAATGAGTTAGTACCAACTTATGAGGCTAGGATTAACCAAAGGGCACCGAGCTATTTACAAAACCCACCATACAAACAGAAGATAGAGTCTAAAGGCAAGCCAATAACAGATATTACACCAATAATAGATGAAAAGTCAGTGTAAGGTAAATACGATTTTTTCTTCTCCTCTTAATTTAGTTCCCTTTTTGACTTTAACGTTTATTAAACCTTTACTTACCTTCACTTCTCCATCTAGTTGATATTCTACAACTTCTCCTGGTAAATACCATGTGAACTCATACGGATATTCAGAGACTTCTTCTTCGTATTTATCGATGTAAACATTTCTTCCTTTAGCCAGTTTTCCCCTGAACGTTATTATAAATTCGATAACTGGAATATCATCTCTTATAAAGCCTATATCTATTCTTCTAACTTTAGCCTTAGTTCTTCTATTGTTTATATATATCTGTTCTTCTTCCAAGAACGATTGTAAGTTCCTCTTTATATTAATTAGTTCTCTCCTCAGCTTTGATTTATCTAAGTTATAGTAATACTTTTCAGGGTCATCATAGTAGTAGAGCATATACTGTGTTACTAGTCCCGTTATGCTCATCCTAAAAAATGCGTTAGCGTAAATCGGCCTTATTCTCTCTGCCATATGATTGAATTGGTTATAAAGTTTAAATAGATTAATTCATGTGTATGAAACGAACATGTTTTCGATCGAAAAGTTTAAATTTATTATAAAAATTATGATATTGATATGAGTGTAGGTAAAGCAAAGCTGTTCGTTAGAGAATCCTCAGGACTAACGAAACAAGTAAGCCTTATTGACGCAATGATGTTGAATATAGCAAACATGGGTGCTGGTCTTGCTATTTTTACCGGAATAGCACCTTATATAGTGGCGGGTGCAAACTTATGGTTAGCTTCGATACTTACGTTTATATTTACTTTACCTCTAGTTTTCATGTATACATTCTTCCTCCTCGATATTCCTAGAACTGGAGGCGATTATGTATGGTTATCTAGGAGATTGAACGGAACTATAGGTAGTATAATGGGGATAGCCTTAGCGTTCAATATGCCACCGTTCTTCGCTCTGGCAGCGTTCTTCTCTGTAGCTGCAATATATTATGTGCTCTTAACAATAGGGACCTTAAATCATCAGGCTTCACTAATAGGCTTGACAAACACAATATTCGTTAATCCATATGGCACGCTCACCTTAAGTCAAGATTTGATAATTTATGGATTGTCAGCTCTAGCCTTTGCAATAATCATACTCATTAACGTCTTTAGACCTAAATGGGGTTATACTATAACCACAGCATTAGGAACCTTTGCCATAATCGGCACTTTTGTTGCAATGGCTGTAATAGCCTTCAATGTTCCTGACTTTCACAGGGCGATATTACCTTTCTTGCAAGACTTCAACTTAACATCTGTTGCCTCCCAGAAGTATACAGGCCCATTATTCAGTTTGCCCGCTACATTATATATGATTCCTTACTTTGCATCTTATGCATATATATGGCTCTATGCTGGTCCTGCAGTTGGTGCAGAAATAAGGACTAGAAATGGTTTGAAGTACAACTTAATAACTGGAAGCATATTAACGTTGATCTTAATCACAATACCCTTTTATTTACTGGAAGTAGCAGGTGGTTACGCCTTTAACTTTAACCTATTTCCCACTTATACTTACAATTTCTGGACTGTAGCTATTGCCTTAGCCCATAATTATGTATTGCAGTGGTTTATTGGTTTGTCATTAATAGCATGGGAATATTTCGTAATGGCCTTCGGAGTTATAGTCTTTGCTAGATATGTATTCGCCTTTGCCTTTGATAGGCTATTCCCTGAGAGATTCGCTAACCTTAACAAGTGGGGATCTCCAGCCAATGCCCATTATCTAGACTTCATCGTTACATTAGTGTTCTTAGCAGTTCCAATTATAAGCCCTGAAGGTGTTCAAGCGTTATACAGCTATACGCCTTTGGCTATAGCTTACCTAATCCTAGTTTCGATTGCCGCATTAAAGCATGGCCTAGGGACTAAGAAGACTAGGTTTATCATCGTTTCTGTTATTTCGCTAGTCTTTATGCTATTTATGGGTTATGAAGCTTTTACTAACCCATATTTTGGTGTAATAACGTCTACTGGTCAACCCTTCTGGCCTGGGATAGCTTATATAGCATCCCTAATAGGCTTAGGCGCTATAATCTATGTTATTGCTAGAATAATTAACCTAAGGAAGGGTATAGATATATCTCTAGTCTATAAGGAGATTCCTCCAGAATAAATATATAATAAGGTAAATCGTTTTTATTATATTTGTATGTATTCTGTAGCAATAAATACTCAAACACCTCCAATAAGGTTTCTATTGAACTATAAGGAGATCCTAGAGAAATACGGGTTCACTGAACTTCCATTAGATATCTCTCAACTGACTGAAAACGAGGATTATTATATTACTGTTGGCGGAGTCTCAAGGATGATGATTAGTTTAGCAAAAGAAGCTAACTTTAGTAAGGTAAGGTGGGTTTCCCTAGGTCCCGGATATCCACCATCCATAAAGATGTTGGATTTTGAAGTCCACTTTGTGGATATGGATCCTAAAAGGCTAGTGAAATATACTAATTTCAAGGAAGGAATTTATAATGAATGTCATAGGCTTAACAAATACGATATAAAACCAGAAGAGTACGCTGCTTATGCTGAATATAACTGGAAATCCACCGAAAAACTGTTGGAGTTCCTGAGCGATACTGATATATATTTCATCAACGATTTTCAGCAGTTACTGGTGGGTGGGCTAATAGGACCATCTGCACCCGCAGTTTTATGGTTTCATATACCCTTCGTTCCAGAGAATCTGAGCAGAAAGGTTAGGGAATTCATAATTAGGTCTTTTGAAGGCTTTGACGAAATAATAGTAAGCACTAAAAGGGATTTGGAAGGTCTTGTGAGGGCTGGCGTCAAGGTTAAGGCAAAGCAGATATATCCTTTTATAGATCCCAACAGTTATTATAGACCTAATAAGAGCGAAGTAGAGCAGGTATCACAAAAATTTGGCATAAAGGATGATGATACGGTTATACTTCTCGTTGGTAGAATGGATCCGATTAAGAGCCAGGATGTAGCGATCAAGGCAATAAAGAACGTAAACGCTAAGCTTGTCCTAGTGGGTGATGGAAGTTTTACAAGTAAAGCCTTAGGTCATGATAAAGCCAGCAACTGGGTTAGAAGATTGTTGAGCCTAAGTGACGAGTTAAAGGTTAGAGATAAGGTAGTTATTACAGGTTATGTATCAGATAAAGAGCTAGGAAGTTTATTCAGTAGAGCTGATGTCGTACTATTGTCATCAAATATAGAGGGTTTCGGTCTAACTGTATGTGAAGGGTGGGTCTACAATAAGGCTGTAGTAGTAAGCTCAGGTGCAGGTGCAAGTGAACTGGTTATAGATGGTGTAAACGGTTATGTGTTTAAATCTGGAGACCATGAAGATCTAGTTGATAAATTAAATAAGGCAATGAAAGAGAGGGACAAGCTTGCTGAGGGTTCACAGACAGGCTTAAGGCTATGTACAGCTCAATCTGCGTGGCCAAGAGTTAAAGAGGCTTTTGAGGATGCGATGAAAGAGTATAAATGAAGGCTATTGATATCTAGGTGGTATCTCTCTAACAGCTTCTTCAGTTCTTCTTAACCTTTTAAATGTTAAGAGAAGTAAATTTGTTAGTGGATCATTTTCAGTGCTCTTCACCTCTACTTCCACTATTTCATTTATTATCTGTAACGTGGAGTTTATTAGATCATTTAAGAGTTCGATTAGGTTATCTCTAATTTTTTTAGTGGTCTCCTCTGAAATTACATGCTGTATTTCCTCATCCATTAAGAACTTTTCATAAGACTCTAGTTGGAATTTGAGCGTCCTTATAATAGCTATGGAATCTAATAAGAAACTTAACCTATCCTGATCTGGTGCTTGTTGTATTGAATTAACTATTTTCTGTAAAAGAGTAAGATCTTCAATCATTCTCTTCTTTATGTCTTCACTGTTAAGTTTATTCATACTAATATCATCTTCTCGTTCTAAGCCTAAAAGCTTTATTAGGTATTGCTAGCTTTATCGTAACCAAATACTAAATTATATATTGTTAGGAGTTGAAAATTATCCTATGTATGATATGTTAATCATAGGTGGAGGTCACAACGGTCTAGTTACAGCATCATATTTAGCTAGGGAAGGTCTAAAGGTTGCGATATTCGAGAGGAGAGAGATTTTGGGCGGTATGTCAGTGACTGAAGAGCTATGGCCTGGAATAAGAGTAAATACTGGTGCTTATGTTCTAAGCTTATTGAGACCTAAAATAATTCAAGATCTACAATTATACAAGTTTGGTTTAGAGGTCTATACTAAAGATCCTGGACTTTTCGTACCTTTTGAGAACGGCAAGAAACTATATATTTGGACGGATACGAAGAAAACTCAAAAGGAAATAGAAAAGTTCTCTAAAAAGGATGCGGTAAACTATGAGAAATGGGTAAACTTCTGGGAACCATTCTATCAGATGGCTGACTTCTTCTTCTTAAACGAACCTGTAAAATTTGATGATGCGGAGGAGTTAGTAAAGATGTTCAAAGGGATGGTGAACGAGGAGCAAGCCCTAAACCTCTTAAGGACATTCGTTCAGGATGGGAAATCCCTTTTAGATGAGTTCTTCGAGAGCGATGAAGTGAAATCAGCTCTAATCGAAGATGCGGTAGTTGGCACTTTTGCCTCTCCATCTATGCCTGGCACAGCATATGTCTTAGCCCATCATGTGTTAGGTGAGGTTAATGGCATAAAAGGGGCTTGGGGTTATGTGAAGGGAGGGATGGGAGGCGTTATAGAAGCCCTAAAGAGAGCAGCTTTAAGTTACAACGTTGAAATATTTACCAACGCTGAAGTTGATGAAATAGTTACAGAAAAGGGTAAGGTTAAAGGCATAAAGTTGAAAAATGGCAAGGTTATTGAAGGAAGGGTAGTAGTATCGAACGCGGATCCAAAGACTACTTTTCTAAAACTCTTGAGGAATTCTGAACTAGATGAGGACTTCTTGAGAAGGGTTAGTTCCTTAAAGAGCACTGGCGTGTCGTTCAAATTAGTAGGATACCTAGAGGAGTTGCCAGATTTCGGCAATGGAAAGAGTTTGCATCCTGAACACATAGCCTCAGAGCTTATCATGCCTAGCGTTGAATACATAGAAAAGGCTTACACTGACGCTAAAGTTCTTGGTTATTCGAGGGAACCATGGTTATCAATTAACATACAATCTACAGTAGATCCAACGTTAGCGCCACAGGGGAAGTTTTCCTTCTCCATATTTGGTCAATACTTGCCTTATAGTAAAGACTTAGACAAATTAAAGGATAAGATAGCTGAAATAACTATTGAGACTGTGAGAAAATTTGCACCTAATTTCAATCCAGTTAAGTATGAGGTTTTAACTCCACTAGATATTGAAAGGAGGTTCGGTGCTATTGAGGGTAATATATTCCACATTGATTTAACGCCCGATCAGCTCTACTTCTTCAGACCCCTTCCAGAAATCAATAGATATAGGACTCCTATACGAGGTCTTTATCTATGTGGTTCTGGTGCTCATCCAGGTGGTGGTGTCACTGGTGCTCCTGGATATAATGCAGCTATGGCTATACTTGATGATTTGAAAACAGGGAAACTATCTTCTTGAGCCCGTTTTTCAAGTTTTCCTCCACTTCATGATTTTTTATTCCAAGCATTAGAGCCGCATGAGACCAACTCTTCCCCTGTAGAGTCCTGGCTATAATTGAGGATTCCTCTTCTATACTTAGGCTACCTGGTCTTTCATAGAAGTATTTAGTCACTATGAAGTGTATAGCATCAGCAGCTGCATTATAGGGGATTAGACCATCTAGGTAAGCCTTAACTTTCTCCACATATAACGCTGGAATGTCAAAATATTTTTGCTCAGGAGTGCTGTCTAATAGCTTAGCTAGAACTTTAGGATTCACGTTAAAGTATACTTGGTGCAAAGTCCTCAAGAGCTTATCCTTAAGCAGTGCTGAAAGTTCCTTTACGAGGTTCAAGGCTTTTTCGCTTAGAGGCTTTATTACAATTGTTGAATATCCATTCAATTGTTCGTTCTTTATCGATGCTAAATAAACTGGGGTAAAGCCGTTCTTCAACCAGAAGTTTAGTACCCTGTAATCGGCTATAAACGAGGCACCTATCCAATCAACCCCACTTTTTATAGCCTCTCTTGTAACACTGTTTAAGAGCCTACTTCCAATACCCCTATCCTGTAGCTCCGGGTTTACTGCAATCCTCATGATCCTCCATCCTTTCAATTTTCCAAACTCATAATACCTCATGTATTTGATTATTCTATGCGGTATTAGATGACCCTCATTTTCCTCACCTATCGAAATCCTCTTTATCTCATTATCGTTTAATCCTCCTTCTATTATTGCCTGGGCTACAGCAATGGGTTCCTTTTCAGACTCAGCTACAAATATCCTCTGAAAAGCCATGTCACCCATGAACATTAGGTCATCTGGCGAATTCCTGTAGTGGGCGTTTACTAGAATTGCGTAAACCTTACGTAATAAATCATCGTTGCTAAACAGCTCCTCTTGTGTGATCTCACTTATTATAATTTCGTTTCCAGAATTAATCTTCTGGGTCTCCACATCCAATAGGAAAGAATCGTAGATGAACTTCTCTACAGGATCACCTTTAGCATACCTTATTGGGTAATCCAATGTTAATCTCTTTAAAGGAGTTGTTTCTGAGAGCTTATCTATGTATTTTAGGAAAGCCTTTCCAGACCCCTCATAGCCTTGGATGGTTGAAATCATTATAACTTTGTTCCACTTCCTCAAGATATAATCTAGATATTCAAGACCAAGGGCAGCCGCTTCGTCCAAGACTATCATATAACCATCTTGATCTTTAGCTATATCAGGAGCCATCCACCTTATCCTTGCTTCCCCAGCTCTGACCTTCATAACCTTTCCATCCCTTGATTCCTCCTTGCTGAACTTCACCTTTAGAGCCTTTAATCCCTCTATTAAGAATCTGAAGATCTCTGAGGCGGAATAATAAGTTGGGGATGTTATGATGATGTTTGTTGGCTCTTCAATTCGTAAGTAAGTAACATAAGATAAGAAGAGGCCAATAGAGACGCTTTTTCCTCTTCCTCTAGCTGCTGTTACGACCAAAACCCTCTTTTTATCCTTCTCAGCCAGCACGTATGTAGCCTCTTCTAATACCTTATTTTGATCTGGAGAGAGGCAGAGATTATGAAGCCTTATTGGAACTTTAGGATTCTTTGGCAATTTAGGCCCTGGAGATATTGACGTTTCCTTTGATGAGTAAGGCTTAAAGTGGATCTCGTTTCCATTTTCGAGTATTATACCCCTATGGGATTTCGCCAGCCTTAAGAACCTCTCCTCGAATAGACTCTTATAGATGTTGTTCCTTATTAGGGTGTTCTTATACAGCTTATTCTCTTCTAGCTTATCGGAGTATAGGATTATCAAGCCCCCTCCTTTTACAGTGTCCACTAACCTTGACACATAATTGGGTCTGAAGTCGTCTACAGAATCTAATATAAGGGCGTCAAAAGTCTCCCCTAAATATTTCTCCGATGAAGAGTAGTCTATATCAATAAACGAGTCCTGATTGAATTTCTCCTTTATATACCTAAACCTCTCTTTAGAGCCATTAACCCATGGATGAAACGCGTAAGCTACCCTTAAACCTTTACCCTTAACGTTCTCGAATTCTGATAAAAGGTTTACAGTCTCGTCTAAATACTCTTGTGGTTTGATTACTATAGCCATGTATCTGTAATAGCCTTTCTGGGCGTCTCTGAAGTACTCTTCAAGCATTCCTAACCTAATAAAAATAATGGGCTATACGCTTTTATAACCATTTGAACGCCTCTCTTAAATATTCTGCATTATACCAATTACCTTTCCTAACCACGAACTCTATGTTCTCTGGGCTCAGGTTTTCTGAGTTTTCTAGAGGATTTTTCTTCACAGAAACTATATCAGCTATGTAGTTCTCCTTTATTTTACCTGCGTTAATACCTAAACATTCTGCAGCTACAGAAGTAGCAGCCTTTAAAGCGTTTTCGTAACCCATATATTTGGCTAGGAGGACTATCTCTCTATAATTCCTTCCATGAGGTCTCAGTTTAGAACCAACGTAATCTGTGCCTGCAGCTATTTTTAAACCCTCATTTACAGCAATCTCCATATCCTCCTTAAAATGCCTAGAGATCAACTCTTCTCTCTTCTTAGCTATTTCCTCTTCATAGCTTAACTCTAATGGCAATTCATAAGTTGCCAACGTTGGTACGTAACATATTCCCTTTCTCCTGATCTCCCTAGCCAAATCTTCAGTTAATCCCAATCCGTGCTCTATTGTATCTATCCCAGCTTCGACGCTGTTAGCTATAGCCTCTTCTCCATATGCATGTGCAGCAACCTTCAGACCAGCTCTATGAGCTTCCTCAACTATGGCCTTTAGATCGTCAACTGTCAACGCTGGCTTTGGATTTCCTGAGTTAGAAAACGCCCCTGAAGCATAAACCTTTATCACTTCTGCCCCTTGCCTTATAGCAAGCCTTACAGCCTTTCTGCATTCCCAAGGGGAGTCACAGTAAAATGAATACGATAACCTCTGGGCCATATCTAAGGGTAGAACTTTAGGGTCATCATCCCCACCTGTCTCAGCTAAAGAGTATCCTGAGGCTATAATTCTTGGTCCTATAAATCTTCCCTCTTTTTCAGCCTTAGCTAACGCTATTGCTGATTTACTCCCCAGATCTCTGACTGTAGTGAATCCTGACGCTAATAACCTTATCATATCTCCAGCACTTCTAGCAGTAGATAGTTCCCCTGACGTTACGTTCCACTCAAGTACGTTATCGTTGATTACACCAAAGAAGTGCATATGTGCATCTATCAAGCCCGGTATTATGAACTTCCCCTCATATACCTTTAACCCTTCATCACTATCAGAAATCTTGACTATTTTGTTCTTATCCACAATCACATACTTTTCTCCTAGAAGTTTCTCTCCATCAAAAACAATACCTCTTATTGCGAAACTCATATACTCGAATCCATTACAGAGATTAAATATTTTTATGGAAAAACTAAAGGATCTAGCGTAAAAACGTTTAATATTTATGAAGAATTTTTGAATAGATAATGATAAACGGATTAGAAGATTTACGTTCTTCAATGGTAATAATTTCAGGAGGTGCTATGTTCTTTCTTGTGGTGCTGCTGTTTGCCTATTTCTTCCACTATCTCATACTCTCTGCTGTTCTTTACTACTACTATCTCATAGTCTCTCTCATACCATATTTAGTAATAGCAGTATTCACTTTTAGAGGATTTAAGGGGATGACAGATTATAATAAAAAGTACTTTATCGGAATCATTGGTTCGATCTTCCTCTTCATCTCATATCTATTAAACTTGGTGTATTTAGTATCAGAGACAATAAAGAGACAGCCAATTGTGTTCAAGGTTATCGAAGTTAGGGCTATCAAGGGTTTTGTTATTTTCTATTCTTTATCATTGCCTGTGCCTATTGTATTATCTGTATTGCTAGGTCTTTTAGGTATAGGAATTACGATGGTCGCACTATTTTTATTAGGCAATAGTTTTGCCTCGTTGAAGTTGAAGATAGGCTCTATAGCTAGCCTTATTGGTTTCATACTCCTGGTTGTTCCCGTCTTAGGTGCTATAGTAATAGTTTTGAGCTCTCTACTGCTCTATCTCGGTTTGGGAGATGTAGAATTTTTGGAATAAATGTATATATTATAAAGAGGAGAACTATAAGTGTGAATAAATCAGCTGTCATAATATTAGTTATTAGCCTAATCGTTATATGGCTGTTGGCATCATCTATTAATGCCCTAATAATAAAGCCAAGTAGTACTAAAGGCTCTAATAACGTGGGAGGTGGTGGAGTCCCTTTTCCTAGGATAAATATAACATTGCCATCAATAGTTTTGCCACAAATTAATATCTCATTTCCTAAGTTAAACTTCACACTTCATATTAATATTACCTTAGGGAATGCTACAACAAGCAAGCAAGAAGTAAAATTGATCTCAATTCCATTAATCTTACCTTATGTTCAATCCCAATTCACTCCTATAAATATGACCTTACCTTCAGGAGGTATAGGTAGTGGGTCTGGTAAAGGATTTGGCAGTGGAAGAGGATCTGGATCTTCAGGAGGTGGAAGTTCGCCCTCTCCTTTAACTGCAACAACTACTAGTAACACTGTTTCTCTAACTATTCCACCTATATTCATGATAATTTTAGTTATTGCCGCACTAATCGTTACTTCAATTACAACGTTATGGAGGAGTATAGTTAACAGATATAAGATAAGCTCTGCATTGCCTGTCCAATCCTCTCAGCTCCAAATACCGAAAGGTGCAATAAATAGGAAAGATGAGGGCAAAGATTTGGAAGGATTAGGGAAAGTGGTATTGTTGCCTAAGGAAGTCGTAAGAGAACTGAAGGGATGGGGAGGTAGTGATATAGTCAGTTTTCCAATTCCTGAAGATTTACCTCTTATATGGGATTATAAAACACCTTTGCCATTGTCTGTTAAGCCGGGTTACTCTTATGAGTTGATAGGTAATGGTCAGATCAGAGAAGGTAAAATACTCATGAAGGAGCAGGGCTGTTATGGTTTAAAGGTATGGAATAATGAAGGTCAAGTAACGTTCTTCATAAGGGCTGTTAACTACGAAGAAGATGTAATAAACATAATGAGGCTCAATATAGGCAATTATGAGATAAAGAGTTCAGAGACCTTAAGGGAGGTTATGAGGAAGTTAAAGGAGAGCGGCGTAGTTACAGGCGATCCATTAACAGTATCTAGGATATTCGAGGATGTTAGATATGGTCATAAGGAGCTAGATAGGGAAAGATATGAGGAGTTCTTGAGAGCCTTAGCTAAAACCTTTAAAGATCCTAAGGTGATAGAGTGTGAAGGTTCTTAATTTGTGGAAATACATCTTAGCCTATTCCTTACTCTTCGCTCTCCTCTTATCTTTATTATTAACACGTTCAGCCCTTTATCTGATTTCTATAATCGTTATTCCCTTACTGATTACTGTAACCGCTTTGCTAATTGGTGATGTAGAGATAATAAATAGGAATGAAAACCTACATAAGGCTTTTAGGAATATAATAGCACCTTCGGTTTTTGTCTATCTATTCTTCAGTTCCTTGTCCAATTTATTGATATCCCATTTCAGGGATTATGTTACATTTATTAGCTACTTCATGAGCTTTATTATCCTAGGCTTCATCGGGTTTTTTATAGATAGGACTGCCAAAAGTTACGAGCTTGAGCTTTATGAATCGTTGAATTATGCGTCAAGGTTCTTTCTATTTTTGGCGTTAGGATACTTTTTCGGTTCTCTCTACAAGCCATTGCTCTACCCCTTTGCTGGTATTTCACTTATCTATCTAATCGTTTCTCCAATTCCTTATATGGCAAAAAGATGGAATTTCGACTATTCGGGCGTTACAAATAACATGACGATGTTAACTATAACTTCTTTTGGGCTTGGTCTATTTTACATGCTATTAATAATTCCGAAACCACCTCAGTACAATACATATATACTTTTAGCTTTCGTACTGATGGCATCTATCGCTATATCTTACGCTGGATATAAGGTCTATACTAGCGGTACAAGCGTTGTTGAGAAAATAACAGAGGAAATTTATGAAAAGCATAAACGTGAAGTAGAAGTTATACCTTCACCTGAGTTCGCAGTGTTTGAAAACGCCATTAAAGAGTTCGTGGTTAACGGTAAGAAAGAGAAGTTGCTTATCTATCTGACTCATGAGCTCACAAAAGATGGCTTAAGTTATGAGAGCATATTCAATGAACTGGAGGAGCTCATCCTGTATAATGCTCCAGTGATAAAGAAGGCAAATAAGAAGGTTATAGAGAGCGAGGTAAATAAAAGGTTAAAAATAGTTAATGAAGTTTTGAAGAAGTTAATGGTTAGTAAAAACGCTTAATATCGTATATGTGTATATATTCTCGTACAAAATGAGTGAGATAGAGCAAATTACTAAGATGACTAACGAGGTAATAGAAGAGATCTCAAAATTCTTCATTGGGGAAAGGGAAGTAATAATGAAGATATTGGCTTCAGTGTTAGCTGGTGGTCACATACTTATGGAAGACGTTCCAGGAATAGGAAAGACGTTCCTGTCCAAGATCCTAGCTAAGGTTTTAGGGTTGAAGTATAGTAGGATACAGTTTACACCAGACCTTTTGCCAAGCGATATCGTTGGCACTAAGGTCTGGAGACAGGATAAGGGGACATTTGAAACAGTTTTAGGGCCTATATTCGCTAACTTTGTGTTGGCTGATGAGATAAATAGAGCGCCTCCAAAGGTTCAATCTGCTCTTTTAGAGGCTATGCAGGAAAACCAAGTTACAATAGAAGGAGAGACAATAGAGTTGCCCAAGCCTTTTATAGTTGTTGCTACACAAAACCCCATCGAACTAGAAGGCACATATCCGCTCCCAGAAGCTCAGTTAGATAGGTTTCTAATTAGAATAAAGTTAGGCTATCCGAAGGATGAGATAGAACTTCTAAAGAGGAGGATATCGTGGCGTAGTAACGACCCAACACCCCAAGTAAGGACTATCTTGTCAGACGTTGAGCTGCTGAAGATAAGAGAATTTATTGAGACAAAGGTCACCGTTAGTGAAGACGTTATGAAGTATATCGTTAGCTTTAATGTTATCAGGAACGATCCTAGGGTTTTAGCAGGACCTAGTCCGAGAGCTCTGATAGCACTGATGAGCATTGCTAGATCTTTTGCAGTACTAGAGGGTAGGGATTATGTAATACCAGATGATGTTAAGGCAGTGGCTCTAGAGGTTCTATCTCACAGGATTGTACTTAAGCCAGAGGTAGCACTAGAGGGGATTAAGAGTGAAGATATCGTTATAGAATACCTGAATAAGTTACCAGTCCCGAAGTGAAAGTGATGAAGGAGATCACTAGAAGTACAATAATTTTAGTAACGCTTCCCATTTCCATGGCTATATTAGCTGTTCTAACCACATCTAAGTGGTTTATAATTCCAATACTTTTTCCCTTATTTGTTATATTTTTCGTATTAAACTTGAACGATAAACCTAAAGTTAATATATCGTTAGAGGTTGATAAAAAAGTCTTATACGTTGATGAGAACATAAGGGTAAAGCTTAAGGTTTCTGTTACGAAGGGTTATGGTTTAATACTAATAAGGGGTCCTCCACTTCCTAAAACCCCTATGGCTGAGGGTTTCGAACTAGTTAAGGGTACTAATGTGCATGTGATCTTTAAGGGGTTCAAGGACATATATAGGGAGTTTGAGTACACCCTGAAGGCAGTAAAGAGGGGCTATTATTCACTAGAAGGCGTTACTTATACTTTCTATCACCCATTTGGCGTTGTTGAGAACATTAAGGCACAAATAAGTGTTGATGAGAAGATACAGGTTTTGCCTAGAATAAAGATAATCTCCAGGCTTCCCATTAATATAAAGCCAGCTGAAGGTTTTCCAAGGCTCTCTCCATCTCTCTTAGGCCCTTATTCCACTGAATTCCTCTCCGTTAGGGAATACGCTGTTGGTGACCCTTATAAATTCATAAACTGGAAGGCTACTGCGAGGAATGCTGAGGGTAAGTTAATGGTTAACGAGTATGAGAGGGAAGGTTTAAGGACTATAGCATTGCTGTTAGATAGGAATTTGTGGATGAGGTATGGATCTAACATAGAAAACCCTATGGAGTACGGTATCAGTTTAGTCCTATCGTTAGGAAAGATCCTTTTGGAATACGGATATAATGTTGGTTTATGGATTTTCCCAAGAGGTCAAAAGGTGCTTCCAAGCTCAGACAGCGATCAATATTACAGGTTATTAAAAACGTTGGTCTCTTTTAAAGACTTGACATCTGGTAAAATTAGCCCGCTGGTAGATAGAGAGCTCTTACAGGAGGTTCAAAGTAAGAGACCTATAACGGTAATAATAACTAGTATCAATGATAGCAATGTTGAGGATTTAGGCGAGATCAGCAAACTTTTGAAGTCAAGGGCTTTAGTAATCGATATAATTCCTGACACACTTCTGATGAAAAGCATAGTTTCAGAGCCACCATGTACTCAATGGTTCATCAGGAGCAGAATGGATAGGCTATATAAGAGGCTTCCGAGCTATGTAAAGGTCATCAACTGGGATCCAGCCTGTGAAGGTATAGGATCTATAATCGCTAAGGCAGTAACGTATTTAGGGAGGTGGACGAAATAAGGCCGTTGTTACTTCCAATAGTGGTTTTATTGCCATTAATACCGTTTATAATACTAACAATACAGGGAGATACCACATTAGGTCTTATCGGTTTAATAACAATTGTCGCTTTTGAAGGTATAGGTGTTCTAAAAGATAGCTTTCATTACGCATCATGGGCATCAATCGTAATAGCTGCTATAATCTCTATAACATCTCAAGGCTACATTCCATATTTAATTCATATAGCTTTAGTCAGGAATCAAGATGTAGCCTTGTTTGATGGCTCTATAATTGCACCTGAATACGCAATGGTGCTCTCTTACCTTTACAGATCATACAGTAGGTATAATAAGGAGTTAAATGTTAAGGGATTTGATAAAGAAGAGGTAAATAGGGAGTTGAACTCCCTCTCCATCTCGCTTTTGCTCATATTGACCTCAGCACTCTTAGTTTCTATCCTCGTATATTATATAATTTTGATCTCAACCATTTCGATTATCGATCCCTTTACTGCCCTAGTCATCTCAGCCATAGTCTTTATCCTAATTGCCAGGTATATAACCAATAAGATTAGAAGTTCGTATAGCAGGTGAAGTATATCTACTCTTCTCTTGCATTTCTCGAAATATCTAAGATCTCTAGGTAAAAGAAACCCACTATCATCCACCCAAAGAATCCTAATATAACGTACTTATTTACTCCAATTATCGAGCTGATCAATAGATAGCCTGAAATTATGATGGCTATAATGCTTAATATGCTCTCTAAGACCTTCTTTGCACTCTTTCTAACAAGGGAAATTCTAAATAGAGAAAAGTTGGCTGCTTCATGAACGAAAAGGTTGAATAGTCCAGCTAAAGCAGGTATTATAATTAGGCCATTAGTTATCCCTATCCAATAAGATGTTGGTACTAATAAGAGTACCATTGCAATTGCTGCGGTTAATTCTGCAATTAACGGTCTATTTCCATGAATTTTTGAAAATACAGGGTGTATAAACCCGTCCTTTGATATATTATATATAACTCTAGAGACCGCTAGTAGAAAAGATATTCCTCCTAGAACTCCATCAGAGATAGCAACAATGGCTAGCAATACTCCTATCCATAAGCCAAAATTAGATAAAAGGAATTGGGTTAAATTTCCTGTAAAATTTAGGTCTGCAAGGGAGTAAAAGAAGAAAGTTGCGAGCAGCCCTCCAGTAAGTATTGAAAGGATTGCTGCCAATCCAATATCCTTTCTCGCCTTCTTTGACTCTTCAGCTAATGGAGCTATAGCTCCATATCCCGTAGGTATTCCTAACCCATAAAGAGCACCAAGCCAAACCTTGTTTATATCTAAACTGGATAAGTGAAAAGGGTTGTAAAGCCTAAATCCTGCCATATAAAACAGGAAAAACGCTAGGAAAACTAAGACAACTATTTCAGCCCCAGCAAAGATCTCAGCATATGTTGCTGATATTTTAACTCCTGAAAGGAAGACAGCTGACAATATAGCTAAAATTATCAACAATGAATAAAATGGTTTGATCCCCGTAATCAGACTAAAAACATAAGCACCACCTAACATTAGAGAACCGCCATAGTTTAAACCATAGAATATGTACATCCAGCCAGTCTCAAATCCCAATCTCTTAGTAAGCCCATATAATCCATAAGTGTAATAACCTCCTCCCCTGGCGAAACGTCTTGATAAAGAGTTTATCACTAAGCCGTTGACTAATACTATAATAGTGGCGATGACCATAGATAAGGGAGAAAGTAGTCCAGCGATCACTATCATAGGGGTACCAAAGGCTATAAGCGATATGAAAGGGCCCTGGCCACCAACGGAGATAAAGTATAGTTCTTTTAAAGACAACACTTTATTAATACTTTTATCACTACTTTTCTCAGTAGGTTTCATTGTAAGTTTATACAAAACTAAATAATATAAACGTTTTTAAGATGTCTTTCAATGTCTATTCCTTTTCATGATGTATAACACGAAAAGCAGAAATCCTATTGCTCCTAGGCTAGACCAAGAGATCATAAATCTAGATCTTTCAATATCTCTGTCCTCTACTTCCTTCACTTTTACCACCCTTATCCCTTTATATAGTATGTATGGGTTTAATTCTTTCAGTTCTTCATAAACATCTAATACTGCAGGTATGGAACTTGAAGATAAATGATTAACATATCTTCTACTAATTTCTAGATGAGAGAAAATACAACCATCATTAAAAACTCTAACATGGATTTCCTTGTAGTGATCTTTATTGGCTACAAGATCTAGCATTTCTCCCATGTTTTTAGCTAATCGTGTCTCGCGATAACTTTTAGATTTTAGTATACCTATCGCTTTATCTATGTCGTTTACCTTTATGCAAAAGTCCTCCTCTTTTGGTTCACTTAAGACCACTTCTGAACCATCGGCTAAGACTATCCTCTTTGGTACTTTCATCAGTGAAAGTAGAAGAGAAAGGGAAGATAAAAAAGATTTCGAATTGAATAAATTACCTCTATTTGACTATTAGCAACGGAACCTTAGACTTTGCCAATAATTCTGAGGATACACTACCTAAGATTGCACCTTTAACACCAGTTAACCCTCTACTACCGACTATTATCATATCGCAACCTATTTGATAGCAAACGTTTAGAATTGCATCACTTACGTTTTTACCCTCAACAATTTCAGCCTTAACATTATACCCCTTAAGCTCGTTTAAGGCTTCTAGTTGTATCTCCTTAGCATTCTCTCTATTTAGTATTACTTGTTCCTCTTTCTGCTTTGGCTCATTTATTACTGTAACTATATGGATCTCATCTGGTTGGCGAAGAGGTTTAAGATCTTGAGTATTAAGTGGAATAAGTATGTTCTTGGCAAACGTAATAGCCCTTCTGGCTTGTTCAGACCCATCATAACCTACAACTACTTTCATTTCAATTATATTAATAGAATGATAGAATATAAACTCTAACTATGTCTTTTACCTAGATATAAAATATGATTTGCTATCTTATACTTAAGAGTTCAAACAACTAAAAAATGCTTAGAAGATCCTTAGAAATTTAAGTCTGATTTTTTATAATTTTTTAGCGCAAAAAGATCTAAAAGTTAGGTAGAAAATTTATATATAAGTTAATTGATTGCTGATTGTAAAACATGGAAGTTATTGACGTTATAATGAACGTTATAGTTTACGGTTCCTCATACTTAGTGGATAGACTGGGTTTTAAAATCCGTGCTGAGAATGCTGATGATCCGCTGACCATAAACTTCTTCGAGAAGACGAAAGCTGATATCCTTACTGAAGGGGTAAGCATGGGCAGAACCTCTCACTATCTTAAGGAAAATGAAAATGCTTATTGGATATACACAGTTAGGGATAATAAAGAGGAATTATATTATATAAATTTTAAAGCAAAAACAGCTATATTATATATCTTAGAATGAAGATTTCAGACAACGACTTGAAGCGTCTCATTAACAGTCCTTCAGAATACGGTTTTACATTAATGGTTAAGAACGCTAGTTGTGACATAGAGAACGACGCTTTTTTGAGCTCATTTAACTTGTGTAAAAGGCATGCTAGGATTGCAGGTGATTTATACATTTCAGAACATCAAGATCTAGTTACAGTGATAACTAATAAACAAGAGTACTACATTATAGATCTCAAAAGAAAGATAATAGGGAAATACTTGTTTCAAACCTTTGATCATTCTACTCCTTCTTAGGCTTATTCTTACTGAAAATTGGGATTTTCCTTCCATCCTTAATTGTGTACTTCACAACCACTTCATCCCCTATATCTACTTCATCTAAGAAGTTGGTGTACATCCTAAAGCCTTCATTGAGTTCAACAATCCCATAGATTACCTCTTTTCCATCCTTGTTTACGAATTTTGTATAAGAGAAAACTTTGCCAACACCTTTACTCTCCAGCACAGCTAAATCCTTAGAGCCACATTTAGGGCAGTAGTCCCTAGGGTAATAGAAGACATAACCGCATTTATTACACTTTACGTAAGGTAATTTCTCACTCTCAAACATCTCTAAGTATCTTTTCTTTATCTCATCAAACATACCTACTCACCCCTCAACACCATAGTAACGGAGTGACCCCTATTCCACCCTCCTATTCCATTAACTAATATGCGATTAGCTCCTTTAACTTGATGATTATAAGCCATGTTATTTAGTTGAAGTAGTGCCTCCTCCAATATAACTCCACCGCTCATGTAAGCTGGTTGACCAACGTTTAATGATCCTCCTCCTGTATTTATCGGTACATTTCCCTGGTACGTAAGATCGTTATCTTCTACGAACTTACCCGCTCTTCCCTTCTCGACTAAACCTATATCCTCTATCTGAAGCATTACAGTAATAGTGAAAGAATCGTAAAGCTCAAACGCATCAACCCCATTTATTTTAGCACCCTTACTGCTCTCTATTGCTGGTGTGTAAACTATATCCTGAAGTTCTGTTGGCATTTCATTCCAGTGGGCTTCATTATAAAATTCTATCTTTATAGGTCTTAAATCGGATTTTGAATGATGCTTGCTGACAACAAAGACATGGAATCCATCAACGGGGTAGACTATCTCAAGTAATCTAAGGGGATCGCTGACAACCCTTGAGGACAATACATCTTTTACCGTTAGAGGAGTCCTATAGAGAGCTTTGTTATTACCCATAGCGTTTTTCCTCTGCATCACAGCTAATAGCGCTCTTTGCTCATCTGTGGTACCGAAAAGCTTCGAGTGCCTTTTAGCTACTAACGCGTAATCAGTTACAGGATTAATATCTTCGTATATCCTGTAGAATTCATCAAAGGGAGTGAGGCTCACGTTCCCAAAGAACCTATCCACACTATCTACAGTTACCCTGTTTTCCCTTAGGAACGAAGCCTTACCACCGACGATACATAATGCATTCTCTATTTCACCAGCGCTAATTAACTTCTCAGCCCTATAAACCATTGTCAACGCTGAAGGACCTCCATAGTCAACGGAATCTATGATTCTCGGTTTTATTCCTAGGAAGGTGGGGATTTGAAATGATGGAAAATGCAGTGAAGCCTTTCCCTCAATTGTTCCAGGTAAGTAAGTGTAGAACAGACCATCGATCTGTTTTAACTCCATGTTAGCCATTTCCATAGCTTTACTAACGGTCTCAGCTAATAATTGGAACGTTGAACCCTCATATTTTTTATATATAGAACTAGCGAAGCCCACTATCACAATACTAGACCTCCTGTCACTTCTATAATCGCCCCATTTATGTATGAAGCCTCTTCTGAGGCCAGAAAAGCGATTGTGTTAGCCACTTCCTCTGGTCTACCCATCCTACCCATTGGAATTCTATCCATAATTAGCTTCTTAATCTTATCAGGAACAGAGGCTGTCATCGGAGTATCGATAAATCCTGGGACTATGGCGTTTACCGTTATATTATACTTACCCAGCTCTCTAGAAAGAGTAAGAGTAAAGCCTATTAACCCTGCTTTGGCAGCAGAGTAATTTGCTTGACCTATGTTACCCTTCCAGCTCGCTGAGGACATATTGATTATCCTTCCCCATTGATTCTTTATCATACCATCAACCACTTGCTTTGTCATGTTGAACGCCCCATAAAGATGAACTTTGATAACCTGATCCCATTGTTCAGGGGTCATCTTTATGAACAAGGAGTCCCTTATTATACCAGCGTTGTTAACTAAGACATCAACATGATCTATGCCTAAAATGGATAATACCTCATTATAAAATTCCTTGCAGGAGTTCCAATCAGTTACATCAACATGAAGGCCTATTACCCTTTCGTTATTTGTCTCCTCTTTTATACTTTTAGCCTTCTCTTTAACCACATCTGAGATATCACCCATTATAACTCCATAACCTAAAGAGGCTAACTTTCTAGAGGTTGCAAGACCAATTCCACTGGCAGCCCCAGTTATAATAGCGTACCTAACCATTAGGATAAACTATTTATTTGACAATATTTAAACAATTAGCTTTACGCTAATGAAGGAGGGGAATTGAAAGCCTCATCCTCTTTCTTGAAAGTCAAAGCTTTCCTCTAATTTAGAACAACTATCATTACTACTAATTAGTAGATAATCGAGATAATCCCACTAATGCCTATTAGTGCTATACTAATCCAATAGATTATCATTCTTTTTTTACTGTATGCAAACTCCCTCATTAGCTTCTTATCTCCTACTAGAATCCCTATAAAAACTGCTGGCAGCAAAACTATGATAGGTGAAATTGACATAAGGGTCAGTACAAAGTTAACAATTGTATCGAAATTTTCATTAAATAGTATAACTGCAATTATGGCTGGAATGCTCTCCATTAGATAGAGCCAAATTAAATTCCTATGTGTTCTTTCATCTGATGGATCATATTTACCTAAGGATTCTAGAGTCCCCCAAGCACTGCCTAAGGACTCCACTATTAACGCTAAAAATCCCGCACTTATTAGTCCTATTCCAAAAATGTACGGTGAGAGGTTTCCCGAAATTATGGAGAGAGCTTGTGCCATCTGCCTATAATTAAGGGGGTCTACCGATGAGGATATGCCTGTAGTAGCTAACTCTATTGCAACCATCAAGACTTCTGATACAATAGCGCCTAAAAGCGTCTCATAGGATGACCACTTAACCTTAACGGTAACAGGGGAATCAACATCCGAATACTTGTATGCAGTTGCTGATGCCTGGTAAAATATCATAAAGGGCATAACCACAGCACCTATGTTTGCCGCTAAGAAGAAGAGAAAGGAACGGGAAGGTGAGAAGTAAAAGACCTGTTGCCCTGGAACAATTCCCCTTAAACCAGCTTGGACTATAAATGAGAGGACTAAAATGAATGAAATCCCAAGAAGTATCTTTTCTGCATGGGCATGCTTCTTAGTCGCTATTATGGTTAAGTGGAGCAGGAAGAACATGGGAAGACTAACGTAAATTGGTATTCCAAGTATCAAAGAGCCAATGGCTATCCCTGTATACTCAACAATATAGGTGAATATATCAATAACGAACATTGGAATTGCGGCTAGAAGAGCGAATTGAGTAGAGAACTTCATCCTAATCAGCTTACCGAGCCCTTCCCCGTTATTTACAGCGCCAACCCTACCAGCAGCGTCTTGGACAATAAATAATGGTATTATAAGAACGATTAATAACCATATTAGCTTATAGCCATAAATCTGTCCGTCGGCTACACCCGTTAAGACGCTTGCAGCATCAACATCAGCGATCATAACTATCCAGGCTGGTCCAAAGAGTCTTATAGCATCCCTTATACTCATCTCATACACTATTAATATATATTTGTCCCTATTAATATTTAAATTTACGTCTTGTCGTAATTGAATTAACAAGCTATAAATATTAAAAAGTTGATATACCCCTTCCTTTCCAGCTAAAAAGAGTTGATATCTTTTCTTGTAATTGACCAGCTAGTTAGCGTCAAGGATATAATATAGAAGACATAAAAAGAGTTGAATAATTTCACTGTAAGCTAATGTAAAAATTTAGAAATAAGAGTAGAGAAGCCTTTTTAAGGTAAAATTATGCAAAGATATGTTGTGGGCCCGTAGCTTAGCCTGGTGGAGCGCCCGGCTGATAACCGGGAGGTCGCGGGTTCGAATCCCGCCGGGCCCATTGTGGGCCTTTCTTTCTTCTTCCATTCCTAGTAAAGGTCTTGGTGATTATATCTATGGGATCAACGGAATTTTATCTTATCTCAATCTTTCTCTGATGTACAAGTATAGTATCATTCCTGAAACAAAAATTTATAAACAGTATATTAACTCCGTCCTTCTTTCTAACTAATAAATAATCTAGGGATAATTGCTCTGATTAAACGTTAAATGGAAAATCCCTTATTTCATTTATTTTACTATTGTGTGGCACAAAACTGCTAAGGATGCCTAAGTCAACAACCTCAGCCTACTTCTTCCCTCATGTATTATACTGTTAACGTGGATTATTTTTAAATTATCTAAAGTAATGAAGTAATAGGATGAACTTACAGGAGTATTTAGCTAAAAAAGGGTTTAGATTGGTTAAGGAAGAGAATGTAGAAAGGGTAGTCCTTGACGATTATGAGATAATAATAGTTAATGATAAGGAGGTAATGCTACCTATTCCGTTACCCACTGGGAAGGAAAGCTTAGACGATTTAATCTCAATGGGAGTTAAATACGCCAGGGCTTCTAGGCTATCCCAACAGATGGGTAGTCCACTCGAATATAAGATAGAGGGAAGCGTAGTATATGTGATCAAAAAGTTTAACAGTAGGGAGGATTTAGAAAACAGCTTAATGAAGGCACTAGAGGGAATCGAGAGCTTAAGATATTTCCTATAAAAGGAATATTATATCAGCGTTTCTAGTTTCACCTATTCATAACTCCTTAACCACCTTATCACCCTTCTGCGCTCATCAACCTCTTTATAATCATATAGAACCTTTAACACTAAATTGAAGTGATACTTTATTTCGTTTTCTAAAGAGGCTGTTGTTGGAAACAACCTAGATGTGGTAAACTCTATCTGTAGAAAACAAAGAGAAAACGAGCAAAGGCTAATGTCATATCTTAACATATCTATTATCCTTTTTTCCTTTTCCTTCTTTCTCGTTATGTACTCTATAACAAAGTTCGGATAGACGACCCTTTGTACGATGTACTTCTTATTGAGCATGTACTCGTTATCCTCGATTTTATCTAGACTCTTAACGTCATATACTACCAGCAGTGCTACTTCAGGATCTAAAAGTATGTTTAATAGATCACCTTTATTTAACCTAGTATCTATACCAATCTTTATTATTCTTTTCATGTAATTTGAGTTAGGTTATAATTATAAGGTGAGTTCATAAAAACTAATATTTTCTGTCTGACACGAACTTCTATGTGAAAAATAGTGCTCTAATTGCTGGACTATTGCTCACTATTACTGAGTGGTATGTATTCTTCTTGATCTCTCAGCTCTCGTTTATAGTTTTTCCCATTAGTCTAGGTGCCCTAATCTTCTCCCTAGGGTTTTTAGGAAGGGTTTTGGGAAGTATGCTGTTTGGGCATATCGGGGATAAGGTTAGCGGGAAGCTATCGATTGTCCTTGTTTTGATTTTCATCTTCTTCTCTTCACTGATTTTCCTCCTCTCTGATAGCACACCTGCTATAGTATTTGCTAGGATATTACAGAGTCTAAGCTTAGGAGGCGAATGGGGCTCTGTAAGTATTATGGTCTCCGATAGTCTAATGAATTCTAGGTATAGGGTTTTCATCCTCAGTTTAATCCAATTAGCGGTACCACTTGGTTTGATCCTATCCACATTTATGATATTTCTCTTGATAGAGTTCTTTACTACAAAACTATGGAATTATACATTCTTAGTAGCGATAATACTGCTAATACCCTCAATCGTATTCCTCAGTAAAGTTAACATAAAAGAGCAGAGGGCTACCTCTAAAGTACCCTTAAGCGAGGTATTAAGGTTCTATTGGAGAGAACTTCTGTTAGGGATAGGCATAAAGGTAAGTGAAAGCGCAGATTTCTACATCTTTACCTCATATATATTTGCCTTATCCTCTACTTCGAGGATTACATCAGTTTTAGTCCTGATAGCGATCCTAACCCAGCTATTTTCTATGCCTCTAATGGGCTATCTGGCAAACAATGTAGGTAAGGAGAGGATCGTGTTGCTAGGTTTATTACTATTCTTGGTCTCACCATTAATGCTTGAAAGGAACATATTGTTGGGAGAGGTAATGTTTGCCACGGCAGACTCAGCTCTTTACTCTCCTCAATCAGCGATACTCGTAGATCTATTCAATAAGAAGAACAGGTTTACGGGAACCAATTTAACATACCAGTTGGCTAGCCTATTAGGAGGTTCGTCAGCACCACTTATCTTAGCATTCACCCACTTACCTATCTTCTATGTCATAATCCCATATGTAATGGTTACATTCACTAGCGTTATCCTAATCAAACGAGGAAGTTAGCGGAACTAACCCCATGTGAGACGTAAACCATAGAAGGCTTTAAGGACTTTATCTTCCCGACGCTCTTCTTCAGTTGATCAAAATCCTCATATATATTTGGATACTTTAAACCGTTTTTTGTCCCCTGTAACATGTCTCCTACAATGACTGAGTTCATAGGCGGTAAGTAGATGGAGATAGAATCGTTAGTGTGTCCAGGAGTTTTCAATATTTCAACACCCTTAATAAGCTCACCCTCTTCAAGCTCGAAATCAACATCAACCCCATTAAACTTCCTAAACATAAAGGGCTTAGCGATGCTGAAGAGAATTTTAGCGCCTGTAGAGTGCACTACTGGTTCTCTTACCTTACCGTTCTTTATGTATTCTACACCGTTCCTATCTATGCCGAATTTTGCGTTTTTCAGCAGTTGTCTTATCTCCCAAGCCCCTCCTATATGGTCTATGTGTGAATGGGTGAATATTACATATTTTACGTCATTAACCCTGTTACTTAGGAAGTCGATTATCTTTTTCCCACTTCCAGGTGTTCCTGAATCGACGAGTATTAAGCCCTGATCTGTTTCTATTAAAAATGATTTAACAAACCTTAAATTTATCTCGTAAACATTCATAAAATGTAATTAGTAAAAGAGTACAATAAGGTTTTTCCCTTTTTTAGATTAAGTTTTTAATAAAAGGATAGTATGAATATATTTATGCATAGGCACCATCATTATGATATGTTTCTGAGTGATCAGAGGAGAGAGTTTGAGGATCCTGAAAAGTTCTTGCCGGAACTTCTAGACCATAATCAGGTTATCGTCGATTTAGGTTGCGGTCCTGGTTATTATTGTCAATATTTAGTGAAGTATGCATCAAAACTATACTGTATTGATATAGATGATGAGGCTTTGAAAATAGTAAAGGAGATAGTTCCTGAAAGCATTACGATGAAGGATCTCCGTGGAATCCCTGATGGTTCCGTTGATGTTATCTTATTAGCTAATTCCTTCCATGATATGGATAATAAGGAGGATGTTGTCAATGAGATAAGAAGGGTACTGAAAGAGGGAGGTAAAGTTATAATCATAGATTGGAAAAAAGATGCTACACCCTTTGGACCTCCAGTATTCTTGAGGATGGATAAAGAAGATTATTTAAAGTACTTTAGAGGGTTTGATGTAGTAAAAGAGTTTGATGTAGGACCTTACCACTTTGGTCTTCTTCTTATCAAAAAATAAGTTTTTAAATATAAATGCAATAACTATAAATCATGAGTTTAATGGAAACCGAAAAAGAGCTCATATTTTCATTGCCTAATGGAATGGAGTTAAAGATAAATAAGGATGAGATAAAAGAGATAAAGGAGGATTACCCTCCTAAGGAGCTTTGTGAGCTAATATATAAGCTATATAAAAAAAGAGTAATAATAGCGGGAACTACGTTAGATGGTAAAATCTCATTTTACGGAATAAAAGAAGGAGAAAAATGTAAGAGGATCGAGTTAAAGAACGGTAGGGTAATCTACATATCCACATAACCCTTTTTAAACCGTTAGATTATATCAATATTGATCACTTTTGGCAATACTCCCTTCTCAGTGGCAATAGAGTAAAACTTCTCTAAACCCTTCTTTACATCCTCTAAAGGAACGTTATACTCTTGGATGTCAGCCCATATAGTCTTCCTGATTATTTCCTCATCTAGCTCAGTCTTATGGGCTTCAGACATTATCCTAGCGTCAACCTTTATAACTTCATCTAGGTGCTTTTCAGCATAGTGTTTAGCCCTAATATAAGCATCCTTAAATTTCAACGCCACATCCCTTCCTAGGTCCTTGCTTACCACAACCATTCCCATGGGCATCGGTACGTTTCCTGCAGTCTCCTTCCATAAATCCCACATGCTTATGACTCTGTTAACCTTAATTCCTAACTTCTGTAGCGCGTACATCATCTTTATCTCGTGTACAGCTACTAGAACATCTCCATCCTTACCTAGTGCTTTTATCTCGTCTAAAACGTTCTTAACTATTACTAGCCTCTTGTATTTGCCTATAAGTAACCTGTAAAGAGTGAAGGCTGTGGTGTTATGCCCATGCACTATAACTCTAGAGTTCTTGAGATCCTCTAAACTCATAGGCTCTACCGATAATACAGGCATCCCGGTAATTCCATCAACGGCTGATGCTACGGCATCACCTATAACATAGTAATCGTTTTGGATATATGGATACATTGCTGCAGAAGGCACAGCTACATCTACATCTTTCTTGAGCACTTTTTCGTTGGTGTCTTGAACTGTAGTTATTATCTCGAATTCCAGATTTATACCTTCAGGCTTAACCCATCCTTCAATTAAAGGTATAAATGGGTATAGGTCTCCAGAATCCGCAAGGGGACCTACTCTAATTGTTACCATAGTCTTTATTTGTGTATCAATCCCTAAAATAATTAACTCAATAATGTTTGATGAGGATCTAGATGAATAGAAAGGTAAATTGGTAATCAGTTAATAAAATGAAAAGGAAAAAATTCGTTTTACGTTTTAATATCTAGCTTATAACTCTTCACTTCACTGTTTATGCAGCTACTCTCTTAGCTGTCTCAGCTATTTTTTCTTCCTCCTCAGCAAAAGCACAGAGCATTGCTTCTACGTCACTGTAACCTTCTTCTTTCGCTGTCATTGCGACCTTGTTATAGGTGCTTACATGTTCTTCTTCCTCTTTCTCAGCAAACTCCTTTAATAACTCCTTAACCTTTAAGGTATCTGCCACAGCCCTTGCAGTTTGTGCTATTTTTTCCTCTTCTTCAGCGAAGGCACATAACATTGTCTCGACATCAGCATAGCCTTCTTCTTTTGCTGTCATAGCTACTTTGTTATAAGTACTTACGTGTTCCTCTTCTTCCTTTTCAGAAAATTCCCTTAATAGTTTTTCAACTTTTTCCGATATCATGTGAATCTACTATTATTTCTCATTTACAAGTATATAAAGATTACTTAATATGGTTTTATGGAAACTATATCATTATTACAATTAGAAGGTTAAAAACTATTGTTGATTTTATGGGGCAAAATACAAAAAGAATTAAATTGCCTCTAAGATCTGTTCATAAAGCTTCTTAGCTTCCTCGAACTTTTCCTTAGCTGTGTTTTCAAGTTCTGATCTCTTATCTGTTATCTTTTCCGATAACAGTTTAGAGAGGAGGTATTGAGTAGCTACTATTCTAAACTTTTCTTTAATGTCCTTCGTCTCTTCCCTACTTAGCTCGTTATACCATTTCCACACCTCTTCTAAACCTAAATACTTGATTAACTTTTCTAGGATTCCTTTCGCATGACCTAGCTCGACTAACGCCTTCTCCTCTATATCCTTAGCGTCTTCAACTCTGTTATCCTCTTTTAATTTTTGAGCTGAGAAGAGTAAAAGTAGATGGTCTTCACTGTTAGCGAAGAAGAGCTCCTTAAGTCCCTTTTCAGTTTGTGTGTTCTTCATTATAATAGTTTAATGCATTTAACGGATTAAAATAGTTTTGTTTACCTTTTAGGCAGCTCTGGGATGAAAGGCTTACCGTGAAACACTAGTCTTCCCTCTATAACCTCTACCTTTATTAGTCTACAGTTAATACAAGGAGTTTTAGATTCTGGTTCTTTAACTAGCTCCCCTGTTATCAAGTTAAAGATGGCGTGGTGAAAGGGACAAATTATATTATCGTTTACCACTTTTACCCCTTCTACGTTAAAAGGCCTTTTCTTATGTGGGCATCCCGCTAAATACATGTATTTTCTTCCATCATCTTTTTCATACGTCATTATGGGATAGCCGTCAATCTTGCTAAAGGTTAAGCTCACATCAAATGCTGAAGAACTAGTACCTAAAATAGTTTTCTAGTAGTCAACACGTGTTCTAGGTAATCCCTGCAGACCATAAGGAGTTTATTAGTAAATGAGGAATACATTAGTATCTAACGAAAAACATCATTCCAAAAGTGCTTCACCTATTACCCTTTATCTTGTAAGGTCTGACAATAACGATAACCAGGTATGTTAATGTTTTATAATCAACCAACTTAGTATTCCTGTAAATAAGCGATAAGGAAAGGTTAGAGTGTTTGTTGAAGATATTAATGCCCTTAACCTTGCAGTATCTTTTATCTTTTTTACAAGCGATTTCTCTATTTATGTATTTAAGCTTTAATAATGGTTTAGGGATAAAGGCTGAATATAGAACTTTCTCTGTATTAAAATATAAGGTTAGAAAGGGGAACTGATAATATTAATATTTGCACCATAAAGAATGGCAAGGTAAAGTGGTGTCATATTAGTTCATTAACTGCCACGATGAAGTCTTGCGTAAAGTGAGGGATATGTAAAGATTCTATTTCTAGTGGACCGGCCGGGATTTGAACCCGGGACCTCTCGGGTGCGAACCGAGCGCTCTTCCAGGCTGGGCTACCGGCCCAATATCTATCTTTTTATTTTGTATATTTAAGTTTAAGGAGAAATAAGTTAATGAACAGTCAATACTTTTCTAAGCTATAGGTAACTCCTCTCCACAATACCTCCTTCCTATTCCAGTTAATAACTAACATAACAAAAGTGAAAGGTAGGCTTATAACAGACATTAACGCTGCTACTATAGCCAAACCCTTATACTTCCACCCTCTTAAAACGTTCTTTACAAACCAGAGCAAGAACGGGCTAAACGTTATAGCGTTTAAGAAAATTATTGAGTAAACCAGCATAGCTAACAGTATAGCCCCTACGAATAAGAAGGCTTTAGCACCCCTTGGTGAGTACTTCTTCACAGTCAGGATCTGTCTTTTCATCCATTGTAGCATGTCAACCTCGTCATAGTAATTTAGTGGTTCTATATCTATTGAGAACGCTATCCTCTTTCCTTCCCTCTTAAGAACTCTAGTTAAAGTGCAATCGTCACACCACTCTCTAGATAGCTCATCTACAACATCCTTAGTGAAGAAGCTTCTCTTCAACACCATTGACCCTCCCCATAGGAACCTGCTCCCCTGAGAAAACTGTGATTCGAAACCCAGAGTCCAGAACCCTGCTCTAACTAAATTCTTCAGCGTTACTCTCACAGGTTTTGGCCACGAGAACGTGGTTACAGCATCGTAGTCCTGAAGTAGGGCTACGCTATCCTTTAACCAATTCTTAGGGTAAAAGGTGTCTGAGTCAGCAAATGCTATAACTTCACCACTGGCATACTTAAGCCCTGTCAATTGTGATCTGATTTTGCCACTACACATAAGGCAAGTATCCTCAGTTCTTAGAACCTTAACCCTCTGGTTCCAAATGCAATCCTCAACTGGATCATCTATCACATAGATCACTTCGTACTTTCCAGGGTAATCCTGTTCCAATAAACTCTTCATGTTTACACAGAAGTCTGGATCATAGCCCTTCTTGGGAACAACAATTGATACAGAAGGATACTCTTTTAGCTCTCTAACTTTGGGGTATAGGTTTTTCTGCTCCTGAACTATTTGATAGATAAGCAATATATCTCCCAGTATTGCTAACGTTATGAACACGTCATTTATGAACATTCACCAAATGCTACACGTTTAAGTTAATATTTTTAGATTATGAAGTCCTCCAAAAGGATAGTTTTTATTCGAACGAATTAAAATTATCAGTATGGTTAGTGGAGCTAGGCTGATCTTAGAGTCCTTAAGGGATTTAGGCGTTGATAAGATATTTATCGTTAGTGGTACAGACCACGTAGCCTTTATTGAGGAGAAAGTTAGGGATCCATCGTTACCCGATCTGGAAGTAGTCCCTCACGAGATCACAGCTGTTTCAGCCGCTATGGGTTATTCCTTTTCAGGTAAAGTCGGTGTAGCCTTAGTCCACACGACCCCTGGAACAGCTAACGCTATTGGCGTGTTGATGGATGCCTTCACAGCGAGGATTCCAGTAATTTTGATAGCTGGAAGATCTCCATATACCGAGTTTGGAAGTAATGCTAGTAGGGATTTGAGAATTCATTGGGCTCAGGACTCAGAGAGACAGGAGGAGATGGTCCGCGATTACGTGAAGTATGCCTTTGAGATCAAAAGAGTAGAACAGATACCTGAAACAATAACCAGGGCATATCAAATAGCCTTCAGTGAACCAAGGGGGCCAGTATATATTGTTGTGCCTAGGGAGGTGACTGTGGAGGATGGGGAGATGAGGAAGGTTAAGATGTCACCCTTTGAGCCTGGCGCTACCAAAAAGGCTATAGCTGAGGCTAAGGAATTGATTAATAGGAGCGAAAGGCCTGTTATAGTTACGTGGAATCTGGGGAGGAGAAGGGATTGGTTCGACTCCCTTAAGCTGTTCGCTGATGCTATTAACATTCCTGTAATAAATTATGTTGGAGGTTACGTTAATTATCCCTCTACTGGTGATATGGCTTTAGACCACTTTGACTTGTCTACTTCTGACTTAATAATAGTTGTGGAGAACGATGTACCGTGGATACCTAAAAAGGTTAAGATAAAGGGAACTGTTATAAGGGTAGATACTGAGCCCTCTTATTCCTCAATACCCTTTTATGGATTTTCCTGCGATCTATGCGTTCAGTCAACTCCTTCTGACTTCTTCGATAAGCTGTTGGCTGAGGGTTTGAAGCCTAAGGATAGGGAGTGGATAATCAGGGCTAAAAGGGAGCAGGAGGCTAGAAAGCTTGAAGAGGTTGAAAAGTTAAAGGATAAAAAGCCCATAAAGCCAAAATACCTATCTTGGGAAGTAGGTAAGCTAATAGATGAAGATACTATAGTAGTCAACGAGTACTCGTTTAACCCTAGGTATGCTAAGCTATCCAACTATGGTAGCTATATTGCAGGACCACCAGCAGGCTACTTAGGATGGGGATTAGGGGCATCTATAGGTGTCAAGGCGGCTAAAAGGGATAGGACTGTAATAGCTACTATTGGCGATGGTCAATTCATCTTTGGAGTTCCAGAAGCCTTCTATTACGCTTCAGTTAAGTATCCAGTACTCGTAGTCCTTTTCGATAATAAGGGCTGGTTATCTGTTGAGGATGAGGTTAGGGAGGTGTTCCCTGAGGGTGAAGCTTTAAAGAGGTCTCAGTATCCTGGGGTTAGGTTTGATGGTTATATGTTAGGAAAGGGAATTGAGGGCTATGGTGGCTATTACAAGTTAGTTGAGGAACCTGAAGATGTAGAACCCTCATTAAGAGAGGGGCTAAATAAGGTTAAGGAGGGAAAGCCTGCAATAGTCCATTTTGTTGTGGATAGGGTGAGGTAATAAGAGGGATTTTCTTCATCTCTTTATCACAACAACTGGTGGGATATGGAAGATGGGTATCGTTATCCCAATTATTGCAGCTAATATTACGAGTATTACTACAGTTGCTATGACAGTCAGTATTGCCATCCCTATGGATTGGAGCCAGCTTATTCCATAGGAGGCTTTAAACAGTCCCAATATTATGAGTAACGATATGAGGAAGGCTAGTATATGCCCTATTGGAATTAGGGAGAATATAACGTTTAAGAGAATGAAGATTATGAATATTAGGAGCGTTACAAGCATTGCTTTACCAAAAGAGGAATCCCTAGCACCCACCATCTTTGAGGATATCCATACAGGGATTGAGACTATTACCCACGCGATGATTATCGCTAATATTCCTATAATTAACGCTAGAAGATGGGGCATACATTATATTTTAACAGCTATCTGATAAAAAGGTTATTGTTTATAGAGAAAGGATAATCTTATATTTACCACATCTACCTTCGTATTTACCTTTACTCAGGTTCACTGGTCCTACAATAGCCCCAGTAAACACTATCATACCGTCATTTATCTTTACCTTATTTTCAAGCCACGGTAAGTATTTCAGGTTTACCTTTCCTCTACCCAACAGATTACCATCCTTATATAGCTCGCATTCGTTTACTTCTTCCTTATTTACTTCCTCCTCCCCTACAACAAACCCCCAGGCATTTACATTATTTGCCACTAACGATAGGGGGTCTGAGTTGCTGATCTTTTCGTCAGGGATTTCAAAACCTAGAAAATACCTCCACGAGTTTCTAACCCTTTTGGCTACCACTTCTAGCTCTAGAAGTGGATTGACAGCATTCTCTACATCAACTCCATTTTTGGTCTTATCCATGAAATCCAAGAGCACGCCAATCACAGGTTCGTTTAGGCTAAGCTTTTCCAGTACCTCCTCCTTAGTCAAGCCTAACTTGTAACCTATCTTTCTCCCTCCTAGTTTCTCAACTAGAGCGTTTTGGATCTCATAGGCTTCTTGCAAACTGTCTATTTTAGGTAGGGTTACCTTGACTTTCTCTTTATGTGCCTTGAGGATAATGTTTAAAACATCTTCTCTCATATGTGGAATAATAAATATAGTTTATAATAAAAAACCTTGATGCTTAACTTAATGATACACCTTTTGTTTCAGGTATAGCTATCATTGTTATTAATGATGAAAGTAGGGCTATTAGTGCAAAAGCACCTAAAAGTGCACCTAAACCGAACTTGCTTAGCAATAAGGGAAACGCTGTTAAGCTCAAGGCAGTGGAAAACCTATCAGTAGCTACACTTATAGCCTGCCCTGTACCTCTAACTTTAGTTGGTACAAGTTCTGGGGTCAGCATTGCAGATCCTATTATCGATGCCGGTCCTATAGCGGCGAACAAGTAGTTCAGTAAATAAAACGAAAATCCAAGCTCCGCAGCTCTACCGGTTAACTCGCTAGCAGCATCTAAAGGATTCCTTATTGGTGGAATGCTAATCCCGAAAACTTCTGGTCTTATCAGTAATAAGGAGTAGAGGAGTAACCATAGGAACACTCCAGCATAGCCTATAACTATGAGAGGCTTTCTGCCAATCTTATCAACTAAGGATATGCTGATTATTTGACCTGGTATCCCTGCTATGAACTGTGCAGCGTAGGTGAACTCTATAGGTGTGAGACCTAGGTTAGCGGCTATTGCTATGGGACCATAAATCGCGAAAGTTGAGGAATACATATCATAAAGTAACCATAGTATTGAAGCCAACACTATTAGAGTTGCTGACGATAGTAGGCGTTTCCTAAACGGTGTACTATCAACTTGAACTATCACCTTATTGCCGATCTCTTTTTCAAGCTTTTCTAGCTCATGTTTTATCGGTTTTACCCTTGTCAGGAACTTATAAGTCTCCGGTACCTTTCTCCTAAGGTAAAATACTGAGAAGGCAGGGATCGCACCTCCTAACAGTACAATCCTCCAAATCAATGACTGAGATACATGAAGTATAAACAAGACCTGTTCAACAAAGGCTGCAGCTACTGCACCTAATCCCCATAGTACGGCAAACGTTATTATCATGACCTTTCCCCTGTTTTTAGGGCTTGCATTCTCAGCTGCTATTAGTGGGGAGAGGACATAATCTGCACCTATACCTAGCCCTAAGATCACCCTAGATGCTAACAGTTCGAAGTAGTTCAGTGATATTGTTTGTCCTAATATACCTAGAGTCATCAATAGTACATCAAACCCATAAATGAACTTTCTTCCAAACCTGTCTGCTAGATATCCCATAATGAGTGCTGCTAGCCCTGCCCCATAGAAAGACCCTGCTATCAGGAAGCCTTCCTCTAGCTTGCTCATGGAAATATATTTTGATAATATATAGAAAACTAAGGAAATCGCGTAAAGTTCGTAGCCATCTGTGAAAACCCCCATCCCAGCTGTTAAAACGCTCTTAAATTCGAGCTTTTTTAGGGAATCCTCCCCGTCATTCATCTTAGACCAAAAATTAGTAGCTACTCACAGTTAATAAATGTATCTATCTTTAATTCAATTAGTAGCTACTCAGAAATAATGAATATTATTTTAAAAATAAATAATTTTCATACATTTATTAAAGTAGTTCATCCAATATATTCTAATTTATATGAAATTTTAAATCTTTGTTATGAGGGTTTTCATAGTCTTCAAAGCACATCAAGGGCTTTTCAAACTCTTAACCAACGTAGACCTTGCTGAAATTTAGGTTAACCCTCATTAATGAGAAATCTTTAAATCAATATTTACTATGGATTTGTAACATGTTTTCGATTATAATCCTCTCAATTGTTATATTGTTAGGTTTAGAGCATGCTATTGAACCTGATCATATAGCTACGTTGAGGCTATTGCATAGTAAGAAGGAATACATTAAGTTTGGTATTACTCATGGGATCGGGTTTGTCCTGATAGCAATTCCCATTGTTATATTGATGAGCATAAATAATGTAATTAAGGAAATAGGATATGGAGTTGGTATAATAGTGGGGCTCCTCCTCTTATATTCCGCCTTGAAAGATAAGGAGATCGAGTTTACTGGATCGATTTTTGGTATAGCCCAGGGAGCTTTCGCGTTGACTCCGAGCAAAGTTTTAGTGGCTGTCATAGTATCGAGTGTAGGCTTAATTTACGGTGCAATATATTTATCCAGCTTTATAGTCGTATCATCGCTGATGATAATTCTAGTGGGTGTATTATTAGATAAAATCACTGTTTTAGTCAAATATACTAAAGTTTTTAACGTAGTGATAGCCTTGCTTTCCATAGCTTATTCTGGTTATTATCTCTTTTCTAGCTACTATGATAATAATAGATGAATAGAGGTAGAAGAAAGAAGAGAGAAAGAACATGAAAAACGATATGTAAATAAAAATTTAGTCTTTGTTTTAATCTCATTCGTTGTTCTCTTCTTCAAAATATTCCGCATAATATTGCTCGTCTAATTCGTCTGTTATTCCCTTCTTAATCTCTTCTAATTTGCTCAAGACTTCCTCTAATTTCTGAGCGTTTACTGGGATATACCTTATCCTACCCAGTGACATTCCATATGATCCTGGACACAAGAACCTTTCTTTAACTATTATAGCATCAGCGTTTAGATTGAGAATTAAGCCCATAGTCATTTCCTTGCTTCCCTTACCCTCATTCTCATATTGCTCAACAACCTTGTTTTCTTCGTCTATGATCCCTACTATATCAGCCTCATCTAGTGGTTTTAGATTGTGTTCATTATCATAAGTTACAGCTATTCGCATAAGTTACAATCATGCTAACCATTTATATTAGTTTTGTTTATAAACTTTGAAACAGATCTTTATTTTAGTTTATTTTAAACTTTAATAAAGACTAGTTAAATAGCTCTTAATTCCTTTTAATAAATCTATTAATTCCTCATCTTTTGTAGCAATAACATACCCTTCAATGTCCTCTATTAGCCTTTTTGCCTTAGAATATTCATGATCCTCCAAGTATAGGCTCGCTAGAATTAATTGCCTTTTGAGAAATTCTTCGTTCTTGAGTAGCTCTGGAGTCGCAGATAACCTCTCATTCTCCAAATCTTGAATTAGCCTCTGTTTCAGAACCCTTTTCTCTTCAGGGGTTAAGCGTTTTCCATCGGGTGTAGTTAGATTAACTTGAAACCCTCTCCGTCTGTTGATAAACCTATTTGCTAGTATTGAAATCACAGCTACTGTGATACCAAATATTATTATCTCTAGGTAATACGGCAATCTAAAGAAGCTTAAGATGTAGGAAACGCCAAAAATGATTGCAAACAATAATGCCAGGTTCAATATCATCAATCTTTGATATGGGTTCACGGATAAATTTATCTTAACTATATAATTAAAACTTTTCATGAATGACGAATATCACCCTCACTGATAGATGAGGAAAATTTCGGCTACTGAAAGGCTATTCAAGCCTCTTAGCCATATAAGGCCCTTCCCTTACATATCCTCTCTTTCTGTAGTATCCCCTAACCCCTATACCCGAGAGGACTAACACCTTTCTTGCATCAAACTCCTCTCTAGCTATCTTTTCGGCTTCTTCCAAAAGCCTTGTACCGAAACCCCTGTGTTGTAACCCTAAATCATCCCACATGCCAATAGGGACTTCTATCCCATAAACATGTAGTTCTCTAATAATCATCGTTTTACCATCTATCTCTTTCCTGTGAGCGTAAATAGAGGGATATCTAAGCCTTAAATAGCCAACTAACACTTCCTTATCGTCCTCAAAGGATAAGAACACCTCTGTACCACCGCTCGCCTCATATTCCTCCTTATAGAGCCTAACTTTATCTAAGTTAGGCGTTAATCCCCTATGTTGCCAACTCATTCCTGCTTCTCTAAACCTTATCTCCTTTATATCGATCCCCTTCTCTAAGGCCCTCTTCTCCACGAGTTCCCTTAGATTCCCCTTCTTATTGCCATCTAAGATTATGTTTGCTGGTATATCTCTCTGAATCCTCATAACCCTAACCCATTTAGGGATATATCTGTACATCTCGGATATCAACTCAACTAAGGTATCAGTATCGTATGGTTTGTAAAGTCCTCTTTTCCATAAGTGCACTAATGGTGCTGTCTCAACCACTAATGTTGGATATATCTTGAGCATATCAGGTCTGAAGTCAGGATCACTAAAAATTGTCTTAAAAGCTTCTAGATCTCTGTCAGGGTCAGATTTTGGCAAGCCTAACATTATATGATAAACGACCTTAAAGCCAGAGTCCTTTAATATCCTAGTAGCCTCTATTGAATCCTTAACGGTATGCCCTCTATTGGTGAACTTCAGGATATCGTCATATATGGTCTGTACTCCTAGTTCGACCTTAGTAGCCCCTAGCCTCAGCATTTGATCAGCGTGCCATTCTTTAGCCCAGTCTGGTTTAGTCTCTATTGTCATCCCTACACATCTTATGTCAGCAGTCTCGTTTCTCTCCTGTGCGTCCTCAAGGTAAACGAAGCCTGGTTTAGTCGAATCTGGAAACCTGTTCATTCCTTCTAAGGCTTGTGTAACGAACCACTCCTGGTAATCTAAGGGAGTGGCTAGGAAAGTGCCGCCCATTATTATTAGCTCAACTTTGTTAGGGGTGTGACCTAACGCTACGTATTGTCTAAGCCTTGACTGTACTTGATGAAATGGATCGTAATTGTTCTCTATCGCCCTCATCAGCGTAGGCTCTCTACCGTAATAGCTCTGTGGTGTGTTGTACTCAACGCCTCCAGGGCAAAATATGCACTTACCATGAGGGCATGGAAAAGGATGTGTCATAATAGCTACTGCTGATATCCCTGAGAGCATCCTTGTAGGCTTTCTGATTACTTGCATTAGGTTATAATATCACCTCTCTAGTAAAAAGGTTATTTACATTGCGTTGAGATAAAGTCCACAAGCCTTTTTATGGAGTCAACTTCGTTCTCCTTCTTAGCAAATCCGTGTCCCTCATCCTTGTATATGGCATATTCAACTGTCCTACCTGACTCCTTTAGCTTTTCAACCACCTGTAACGTCTCTTCAGCAGGGCATCTAGGGTCGTTTTCCCCTGCCAATAGTAACAATGGTGCCTTAATCCTATCTACGAAAAAGATAGGCGATCTATCCCTTAATAAAGCCTCATCGTTACCCATCTTTATTTCATCATATTGTTTCAGCACATCTCTCTCAAACTGCTTCTCGGTAAACCAGTTAACGAATGGTACTACTGCGACAGCTGAGCACCACAGGTCAGGATACTTAGTAACAGCCATCATCGTTAGGTATCCTCCATAGCTACCTCCAGCTACCGCTACCTTTTTTACGTTCAGCACTTTTATCGCCTCAACTACGTCTCTTAAATCATCTCCACCCAAATCCTTATCGTTAAGGTGGTTAAACCTTCTACCATAGCCTGTAGAGCCCCTATAATTGGGGCAAATCACCTTAAATCCCGCTTTAACTAGGAACTGGATGTCTAAGTTTAGGCTTTCTGTGCACTCCCAGTCTGGTCCTCCATGGATGTAAATAACGCCTTTATCCTCATTGTTTCCCTTTGAGTATAGTAGAGCTGTTATCTCGACACCGTCGAAGGATTTATATTTAACCTTAGATGGTCTGACGAGCTCTTTAGTATCTATCCCCTCAATAGAGTCTGTAAGCCTCTCTACTTTATTGCCATCAAATCTATAGAGGTCAAAAGACCTATTGTAAGTAGAGGCAATAAAGTAAAGGTAATTGTTCATGGTCTTTAAGCTATTAATAATTCCTCCCTCAAATATCGTTTTGCCTGATCTTTTAGCTCTCAGCTTGAAGGTTCCATCGTCATCCTCTACATAGAATATATCACCGTTAAAGCTTATAGCCTCGTACTTCTCATGGCTTGTATTAATTAACCATTCGATCTCTCCCCTATTCCACAAGCCCACGTTGTAAAAGTCTTCATGGTTTGAAAGGAAGATTATTGATCCATCCTCTTGTATGCATTCTTGACTAGCGGGGTGCTGTTCTGAGTTTGGAAAAGATATCTTAGCCTCCATTAAGTTCTTATCTAAATCAAAGATTATCACGTCATTATCGTAGATTCCTTGGCTGTATACAACTTTTCTTTTATTTGAACATAGATCGCTAACAGGTAGTTCACCATCGCTTATCTTAGTTATTTCACCATTATCGTAGAGGTAAAGATGCATTGTCTTTCCATCCCTATTCGATATGAAGAGAAACTTATTGGGACCATTAATGAAGAAAGGGGAAACATTATCGTTATTATCTGCAAGTAACTTCTCTAGCTTTCCATCAGTTTCCCTTATCCAGATCTGTCTCACTTCTCCTCCTTTTTGATCAACAGTTATAGCGAGCCTTTTATTATCAATCCAGTTCACTTCATCAACATATCCTTCAACATCTATCCTCCCTTCATCTTTAATATAAGCCACTGGTTTCTCCAGTTCTACTACGTAAGCTATTTTATCATTTCTGCTTATATCATAATCTATTACAGGCTTAAGCTTAAAGATATCGCTAAAATCCATAGGAATAGCTAATTTCTCAGGTTATTATAGTTTAAGACGTAAAAATAAATGCCGTTGTAGTTAACCCTCTTTATCTTATTCTCTTTAACTAACTTGTCAGTTAGATCCTTATTTTTCAATAGATCCTCCCTTATGGGATGGACAGCTAAGGTAGCTAGGATTTCTTCTTCACTGTTTAATGAGTATTCCCTCTTCTCATAACCTGTTAGTGTTTCTACTATTAAACCTAAAGCTTCAACAAACTTCTGATAGACATAATTAAGCGTTTCAGGGCTTGGAGGTTTTACAAAGCTTAACGCCGTAGGTCTTGTTGGAATGCTAATGTAAGCTTTATCCAAATGTTTTAGCCCCTTTAGGAAGAGGGCTATCTTCTTAGCCTCCTCAGTGTAGTCAACCCTATTGACTAACATGGTCTCTGATATCAGCTTCCCCTTATACTCCTCTGAGAAGAGCTCTATACCCTTGAGTATCTCCTCTAACTTTAGACCCTTTGGAGGTCTATCCACAAACCTCCAAACGTTTTCACTCACTGCATCGACCTTAACTGATACTAAGTCAGCTATCATTAGATCTCTCCTTACGTCCTCATCCCACAACAGTGTCGAGTTCGTAAACACCGCTATAGGTATTCCAAGCCCTTTAAGCAGTTCGATTTCTTTTCCTAAGTTAATATCTAGAGTTGGTTCACCATCTGGTACAAACGTGATATAATCAGGCTTTTCCTCTAGTTCATCTAACCTCTTTTTAACGCTCTCATATATGGTTTCAGGTTCGTAAAACTTCCTCCTTTTATAGTCAAGTATGACTGTGTTTCCTAACTGGCAATAAGTACATGCGTATGAACAGTATTTATAGGCTATGTTATTTACACCAAGGCTCTTCCCCAATCTTCTAGAATAGACTGGGCCAAAAGCTATTTCCATACATATACACTCCATAGTCTGGTTAACTCTTCCTTATTAGGATCTGGCTTATCCACTATTTCAGACCTTCCATTGCTCCTATGGATGATTACCTTAGCCTCACCTTCACCTACGATCCTCCCTATTTTAGCAAATGGTATCCCTATATCCGTTAATACCTTCTTTATCTCGTTCTCCTTCTCCTTTGGTGCTGTAAATATTAGAGTTCCCGCTGTTATCATCCATAGAGGGTCATATTCGAGGGCTTTTGCTAGGACTTTAGCCTCTTCGCTTAACGGTATATAATCTTCCCATACTTCTATAACCTTTTTAGAGGAATAAGCCAATTCCATCAATCCTTCAGCAACACCCCCAGTTGTTGCATCGTGCATTGAGTTCACTAAAGGTGCTAGGGCTAACGCCTCCTTTACTACGCTAACCTTATTGAAGTTCTCTTTAGCCTTCTCAAGAACCTCTTTACTTACTCCCTTCTTTTTCGCTATTTCTTCGAAGTCTTCAGCAACTATGGATGTCCCCTCTATTGCAGCCCCCTTAGTTATATAAACGTCGTCACCTACTTTCGCTTTAGCTGAAATCAGCACTTTATCCCTTTTACCTATTCCGATTGCGGTTGCAACAACTATAGGCCTATTAATTCCATGTGTGAAGCCTGTATGACCTCCTATAATACTAACATTGAGCTCCTTAGATGCTTGATCTATTTGTTGGGTTACCATATCGAATATCTCCTCTGATGTATCATCTGGAAATATCAATGTTGGGACTAACCACCTTGGTTCTACACCAGCTGTAGCAACATCGTTACAAGCTACGTGTACTACTAAATAACCAGCGTGTTTGACAGCGCCTAGTATTGGATCTGAATGGGTTACAACAACTAGGTCATTGTCAGCTATTCCTATGCCCACATCTATTCCTATATCAGACGATACCATAACATCGTTTCTCTTCGCACCTAATCTAGAAAATATCTTTTTATATTCATCAAATGTAGGTTTGTTCTTAACTATTACCATATATCTTCATCTCCAATTCATCGATGCCTACTCCTTTTGTCTCAACTCCTCTAAATAACCACACTACTGAGCCTATTAAACCTAAGGCCCATAATCCTAGGGTATACTCCATGAATTGTATAGAAGTAAACGATTGTGTGAAGAAAATAGAGAGAACATATGCGAACCAGGCAAAAGACCTTATAAATGATATACTTGTTGCCCTTGAGTAAGTTGGGAATACCTCAGACTCTATGGTTAGTCTTAAACCCCAAGTTAACTGGGAGAATATTCCGTTGAAGAAGAGTAGTGAATAGAAGAGCCCTATGTTACTTGGTAAGTAAAGAAGCTGTAACAAGATGAGCCCTATAGTTAAAGTGCCTAGTATGTAACTTATAGCATTTATAACCCTTCTGCTTATCATTTCAGCTATACCAAAGCCTATTAGGCCACCAGCCACATCTCCTACATTATAAACTAGGATGATCCATGGTGTCTGTTTAGGATAAAAGAAGGGTCCAACAACCCACGCTATTAAACCATAAGTTAGTATTGTGGTTAAGGCTATGCTTAATAGAGTGAAGAGCACTACCCAATTCATCTTCACTAATCTCCCCAACTTCTTGCCAGAGCTCTTGACTTCAACCCACCTTTCAGATTCAGGTAACTTGAACCTTATCAGAAAGGCTAATGGTAGAGATAAGAGGAATGTTATTCCTATTGCCAACTTTTGTTCAAACATTGAGGTGTTCAAGAGGAGGAAAAAGACAGCGGCAAATATAGGTCCTATGTTGGCGAAATTAGAGACAAAAAGTATCCATTTACCTCTGACATTTTTACCCAGGGTTTCAGATAGATAAGATAGTACCGCAGGCTCGTCACCTCCAGCTATAGAAAACATCACTAAACCCAGGCCTAATGTTATTAAGGGCCAGAAATTGCTTAACAGAACTATTATTGTTCCTATGCTATATATTATTAAACCACTGATTAGCATTGTCTTTCTGCCTATTACATCAGCTAACCTTCCCATGACTAGATTTCCTAGAAGTAAAGATAGAGGAGGAGTCGCAAGTAAATAGGAGTAAGCATATTTAGGTATGATAGGCCATGCTGTTATCAAAGAAGAAGAGGCAAGTGTAAATCCCCACAAGAATAAAGAGATCGAAAAACCAGTTATAGCTAGATAGCTGGTTAATCTATCCATATATGGTAGAACTAGATTACGAAATATAAATCTTTCTCAAAACATATTGAATAAACTCATTTATTAACTACAAAATAATAATTCATTATTAATTAATTCTCTAGTTATATGAGATTCTTTCTTAACTTACCGATTTTTTGTTCTTGTTTTCTCAACCAATCTGCATGCCATTGTCTATAACAACTATCGCTACAGAAAACCCACGGCTTATTATTGCAACAGGTTTTAACGACTATTGGTTTACCTTTTATTATTTTACCGCACCATGAGCACCTCTGTTGTAACGTTTCTGCGTTAAGATTTAATGGCATAATATCCTTTTCATCTTATTATAATTTATTTCTAAATATAAATCGATGAGTTTGATGTATATATCCAACTTTATAAGATATTTTATTGAGTTTCTATTATGGAATATATAAAAATTAGGCAAGTTGATGAGGTAAAGATTACCAGGTATATCGTTAAATACACAATGGAGGACTGGATGGATATAGCTGATTCTGATGTGGTCATAGTAGGTGCAGGTCCAGCTGGATTAACTGCTGCTTATTATTTAGCTAAGGCTAAATTAAAGACTGTAGTTTTTGAGAGAAGGTTATCATTTGGAGGTGGAATAGGAGGAGGAGCTATGCATTTCCATAAATTGGTTATAGAGTCTCCAGCAGATGAGGTTTTAAAAGAGATGGGAATTAGGTTGGTAAAAGCTGAAGAAGGAGTTTACATAGTTGATTCAGCTGAATTTATGGCAAAGCTCGCAGCATCAGCTATTGATAACGGTGCTAAGGTGATACACGGTGTCAGCGTTGATGATGTGATATTTAGGGAGAACCCGCTGAGAGTTGCAGGGGTCGCAGTTGAGTGGACTGCTAGTCAGATGGCAAGCTTACATACAGATCCGATATTTATCTCAGCTAAAGCTGTTGTTGATGCCACAGGTCATGATGCTGAAATAGTTTCAGTAGCTGCTAGAAAGTTGCCTGAGTTAGGCATTAATATCCCTGGGGAGAAGTCAGCTTACAGTGAAATAGCTGAACAGCTAGTTGTAGAGAATAGTGGAAAAGTAGTTGAAGGCTTATATGTTGCCGGAATGTCTGTTGCTGAAGTAAGGGGATTGCCTAGGATGGGACCGATATTTGGAGCGATGGTGTTATCAGGTAAAAAAGTTGCTGAAGATATAATGAAAGATTTAGGTGTCTACAAGAGCTAATTATGTATTATTTTTATTTCCTTCCTTCAGCTATAATTTAATCTATGCAGTATAGGCTGTTCGTTGTAGGTCCTTTACTCACTAATTGCTATGTGCTCTGGGATGAAAGTACACTGGAAGGTTATATTATAGATCCTGGCGGGAATAATCTTAATGAAGTTATCGATTTCATAAAGTCCAGGAACATTAACCTAAAATACATTCTTGCAACACATGGTCACTTTGACCACATAATGGGTGTGCAATCTATTAAGGCAAGATTTGACGGTGTGAAGTTTTTGATCCACAAGGATGACGAAAGACTTGTGTTCAGAAGTAAGGAGTTGGCCGAGTATTTTAACATTCCTGAAGATTTTGAAGTTCCAGTGATCGATGGTTATATATCAGAGGGTAAAATAGATGAAATCGAGGTAATCCATACTCCAGGACATACGATGGGCAGTGTTTGTTTCCTAGTTGATAATAAGTTCCTGTTTACAGGGGATACTCTCTTCAAGGGTACAGTAGGTAGAGTGGATCTTGGCGGTAACGCTGAGAAGCTCTTCGAGAGCCTAGAAAAATTAAAAGGGTTAGATGATAGGCTTATTGTTCTTCCAGGACATGGCGAGTCCTCGACTTTAGGTGAGGAGAAAAATAATAATCCTTTCCTAAACGGAACTCTAACACTTCAGGACATAGCAAGTTGAAGCACCTGATAGAACTCTTCATAAACTTGCTGTATGAAGCTGGGGACATTGTGGTTGAGTATGTCGTTATACAGCTCTTGCGGTGTATAGGTGGTAAGAGTGGTTATATATGGTCCATAAGGCTCTCCTATGAGCATATATGTTCCACCAGGTCCTGTTATAACTAGAGTAGAGATTATGTGAGGAGGTCTTCCTGCAAAGTTTACTGGGACTACTGATCCGTTGGGTTCTCTAACTAAAGGATAAACATTAGTATAGTTGAAGACATAATTATAAAGCCAGGATGGAGCTTCGCTTTTAAGCTCGTTGAGCATAAATGTTAGAACAGATCCATTTATCGGTGTTCCGTTTATTGTAGCGTTTAGGTATTGGTTAGTCAAATAGTACACAACGAATCTTACTGTGGAGTTGGGGGTGAAGTTGAAGAACAATAGTCCTGGTACAGCTCCCCCAATGTCAGATTCCGCTATTGATTCGTGTAATGATACGTTTAAATTACCATAATGTGAAAGTAACATGTATAGAGGCCAAGACATTGCAGCTCCAAATGGGCATCCATACCATGAAACAAGATAAATGTATGTTTCACCCGGCGGTGCATAGTCCTGATTAGAAACTTTGAAGAATTTGCCATAAACTGGAGTTGCTGATACTACAGAAGAAGAGGCACTATTGTGCAACATAGTATAACCTAAAACAACTCCAATTACGACTATACCTATTATAACAAGGATTCCAACAGTTCCATAGTAACTTGATTGTTTCTCAGAGTTCTTTGTAGTCTTTACTTTCTTTGACTTTTTCGCCATATGTACAATAAATTTTGTATTTTAATTAAATCTTTTCCTAACCTTAAGTGAAAACAGGTAATCTAGTAATTTATCTGTCTGAATGTTAATTACATAGTTTCCTATATAGGTCTTACCTTCTCGTTGTCAGTAAGGCTTTTCTCAACTTCATGAGATAAAAATCCTTCTGTACTACTTCAAAGTCTTAATTGGCTACTCTTATGTTGTTAAGTGATAAAGCAGGAATATTTTCCGCAAACTTCCCTAAAAGATTTTAATTCGTTCCCTATTATTAGTTTTCGTTTAAATAATTAATAGCATAGATATTAAAACTCCTCTTTTTTAGTTAATTTTAATGAGTATAATTATTAGGGTTTACAACTTAGTTAAAGATTTTAAAACAGTAAGAGCACTAAAAGGAATTTCGTTCGAAGTGAATAAAGGAGAAATCTTCGCTCTTTTAGGCCCTAACGGTGCTGGAAAAACCACAACTGTCAAGATCCTTTCATGTGTGTATAAACCTACAGTTGGAAATGTTACCGTTTTAGACATGGAAGTTCCAAAAGACTGCAAGAGGATAAGGGAAAAGATTGGCGTAATGCCCCAGGATTATCAAGGATTTATGGATATGACTGTGGAAGAGAACATAGAATACTTTGCTAAACTGTATAGAGAGCATCTTAATATCGATGAAATTCTAGAGGAGTTCGGACTGAGGGAGGTAAGAAACAAGAGGCTCAGGTACTTGTCAGGAGGTATGAGGAGAAGGGTAGGACTAGCATCAACCTTTGTAGGTAATAACGAGTTGATATTTTTAGACGAACCTACGTTAGGTCTGGATCCTAAAGCCAGGAAAGAGTTTTGGGAATTAATAAAAAAACTAAAGGCAGAGAAGGGGGTCACTATCTTCTTCACAACTCATTATTTAGAGGAGGCACAAAGGTATTCTTCAAGGGTTGGTGTTCTTATTAACGGTCAGATGGTAAGGTTGTCCTCGCCTGAACAACTGATTGAAGAGTTTAAGAAAGAGAATTTAGAAGAGGCTTATTTAGAGCTAATAGGTAAATACGAGGGAGGTGAAGGCTATAGCTAACAGGATATTATTAACGCTCTCAGCGCTTTTGAAAGATAATTTGAGGAACAGATTCGTTATCTTCTGGGTAATAGTTTTCCCTCTCTTACTCACCATAATCTTTGCCTTAGTTTTTGGCGGATTTAGCAGCTATCTTCATGTGGGAGTTATCACCAATAACTATGGATTAGCTAAATACATAAACACCTCAGGTTTATTTTACGCTATTTACGGTTCAAACGAGAGATATGCGATAACCCATGGTTTCATTTACGTAAACTATTCCGCGAGTGAAGTGAAGATAATAGCTCCTAATAGCGAGGAGGAGTTTGTAAAATCCTTGAGCGCTCTAATATCTACCTATCAAACGTCTAATGATACTACTAAAGCCGTTAACATAGAGCTTGTTAAGGGCTTCAGCTATTATGCTTACTTGATATCAGGAATGGTAGGAGTTGTAGCTCTGTCTGATGGAATTTTAGGAGTTATTGGAGTTTCAGCTGGCTATTATAGGGATAGGTTAGTGGAGAGGTTAGCCTCAAGTCCTCTATCCTCTGCTGAGTGGTCCTTGTCTATAATCCTTTATACAATAGTGGTAACACTAATATCTACAGCCTTGATCTTTATTTTGGGTTTACTCTATGGCTTTTATCCTATTGTTAGCCTAGAGTTTTTAGGGACGCTGGTTGTATCAACCCTTATGTTTGGTGGTCTAGGTGCTATAATTTATGGGCTTACTCCGAAGGATAAGATATTCCTATCAGAAGTAGTCGCAAACGTGTTTGTCTTTCCACTGATATTCCTAAGTAATGTGTTCTTCTCACCATTGGCTTATCCACCCTATGTAAGGCCGTTCATAGAATATCAGCCATTATCGCTAGTAACTACAATAATTAGGGACCTCGTTTTATATTCTCAGCCGCCTAATATTATCAATACTTTTGCCTTACTGGTTGCAACTATAGTATTCGTGGGTTTAGGAGTTAGGTTACTGAGGCTGAGAGAAATAGAATAGTTACTTGACTTCTCCCCCGCTCTAAGACTTTTTAACCCTATAAGACGCGTGAGAATTTGAGGATTAAGATAAAAAAAATTAAGAAATATATTAAGATAGTTCTTCTTGAATAACACTATTTATCTCGTTAGCTGCCTGAAGGATATTAGTTGGAATGTTTCCTGAATTTATTTTAGCTAGCATCTGTGATGCGACATATTGCGCCTCCTGAACGTTCATATTTGAATATCCTGAATCCGCTACCACAGCTCCTGGGGTTACAGGATAAACGTAAAATAAAGCAATCCAAGTGCCCTTAGGACCGGTAATTATCAATTCTGTAACTAAATGGTGAGCAGCGAACGCCACTGAACCGTTTCCCACAGGCATTAATTTTTCCTCAACCTGTGTTGTGTAAACTATCTGATATACCCAACTAGGAGCTAATTTTTCAAGAGTTAAAAGCCCTAAATTAACTGCCGAAACTGGCGGTTTTTCGTCGTATTGTCCCGTATAATTTCTTATAAAATAGCCTAGTGTGGTCTCGTTTAGCTCTTGATTGTATACCATTATCTCATAAAATCTAACGTTTGTGTTAGGTGTGAAGTTGACGAATAGTAAACTAGGTATTGATGTATCTGCAGGTAGAATATTCTTGAACACTCCACTGGGCTCACCAATCATTAAAGAACCATGAGGCTCTACAGTTACATTCCCGTACTTTTGTAAAGCTAAATAGAGAGCCCATGAAAGTCCTGCCCTCATAGGGCAACCATACCAGGATACAACGTAAATTTCAACTAAACCAGGTGGTGCATAGTCAACGTTATTATACTTGATCAGATGACCTATTGGCGACTGTAAATTTAATCTAGGAGCTATCATAGTCTCATATATTACACTACTGACTAATATGACGATCACTATTGTGACTAGAATTTTTATTGAGACCATTGTAAATATCTTATTTTTAGCAACATAAAAAGTTTTTGAAATTAGACGTCATCAGTCACATTAAAATATATAAGGCTTATGATTAATGGAATTATAATCCATAAAGTGACTGTAAGATATTTTAATGAATTAAACTCGATTATCATAGGGTCTAGATAGCTTATAAAAGTAGGTAGTTCAGCCTGCTCAGTGGTTAGTATAAAGAGGGCTATGAATATTGTTACAGACGCGAATAAGTAATGGGCGTTATTTTTCATCATTATGCCTATTAAGAGATAAAGAGAATAAAATGAGAGTTCATAGCTTAGAAGTAAATATAGAGGAGGTGAGATAATTGATAAGAACGAACCTTCATAAGAAGTGACGATCATTGTTGCTAACGAGGTTATTAAGGCTGTAATAAATGAGCTTCCAATAATCACTATTAAACCTACAAGCAACCTGCTAAAGAATAGTCCACGTCGAGTTATAGGTGTGGCTAAAACTAAATCTAGGCTTTTATTGGATTTCTGTGATACAAAGAGTGAGAAAACGAGATAGATAAGGATTAGGGAGTATAAAGGTAATAGAAGCTGTGAGGATCTCATCACAAACTCAACTGGAGTTATAACCTTATAGGGAATATTAAAGGAGAACGTTGTAGAGTTTAACTTAACATAAATTGAAATAAAAGAAGGTGAATAATTTACTATGAACTCATTTATTGCATGCTTAACTACACCTAAATAGGTCAAGGATGTTGGAGAGTAGCCATAATATACCTTTGTCCCAGGTGGTGCCAACACTACAAGCTCCGCCTCATTGGTAGTAGTGTTAAGCACGATAAAGTACTTGTTAGAAATAAACGTGACGTTTACATTATTTATTTCCACAGACTGAACAATCCCGTTCAGCCGAAATAAGCCTGAACTGTTTGAGATAGTTATACCTCTTGTCATCAAGATCTTAGCATTAGCAATAGGTTTCCCGTAGAAATTTAATATGTAGCCAAGTTTATCATTGTAGGTTATGAACGCGTAGTGATAAGGTTGTAAATTGGACAGATCCATGAAGTATGTTAGACCTAAGGAAGCTACTCCAACTGCTATCAATACTAATAAGGATAATATAATCGAACTCCTCTTCATAAAAGCTAGGACATCATAACTTATGTTCATTATTACCTTCACCTATTAGCCTTAAGAAATAAGCCTCTAGATATTGCCTCTGTGGTACCACTTCAACGATTTTATAACCTTCTTTTACAAGTATTGAAACCACATCATCTGCCTCTCCTTTGAACTCCTCGATGATTATTTCATCTCCTCTCTCCTTACTTACTTTACCAAACTTCGAGAGTATAGTTGAGAGTTTTTCATCAGGGTTCTTTACCCTAAGTTTCAGTGCATTCGGTTTAACTTCTCTTCTTATCTCCTCAACGCTTTTCTCCCCTATTATCCTCCCCTTATTTATGAACACAACCCTATCAGCGATGTTCTCCACTTCAGACAGTATGTGAGAAGAGAAGAGTATGGCTTTCTTCTCCTTTCTATATTTCGTTACCAAATCCCTAAAGAAGGCAATTCCTTCAGGATCTAAGCCGTTAAGTACCTCATCTAATAGCAGGTTTTTAGGTCTATTGAGAAGTGCTATTGCTAAGGCTAACCTCTTCTTGTTCCCATATGATAGCTCTCTTATTTTCCTATTTCTATATTGGTAAATATCTACTTCATCCATTACCTCCTTTATCCTGTTTTCCCTCTCATTGCCTCTCATTCCATAATATCCTGCTATATACCTTAAGTAATCGATTACTGTAAAATCCTGTTCAAAAGAAGGGGATTCTGATACCCAACCTATGTTAAGGGACGCCTTATCTTTTTCTCTAACTATATCATAACCGTCAATTAACACATTACCGCTTGTAGGTCTTAGTATTCCTGCTATTATCTTTATAGTTGTTGTCTTCCCTGCACCGTTCATGCCCACAAAGCCTACTATCTCTCCATCATTAACAGTAAACGTGACGTTGTCTAAAGCTTTGAGTCCGCCGTAGTATTTGGTCAGGTTCTTTACTTCAATCATCACTTAACTTTCTTGTTTTGAGTTATAAAGAGTATTCGATTAACTTAAGGTTGGTCTGTAATGGTGTAATGTCTAACTCCTAAATATGGTGGTAATGCCATCCAAATTATTGGACTTATCCAGAAAGGTAATGGTGGTTGAGAAAGAAAACCTGAGAGAATCACTGAGTTTATCCCTTGAGATATCCCTATGGGCGTGAAGGAGTATATCAACCATGAGAAACCTGGAAAGACACCAGCTAGGAAGCTTAAACCTTCAAAGATCGCTAAAGCAATAGCTGAGAAGATTATATATTGCCCTTGAGTTCTAGAAATGGAGCCTATTGCCATAAATATCCAGTATAGCATAGCTAACTCTAAGAAACTCGATAGGATAAACAGGAGAAGTCCCTGGAATTCCGTTGCTACAACTCCAACAAATAAATACCATATGAAGAAGCTAATAGCTAAAGTGTAGGCTATCACTGAGATAAATATGATCACCGTTCCTGAAGTCATCCTCGAAAGGAATACTTCGGATCTCGAAACTGGAGTAGCTAAAACGCTCTCTAAAGCTCCTTCAGCCTTTGGTTTTGCATAATTTGTGTAGGCTATATAAACAACTACTAGAGGGTAAAGAGTGGAGAACAGTATTGATGAAGTCGAAACAATTGCAGGTAAGGTAACGCCTAGGGTGAAACAGATCGGTACCAAATAGTATGATTCGTATATGCCAATTACAACAAAAATAATAATAGAGGCTAGTATTAGAGGTCTAGTTAAAAGATGTTTAATCTCATAAGCTAGTATCTCTATTTTCATTGGTTTACTTCTTTGGTTTACGAGATTAAAACCTTTCTTTCCCTTATTTGTTCAATCCACTTATGTAAATCAATACCATCTTTATATAGCTTATCCCTTTCTTCGATCATCTCCCTCTGTGCACTATCAGAGAGCATATTGAAGAACAGCTGTAAACCCTCGTGTAATGCGATCTTGAGTAAAGTATATTTAGCCATATCTAACGCTATCTCTATTTCCTCTTTAGAGTATTGATTCTTGTTGAGGACTAGGTAGAGCTTTTCAAAAGTTCTAATTATCTCATCATGGTCTTGCAATAGTAAGTCCACATTTTTCTCTCCTATGATAGGTTTTAGGTGGGGGAATAGGACATCTTCTTCAAAACGCAGTAATGGTCCCGCTTCCGCTGAGAACTCCTCCATGAGAGTCCATGCTTGTTCTATCCTCCCTTCCTTGATATCCACCATAATATCGTATAGTAGATCTAGCAGTTTTTGGTGGTCTTTGATCCAATTATTTAATAGCTCTTCGTTCATATAGTATACTTACATATTTTTGAAATATTTAAACATTATTTTCGAGAATTCCTTCGAAGTGTTTATTACTTTTTATAGTACACGAGTTCCTCATCTTGACTCATTTAATATTGTAAACAAATAATAATGCATGAATACGTTTTTTTAATTTTATATTATTTATACATTTCTATCTCTTTTTAATTAGAAAAATTGCCACATTTGATTAATGCTGACTTCCTTTTTCACCTTAAAGGTGAGGCTTTACTCGACTTTGTAAATCTCTAAGATTCATAAAAAATAACAAAGATTACCAATAAATTTTACAAAAGTAATTGTGAGGTAGATTACTTATTACAAATTGTATAAATTCTACATAATTTAGCTACAAATAATAATGAACGAATATAAACCATGATTACAATAAGTAATACAGATGTTCTATGAGGTTGGGTAAAGCTATCTCAACTACATTAGCTATTGTAATAGCTGTAATAATCGTAATAGCTGTTGTTGGGGGAGCGTTAGCCTATTATTTTACTACGCATCATCCGACAACAAGTAAGGTAATAGTGATAAATTATTATGATGATTTAGCGCCCTCTGAAGCAAATTACACAGAGCATTATATAATACCAGAGTTTGAGAAGTTATATCCTAATATTAAGATAAACTATATTGATGAAAGCGCCTCTGATATGGTTAATACTATCGAAGCTCTAGTGAAAGGTGGAGATGTGGGAGCAACTGTAATCGCTGAGGATAACCTCGTTATAGGAGAATTACTCTATGGAGGGTATCTGATGAACATCACGCCTTACATAAATCAGATCACCTCTAATGTAACCTTTATCCCTTCAATGGTTAAATTGATGGATTATGAAGAGCAAGTATATCACGGAGTGTACTTCATACCATTTAGAGGAAACTTACCTTTAGTGTGGTACAATAAGACAGTATTTAATGAGTTAGGATTAACACCTCCAAAAACATGGAGCCAACTACTTCAAGATGCGAAGATAATATATGAGAAGACTGGCAAGGCACCTATTATGTTCCAGGGACATGGCGGTGCTAGTACCTATACAGAACTATTTCAATGGATGGTCCAAGCTGGAGGAAATCCCTTCGTATTTAACGATTCAGGAGACATCTATGCCTTTGAGTTCCTATATAACTTATCGCAGTACTTCTATCCTGGATACGTTCATGGTTATTGGGGCTCATATAAGGGTTTAGGAGATGGTGCTTATTATATATTAGACTATCAATGGCCATATATTTATTCAGTGATGAAGGGCGAGGGTTATAACGTAAGCAACATAGGCTTCTATCCAGGCCCAGAAGGTCCTGCGAATAATGATGTGTTAATCGGAGGGGATGTGTTAGCTATACCTAAAGGAGCTACTGATTTACCATACCTTATCAAATTCATAGAGTTCCTATTATCTCCTCAAGTTCAGCAACAATTCATTGTAGCCTTAGGATGGCCAGTAGTTAATGAGAAGGCATACCAGAACTTACCCAGTAATATATCAGCGTTATATCAAGTGGAGCTACAAGCTTATCAGCATTCGTTCTTTAGGTTACCAGTTCCATGGATTACTGAGTGGGGAACTATAGCGGATAAAGTATTTGATGAAATAATTGTAAATCATGCACCTTATAGTGAAATACCATCGATATTAAGTCAGGCAAACGCTGAGATGTATACATACTTAAAAACATATTATAACCAGACTGTAGCAAACGAATATGAAGAAGGGATGTTTGGACCATTATATGCTTGAGGAGATGACGCATGGTAAATAAAAGGGATTTAAGTTATTTTTTGTTAGCTTTACCTGCTATAGTTTATGTAGGTTATTTCGCATTTTATCCAGCCTTTAAGGTTATAATTCTATCATTCTGGGATCCAGCAACTAGTTCCTTTTCTCTTGTTAATTACAAATCATTAAGCTATTTTAATCCAGGAGGAGCCGCGATAAACACTATCATAATTAGCTTAGGGGCATTATTTGTACAACTGCTTATAGCCCTAGGTGTTGCCTCAATATTAGCTAACGAGTTTAGGGGTAAGCGGGCATTTTCAGTGATAACAACATATTCTCTTGGCATAGCTACTGTAGTATCAGCTATAGCCTTCAGTCTAATATTTCAACCTGTAGGAGGTTACGCGAACACCCTACTTCACCTACTAGGCAGTAAAGGAATAGATTGGTACTCAAATTATTACCTAAAAGTTTTCGTTGTTGATATTGCAGATAGCTGGAAGAACACTCCTATGATGATATTGATCCTCCTTTCGGGGATGATGTCAATACCTCAAGAGATATACTATGCCGCTGCAATTGATGGAGCGAATATGTTGAATAGATTCATTCATATAACCTTACCCAATTTGCTCCCGTTCATAGCTATAGCATTAATAATAAGAGGTGTGAGCGAGTTTAACATATTTGCACTACCACTTATCCTAATTGGTTTCCATCCACCGTTATTGACAACTTTAGTCTATGAGCTCTATTCAACAGGAGCCTCAGTTTATCTTTCCTATGCTGCCGCAACTATACTAATAGGTTTCATATCTATTTTCATTCTCTTAAACATACTAATAGGGAGGAGGAGGTAAATGAATACTCGTCAAATACTTATTTATATCGGTGTAATAATCTTCTCGATCTATTTCTTGTTCCCGCTTTATATTCTAATCCTAGTTGCATTTAACTCCCCTAAATACACCATCTTCTCTCTCTATCCTTCGCTGCTTTTGCAAGCGCCTACTTTATCGAATTTAATTATCGGATTAACACAATATAACTTTGTAGAGCCTTTCCTTAGGAGTCTAGGTACTGCGACACTAGTTGGGGTTTTGAGTATAGCTTTAGGAATTCCTGCGGGACTCGGTTTAAGTAGGCTATCATATAAGATCGCCTATCCCATAACTTTATTGCTGTTGATAACTAACATGATGCCTTCAATTTCTATAGCTGTGCCAATAGCGGCTGAGTTCATTAGAGCCCATTTATTTAACACCATACCAGGACTAGCGTTAGCTCAAACATTAATAACGTTACCCTTAGCTACTTTTATATTAGAAGGAACTTTTTCAGCAATACCTTTAGAAATAGAATATCAAGCTAGATTAGATGGTGCATCGGTATTTCAAGCCTTATGGAGAATTTTGATACCCATGGCAGCACCAGGGATTGTGGCAGCATTTTTAATCTCATGGATGTTCTCATGGGATGAGTTCACCTTTGCAGTGATTCTAATGCCCATAACTCCAACCCTGCCCGTGGAGATATATTATAACATAACTAGAGGAGATATGCTGGCAGCTGTAGCTTTCTCCTTAATATTCACCATACCCGTAGTAGTTATTACCCTGCTCTTACAAAAATATCTAAGGGGAGAATATCTAGCAGGAGGGATTAAGAGATGACTATTCAGCTGATAGATATTACGAAATCATATGGCAATCATGTAGTGCTCAATGGCATCACTCAAGAGATAGAGGATGGTGAGTTCTTCGTAATATTGGGACCTTCAGGAGAAGGGAAGTCAACGCTTCTCAAAGTAATAGCTGGTATCGAGAGACCTGATAAGGGGAAGATAATTGTTAATGGCAAAGACATGACAAATTTGCCTCCGGAAAAGAGAAATATTGCAATGGTGTTCCAGAATTATGCTCTTTACCCTAACATGAGCGTTTATGATAATATTGCATTTCCGCTGAAGATGAGGAAGATGAAAAAAGAGGAAATCAAGGAGAGGGTCATGAGGGTCGCTAAGTTACTGGGCATTCAAGACATTCTAGATAAAAACGTTCTTAAAATAAGTGGAGGGCAACAACAGAGGGTTGCAATTGCTAGAGCCCTAGTTAGGGATCCAGTGTTCTTCCTCTTAGATGAGCCTTTAAGCAATTTAGACGCCAGGACAAGGTTTGTGGCTAGAGGTGAGTTGAAGAGGATTCAAAAGGAGGTTGGGAAGACCTTTATCTATGTAACCCACGATCAAAAGGAGGCTATGAGCTTAGCGACCAGAATAGCAGTTCTTCATAAAGGCAAATTTGAACAGGTTGGGAAGCCCTTAGATTTATACGAGTATCCTAAGACTAAGTGGGTTGCACAGTTTATAGGTGATTTTCCGATGAACTTCCTTCCTGGTAATTATATAGGTGAGGATCCTAATGTAGAAGTGGGCTTTAGACCTGAGTGGACGGAGTTGGGAAGCGGGATAAAGGCAGTTGTTGACTCCATGGAAGCGTTTGGTGAATCTTTATATCTCTTCTGCACAGTTGATGAGAAGTTTAAGGTTATTTTACCTTCTAAGGAATGGCATGATGTGGGAGATGTTGTAAAGTTCGAGATAAAGAAATACAGAAAGTATAAGGATGGAGTATTAAGCGAATAATTAGTTAAGTTTAATATTTATCAATTATTAGGAAAAATGTGGCTCTAAATAAGTTAAGGCTTTTTCTTATTATATTTATTATAACGATAATTATCGCTCCCTCTATTTTTACATTAAGCTCGCACTCGTTAACTCCCGTAAAACAGTCAATTCTCTATCTTAATAGACCTGTGGGGATAAACGTGAACGGCTCTTTGCTAACTACAAACGGTTACATTAATTATAACTTGACTACTACCGGTGTAAAGGGCTCTTTCTCTTTTTACGGAGGATCTTTCATTTCAGGAAGACCTATTAATCAACCTGTTTACAGTTTACAGTTGAACGCTAATTTCAACGTATCGTATAAGCAATTACTTTGGGTTCAAGATGTAGCTATTGTCCAGAAAACTAGGGATTTCTATAACATTAGTATTGTTGATAACCTATGGAACGCTACTGGAAATACTTTACCTGGTGTAAATGGTAACGGGAATGTGACAAATATAACTATTTCTTATACAAATTACACCTTTTACTATTTCGTCTCACCCTATTATTTTCTGACAAAGGCTCCTTTCAATATAACCTTAGAGATGTTTATTGGCACGCTTAAAACTGATAACTATACTTACCCTCAATTACTTATATACTTCTCCTTTTCAAATAGCACATACAATTCAGGACTCATATTATACGATAAGATACTTGTAAAGTTAAACTCGTCAGATCCTCAGTTTCTCGCTGGTCTATTTCCAAATATTGACCTTAAACCAATAGTGCTTCAATTCGTTATCGGTGGAGCTGGAGGAGGTTCAGGATTATATGTTTATAACTGGTCTTCAAGGATGTCACTGGAATATTTCTTTAATGGTACATGGTACAGCGTTCCTTCAGCTATAAGTCTGGAACCCATATATAATGTGTTCGGAGGAGAGACCGCTGAATACGTAGACGAATTTGATGGTATAAATGAGACCTACATTAACAATTCGGTTGTTCAAACTGCTGGAACAAACTCACAATATTTCCTCTGGATCACTGGTGTTAACATCTCTACAACCAATAATACATTACATATAATAGCAACGCCCTCAAATGCCCAATGGGTAATTAAGGTTTTAGATTATAGGGGAAGTATTTTAAGGATTTTAAACAGCTCATCTAAAATTGATTTATCTCCTGGTGTTTACTATGTGGATTCTGCATTATATGTGGGCAAGAATCTCGTCTATTCAGTATCTAAAAAGGTAATAATTTCTGGAGGTATAGTAACTGTCTACAGCAGTTTGCCATTCTATGTTCAAGGCCAGTTATACTTGCCAGGAAAATACTCTTTCAGGACTCCTATTAATATTACCTTTATAAAGTATATTTACTTAAGCCCTGTAGAGAGGTATACACTTATTGGAGTTAACGTTAGTGGTGAGATCTTAAATAACGCCTCTTTACTTCTTTACAACAGCCTAACCGTAAGTCCAGTATATGTTTTGCAGTACTACATTTTAGATCCGGTTAACGCTACTGGCTACATCAACGGTCAGTTAGCGTATATAAGTAGCGGATGGTACAATTCTGGCTCTGTAATTTATATACCTGCACAAAACGTAACTCGAGGATTCGTAAGATACATAATAACACAACCTTTAACAGTTTACGTGTCCTCACCTACAATACTGAAGCTCAAATATTATGAAGAGGTTTATGTAAACGTTAGTGTTCCCGTTTACGCTAATGTCAATGGTGCAAATATGACAATTACGAGTGGTTGGTATAACTATGGGAGCATCATAAGGTTATTTAGATATTATTACTTGAACTCAACAGCTAGGATCAGTTTACTTACTAACGGCTACTATTTTAATGTAACCTATCCAGTAGTAATAATGGTATACAACGAGACTTTAGAGTATATGGTTAACATTACTTTACCCAACGGGTCTATTACCCTTTGGCTCCCAAAGGACTATACTCTATCACTACCCTCATTGATTTACATTAATTCCACTACTAGGTTTGAGTTGTTAACTAACAATGTGAGTGTAAATGTCACAATGCCTATGGTAGTGTCTCCATTATATGTTAAAGAATATTTAGTGACATTGATCTTTCCAAATGAGTCAATAAAGGAATGGTTACGCTCAGGGTATATTTTACATCTTCCAAGAACGATCTATATAAGTCATAGTGAGAGATATTACCTCAATGGAAATGGGGAGATAAACATATCAGGTCCCTTGATATTAAAACCACCTTACGTTCTGCAGTACCTAGTCATAATAAAGGGAAATAGTTATTGGTACAATAATGGAACTAGTATTAGGCTTTACGAAAAGACTTCACCTTGGTATATCGTTAGATGGGTGGGAAATTACAGTGTTATTAATGGAATGAATATAACCGTGGTCGGGTATTTGATTGAAACTCCAGTCAAAGTGTTTGATATGCTTCCCTTCTATTTGATATCTTTTATCTTGGCAATGGTATACGTTGTAAGTAAAAGGTTGATTGCTGGTGAATGAATTTTCAGTATAGGTTTAAATATTGCCTTAAACTAATCATAATCAAATGTGTAGGATGTTCGCTTATGTGGGAGAAAGCTTAGATGAGCTGAAGAGCTTATTTATAGCCTTGCAGAGCTCAGCAAGAGAAGATAATATAGCTAAAAAGTACGGTTTGAATCCTGTGCACGGCGATGGATGGGGTTACGTAATCTATGATGGAGAACACCTATACTATTATAAATCAGTTAAACCAATCTTTGAAGAGGATTTCCCTCTGGGTTTAGATCTAAAGGGTGAATTCTACGCTATATTTCACGCGAGACAGGCTACTGATAAAAGCACTGTTAGCGCTAGGTTTTCTCATCCATTTATGGAGTCAAATGACACTTACATATACTTCTTTGCCCATAACGGTAGCGTTAATGATGGTAAGCTGAGGAAAGAGCTAAACTTTAATGGAATTACTACTGATAGCGAACTAGCGGCTAAGTATTATGCGAAAACTGAGAATATGAAATACCTGGAATCTATTACACTTTCTGCTCTAAACGTCTTGATTTTGAGGATAAGGAGAAGTGATGGTGTTGCCGAGCTCCTTTATGAGAATTATTATGTTAAGGATAGGCCAGATTACTATGACCTTTATCTGTGGAAAGGTAAGAAAGGCAGGGCAGTCATGTCATCTACACTGAAGTTATATGGCTTTTTAGATGTTGAGCAAGTCCCTAAAGGTCAACTGTTAAAGCTTTGACTTCTTTCCGCTCTGGAGGGCAGGAAACTCTCTACATATTAGTCATCGTTAAATCATAATAACCTCAACACCTAGTTTTTCAGCTATCCTTGCCTGTTTTTCATCCCTTGTTATTAACTGAGCTCCATGCTTTAGGCATGCGGCTATATATAACGAGTCATAAAATGTGAGATTATTATTAATTGCAATGTTAAACGCTTCTTCGATATATTCTTTTTCGTCCAAGAGGAGTAATATCTTCTCTTCTAGCATTTCAAACAATATCCTCTTCATTTCGAGTGCTGTTTTATCGTCTATCAATTTCCTAACGCTTCTCAGTTTCCATATGGCATTCATGGTCTCCTTTATAACATGATCTAATGAATAGGCTGGTGAAAAAAGGGTTAAGATCTTATCCCAACCTTCTTCCTTTAACACTACAGCGACAAGTGCTGAAGCGTCAACTATCCGCATCCCTATCTTCCCTTATTAGCTCTGATGACATACCCTTTTGAAAGCTCCAGTTAGCATTAGTTAATTCTTGTAAAATTTTTTCAACTCCCTTTTTGGCTTCTATCTCAGCTATCTTCTGTTCTACAAACCTCCTCAATTCTTCAGACCAATTAACTTCATTCTTGTAAAGCTCCATTTTTTCCTTTATCTCTTTTTTAACTTTAAAACTAACAACCTCAGACATCTGATATAATACCGTATAGTAGACCTTTAAAGTTTACCAAAAAGAAAAGGAGTTTAATCTAGTGAACCTTTATTATATTAATAATTTCCCTCCTCCTCCCTTGTTTATCCTCCTTACCAATGCCTTACAAAACTCAACGCAGTCAGCTATTACTAAATAATCAGCATAGTCACGAATTGGTGCGTTTTTGTCCTTATTTACTGCAACTATTAGTCTAGAATCCCTTATACCTGCTATGTGCTGTGGCTGACCAGAGATGCCTAGGGCTATATATAACTTTGGTTTAACCTTTAATCCTGAAAGACCTATTTGTCTATCCTCAGGTAGCCATTTTAGTTCAGCCGTTATAGGTCTACTTCCACCTAGACCAGCCTTTAGGGCATTAGCCAGCTCTTCAGCGTACTTGATGTTTTCCTTAGATCCGATACCTCTGCCTATACTTACTATTATTTGTGCGTTAAGTAAGTTACTGCTGCCAGATCCCGATTCTTTTTTCTCCACAACTCTAACTCTACCTTCTGGTAAGTTTACCTTTTGAACCTTTACATCCTCTAATTCCCTAGGCTGATATTTAGTTGAAGCTAACGTTATAACTGAAGGTAGTGAAGCCTCAACTACAGCTATGCCCATACCACTGTAAGCTACTCTCTCAGCCTCAATTTTTTCTCCCTGTAATTTTAGTGATAATACATCAGTTACTATAGCACCCTTCAACTTACCTGCAACTCTAGATGCTATTATTCTGTCTCTCCTAGTGTTCCCAAATATCGCTAATTGAGGAGAGGTCTTCGTTATTAAATCTACTATGCCATCTTCATCTAACTTATCTATCAATATCATTTCCTTTACAGCTTTAGACTCCTTAAGACCAACTCCTATTATTTCGTCAGCGTTTAAGCTTTGAGCTAATCCTGCAGAGGCGTTAAAGAACTGTTCATCTTCTGAGAATATGACAACTCTCATCCCAGAACCACCCCATCAGACTTGAGGTATTCTAAAAGCTTGTCCACAGCCTTTTCGACGTTCTCCTCCTCTATTACAATACCTTTTCTATTTATGACAAATGGTTTTATGTCTTTTATCACCACTTTAGGCGAAACGTTATCAAATTTTACCTGTTTTATAGGCTTCTTCGACGCTTCGAGGATCTGTTTTATTGACGGTATCCTAGGTGTGTTAATTTCACCACTAACACTTATAACTGCTGGCAATGTGGACTCTACAACTTCAATATGTGTTAACATGCTTCTCTCAACCCTTATCTTATTTCCTTCTATGTTTATCGATCTAGCATAGGAGACATAGGGATAACCTAAGAGTTCGGCAACATAGCCAGGTAGCGACGAAGTTCCACTATCTGTGCTCATCTCCGCAAAGATGACAATATCAGGATTATACTGTTTTAAGGTTTCACTGATAGCCATAGCTGTTGAGTAGACATCGCTGTTTTTTAAATCTATGAATACCACTTCATCTAAACCCATGGCTAATGCTTCCTTTATGCTCTTTAAATCGTAAATCCCTGAAGTAATACCTATAGCCTTACCTCCGAATTTTTCTTTTAACCTTACAGCCTCCTCTATAGCATTCTTATCATATGTAGATATCTTTAGTGGGACATCTACAACTAGTTTATCTCCCATGGGTTTGATCATCTGATCATCTGGCACTATCTTGAAGTTAACAGCGATATCCATATGATAATCTATCATTTTAAATTTAAAAAATAAACCTATTTAACCATATAATTTTAAGTTGAATACCCAGTTTAACAGATTTTTACGCTAACACAAAGAAGTTGCTAAATGAGGGAAAGCCAGCAGTTAGCAAATCATTAGGTGCTACGATGAAAGTAAGCCTTCACTATATGCCGTTGCCAGTAGTTTCACTTATTCTGTTGTATAAACTCTGTATGCGTGATTGAGGATATACGCCAGAGGTTAAGAATACCAAACACAGTATTGAGGTCTGTCACAGATTTGGATATATGCCCTAAAAGGTAGGTAAAACCTTCATATGCGTAAAATTTACAGTTAAACGCATTTCTGAACACCAATTTCAAGATATCTGGATTATACCCCACTTATACAGTATTCCGTCTAGGTGGGTTAGGGTTATCCCGTTAATGGGACAAAGTGGATGAGAATGGAAAGCTATCTTAACTTTTGTGAAGCCCAAGGGTTGATATCAAGTATTATGGGATCCTATGAAACCCAACTCTCTCTGTCTTAGTAGTTTTTAATATTCATTGTTATCGTATATACAAATGTGAGGGAAGAAGCAGAAAAATGGTTAAAGCAGTCGCTGGAAGATTTATCTACTGCTGAGGATTTGATAAAGTCCTCCCATTATTATGCGTCGGCGTCCTTTTCACAACAGAGTGCAGAGAAGGCATTAAAAGCTTTCCTTATTGATAGAGGTAAAGTTGTAAGGATGCATGATCTTAATGAAATTTTAGGGATTATTGAAAAGGATTTGGGTCTTAAGGTTGATGAAATACGGGAGGATGCAAATAAGCTAACCGTTCATTATGTTATATCTAGATATCCTGATGCAGCCAATGCTTTACCATATGCCATATATTCAAAAGAAGATGCTGAAGATCTTCTAAGGAGGGCTAAAAGGGTGATAGAATGGGTAAAGCGAAATCTGCAATAGAAAGTCAAAGGGAAATGTTGTTTAGAGCAATGAAGTTCGTAGAAAAGGTAAAGAAGAAATTAAAGATAGAAGAGGTTTATGTTGTAGGAAGTAGGGCTAGAGGTGACTTCACTGACGAAAGTGATATTGATTTGGTCATCATAAGTGAAGATGTAAAAGGGATTCCCTATCTGAGAAGAGTTGATATGCTTAGCGAATTCCTTGAACCAAAAGTGGAGTTCTTCATATATACTAGGGAAGAGTGGGAGAATCCTTCTTCTCTTTATATTAAAGAGATGAGGAGGGAATCTAAGAGATTTATGGACTTATTAAAGGAATATAAGGTCTACGTTGAATGAAGCGCTCTTAAAGTCCTGATGTCAGTAGTGGTCTAGTACGTATCCTCAGTTCTCCAAGGAAATCAAAATTGCCTTAATATGTCTAGGCTAACTGGCTTAATTCTACTCAGAAGATATGAATCTAAACTAAAGAGGACTAGAGACCAGATAATTAAAGAAGCTAAGATATAATACCAATTGATGAATTGCTGGAATGGGTTCAAGAAGTCCAAAGGCGCTTCTAAACCTGTAAAAGATTGAAAAAGCAATAGTGTCATATCATTGAAGGGTGATGCAACTACTATTAGATAGGGGTATGAAACTAGCATTTGACCCAAGACTAGGATTACGTACAATAGTTGCGGTAACATTTGAGCGAATTGGTAATACTTTGGAGGAAATATTAATGAGATAAAAATTGAAAACAGGATAACGAACGCTGAAGAGATTATAATCACCCCAAAAAACGCTAGGGGATATTGGGGTAAAAACACTACATGGTACTCCACATAAAAAGCACCTAAAGAAATTCCCAACATTAAGGCTCCCAAAGTTGTGGTACCTATGACCGTTGATACTAAATAGTCGAGGAGGTATCTGCTTGGCGTTAGGCGTGTGAACTTGAAGGCGTAGTATAATGAAGTAGAAGACATTACAATAGTGCCGCTTAAGTTAGACATTAAATTGCTGAAAACCCAGACTATTATAGCACTCGTCACTAAGCCCACATAGTAATAGGTGTATTGCCTATCTATGTATTGTGAGATCATCAATGCTCCTATTAAAAGCCATAAGATACTGAAGGTGAAACCCCAGACCCAAAAGCCCCTACTCGTTAATATGCTTCTAATCATTTTTGTTATCATAATTCAAGACCCCTAATAGATTTTCTATATCACCAATAGACGATAATGGTACATCACCATACCTTCTCGTAATGGACAGCTCTCCCAGTTCGGTCTGTATCAATGCGATGCTGTTCTCCACCTTTCCCTTAGTAACATAAAGTTCCTCTAGCTCGTTTGCCTTAAACTTTCCGAAAATCTTGCCATTAAACACCAGGTACAAATCCCAGTCCTTTAGACCTTTAACCAAGTCCATTTCATGGCTTGTTAAAATGATGTTTGTGGACTCAAACTTGTTGAGTAATTTTAGAAGTTTTGCCCTCCTTGAAGGGTCTAGGTTCTCGAATGGCTCGTCAAGCAAAGCCAATCTTGGTTTAAAAGCTAAGGAGAGGACATTGGCTAAAATCTTTTGTTGCCCTAAACTCAATTGGTGAACCCTTTTATTGAAGGAGTTAAAATTGAAGTGGCTTAGTAGAGAATAAGCGTCTGATACGTTACCTCCCATTAAATCAGCGTAAATTTCTATTATGTCTTTTACTGGTAGGTTCAAGATCTTGTAAGCGTCTATTAGGTTTATCGTTATCCCATAAAGCTTTTTAATAGATCTTACATCTACACCAAATACCTCAAAAGAGCCTTCCATTAGTTTAGCTAAACCTATTATTGCGTAGAGAAAGGTGGTCTTGCCTGATCCGTTGGGTCCTATAAGAACAGAATTTCTATCGATCTCAACATTAACGTCGCTGAGGACTATAGTATCATCATAGCCGATAGTCGCGTTAGTAGCTTTAACTATCACAACAGAATATTTCTAGTCAACTAATAAATTCTTTATCATAAATACGATGGAGAGAAGGAGATTGACATCATATCCTGAAAAATTTTTTATGTATAATCTAAATAACCTATATAGGTTCACATGAAGAAATATTGGATTCTTTTAGTGCTATTCATAGCCTTTTCAATTTATGTAAAGTTTGTAAGTGAGCCCAATGTGGCCTTTAATATTTTTCTTTTTAAGCTGATAAACTACAACCAGGTCAGTTTATTGAATCCAATAATGGTCTTCTTTTCCAAATATGGGAGGGAATACGTTTGGATCCCGTTAACTGCTATACTCCTCATTCCTAAGCGTTATAGAAGGGTTGCAATTGTTTTGGCAGCTTCTTTTATCCTAGATATAATTTTAGGTGAGGCGTCAAAATACATCATGGCACAGTTGAGGCCATTTTATTATATACATTCAAACCTATTAGTACCAAAGCCTACTGATTATTCTTATCCCTCTGGTCATGCATTGATAGTATCTGATGGTGCTATCGTGCTTGCCGAGACTTCACCTAAATGGCTGTGGATTATGATGATGATTGAAGCCATCATAGTTAGCTATTCGAGGGTATATGTTGGTGTGCATTGGCCTGCTGATATTTTAGGCGGTTGGTTGTTGGGGAGTTGGACTGCAACTTTCACTGTGGATATGGAGAAGAGAGGGATATTAAGACCAATAGAAAAAGCTTTTAGAGCTCAAGTTTAAGGGGTTTCATCATTTATCAGAGTTCCCCTGAATCCTCACTGTTCAGGTAATATATAGTTTAGGTTATAATCTTTTAGGATTGACTATGATAAACTCAAGTTTCAGCGTTCGTATCCTTCTTCATCTTATTCAGGGGACCGAGCTCATCATCAAATATTATACATTAACCACAAATACTTAAAAATCATTATTCACATATGGTTGATATCTTCGATAGTATAAGGGGTAAGGTAGTCCTTGTTACAGGCGGTTCAAGGGGTATAGGAAAGGAGATTTCAAGGCATTTCCACATGTATGGGGCTAAGGTTGCAATAAACTACAACTCCTCTAAAGAAGAGGCATTAAAACTTAAGCAAGAGCTGGGGAATAACGCTGAGATTTACAAGGCTGATGTATCTAAGAGAGAAGAGGTTAGAAGAATGGTTAAGGAAATAGAAGAGACATTGGGTAAGGTAAACATTTTAGTAAATAACGCTGGCGTGATGTACGCATTTCCCTTTGAGCAATACGATGAGGAAAAGTTCAACAAGATGTGGGATATAAACTTCAAAGGAACTCTCTACACTACTTTAGAGGTATTGCCTCATATGAAGGAAAATAAAGGTGGCGTTATAATAAATATTGCATCGAATGCTGGAATAGGTACAGCTTTCGAAGGTACAACGTTTTATGCTATAAGTAAGGCTGCGGTGATAATGCTGACTAAAAGATTAGCCTTTGAGCTAGGAAAGTATGGCATTAGAGTTAACGCAATAGCCCCTGGTTGGGTAGAGACTGATATGACTATTGGTGGTAAAAGCCCTGAAGAGATAGTAAAAATTGAAGAGTTCATGAAGGCTAGAACATCTTTAAGGATGGTTGGAAAACCTGAGTACATAGCCAAATTTGCTTTGTTCTTAGCTGTAGCAGACTACTTGACAGGGCAAGTCATAGTAATAGATGGAGGAAGGCTAGATAACTTGACCCATAGCGTTTAAGGAGCCGCTCATTTAGAGCCTCTAGATTCTTTGTACTTTCCTGGCATCTTTTCCTTATTCTTCAAGTAGGTTTATCCTCGATGTCTCTCATCACGTTAAGTAACCCATTATTTCTTCTCTCTACGTTCTCATATGTGATCCTTAAACCTTTATAACACTTTAGCCTAACAGATGTTATTATATAGCCTATATCATCTTCTTTATTAGTTTTCTAACGATTTCATGCCTTATATAGTCTGGCGTCAAAAAGTTTCTTAACTCATAAAACGCTTATACTGTTTAACTATCTAGTTCTCTGTACAGCTGCCAAGGTCTAATACCTTACCCCATTTCCTAATTTGATATTCTTACTTAAGTAGTTCTTACCTTTCAATTCAAAGCTTAATTAGCTTAACTTCTCCCTTATCTATAATAACATAACCCCTATCATGATAGACGCCATTACTGATGCTAGCTAGAGTGCCTGCATTTACACATCTTAAACCTCTAAAGTAGACTAAAGCGTGAGAATGCCCTAGAATTAATGTACTCTTAAAACTCCTCGTTAATAGCTTGAAGGCTAGGCAGAAAAGCAACGGTGGTATGTTCCTATTTATTTTCTTTAACCACTTAGCCAGATTATATTCGCTCTTCTCGTTGAAGTTTTGATGACCATGTAAGAGAGTGTAGTCCTTTCCAAAAGTTTTCAAATGTAAGATATCATAGTCACCCTCAATTACATCATCGTCACCCCTTATGTATATCACCCTCCTCATCTCTCCATTTCCACTTTCTTTTATTCTATTGAGAAAGCTTTCATATTCACTATTATCCACAATTATATCACCTAAAAGCACTACTACTGATGGTTTTTCACTCTCTATAATCCTGATTACCTCATTTACATCGCAATGTGGGTAGTGGATATCAGAGAGTATCAGGATTTTTCCATCACAACTTAGCGATATCTCTCTCACACTACGATATAATCTTCAGGGGTAAAGTGTTTTTTCGAACGAGAAAATTTAATATCCTAACCTGTAATATGACAATATGGAATATTCTGAACTAGTAAAAACACTAGAACGCTTAGTTAGCTCACCCATTTATGCTGTTTTGGGAAAACTAAAGGAGGAAAACGTAATATTCTTTTCAACTAATGAAGGGGAGACCAACATCTCAGCCATAATAAATGGAAGGGTAGTTAGGCTTACTAAAGAACCAATAGCTGGAGCTTCCAATCCTAAACCTAACCTAGACTTCATACCCTTTACTAGAGATGTAGAAAAGGGGAAAGAGATCCACGCTGTTTATGCTGTTAACCTTAAGGGAGAGGAGTATGAAATAGCCTCACCTAGTGTGAGGATATTTGGTTTAGGATATGATGAGAAGAACATCGCATTTGTTGGGATCTCGCAAACAGAAGCTTCCCTCTACGTTATAGAAAACGGAAAACTGAGCAAGTTGATAAGTAACTTTTATCCTTTCTCTTTTGTCACAGATGTTAGTGACGGTTATATAATAGGTTTTGGTAATTTAAAGGGAAATCCTAAGTCTCAAGAGATCTTTATTGCAGACTTAAGCGGTAATTTGAATGTTTTAACGCCAAAGGAGGGGAGTAGCAATATCGCCTACTTAATTAAAGATAAAAAGGTGTACTTCATAAGCGACTATGAAAACTTAGGTGAAAGCTATTGGGTTTATACTTATGATATTGAGGCAGGAACTTATAAGAAGATAGAATTCCCTGAAAAGGACATATACGAGTTTAAGCCCGTGGAACTCTCTTATGATCCAGAGGATTCCCTAATTATTGCAAAGAGGGAAGGGGAATCAAGGCTTTTCATTAACGGAAAGTTGGTGAGCTCTCCTAGAGGTACAATAACAGGTGCCACAAGAGTTAAGGACGAAATATACTTTGCCCATTCCTCCTTAACTTCTCCTTATAAGATATATAAGATGAACAGAGATGGTAAGCTCGAAGTTGTGGTTAGGAGCGAGTTCAATGAGGATTTTGGGGATGTGGAGTACGTTAAACTCAAGAGCGATGATAATGTAGAAGTACCAACTTGGGTTGTGAAGTCTAAGAAGGGTAGAGAAACTAAAGTAGCTGTGGTTTACGTTCATGGAGGTCCGTGGGGAGAGGTAGATAATAGTTGGAATCTCTTCATAGCACCTCTAGTTTATCTGGGCTATCACGTTGTAGCTCCCAATTTTAGGGGTTCAACAGGTTATGGTAGTAAATTCCAGCTAATGGATATTGGAGATCCTGGAGGCGGCGATTTGAGGGACGTTGTTAAGGCTAGGGACTACGCTACTAAGCTTGGAGAAAAAGTAGGTATAATGGGCTACAGTTATGGTGGCTATATGACTTTATTGGCTTTAGGGAAGGAGGCTGATAAATGGGATTTCGGAATTGCAGGGGCTGCAGTGGCTGACTGGGTTGAGATGTATGAACTATCAGATTCTGCCTTTAAGAACTTCATTGAGATTCTATTTGCAGGTAAAAACTTAGAATCGATGAGGGATAGGTCTCCAATAACTTATGTCAATAACGTTAAGGCACCTCTATGCATTATTCAGTCACAGAACGATACTAGAACGCCCTTACAACCGGTCTTAAGGTATATCCAAGAGCTCCATAAGGCTGGTAAAACATTCGAGGCACATATAATCCCCAACATGGGTCATGCCATATATAAGATAACTGATGCCATAGACATATTGTTGCCTGCAATACTATTTCTAAAGAAATTATATGGCTAAAGTTGTTAGCATACATTTTTATCTTAGCTTTTTCCCTTTTTGAGATGTGGACAGATATTTTCTAAAGGAGCCTAAGGTCTTCAAGGGTTTAAGGTTAGGTGAAGAACCAATCCTATGTCCTCCAATTGTTGATTTTAACGATAACGTTAAGGAAACCATAGTTAAATATAAGGGCTATCTAAAGCTCGTAGAGATACGTTACGATTATCTATATGGTAAGATTAGCCTAAGTGAAATCCTAGATTACGTCCGTAGTATTGGGCTTCACCACATCTTTACCTTTAGAAGATATGAGGAGGGAGGTAATGTAATGGTTGATGATAGCGTTAGAGCTGAGGTCATGGCTAAGAGCCTTGATTATAACCCTTCCCTCATAGATATTGAGTTGAACTCACTGAAGAGAAATTCTCTTATCTTTAAACCCGTCATTGAGGAGGCTAAGACTAGAGGTATAGGTATTATCGTCTCTTATCATAACTTTAAAGAGACGGAAAGCTTAGAGGTTTTAAGGCAAATAGCTCACGAAGAGTACAGCCTTGGGGCAGATGTCTTAAAGATATCAACGATGGTCAACTCAGTTGATGATGTACTTAAACTATTAACTTTGACCAAAGAGCTAAGGGATATCTATGATTTGCCTCTAATAGTTTTAGGTATGGGAGAGCTAGGAAAAATAACTAGGATTACCAGTCCGTTCTTCGGTTCAGATATAGTGTATGTTGACCTCTTCGGATCCTCAGCTCCTGGGCAACTGAAGTTCTTAGACGCATTAAAGATCTTTGAGGTTCTATATTAGTTTAGTACCTCATTAGCGCTCTTAATTATTTTTGCATAAGCAGCATCTCTATGTTGTTCCATGCCTTTAAACGTTGTTTTAAGAACTCATATTTTTGTAATTATCACTTCTTGATCTTTATTTTAACACTTCCCTTACTATTTCCTTTAACGAAGTATATGTCTTCTCGATCCCTAGCTTCTCTCTAGTTATACTATAAATCCTAACACATTATTAGGCTAAACAGGCTATCTTAACCTTGACGTATTTTAGGCTAGATCTACCACCATTATGTAGGATTGATGAATATGCTAAGTCAGCCTTATAATTTCTAACCTCTTTCCCTCAGCCCTATAGAGCAAATTCGCCGTTCTTTTTATCATAAAATATTTATTGATTGATTTCAAAAGTAAGTTTATATATTTGTTCAATAGCAAAATGATTCTCATGGAAAGTATAAGATTCAGAGTACTTGCGTTAACCTCGTTAGCTCATTTCTTGAATGATGGTACAGCCCTAGTATATTCTCTGCTGATAGTTTACTACCACGAGATCTTAAGTATAAGCTTAGTAATATTAGGGGCTATTTCTATCGTTTACACATTACTCTCTGGTGTTGTGTCACCGTTTATAGGAGATTTCGCTGATAAACACGACCTAGACGCTCCTCTACTCTCATTAGGTATAGCCTTAGAAGGTATAGGGATTGGGCTCTTAGCATTACCCTTTGTTTTCACTTCCTTATCCTTACCCTTAGTCGTGCTAGGTGCAGTTATACTCGGTTTTGGACAAGCATTTTATCACCCAATTGGAGGAGAAATGTTAGCTAGGGCTTTCGGAAATAATGCAGGGAGGCATATGGGTATCAATGGTGCGATGGGTAGCGTGGGTAGGGCTGTAACACCATCAATAATAACGCTTTTAATATTAGCTTTAGGAGATAGTTTAGGTCTTGGTATTGTTTCAATTTATATGATTATAGCATCGCTTATCATTTACTACTCCTTGAGGTTCTTTAAGAAGGATATTAGCAGCACAGCCATAAGGAAGAAGAATGAGAAACTAGATTCCTCTCTGAAGAAATTCCTCATTGTCTTACTTATCATTGTGTTCATGAGGAACATGTTCATAACTGGAGTTACTACTTTTATAGGTCAATACGTCTTTGACATCTTCAACTCAAAGGCTTTAGTAGGTCTATTCTTGACAATAGGCTTCTTGGGCTCAATTCTTGGTCAGCCATTCTTTGGATATTTAACGGAGAAAAAAGGCGGTGCTTTTTCATTTATCTTAAGTAGTTTAATTACAATCATCTTCTTTGTTGCCTTCATGTTAATTAAGGTAAACTTCTTACTCAGCGGTATTATTTTCACCGTTGTTACATTTGCAGCTTTTACAGCATTTCCTGTACTAATGGGTTACGTGGCTCAAACGTTTCCTAAGAGCTTCGTGACTGTTGCTAATTCTTATGTATGGGGAATAGGAGTTGTAGTAGGCGGTTCTGCTGGTACAGCGATGGTCACTGCACTACTAGGCTTAGGATACAGTTTAGCCTTATCTTTTTGGATACTTACAGCCCTAGCGGTAGTATCCTTAGCCTTGACCCCATTGTTACTGAGGAGAGGTAAATACTAAGATTCAAGGCTCTAATAAAAGGGGAGTAAGGAATAGGGTTAGAATTATCATCCATATTGGGTTCTCCTGATAGCTCCTCAGAAGGGTTTGTCTAGCTATTTCATACTCCCCTTTACAGAACTTAATTAGGGCTACTGCTATCAGTATTGCTGAGTGCAAAAGCTCCTTTTCCTCACCTTCAGTTTTCCTCCATTTATCCTCTAGGGTTTCATGAATGAGCCAATAGAAGCCGTTTGAAAGTAACTCATCTAGGCTCTTATTAATATTTCTTCCAACATATATGACATCAATTGGGTTGCCTAAAAGTTTAAACAAAACCTCCTCTTCTTTTTTCTCCTCTCCTTTACCTAAAACATCTATCTCAACCATCCTGCAAACTCTTATATCTACTACCCTCAGTCCCATATTCCTCAATTCTCGTTTTAACGTCTCATAATCTATGTTCTCATCTTTAGGATAGATGTAGATCGCTCTTTCTACTTCCATCTAGGGGTTAATATTGAACAGAGGATTTTCCATTTTTCCATCCTTCTTACCACTTTAAGTCCTTTCAATTTTATATTTCGATTGTATGAAGTAATAGCTAAAACCAATTATAAGGGGTAAGAGCGACAAATAGAGGATCGTATGCCTATAGCCAAAAGATTTTATCAAGACACCAACATAAAGGGGAGTTACTATCCCTGCTAAGGGATACAAAGCGTTAAATATGCCAAATCCTAAACCCCTAAACTTCTCGCTTATGGTGGCAACTATTATACTACTCGACACTATGAAGCTACCCCATACCAGGCAATAGAACGACATTGCCATGAAAGCTGTAATTATGTTAAAGGCTAGATAGTTAAGGAATAAATAAATAAAAGCGAGGATAAAGCTAAGGGCAAAAACATTGGTATCCCTAACTTTACTAGAGATTAGTTGGGTGAAAAACAGGATTGATGGTATCTCTAATATGGACTCAACGCTCAGCGTCAATGTTGCTATAGGTACGCTTACTCCAAGATAGAATACATAATATGTGGGGAGATACAGGTTTTTTACAACATCGATAGAAAAGAGTATGAAGATCGCGAAAAACGAGACGATAAACAGCAGTGGGCTTACCTTTATAGCTTGCGATGTGTTTTTCCCTCTCCTTTCCTCTTCACAGTAACTTTTAACACTTATGTAAACCATCACCACATAAAAGCCAGTAGCGATAACGTAGATGTAAAAGATCCCCAAATACTTTAGAATGAAACCTGTAAGACCTGTTCCAATAGCCCATCCTATCGACCCTCCAGCCCAAAAGAAGCCTAATTTTTTCTCCACCTTTTCTCCTTCAGAAGCGGATACCATTATCATCGGGTATAACGCGGATATCGAAATTCCTAATAATGGAAGCATGTAATATGACCGAGGAAAGGCTGATATTAAGGATAATATGAAAACCCCTATACTTCCTACGATAATCAACATTAACCTCTTTTCCTTCGTTCTATCGTAAAAATAACCTATAATAATAGAAAATGTGAAGGATAGAATTGAGATTGAGGAAAGGATTATGCTAATCGTTATTATGTTTAGTCCAGCCAATTTCATGAAGATTGGTAATGAAGGGTAAATTAGACCGATGACTAGCTGATAAAAAACGTTAATCAGCATATACGTGATTATTTTGCTGTTCACTTGAAAAAATGGGTAAATTGCGTATAAAAAGGGTTAGCTAGCTAGTTACGGTTACCGTGTAGTTCTGGTAATAGATCATATTATAGTACCAGTAGTAGATGAAGGGATTGAAGGTTAGACCTTTTACATATGGTTGCACAAATGCGTAGGCGTAAGGCATGGGTATCCATATATATGGTGTATAGTTATATAGGAATAGATATATCTTAGCCAATTCCATAGTTTGTTGTGTTGTGTTGGTCATGAAAGGAAGAGTTTGATATAAGTTTTGTAACATAGTTACGTTGACCCAGGCTAAATTCCCTCCTGGTCCTCCATCTATTACATCTGTTAATGGAATCAGTTGTTGTAGTATAGGGTCAGGCCAATCGGGTGTCCATCCCAAATTCACTAAGTTAGGTGTAGCTTGAGGTGTGGTCCATGAATCAACTACAGAAGGTGTAATATCGACAATAGCTGTAGATATACCAATCTGCTCTAAATCTTGCTGAACTATTTCTAGCTCTTCTTGTTGTAGAGGTGTTATTGGTGCTAACGTGTAGATCTCTAACGTGGGGAGTGCTTCGCCGTTAGAATCTCCAATAACAGTACCATTGGGTAATACCACGTAAAAGTGGCCTACATATCCAGCTTCATTTAGATAATGTAGGGCTAATGATAGATTATAGCTGTAAAGATGTAGATGATCCATTGCTATAACCTCGTTGTAGACTGGATAGGGCGGTGACATGGGTCCTATGGGTATAGAGGCTAATATTGTTCCATTATATTCAAACAGTTTAAGAAGAGCAGTATAGTTTATCGCGTGAACTAACGCCCATCTAAAATATGTTATATTTGTTGGGAACTTTTGAACGTTCATCGATATAAAGAAAACTCCGGGAACCGAACCAAAATCGTAGAGAATAGCACTCGTGGGCACTCCCTTGTATTTATATCCATTTATCATTTGAGGTATGAACTGAGGGCTCACATATGAGATTTGAGCTAAGTTTGAATCGAAGTCTTCAAGTCTATCAGTGTGTGACAAACCATAATAAATGACTATAACTGGTATGTGGGCTGGTTGGGCAACAGCTGGTATGCCTGTAATGTTCTTTGCCCAATAATTAGGATTAGCCTTTAAGATTATTTCAGAATATCCTTGAGCTACATATGAGATTTCATAGGGACCAGTACCAGGCACTCCATTAAGGTTTAAATAACCATTTACAGTGTTAGGCTGAACACCTCCATGTTGGTCAATATATACTGGATCAACAACAGCTCCCCACCAGAGGGCTATATCTAGAAGAAACGATTTGTAGGGTTCTAGTGTGTTTATTTGGACCTCATATGGTCCCTTAACAACAACTGCCTGATAAGGATAGCTCATTATCTCTTGAATAGTCTTATTTGCAGCGTTGAAGTGAGATAGTATGGATGCGAGGGTATTAGCTACTAGAGTTGCGTTGCTTGCATTAATTCCCAGTACTGCATGTAATGCATTACCGATACCCCATGGTAACGCATAACCTGTAATGGTGAATTGAGTTGCGTTAAACAAGAGGTAAATATAATTGGCTAAACCAACAGCTTGTCCCATTATTAGTTCTCTATAAAATGAGAACCAGACTGTCGATGTGTTAACTTGAACACCATCAGGGAAGTATACCCCATGCCTTATATAGAATGTCCAGTTCTCATAATTAGTAGTTGTGTAGTTTTGTGCGATAACTGGTACAACTTGAAGGAAATTACTTCCGTTATATTCTACTAGCTCCTGATATACTGCAGTATATAATGGACCTCCTTGATTAAAGAACCCTACTGCAGGGTCTAATCCGTTTGGCGGCGATGTCCAATAAACATCAACTAGTTCAGAGGAGTTTGGTGAGCTTATAACTATTGTCTTCGTTAGTGGGGCTGTAGTAGTATTAGAAACAGTCGATATCGTTGTCGTAATGGTGGTACTAATAGTTGTTGTTATTGTAGATGTAATCTTATGAGATGTCGAATTTACATATACTAGAAGTCCGGCTATTATAACTATTATGATGATTACTGAAATAATTATGGCACTTAATTTAGTTATTGCGTTATGCATAGTAATTCTCTAAATTTATTCCTTAAAGGCCTTATATATATAATAAAGATACAATAGATTATATAAGTAACGAATTTTTTAAACTTTTACAGAATACTCATAAATGTTTCATTATTCTTTATTATATTCGCATTTATATTAAAAATAAGAGATAAAAGTTAAAAATGTATTTGCATCTAAACTTATAAACTAAATCTATAATTATATACATAGTACATGGTGGTAAATGATTGTATAGTAGTTAGGAACGTTGTGAAAAAGTATGATAATCTTGTAGCGTTGAACAATTTAAGCTTCACTATACCTTGTGGTGGTAGATATGCACTTTTAGGACCAAACGGTGCTGGAAAGTCAACTACCTTAAAGATCCTAGCAGGACTCCTAAAGCCAGATTACGGCGAAGTTTATATCATGGGACATAAGCCAGGGAGTGTTGAAGTAAAGAGGGTAATGGGATTCTTACCTGAAGATCCATTGCCATATCCGAATTTGACTGTAAGGGAGAATTTAGAGTTCATTGCCTCGCTCAGAGGGATTCCTAATGTAAAGGATAAAGTTGAGGAATTGATGGAGTTATTAGATTTGAAGGAATATGAGAAAGTGCTGACTGGAAAATTATCTAGGGGCAATAGACAAAAACTTTCTATAGCCCTAGCAATAATGCATGAACCTAAAATCGTCTTATTAGATGAACCATTAAATTACCTAGATATACCGTCTCAAGAGAAGGTAATATCTCTGCTGAAGAAAATGAATTCCACGTTTCTGATATCTACGCATATAATGTCTATAGCCACTAGGCTTACCGATCATGTAATAGTTATAGCTAAGGGTACTATGGTATGGGAAGGGACTATTGAAGAGTTAAGGCTCTTTAGCAAAGAAGAAGATGAGCCCATAGAGAGTATTGTAAGCAGGTTAATGGAAAATGTTAGGTAAACTAATCAAATTATATTTATACTATAATTTCTTTACTAATAAGAAGATATTAAAATCTCTAACGTTCATCGCAATATATTTTCTGGCGGGAGTTATTCCTTATCTTCTCTACGTGAAGTCTCTACCAATATTGGTGATAAGCATACCTTTAATAGCATTTTATTTGACTAATACCATACTTCCAACATCTATACTTTCGAAATCCGATATAGATTTCCTATTAATGCTACCCATTGAAGAGAAAACTATAATAGGAGCTCGTATACTCTCAAACTTTATCTTATTATTATTATTCATGGTGACGTTTATGGTTCCCTATTTCTCCAAAGTTTATGGTATTCTTCAAAGTATCGTAATTATTGTACTCCTAACAATCTTGATCTCTTTACAGCAAATAGCATTGTATAATTTAAGAGTCCATTTAAAGGTTTTAATTTCTGTATTAATATTAGTATGGTTTTTGTCGGCAATTATTGGCTTTCCGTATTCTTCTCTCTCGTTATCGATTAGAGTTTATCCTGGGCTAGCAGGCTTAATCTTACTCTTCTTTTTCCTAGCCGTCAGAAACTTAAGTAATTATAAGTACTATGTGGTACAGGGAGTAGGTAGAGAAGTTGAGAAAAATATATCATTCACCCTTTCACATCCCTTTATCAATATATTTAAGGTAGTTATGAATGGTTCAGGTTTTGTTGGTGTTTCTAGGTTAACATCAACCTATGTTATAAAGAGGATTAGGGTTAGCACGTTAGTGGCGATCTCTTCAATTTTAGCCATAATTTACTACATATTGGTCTCGTATCTCGTAAGACATTTATCTACCAATCACTTCTTCAGTTTCCTTATCTACTTATATTCTTTACTGTTTATGTCAAGTTATGTATTGTCTTACGGCCATGGTACTTTCACTTCTCAGCCTTTATGGTTATTGGTAAATTCCTCTATAGATCTAGTGGAATACATTAGGTACATCTTGATCAGCAGAGCCATTAAGCTCTTCATCATTTTATTGCCTTTCGTAATTGTTCTTATATTAACTGGACAGTACGGTAGTGCTCTTACAGTAGCTTTGGGGTTCCCATTCTCCACTATTTATATAACCTCAATTGAGATGAGATTCAATCCAATCCAAGTTAGAGAACAAGTTCTACCAACGAATATGCTAACATTTAGGTCTCTTATAACCTTCCTTTTATCCTTCTTATTAGTGCTTGTGTTAATTGGGGTTGTGGTCCTTAACATGATTATCTTCAAATCTCTTTTACTTCCGTTAATCGCCAATATCACAAGTGTTCCAATTTCAGCAGTTTTCCTCTTCTGGAGGGACTTCTGGGAGAGAGCGATAAATAATGCTGTAGAAAGGGGGTTAATTTAAGGAATGTAGTCTTGTTAATTAGCCTACATCAACGTGTTTTTCTTTTTCAACACTCCTCGACGGCTTATTATATTCTCTAAAGAAAATGTAGTATAACATGGGGTCTAAGAACGCTATAAAGCCTGAAATAGAGAAGAGTAAGACATATAGTCCTAAAGCTAGGAGAGTAGAGCCAACAACAGATGCTACACCATATGGAAGCCTCCTAGCAACACCCGTAAAACTGAGCCCTCTAGACCTTTCTTCAGGTGAATAAAGATCCATGCTCAGGTTTTGCCTCATGGGCAAGGCTAATTGGTAAAATCCTGTCCTCATTACATATATTGCGCCTGCAATTGCAATGTCATGAAAGAAAGGTATCAGGATTAGTGGAAGAGTGCCTAGACTTCTAAATATGAATATCCCATTAACAGTTCCGAAGATCTTCTCTACCTTACTTGCGAAAAGGACTGAAATTCCTGCTACTATATACGAGGCATCATATATCAGGGATATGGTGAAATCGTTAGCCCCTATATCCTTAAAGTATATTGGTAACAGGGGTAATATCATACCTAAACCAAGGCTTCCAAACATCCCTGAAACGGCAACCTTGGTAATGTTTCTTGCTGACTTTTTAGGTAAGACGCTTCTCTTTACAACGTTAGGAACCTTATCAGGCTCTTCAGAGATTAGTGCTACAGCTATGAGTGAAGCTGTCATAAGAGCTAGTGCGAGTGTGAACAAGACGTGATAATAGTCCTTTACCGTTTGAATGACATAAGAGGAGAAGAATCCTCCTGCAATAGCTGAGAAAGTTGCTGCTGTTGTTAAGTAGGAGTACACTTTAGTTCTACCCTCCTTTACTCTACTAGCAACCATAGCTGTCTGCAATGGTGCTATTGGACCTCCACCAGCTCCACCGCCCATCGCCGCAAACGTTAGGCCAAACACTGATGACGCGAAGAGTAAAGGTATACTCTTAGTGCTTATTAAGATGATCATAGCAAAGATGGGTAGGGCTGACATAATGAGAAGTGTCTTCTTCCTGCTATATATATCGCCTAGAAATCCGCTAATTATCACCAAAATACTGCTACTTATCGTAGCTACTAAAGCATAAAGACCTATTAGCTCTACTGAGAAGCCCATTGCCTTTAAGTATAGGGGTAAAAGAAATGCAATGTAGCCAAAGCTGAAGCTCCTAATGACCCTCGTAATGCCAAGGAGAAAAATATCCCTATTCATCGCAATTGATATTCTGTGTTTACTATTAAATTTATGTTTTTCGATCTCGAACTGTGAAAATTTTAAACCATAATGTTTAAAGTTTAGGAATACTTCTCTGAAAACAATGTTAAAAATAGCCTTAACTCAGCTTAAGTCTTCAGCAAACAAAGAGGAGAACTTAGAGGAGATGAAGAAAGTCGTAAAACAGGCCTATGAAAATAGGGCTAAACTGGTGGTCTTCCCTGAAATGTATATGTTCTATGCTGAGAAGATGAGTTTAGAGGAGAAGTTCAACAACGCTGAGACTTTAGATGGGAGCTTCGTAAAGGAGACCAAAAGGTTAGCTAAGGAGTATAATTTGGGGGTTGTTGTTGGTATGCATGAAAGGGCTCAGAACGATATGAGGACTTATAACACTATAATAGTGGTCAACAATGAGGGAGACGTTATTTATACCTATAGAAAGACCCACCTTTATGATGCCTTCAACTACTCAGAGTCTAAGAGGATAATCAGGGGTGATAATAAGTTTGAGCCATTCGAGTATTTAGGCTATAAGATAGGGTTAATGGTATGCTATGAGGTTAGGTTTCCTGAAATAGCTAGGACTTTAACACTAAAGGGTGCTGAGGTCTTGTTAATACCTAGCGCCTGGTTTAAAGGCTATAATAAGGAAGATCAGTGGGAGACCCTAGTGAAGGCTAGAGCGTTGGAGAACACTGTGTATATAGGCACTTCGAATCAAATAGGTAACGATTTCACTGGGATATCTATGTTTGTAGATCCCATGGGTATAGTTCTAGAAAGGGCTACAGAGGAGGAAGAGTACATAATCTATGGGGAAGTGAGGAAAGAGAGGTTAGAAAGCGTGAGAAAGGTTTTACCTGTGTTAGTTCAGAGGAGAAGAGAGCTTTATGACCTCTAGATCTGAACAGTTTCAAACTGCTTTAGGGAAGTCAATATAGGTATCTCGAACTTCCTTATCTTTATCTGCTTTACTTCACCATTATAGTAGAACAGAGCTTCTCCAGTCTTTAACTTAGGCACTATTTCCTCAACTTCTTTAGGTTTCATAGGTAAAATCTCTTTATATACCTTGAGATCTGCAGGATGCACAACCTTATGCAAGAAGTAGATTTCGCTCTCAGAGAGGGCGTCCTTATTTACCTTAGCAGACCTCTGGCTTACAATGACCAATCCTAGACCTCTTTTCCTTCCTCTTAATGCAATCCTTACTATAGCATCAGATAGCTCAGTGACCTTACCTTGAGGTATAAATTCGTGTGCCTCTTCTACAACTATTGTCCTGTCCACACCAACGAACCTTGATATCTCCCATAAAGCTTCTAAATATTTAGCTAGGAACTTAAACGATTCCTCAGTCCATTCGCTCATATCTATATCAACAGTGCTCATCTTTTTGTGGTGTTCAATTGCTAAACTTATCGGATCTTTAGAGAAGTCGTTGACTACGATCCCATTAAAGTTGGATATCTCATCTATATATTCTCCATCTGGATCTATAACGGTAACAGGAACCCTTTCCTTTACTAGTTCCTCAATGAGAATCTTTGCAGTGTTGGATTTTCCAGAACCCCTAATCCCTAAAATCCCAATACACTTTCTCACAACATCGTTTTTGCTTAAACTTATACTACCAATATCCATGCTATAATTTTATGGTTAGAACATTTAAATAGGGTAGTATGAAGTATTACACGGAGCTAGGAGAGAACGAGAAATATGTAATGTTAACTATATTATATATTTATTTCAACTATAAATGCATATAAGAAACTTTTATTTTATTTCTATCCACTAGAAACATATGGTTTTCGTTAACGAGAAGACATATCAACGTTATGTTGAAGAGAATAGAGAAGAGGAATTTCATAGGGAGTTTGAAAGGGCATTAGAGAGGGTTAAGGAGGATCTGGGTAAGGAATATCCTCTTCTAATAGGTGATAAAGAAATAAAGGTTAACGAGAAGTTTGAGGTTAGATCTCCATTTGACAGATCAATACTGGTTGGTACTTTTCAGAAGGCTGGTGTAAACGAGATCAGGGAAGCTATAGGGGTTGCAAAGAAGGCTTTTGAAGAGTGGCAATATGTGGATTGGCATGAAAGAGTGGAGCTAAGCTATAAGACTGCAGAGCTCATGAGAAGACAGAAGTTCGAGCTTGCAGCAATCATAACTTATGAAAATGGAAAAAATAGGTTTGAAAGCGTTGCAGAAGTTGACGAGGCTATTGATTATTTCACCTACTACGCCTATCTTTTAGAAGAGAATAGAGGATATGTTAAGCCTATGGAATCAAGGATTTATAAGAACGAAATAGCATATAGCGTAATGAGACCTTATGGTGTATGGGCGATAATATCTCCATTCAACTTCCCCTTAGCGATAACTACAACCATGACTTTAGGTGCTGTAATAACTGGGAATACTGCAGTAGTTAAACCATCATCCGATACTCCCCTTTCAGCGTTCAAGTTGGTAGAAATAATGAGGAGGGCTGGATTCCCTAATGAGGTTGTTAATTATGTTACTGCTCCTGGAGAAGTCTTTGGGAAGGAAATCGTTGAGAATTTAGATGTAGCAGGGTTTGCTTTTACAGGCTCTAGAGATGTTGGCCATAAATTGTTGAAGGACTTCATAAATAAGGAACCTAGGCCTGTAGTTTTAGAACTAGGCGGTAAAAACGCCACTATAATTACTGCAAAGGCTGATCTAAACAAGGCTGTTGAAGGGACCTTTAGAGGTGCCTTTGGATTTGGTGGTCAGAAGTGTAGTGCCACATCAAGAGTATTCGTTGAAGATAAGATATACGATAAGTTTGTAACGATGTTTGTTGAAAAAGTCAAGTCTACTGTTATAGGTGATCCTAGAGATAGGAAAACCTTCTTAGGTCCCATAATTAACAGACAGGCTGTTGAGAAGTATAGGAAGTACATAGAAGAGGTGAAAAAAGCAAATGGTAAGATATTAATTGGAGGCAATGTTATAGATGACAAAAAAGGATATTTCGTGGAGCCCACAGTGGTTGTTGATCTACCTTATGATAACTGGTTATGGTATACAGAGCTTTTCGTGCCTATTGTTCTAGTGGGTAAGGTGAAATCCCTTGAGGAGGCAGTGAAACTAGCTAACAGTGTCGATTACGGCTTAACTGCGGGTATATTCTCCGAAGATAAGACAGAGATAGAGTACTTCTTTGACCACATACAGGCAGGGGTTACATACGCTAACAGAGTAGTTGGCTCAACTACTGGTGCTATGCCTGGGGTTCAACCTTTTGGAGGATGGAAACACTCAGGCTGGACTGGTAGAAACGCAGGAGGTCCATATTACCTGCTATCGTTCTTAAGAGAGCAGGCTAGAACTGAGTATGTCTGATTTTCCCACCATCTTAAGGAAGAGAAGGCTTCTTTTTCCCTTTTTTAGAAGGGAAGCATAGTGAATTTTTATTGCTATTATATTATCGTCATTTTCTTCTCCTTCTAACTAACGTTAAAATTCCATTAGCAATCTTCATTTTTAACTTTTTACTCTTAGGCATTGTAGATATTATTCCTAATGCGATATCGCTAACGGGATCTTCCTTATTTTTCATACGCAATTCATCTTAAAATGAAGAAGTTATAATAAACTCACGGGTGCTTAAAAATGAAAGAAAAACATTTATATAGACCTAGAGCCGTAATACCTTCTTCACTTTTAGTTCATCAATGAGCTAGATATATTTATATTTTATTTTGTATAAAATTATTTCAATTATGGTTGAAGATACAATCACTGATATATATGAGCTAAAGAGGGAGTGCAGAGAGGTTTTACAGATAGATGTGGAGAACGGTTTCTTCATTGCACAAATAGGTAACGATAATGTTGTTATGGAATGTCCCAAAGCGGGCTATGGAACTGTTAAGAATATAAAGAATCATATAAAAATATCAGTTGATCGATGTAAATCTATACTTAACTTATTCTACAATTCGGAATACCTTTACCTTAATTTAGATAATAGTAAAGGTGAGATAAAAAACATTGATGTGGATTACTTATATGTAGAATTAAGGAATTCAACCATCTCTTTTGATAATACGTTTATTAAGAACCTCGATGTAAATTCTCTAAATAGTGTCATAAATGGTAACGTCAATCTTGCTATCAATTCTGATATCTTCTTTAAACTTGAAAATAGTAAATTAAACCTTAAAATAAATTCTGATAAACATATTGGCTTTATCGTCAGGCTATATGGAAATCCTGAATATTATGCTATAGCGTCAAGAAAAGCTGAAAATAACGTGGTAATTCGTATAGAAAGCGATGATAAGAGTAGAATAGAAGTTACCTAGTGAGAAAGCTTCATAACAGGAGTAGGTCAGCACGATCCTCCTCGCTTATTTTAGATATAATTCTCTTTAATTTGCTGTGAGAAAAACTTATAAAGTTGAATATCGAAAATAGATATCGATAAAAAATGTTTGGACATCTATTAGATGTAATCTCATACCAAATATTGAATGAACTTTCAAAAGGAAGAAAAACTATTGATGAGCTCAAATCTTCGATTACTGCTTACGGTGTGGTTTTCGACTACGCTATAAGTTATCTACTAACCTATGGTCTAGCTAAGAGGGTTACTGAAGGTGGAAAGGAGTACCTAGAATTAACGGATTTAGGTAAATCTGTATTAAATTGGATGGCAGCACCTATGATGCCTCCTCATTGGCATGGAAGGAGACACGGTTGGTATTGGTGGTAAACTCAAGTTAGCCAGTAAGTTTTTTATCTAAAAAAGAGATATTTCTTTTCCATAATGGTTAAGTATAAAAGAGCAGTAGAGGAGGAGAAGGTCGTAAGCGATCTGGTAAAGACTTTGGGTCTGAGCTATATTGATACAACTAGGATAAGGGTTGTTTACTCCATAGGCGCTAAGACTAAAGCTATAGCTAGGATCTGGGCTATACCTAAAGCTATAACGCTAGCCTTTGATCTTAAGCCATTATATGTTATTGAGCTAGTTAGTGAGAAGTTTATCAAACTTAATGAAGACCAAAAGCTTAGAGTTTTGATACACGAATTGCTTCATATTCCCGAAAGCTTTAGTGGAGGTTTAAGACCACATGGACAGAAAGTTAACGCAAGGGTTGTAAATAGATTATATAAAGAATATACAGAACGTAAAAAAACAACCAGTTAATTAATTGAATTAAATTTTCTCAAGCTCTTCAATATCTTCTGCTTTCAGTCTCCACCCCATAGCTCCTAGTATTTCCTTAACGTGATCCAATTTCTCAGCTTTTGGTATTGGAATGACTTTAGGTCTGCTGATCAAATAGTTTAAGGCAACTTGAATTGGCGTTTTATTGTATTTCTTAGCTATTTGACCTATAACCTTGTTGTTAACCACCCTTCCATGTTCTATTGGTGTATAAGCTTGAATAGTGATGTTATGGTCAATGCAATACTTTAACAAGTCGCTTTCAATTTTCTTGTCTGAAACGCTGTATCTCACTTGGTCGACAACTAATTCGGCTTTCCTAGTAGCATGGATTGCTCTCTCTAAGTCACTAACCGTAAAGTTGCTGACACCTATGTATCTAGCTAAACCCTGTAAGTAAATCTCCTCAAAATTCCTAACTTGCTCTTCAATGGAAATATCCCTGTTAGGCCAATGAATTAAGAACAGGTCTACAGTGGATAAGCCTAGACGTTGTAAGGATTCTTTAGCAGCCTTCAATACCTCATCTTTACTCGTTAACCTATTTGGCCAGATTTTTGTATCAACGAAGATCCTCTCTTTCCCTACTCTTTTTATTACACTTCCAACAAAGTCTTCAGTTCCATATATTTGGGCTGTATCAATTAGCGAGATGCCATTTTCAATAGCATAAACATAGCTCTCTAGGGCAGTCTTGTAGTCCCTAATACCATAAGAGCCTAACCCTATGGCTGATACGTATTCTCCTGTCTTGCCAATCTCCTTTTTGTCACTAATATCTATATCGAATTTTGGCATACATTAACTACTGCTCTAGCGTTTAAAAGATGTAGCATTAACGTCAATAGTACAGTTATCAAAGAGTTTATTATATACGCTTCCTACAATTCCTCTCATGCAAACAAAAATCATATTGATTGTAATAGGGATCGTGTTGATAGCGATAGGAGGATCTCTTGTATATATACACTTAGTAAAGCCTTCTAGCCCAACGTCTCCGCAGCAGACTACTTCAATGATAACAGCTCTATCTTTGCCTACTCAGGCAGAGGTTAATCAAACTATAGGATCTCAATGGCATGTCATAGGGATGCTTGTACTGAATGATAGTCAGTCAGTCTCTAACTTTATTGTTAAGAATGGTACAGCCTTATACGTAGAGGTCTTGCAGAACGGTAACGTTAGTGTTACGATTGAGGAGTATTTATTTAATTCAACGCATTTCAAGTTAAACACGTCTAACGCTAGTATCAAGATATACAAGAACATAGAAATAGTTTCTACAGTTAGTGGGAATAAGAGTGCTGTAGATTTAGCGCCTTTCGTGAATTTGGCTTATTCTGTAATATTAGGCGATAACGGTACTGTACCTTCAGTACCCTCTTATCTTATATTATCAGACTTGAAATTTGTAGAATTTGGCTATTATCAGAGTAATAACAATACTGAGTACACAATAATCTATAGAAATACCTCAGTTCAGAACATAAACATCAGCTACGTGGAGATTCAAGTCTTAAACAGTCCAAATGCCAGCGGAATATATTCATCTTACTACAGTTCTGTAGAGCATTATGTTAATCAGAGCACTTATAATGGGGCTACATACTTTAACTTCTCATCAATTTACTATGGTTATATAATAGTAGGCTATAAGGGCAATTATCTAATTTATATCTCATCTTCTTCAGGACCTTACTTCAACGTGTTTATGCAAATAGTGGATAAATTACCTTCTATGTGAGATAAATTTTTAAAGTTAAAAATAAATCAATTTTTACAGAATTTGTTTTAAGGAAGGATGTATAATAATATGCATAAACAACGGTGGTGATTGCTTTGGTTCTAAACAAGAAAGGTATAGTCTCTGTCACAGTTTTTGCGATATTCTATTCGATTTTAGAATTAGGTATGAGATGGGATCCGTCCTATAACAGTGGTTCACCATTATGGATGAGGGAGGTCTTCACTCCATTAATATCGCTCTACTTTTATAGGGTAATCTATACTGCCCTATTTTTGGTTCCTTCCTATTTGGCCTCAGGCAAGCTGTGGTCCCTTTCAACGCTTTGGTATCTGATTTACGGTTCTACATTGGAGGACATAGCTTACTGGGTTATGGATTTGAAAATTCCTTACTCTTGGGCATGGTTTTACCCTGTAATTAAGGGCATACCTTTAGATGATGTATTCGGAATTATAGCATTATGGTTAATTTACAAGCACATGAAGAGAAAAATAAGACTTCTTCTTCTTGACAAAGTGAAGTATAGAAGCTATAGCTCTAAGTAACTGTAGCTATGTACCATTGATATAGCGTATAATTTGCAAATATAGGTTCACCAGAATAAAGAGGCCCCCATTCCATTCCAACTTCTAAGTCGTTCAATACGTAATGATTTAGAGGGGAGCTCCAAGAGTCGAATTTGACAAGTAGTTGGTTGGCTTCTTTAATAAATATCGGAATGTCAACTCCAACTACACCTTTAGGAATAGGATTAGATATCCTAAAGGTTATGATAGTCCAAGTTCCATTTGCAATCCAAACCTGCCAACTAACGTTTACGATTTTACCATCTACATATGCCGGTATGTAAATTGTCGTGTAATATCTTCCAGCTGGTTGCAGATTTCGCCAGTACATCCATATCATCATTTCAATATCTCCCTTATATGCACCGTTCTGCCCAAAATGTCTAGTTATCCATATATCATAAGAGTAATCAAAATAACCTTTAGTCGCATTAACGCTATAATTTAGTACAGAGTAGAAGTTAGGAAGCTCACTGACGTTCAAGGGTAAAGGTAAAAAGGAGTTTGTACTCGTCTGTAATTGTCCCCAAGGTTTATATCCGTAGATCACTTCTGGATATCCTACGACAATATACTGTGAGACTTGAGCAGTTACAGAAGTATAATCCACTTTAGCTTCTAATGAACCTGGCGTTACGTTCATCATTGTAACGCCAATAGAGTTGTCCTTAATATTCCATATGTCTGGTGTAAAGATAGCGTAACCTGAGGAAAAAGTGGTAAATGCCTCGGTTAGGGTTGCGTTTATTAACGCACTACTATCTGATGGTACTATATAAAACACCGGTTTTAATATAATGACGGGTTTAGTAAGTAAATTGTAAGTTATCGCGACTACAGCTATTATAATAATTACTATGAATATTATATGTACTAACCTATTTTTCATTCAGTTTTAGAAAAAATAACAGCAAATAAAAATATTATAGTTAACATGTTATTGTATCAATGTGCTGGCTAGTACCTTCTTAGATAACTCTAATGTCTGGAAGTGAAGCATTGGCGCTCTTACGTCTCTATAATACTTTTCAAGCTTCAATGAATTGCTATATCCGTGAGCTCCTGTAATCCTTAGGGCCTTATCGATTACGTCTATTGCGTTTTCTGTTATGAATATCCTCGCCTTTAATACCTCGGGCATCTTATCACTATTATCAGCTGCATGGTATAGTAATTGCTTCATAGCTTCAACCTTTGCTGCTATCTCAGCTAAGTATATTTGAACTCCCTCAAATGAGGCTAATGTATTGTTCCCTAACTTCCTGTTCTTCACGTGGTTTAACGCCTCTTCAAATGCGCCTTCTGCTATGCCATAAGATATAGCTGAGACTCCAAGCATTCCTATCCTTCCTAGAACACCTAAGAACTTTAACGAATCATCTATAACCAAATTATCTTTATCAACAGTAGCATCAACTATGAGCTCGCCCCACGATATTCCCTTCATTCCCATAGGAGTAAACTTCTGTCCAATCTTAACTTGGCTCTTATCGACAAGGAATACATGAGGTTTAGGTGCGTTGGGAACTTTAGCTATAATTAGGTAAAGGTCAAGTTCCCCTACGCCAGTAATAAATGACTTGCTACCTTTAATTACGTATTTTCCGTTTTGGAGTTCAGCAGTAGTCCTCAATTCTGCGTTTATTGCACCTCCCACAGCTTCAGTACCGGCAGCACCTATTAGCAGCTTTCCTTCAGCTATATCTTTCATATGCTTTTCTTTTAGAGTATTGTTCGCAAAAGCGTTAAATGCGTTAGCTGCAGCTACGTGAGTTACGTAAATCCATGCTGTAGATGGAGAGGCTTTTGCAATAGTTTTGACCACATCTACGAATGTTCTTGCAGGCAATCCCATGCCATATGGCTTAGGTATAAAAACTGGAAAATACTCGTGCTCCGCTAATAGTTTTAAGTTCTCTCTAGGGAAAACGCCTTCTTCTTCCTTTTGTGCGTTTTTCTCCAGCTCTTTTGATAGTTCAATTAAATTTTGCACAATTATTTCAGATTCTTCGCTCATAAGTCTGTATACAGGCGTAAAAGTAAAATAATTTTCTTATGAAAAACAAGTTATTCCAACTTTATATATCTATTCTTATATTTACGATTTGCTAAATGATTTTAAATAGAAGTAGACTTTTAATTGCAACAGTTAATATGAAGATTTATGAATGTTGTTGCTGGTTTTAAGGTAGTCTTAGACGATACGTTGATAAAAGTTGTAAACGGGCAGTTAGACTTTAACGTTCCATTAAAGGTTAGCAACTATGATAAGAACGCTGTTGAAGAAGCTGTGGAATTGAAGGAAAAATACGGAGGAACAGCTATAGGCGTTACTGTAGGTATTGATGATAGGAAGAGCATAAAGGATATGTTAGCTATGGGTTTAGATGAGGTTAGAGTAGTTAAGGGAAATTATTTTGATGCTTTATCTACTGCTGAAGCTATCATAGAGGCTACAAAGGACGTAAAGACTGATCTCTATATATTTGCCGAGCAGACAACCGATGGGAATACATCTTCAGTGCCTGCAATGCTGGCTTCGTTGCTCGATTTACCACTATTGAGCTACGTTAAATCCTTAAGGATAGATGGTAGAAAGGTTATAGCTGAGAGGAGTTTAGGTTTAAACTCCGAAACGTTGGAGGCTGAATTACCAGCTGTAATTTCCGTAACCGGTGAGATTAATAAACCTAGGGTCCCAACTGTTAGGCAGGTTTTAGAGGCTAGTAAAAAGCCTATAAAATATATAGAATTCTCAAGCCAACCTAAGGTAAAGATTGTGGAATTGAATCCTTATGTCGTCAATAGAAAAAGAGTGATAATAGAGGGAAACATGAAAGAAGCTGTAGATAAGTTAATAACCTATTTAAAGGAGGATGGTGTATTATGACCAGAGCTGTAGTCTTTTCTGAGGATTTAAACGGATTTAAGAATGCTGCAAGTTTGGCATATTCTATAGCAAACGAAGTTTATGGAGTTGGATATAATGATGTAAAGTACACTGATAAGCTGTATTTAATAGATAGAACCGAAGAGGATTCAATAGCAGATTTCATATCATCAATTAATGCAAATTTATACGTATTTGGAAATAGTAAAAAAGATAAGATTATAGCGGCTCAAGTGGCTGGAAAGCGTAAAATAGGTTATATTCCAGATATAATTTCCGTAGAGGTTAGTGAGGGCAAGAAAGTTATTGCAGAAAGGGTCGCATATAGCGGTTTGGCCATCTCTAAGCTTGAGTGTGAGCTACCATGTGTGGTAACTGTCTCTAAGAGTTTCGGAGAAGTCAAGGAGAGGAACACGCAAATAGAGAGGGTTAACTTGAAGGAGAGTAAGATTAAGGTTATAGAATCCAAGAAAGCTACAAGCAGTGCTGATCTCGCTAATGCTCAAATAATAGTATCTGTTGGTAGAGGTTTAGGATCCAAAGATAACGTAGCCTTAGCTGAAGAGCTTGCGAAGATTTTAGGTGGAGCTGTGGGAGGAAGTAGGCCAGTTGTTACAGAGTTAGGTTGGTTACCTGAGGATAGGCAAATAGGCTTATCTGGTATAAAAGTTAGGCCTAAGCTGTATATAGCTTTAGGTATATCCGGACAACCCCAACACCTAGTGGGAATTAAAGATTCTAAAATAATAGTAGCTGTAAATACTGATAAAAATGCACCAATAGTGGATAATGCAGACTATGTGATTATAGGAGATGCAGTAGAATTTTTAAAGACAATGATAGAGAGGTTAAAGGCAAAATGAGTTTTGATGCAGATGTCATAATAGTTGGTGGAGGACTAGCTGGACTTTCAGCAGCGATTACTGCAGTTAAGGAAGGCTTATCGGTTATTGTTATAGAGAGAGGAGAATATTCTGGGGCAAAGAACGTAAGTGGAGGAAGGATGTATATACATGCCTTACAGCAGCTAATACCAGATGCTTTAGAAAGAGCACCTCTCGAGAGGCCTATAACAAAAGAAACGTTCGTATTTTACTGTAGTGATGATAAGAAGTTAACCCTATCTTTTGAGGAGAAGGGTAAGAAAAACAGCTATTCCGTATTGAGGGCTAAGTTCGATCAGTGGTTAGCTAAGGAAGCTGAAAGTCTAGGGGTTCTGATCTCTTATTCTACCCTGCTTACAGGGGCTAGAAGGGAGGGTAATGGGATAGTCATTGAGACTAACAGGGGGGAGCTGAGGGCACCTCTGGTTATAGAGGCTGATGGTGTCACTGCTCCCTTATCTAGATTTTTAGGGCTGAGGAGAATGGAGCCTAAGTATTATATGCTAGGTGTAAAGGAAGTACTTAACATTAAGCCTGAAGGAGATGAGGGTGAGGCTGTTACAATAGTTGGGTTGACCAAGGGGTATAAGGGAGGTGTATTTACATATACTAATAAGGATACAATATCCTTTGGCTTCACACTTAAGGTTGATTCCCTATACAACTCTGATAAGCCTTCACATCAACTAATAGAGGAGATAAGGGAGAAGTTAGGTCTTAAAGGTGAGATATTAGAATATTCAGCCCATTTAATACCCTATTTCGGATATGAAAACCTTCCAAAGCTTTATGATGCTAATATAATGGTTACTGGAGATGCTGCAGGACTGTTATATGAAGATGGCTTTGTGATTAGGGGAATGGATATGGCAATAGGTTCAGGAATGATTGCAGGGAAGGCAGCTAAGAAGATCAAAGATTTAGGAGATTATACTAAGACAGATATATATTATGAAATGTTAAAAGAAAGCTTCGTGTTAAAGGATTTGGAAAACGCGTGGAGGAGCTTTAAAGTGCTAGAGGCTGATGAGAAGATATATTCGTCATATCCAGACTTCATATGTTCAGCCCTTTCAAAGCTCTTCTCAGTTGATAGCAATGGAAGGCAAAGACCCTTAAAGGTTCTGTTGAGCTCAGCTAAGGAGAAAGGAGTCTCTGTTACAGAAGCTCTCAAAGATATAATGGAGATGGTGTTATGATGGTTGAGCTATTAAAGAGGTTGGGTTTGAATAAATATAACGTAGATCCTAAGCCTCACATAGAAGTTGATGAAAACATCTGTATAAAATGTAAAGAGAAGTTCTGTATAAGGGTATGCCCAGCAGGGACATATGAGGCATTACCCGATGGTAGAATAGTAGTACATTATGAGAGATGTTTAGAGTGTGGAGCTGCCCTAGTTGCATGTCCTTATGGATCTATAAAGTTCAGGTTTCCTGAAAATGGAATATCGTATAGGTATGGCTAAGGTTATTCTTATTTTTATTATGCACGTTTTCATATTATTATTTTGAGTTGAGGATAAAAGATGCAATAAATATGGTTAGGTGGAAGTTTAAGGAGAAGCTTGAAGACTATGAGGTAATTATAATAGATAGAAAGAGTGCTGACGGTATGTCAAGTATTCCCTTTAGTTCGATAGAACAAGTTGATAACAATTACCTTTACTTAGCTTCTGGCGATGTTATACCCATCCACAGGGTAATAATGATTAGGAGGAAAAGCGACAATTCAACCATTTGGTCTAGATAATACTATTGGTACAATTAACATCATTAGTTGCGATATATCAATACCGCCTAATGCCCTAGCAATTGGTGAGATGTAAGGTATGCCGTACTGTGTTAGGTTCATAAAGGCTAACCCAATAATTAGGCTTATGAAAAACTGTGTCCAACTTGCTTTTCTCTTCAATAGGATCTTCGCTATTAATACTCCTATCCACGGTGAGATCCAATAGCCTAAAGCACTGAGAAAGTTTATGAGGTAGCCTAGGAAATTGCTATAGATTATTAACGCAATTACATAACCTAAGAAGGCTGTTACTGGTATCGCTAGTCTCGTATTTTCCTTGTTCATAATAGACCTAAATGATACTGAGTTAGTGTACAAGTTTAAAGCGTCAGCACTTACAACACCCCCAAGCATTGCTAAAACGCCTAGCGAAGCTAAATAGCCAAGGGTTAAGGTTACGTCAGCTATTGGTGAAGATTTTCCTATGTATAATGCAGATAAGTAACCTAACATTGATAACCAAGTGCTTGGAATTACAGAGCCTATTAATGTGTAGAGAACAGCCTCCTTTACGCCTATATTTATTTCCCTCGAGTAATCGCTGGCATAAGGAGACCAGCTAACTATTGCACCGAAGCAAGATAAGAACACTAGCCAGAAGTCCTCAATATTGTAACTATTAGGAAAGGTAATCCTCTTGCCTATTAATGCTATTGTTACGCCTATTGATAGCGCTAAGAGTACAAATGTCATTATCCTCTCAAACATGTGGATTATTTTAGTACCATAAAACGCTACCAAACTATCAATTATAATAATTATTAAAGCACCTAAGTAGATCGGTATGCCAAATAGTTCTAAAGCAAAGCTTCCCAGCACTATATTTACTATAAACCATCCCAATGTTGTTAGATAATTGAAAAACGCGAATACCTTCCACTTTTTAAACGCTAACTTAGATATCTTTATCTGCTCTAACCCAGTCTTCGGTCCCATACTGCTCGCCAACCCTAAGATTATGGCACCTGTTGTGTTCCCCAAGAGTAAGGATAGAAAAGTTAGTGATGGTGATAGCCCTAAGAACGCTGGTATTAAACCTATTGCATATTTAGCAACACTAGTATTTGACGCGAACCATAAGGTGAGGAGGTTATTTGGTTTAAGTTTAGATTTCATTATACGAAAATGAATTCGTTAATCTTTTAAGTTTTTTGTTCAAAAAGTGATTTAATGTCCGAACTATTTGAGGTAGAAAAACTCTTCGAATTCTTGAAAGAGGATTTATATCCTGAAGACATTACATCAAAGTACTTTTCAGGATATAAAGTTAGGGCTGTAATTAGGTCAAAGAATAAAGAAGATTTTATACTGGCTGGGATGAAATTTGTAATTCCATTCCTAGAGAGGTTAGGGCTAAAGGTTATTGAATACTTGAAGGATGGCGAAGTCGTTAGAAATGGTCAAACTATAGCTGTCTATGAAGGGGAGTCTTATACAGTCCTAGCTTCTGAAAGAGTTGTACTAAATTTACTTTCTAGACTTTCAGGAATTGCGACTGCTACAAGAAAGATGGTTGAACTGGCTAGAAATGTAAACCCTAACGTGATAATAGCTGGGACTAGAAAAACTACACCTGGTTTGAGGATTTTTGAGAAATATGCTATTGAAGTTGGAGGTGGTGATCCTCATAGGTTTAACTTATCTGATGCAATATTGATCAAGGATAACCACATAAGGATTGCAGGCAGCGTTGAGGATGCTCTAAAGGCTATAAAGGGAAAAGTTCCGTTTACCAAAAAAGTTGAGATCGAGGTTGAGACTTTTGAGGATGCTCTAAAGGCTTATAAGAGCGGGTGTGTTGACATAATACTTTTAGATAATATGAGCCCAGAGGAAGTAAGTAAGGTCGTTAAGGAGCTGAAGGGAAAAGTGTTATTAGAAGCCTCTGGCGGTATAACTCCAGAGAATGTTATAGAATACGCTAAGACGGGTGTTGATATAATATCCTCTGGATATTTAACTCATTCAGTTAAGAGTGTGGACATTTCGCTTGATGTATATAGGATCTAGCTGTGGTGCGTGCGATATTATATATTTTGCATATCAATTTTTTCATAATCCTTTTAAATCTTCTACAGATAAGTATATCACCGTGGATAACATTACTTACGTTTACAGATTTCTTAGCATAAAGGGCGGTGTTGGGAAAACGCTTTTTGCCCTTAGCTTAGCGGTAACTCGAAAGCCTGAAGGTAATCTGTTGTATATTGATGCTAGTGAGAACCAGATGGCTTGGTACTATCTAGATAAGGAGAAGGAATTTGACGAGTACTTTGCCTTAGCTAAGAATTACTATAAGAAGGATTCGACATTCTATATTTTAAGGCTATATAAAGATTTCTCCAATGAGCAAATCGATTTTAAAAAGTATATTGACGGAACTAAATGGAAATACGTAATAGTTGACACTAGGTCAAGTATGCATCCTTCTCAACCATTGTTTGAAATAACTGGAAGGCTAGGCACTGTAAACATATTTATAGCCGACCTTCCATCGCTAAGCGATACATTGAATTACATAAAGCTCTGGAACGAATACAAACAGAGGTTTACGCATAGGCTTCTAGTTATAAACTTTGTGAGGAGTGTGACAATGGAGTACGTGGAAAAGATTGGGAGGAACATGGTTAAAGGAATCCTATACCCACCTGAAGAACTAGAGTTTGTTGAATTTGATGACGATATATTATCGCAAGAACCTAAGGAGACTATCAAATTGCCGTCTAATCTTCCTTTCTTACCCGAAGAGGAAGAGGAGACGAAAAATAAAAAAGGAGAAGAGCACGAATCAATAAAGAAAAGACTTATCTTTACTAAATGTTTGTATAAAATAAAATAAATTGACTCTAATGCTTAAATATTATTGTCGTTAAACCATAATATGTGGAAAGAAAATATATCGAGATCTTTGGCTTAAAGGGCGGTTCTGGGAAGTCGTTCGTCACATATTTCCTTTCTAGAGAATTATCTAGGTACAAGAAGATCTTGATTGTAGATAGAGGATACTCACCCACAATCGCAAAACTTTATGGAATAGATAATAATTTAACTTCTTATCTCCTAGGTAAAAGCGATAAACCTTTTACTAAATCTGACGGCAATATAACTATACTAAACGTTTCATGTAACGATGAATTTAACAAGCTAGAGAATAAAAAGGTTGTTGAAGCTTATTCTAATGTGATAAAAAATGATGGTTATGATATCGTACTTGTAGATAATCCAAATTTTAAAGATTACTGTTATGATAAGCACAGGGAGGTATGGAAGACTTTTGTAGATGAAGATACAATTAAAGCCATTGCAGTTACATCCCCTCCCTTATTTGTGATAAAGGCTACTAAAGACGCGTTGAAAAACGCTATGAAGCTGTTTAGCATGAGGTTTATAGCTATTGTAATAAATAAGGACACACCTCAGCCTATAGCTTCAGAAGGATTAGAGGATATTGCACCAGTTTTTAGAGTATCCTTTAACAAGGAGTTCATGTTTTCATCGTGGAAGATATTACAAACCCCTAATGAAATAGTAAAGCTAGCTAAATTCGTGATAGAGAATAACTGATGTTTAAGATTTCTTTATACCATAATAAAACGCATTATTTGGCAGGAGCGATTTAACCCTATAAAGCTTATACTCAATAGTCTTATAGTTCCCAAAACTCTCCATATATTTCTTCAACTCAAAAGGCATGTAGAAGTGAACGAAACGCTTCACCGTTTTATCCCCTATTCTACTCTCCAAGAACGCATTTCTCCTAAATAGGTGAGAAAGATTAATCAGCCAAACAGTAGCTATTATCTCCCCACCTTTCTTTAGCACTCTGGAGCTCTCGACTATTGCGTTCCTTGGGTTCTCTAAGTGGTGAAGAGAGGCGATATACATTAACGCTTCAATAGACGAGTCCCTAAAAGGTAAGAACTCCATATCTGCCTGGACTAAATCTTCACACCCTTTCTTTTTTGATTCTTCTAACTGCCTAATAGCGATATCAACGCAAACAGCGTATTTATTCATTATCTTCTTCATGTATATACAATTTTGACCAGAACCACAACCAATGTCAGCTATTATTTTACCCTTTATAACGTCAAGAAAGGGAAGGGGTTTTCTCCTATGAACAATGTATTCGTAAGCTTCCTTTGTCTCCCTCTTGCTTTCCACACCTATCTATAATCGAGAAAAGGCTTTTATTCCATTTTTCTCGCCTTAATTAGTGACCAAGCACCCATAACTCTGGCGTCCTCAACGTAAAATCCAGCCCTTTTGAAGAGCTCAACATATTCAGGTGTTGTCTTTATGTCTAATTTCCAGACGCTTCCCAAAATTCTTGATATCAAATTATTATTAGCTAGAACAACTGCCCCCACTCTACCCTTAGGTTTGGTTATTCTGTAAACCTCTTTCAATACCTTTTCTTTATCGCTCAGCATATGTAAGAAGAACGTCATTGAAGTTCCATCTACAGACGAATCCTCTAGTGGTATTTTCTCTGAAAGGTCAGCTCTTATGCCTATTACATGAGGTCTCTTAGTCTTTAACCTTTTTAGGTAGTTCTCAGACCTGTCTAGTCCTATACAAACCTTGCATTTCATAAAATCGAATATCTTTCCGCTTCCTGTCCCTAGATCCGCGACAATTTCACCACTAACATAGTTTGCTACCTCTTTTAATACTGAAGAATACGTGTTATGTGAAGTTATGTAAAAGCCAATTGGAGCCCAAAGTTCTTCATATATGGGGTTTAGGATATCTAATCCAGTTAATTTTATCGGTTGTAATAGGAGGTTGATGAAGTATTGATTTTCGGAGAACTCATGTCCTTTTTCACATCTTAGCTTTTCATTGATTTTGGTACCATCATATGGACACCTTAAAAGCTCCTGTAGTGTATTCTCCATTTAGTTTTACTTAATAGCATTTACATAATAAGCTTTTGCTTCAAGATTATATTGTAAGTTAACAAAATTAAAGATATTATTAAAATAATGGCAATATTTAAAAATTCAGGATCGAATTATAACTTGAGTAAAAATGTGTGCACTACACAAAAGTGAGGAAAGAGTGATAGATATTCTAGAAGACCTAGTTTATGGTAACGAAATATTAGTATACGAAGGAAATAAGATGACGAAATTAGATACGAATAAGTTAATTAAAGCACTTCTTGAAAAGAGGAGCCTTAATTTAAGGTTAAAGGAGGTTTTGAGTGAAGAGGTAAGGAGGGATGAAAAATTACCTTCATTATGGGAAATACTTTATGATGCCCATTATCTCCAGTATGGAAAGCACGCGTATGAAGTAAAAGGTACAGGAATTATATGTCCAATATGTGGAATGGAAATAGACGAATATGGATATTGTGGTTGTGGTTGTGGCTCAGATTGACAAGATAGTTTTACATCATGGAATGGTAACGTCTATTTGAATTCCTTTTTTATCAACATATCTGATTAATTATGTCTAAGTAAAAGAATTGATACTTAGACATTTGAATATCGTTTTCATAAACTACATTTTTGTTGTATAGATCAATAATCTCCATATGCCTGTAAAAAATGTATATCTACTAGATTTGGGTTGGTTGGGAGGAGATATAGGCTGGTTCTTGCCAGGTGCTGCTGGAGGAGCAATGACATATAGCAATAAAAATCCTAAGAGAGAGTGGGTCTTGATTCCAGTCTCAGCAGCTGTAATCGAGCATACTGATGGTTATATACTCTTCGATACAGGAATAGCTCCTGACGCTATGCAGACCCATGAGAAGGGTTTAATGGAGGCTTTTCCAATAGAGAAGTTTAGTGAAGAGAATAGATTAGAAAAACAGCTAGCCCTTTTGAACTTAAAGCCAGAAGATATTATGTATGTTGTGATATCCCACCTTCACTTAGACCATATAGGTCAAGCGGTGATTTTCAAGGATTTGAAGACACCAATTATAGTGCAAAAGAAGGAGTTACAGTACGCATTGTTAATGCTGTGGCAGAATAAGGGAGGCGCTTATGATTTTGCAGATTTAGCGCCTCTAAGGGGAGCTAATTGGATACCAATAGGTGATGAAAAGTTGGAGCTATTAGATGGTGTTGAGGCAGAGTTTACTGGTGGTCATACACCAGGACACCAGGTACTTAATGTAGATGTGGGGAATGGGAAGAAGTTCACGCTAACTGGCGATTATTTACATCTGCCAAAGGAGCTAGATCTGCAGGCTAAGGGATGGTTACTAGGAGATGCTGATGAATGGCATACTTATATAGCGAAGATGAGGATGAGGTTGGCTAGTAAGAAGTATAAACTGATAATTAGCCATGATCCTGACCTATGGAATAAGTATCCTAAGGCACCTAAGCCAGTTAAATGGGAGTGAAGATGTCTTTTACACCAGCTTCCTACATAGCATCATCATACCTTAACGATAGCATATTTCAAATAGAGTTGCCAAGAATAAAGTTCGGTTTGGGTGCAACAGAGGAACTAGGATACGAAATAAAGAGGTTAGGATTAAAGAACGTTTTACTTTTTGTAGGAACTAGGATGGTTGAGATAAAGACTTATGAGAAGGTTTATAACATAATTAAAGATAACGTAGAGAAAGTTTATACGACCTCGGATATCCATATAGAACCTGAAGATGAGGCGATAATTGAAGCGTTCAAAAAGGTAAAAGATCTGAAGGTGGATGGCTTTGTTGCTTTAGGTGGAGGCTCAACTATAGATACTGCGAAGATTATAAACATCCTTTACACTTATGGCGGAGATTTAATGGATTACGTTAATAAACCAATAGGTAAGGGTCTATCGCCACCAGGACCATTAAAGCCGTTAATTGCTATACCCACAACAGCGGGCACAGGCAGTGAAGCCACTAATGTTGCAATCCTGGACATAAAGAAGTTAAGGTTGAAGACAGGTATAAGTAATCCTTACATAAGGCCTACAGTTGCCATAGTTGATCCATTGAACTCTGTAACAATGCCTAGGATGGTTACTGCGTCCACTGGACTTGATGTAATAAATCACGCTATAGAATCGTTTACTGCAAGACCTTATACGGCTAGAGAGAAGATTACTAATCCTGCAGAGAGGCCGATTTATGCTGGTAGTACACCAATAGGAGATATGTTTGCAATTAAGGCAATAGAATGGGTTCATAACTATCTGAGGAGAGCTGTTGCTACACCTTATGATATAGAAGCTAGGTACTATATGATGTTAGCTGCAAGTATTGCTGGTATAGGATTTGGTCATGCAGGAGTTCACGTCCCCCACGCTATGGCTTACCCAATAGCAGGATTGGTAGAGAAATGGTATCCTCCCGATTATGAGTTTGGATATGCGATAACACCTCATGGTATCTCCACTGCTATACCAGCTGCATACGCCTTCAAGTACCTCGCTAAGTTCAATCCTCAGAAGTTCCTAGAAGTGGCTAAGATATTAGGTTTACAATTGCCTGACACTCAACCTAAAACGATTGGTGAAGAGATAGCGGAGTACTATAAGAACCTCTTAGCAGATCTAGGGATTCCTACAACGTTAAGAGAGATAGGTTTTCAACCAAGTCAGCTAGATCAGCTAGTTGATGGAACTTTGGCACAACAAAGACTGTTAGCCCTAGCACCTAAACAGCCAATAACAAAGGAGGATTTAAGGATAATATTCAGTGAAGCTCTAGGATAACGAAATAGTTATTTTTTCACTTCTTTATTCTTCTCTTAGTATGAGTTTAAAACCAGTCCTCCAAAATAGGCCTTATCATATATTAGCTAAACCAGGGGATATAGCTGAAAGGGTTGTAATGGGAGGTGACGCTAAAAGGATAGAGATGACTAAATCCTTTCTCGAGAATCCTAGGCTAGTGAACACAAACAGGGGTTATCTTGCATATACTGGCAAATATAAAGGAAAAGATGTTACCCTAATAGCTCATGGTATAGGAGGCCCTTCTATTGCAATAGTAATTGAAGAATTATTCATGTTAGGAGCTAAAATAATGATTAGGGCAGGTACATCAGGAGGGTTAAGGAAAGAAGTTCCAGTAGGCACAGCTTTCATATTTGAGGGAGCTGCATATGAAATGGGTGGAACTCCCTCAGCCTATATCCCTTACCCAACAGTTTATCCAGCAGTTGCAACTCCTGAGATCGTAATAGAGCTTGAAAGGGAATGTAAGGAAAACGGTGTGATTTGTGAGAGAGGAATTGGTGCCTCTCATGATGCCTTTCATATGGAGCACATCACTAGCCAAAAGTGGTATTACCTAAATATAGGAGCAGTTGAAATGGAATGTGCGACTCTCTTTACCTTAGCTAGGTTAAGGGGTATTAAAGCTGGTTGCATAACAGCTGTACTTGATAATATGGAAACAGTACAGGAGATTAACGAGAAAGATAGAGAAGAATTGGAGAAGAAAGTAGTTAAGGTGGCTCTGGATACTATCGTTAAGTTTTAATTAAGCTGATTAACTAAATTCCCTTTTTATTAGAAGTGAGGAACTAATTACTCTCTTTCTTTTTTCTTTTTATTTCATAGCTTCAGTTCCCTAAGCTCTTTATATCTAAAATACATTATAGTTGAAACCGCCATAATCCCTAGACCTAACGTCATTATATCTAGGCTACTGATGGCGTATAGGAAACCTGCTACGAAACCCGTAGAAGAACGTGAGAGGTTAGCTACAAACTCATCGAAGCCTATTATACTACCAAGGTACTCATCTCCTGATGCACTTCTCAACGCCACGTAATACAGGTTTGAAATTAAACTATCAGCAAAAGCTATCGCAAATCCTTGGTAGATTATTATAAGTGGGTTATGTAGCAAAAATAGTGGAAATATCGAGAACTTCAACACTATATTAGTTACGAGGATTCCTGTGGGGTTATGGAATCTTGTCATTATGTAAGATCCTAAAATTGTCGTGAGCGTATAAGCCTCGTAACCTAAAGAGTAGTCTAAAGTAGTTCCATGAAATAATGTTACTATTAGGGCCATGAACTGTAAAACCATATTGATGGCTCCCTGATCTATAGAGAGACCTAATATCATTGCCTTAGCGGCATTATTCTTCTTGAACAGCTTATAGCCAGTTGAAATGCTAACGTTTCTCTTAGCATAAGGTACATTTATACCTATTAATAAGATGCTACTCACAGCATAGCCTATAGCTGCTAAGAAAAGGATGTAAACATTGATTAAATTGAACAGGAACGGCCAGATCAATACTGTAGTTGCGTCAAAGGAACTACTTATGACATAAAGGTAGAACATAGCCTTTTCTCTTGCATCGTTTGGGAGCACTGCGTAGTTTAGGACTACTGAAAGGGAATTGGATAGATCTTGAAAGAAGGCTCTAATGAAATAGACTAAGATGATCAATGCGATGTTTCTAGCGATGAAAGCGTACATTAAAGGTATCAACAAAACGCTTGATATTAACCTAGAGATAATTGTTGGCTTAACCCTTCCATATTTATCAGAAATGTAACCACCAATTGGTGAAAGCCCTATGAGGATTAGGGGTCTAACCCCTATTACAATTCCATAAAGGTAAGCAGGTAATATTGATGCTAAGAGCCAAAAGACTGTCAACTGTAGAATTTGCCTTACGGCCGTAAATGATGCGACGGAATAAGAAAACCTTCTAAAGGGCTTATATCTAAATGGAGAAGACATGCGGAATTATTATTTTTTAAAGAAATATTAACTTTACTATTCCATATCCTCAAAGAAATTATCGAAAGTTTGAGAAAATTTGATAGAGACAACTACTACTCTCACCCTTTAGGACAGTAAGGTTGTAATATTCTAGTACAAAAATTTTTATATGTGGGAAATAAATGTAGGAAACGTGAGAGCAAAAGTAGATAATAAGGGTAGGATAACAATACCTGCAGAATTCAGGGAAAAATTAGGAATAAGAGAAGGGATGGAGATTGATGTAAGGTTAGAAAACGGTGTAATTATCCTTAGCCCTATTAAAAATGTTGCAGAAAAGTATGCAGGGATATTCAAAGGTCCTAAAATTGAAGAGGATGTTGACAAGGTTTTTTATGAGGAAGTGGAGAAGATGGTGAAGAAGCATTATTTACGTTGATACTAATGTTTTCGTCTATTGGCTTTACGAAAATTCTGACTTTCATAATGAGGGAGTAGAATGTGTCAGAAAGATAGAAGAGGATAAGGATAACGAGTATTTCACATCAACCTTTACAGTTTTTCAGGTTTACTTAGTTATATCCCACTATGTTAGGGACCTTAGTAAGGAAGAGATAGCTAAGAAGGTTAACGAGGCTATCTCTTCCATCTCTAATTTGAGGATAGTTGATTTAAAATTTGAGGATTTACTAAGGGTTCCTGAATACTTGAGATTAGGGCTAGACTTCGATGATTCGCTTCATGCATCGATAATGGATAGGTATAACTCTAATACGATAATTTCAAACGATAAGGACTTCGACAAGATATTTAACAGAAGATTTCCCTGCAATAGGACCTGACTCCTAGTTTTTGTATCATTTGCGAAGTAAGCATCGCAGGGCGGGGATGAAGACGTTTAATCCTTATTTATATTAGTATGGAATATAAATACAATATGGAACATATTGATAGAGATAAGGTTATTGAGAAGATAAAGGACTATAAAAGGCTCATGCGGAATTACGAAAGCTTTATGGATAATGTAGCCGTTATAGCCATGAGGAAGAAAGCAATAATAGGGTTCTTAAAGCTAGACGGTGTCAGCAACTTTCAGTATTGGGATTACCTCTGGTATGGGATCTGGAGTACCCAGTGGAATAAATTCCTACACCTTATAAGGACTTATAGAAAGGATTTTGTAGGAAAGAGACTTCCTCTCAGCAAGAGCAAAGATCCTAGTGCCTATCTATCTTTCCTATCGTTCTTAGATTACCTGAAGAAGAATAACATTAGAGTGTGTCTGGTCAGAGTTATTATCCAAACTACAGATTTAAACCATTATTTTGCGACCGTTATAGGGGATTGTAAGAAGGATTATGATCCTGAGGAATGGAATAAGGGTACTTTTCCAAAGGATCGCATATTCAAGTTTCAGGCTAAGGAAGTAGATCTAGAGGAAATGGTAAGAGAGGTTCCATCAATTTACGGAAATGAAGGTTATATTTAAGAAGATCAAATAGACTGGAGGAGTGTAATCGTTTATCCATTCTATCTCAACCTTGCTCAACTTTGAGATCGTTGGCGATATAAAGAAGTTGACGTTTTTGGTAAAGACGAACGAGAACTCTATAGAACCTAGGCTCTTTATGCTCAATTTTACGTTACCAAATTCAGTGTCGCCTATTTCTTCTACGTTAACTTTTGTTAAATTAAATGTGAATCCTTTCAGTTTAAAAGTATAAATGGTCAAATTGCTTTGGTAGAAGAAGTATGTGAAGTTAAGGATATAGGTGTTTGAGGTATTGTAAAGTATTTGGTTATAAACTGGTATAGTTATCTTCCTTGTTGTTACAAGGGGATGATTGTAAGATAAACTGATATAACTACTGAAGATCAACGCTATTATAATTATCAAGATCAGAAATGTTGACTGTATTAAATATTTTAGTTGCACATGTTATACGTTCATATCCCTTTTTAATAAAGAATTTCGTATTCTTGTGAATGTTTATAAGGATATTGAATGAAAGTATTCTATATGTATTTGAAGTATAGCATAGATGAGGAAATATCGGATCTAGCTTATCAGCTGACTTTACCGCCTGCAGCATTTTTGGACGTTCAGACCGCAAGGAAGATAATGTCAGACTTCTCCAAGAAAACGTTAGAGTATCTGAAAGATAAGGGATTATTAGATACTACAGGATTAACCATAAGAGAGGTTGCAGTTACAGGCTATGACGGTTATCTAATAAAGGCTAGAATATATACTCCTTCAGAGTGTGCAGGATCGAAGTGTAGTGGTATAGTATACTTTCATGGTGGAGGGTGGATAAGTGGAGATCTCGATATGGATCATTATAGGCTAATTAGATACTCTAGAGAAGCAAAAGTGATAGTAATTAGCGTTGATTATAGACTCGCACCTGAAAATCCGTTTCCCATACCAGTAGAGGATTGTTATAATGCAGTGAAGTGGGCTTATCAGAACGCAGATCTGTTGAACATCGATCCAAATAGGCTAGGTGTTGGAGGAGAGAATTCAGGAGCTAACTTAGCAGCTGCTGTATCGCTAATGGCTAGGGATAGGAGAGAGGTAAAGATAACATACCAACTGTTACTCTACCCTGTTCTCAACTTAATATCTTCTTCGGACTCCGCAGTTAAGTACTCAGATACCCCAGTGTTAAATAGAGCTCTACTTCAAATACTGGTAAAGCTCTACTTGGCTGATAACATATCCAATGCCTACCATCCATATGCGTCACCTCTTTTAGCTCAGGATTTCAAGAATTTGCCCATAACGTACTTAGCGATAGGGCAGTATGACCCGGGCAGGGATGATTCGTTCGAGTACGTTAGGAAACTCCTCGAAAACGATATTTCAGTGGAGTTCCATATTTACGCTAATGAACCTCACGGTTTCGATTTAATATATCCCTTGTCAACAATATCTAAGAGGGCTTTAGAAGAGCAGATAAATGTGCTTAAGAAGTTTTCTAGAACTTACAGGTAAAAAGCCTTAATCCAGGACTCGTCTTGCAGGAATTCCTTACTTATAATCCCCTCTTCCTTTAGCTTAATGATACAAGTCCCCTCTTCAGATGTCGCATATCCTTCCCTAAAGGTCACTAAATAAACGCCAACACCTTCAGCAAGGATTTCCTCTTCCTTAAATTTTATGCTCACTGTTATGTTTATACCAGCTTTAGCTTTAACAGTTTTGTCTTTCCTCTCTATTACATCAATTATCCACATATAATCCTCTTGTGGATTTATATTCTCTATTTCAAAACCAAACCTCTTCAATTCGTTTAGAAGTAGTGGTACTGATAGGTAACATATATTTTTACCTTGGATGTAGTATTGATTTCCGTTAAATAAGTTGCAGAGGTCAATTTTCTTCATTAGTCTCTTTTATTAGTTTGGTGAAAAATATACTTATTTCAATATGAGGAACATCTATAACCCCATCCTTGATGATTTTGTAAAGTTGCCTGATAAAATAGAATCAATAGTATCTCTAGACCCCGCTACCACGGAAACACTATTCATGATAGGGGCTGGAGAACTAGTGAAGGCTACAGATGCCTTCAGTTACAGACCTAAAGAGGCTAAAGCATTGCCAAAGATTGGAAGTTACACTCATGTAGACTATAAAAAGCTAGAAGAGGTTAAGCCAGACATAATTTTTACTACCACAGGTGCTCAGAAGGAGCTTACAAGGGAGTTAATAAGGAGAGGGTATAACGTTTACCCTGTTGGAGTTGTAAATAGCGTTTCGGCAATACTCAACAACGTAATTATTGTGGGAGAGGTTGTAAATAAAAAGGAGGAATCTAGAAGGCTGTATCAGAACTTGCTAGACGTAATAGAGAAGCTGAGATGCAAAAGTTGTGAGAAAGTAAGCGTATATGTGGAATTCGATCTAGGAGGTAACATAACACCAGGATATCCGACTCACGTTAGTGACGCATTAGACCTCTTAGGATTTAAGAACATATTCGATGATAGGGATGAGGCTTACTTCATAGCTGAAGCAGAGGAGATCCTAAAGAGAGACCCTAAGGTAATAATCTTTGAACCCAAGAGGTATAGAGAAGGTGAGGAGGAGAGGTTTAAGGATAGTTTGAGGAGTAGAGGACTTGGCTCTCTGGCTAATAGAAATATATTTTTAACTAGAGGTGACTTTTTAGCCCACATGGGTCCATCATTTATAACAGAGTCAATGAAGTGGATCAAAGAAGTAAGGGATAAACTATGATAAGCGTTAAGGTAGGAAAAGAATGGCTAGAACTACTCGAAAAGTTAGCCAGTAACAAGAGGATGAAGTTAAGCGAATTTATAGAGAGATATGTTTTGAAGGAGGACGAATGTCTTAATATCCCTTATATAGAGCCTTCGGGCTATAAAAAGATAAACTTGAATATAGCTGGCAGTGAGGAGCAGGTTGAAAATGCGATAAAGTTTTACCTATTCTGTATTTCACCTCAATAGTGTATCTATTGTTAAATACAACTTGTCCGGATCCTTAATCGTGTAGGAGTTACAAACCCATCCTGGAGGAACCCTACATTCGCCTGAATAAGGAAAGGCTACAACACCCCTCTTGAAGATCTTGTAATAGCCTATTAGTTGTCTATAGTCTACTTTACCCGTCTTAGCTTCAACAGCTATCCTACCCTCAACTATGAAGTCAGGCTTCGTATAATACCTATTCCCAGTGAACTTTGAGAGGCTAACTTGCACTTCCTTATTTCTTTCAACTTTATACTTTTTGCTAAGCAGTTTGTAGAGGTATTCTTCAAAGAGCCTACCAATATCCCTATTAATACTGACGATTCTAGATCTCACATCTGTTGGTGCTAAATACACCCTTTCATCTATTTGTATATCTAACAGTTTCGCTAACTCTTCTAACTTTCTCAACAGTTTTCCTTCTTCACCTAGTATTTTGAACTTACAGTTCTCCAGCCTTTTCTTCTCCTTTTCACTCACTATCTCTATGAAGCCTGAATCTACGTAAACTATTATATCCCCACTATCGTTAGGTACTAGCTCATCGTTGATCAAAGAATATCGGTAATACCTCATTTCTACTTGTAATTTATAGACTTTCAATCTTAAGCGTTACTAAATATTTTTTGCCATCCCTTTTTACATCATAGACGACCCTAACATTACTGCAATCCCTGCTTATCTCTATGTTGTCATCTGATATGAACTTGTATGTTGGCTTAGAACACATGGACAAGTCTACATAATCCTTTATTATATTATCTATCTCATCCATATTGTTTACGTGAAATTGGATTTCAGTACCTGAAGGAGTTATTGTTGCATAAACTCCTCTACTGCTCATAAGATATGAAATAGCTATACAGGCTATAGAGCCTATGACGTTTAGCAATATTACTAAGAAAGGAAAGAAGTTGCCCAAGAGCGGTATTTTAATGAAGTATATGAGTATAAAGGAGGTTAACAAAGAGCCTATAACAGAGGAATAGAGGCTATATAGAAGGGATTCGGTAGCTTTTCTACTGCTATAGCCAATAATGAAACCCTCTATTACGGGACCTACTAGTGGAAACCACCATATCACAAATGGCAAAAGCAAGAGGTACTTTTTCTGCATAAAATTCTTTTGTCTATCGATTAATAATAAACTTTATAGTAACCTTCAGCTAGTAGAGAGATAGGTCTACATAGTATAATTAAATAATTTCAAAACTTCCTCTAAAGTTGTTTTCATTATATTCCATTCTTGCTATGCTTTTAATGAATTCAATCAATTATGCGAAGTTTTTATGGTAAAAACATTATATACAAATTATGGATTCCATGGTCAAGATCGCTTTTATAGCTGTTATTTATTATAGATCTTCTTGATGAATGAAATTGAAGTGAGAACTCATACAGCCCTTCATGTACTAAAGGGAGCTGTTAGGAAAGTTCTAGGGGCTAAGTGGACAGCTAGCGTTTACGTAAAGGAAAACCACGGCAGGCTTACAGTGCAATTCGATAGAAAGCCAACTGAGCAAGAGATGGAACAAATATTCTTGTTAGCTAATCAGAAGGTTCAAGATAATGTTCCCATAATCATTGAGGAACTGCCAAGAGAGGAGGCTGAGAAAAAGTATGGAGATGAGATGTACGATTTATTTCCAGTACCAAAAGAGGTGAAAGTGCTCTCTATAGTTATAATACCAGATTGGAACATAAATGCCTGCAACAAGCATCATACGAGGACTACAGGGGAAGTGGGCAAAATCCTTTTAGACGATTGGAGGTTTAGGAACGCTAAAAAGCTCTTAGAGATATCATTTAACATAATCTGAGGTAGGGCTCACCTCTTTCTAATATAGAACGCAATACCTATTATTATCATAACTCCACCCGTAAAGCCTAAAATAATACCTACTGTGAAGTAGATCAAGTAGTTCAACAACTTATCTACTATAGGCAATATTGCATACTCAACGCTTATTGGCTTTGATAGATTATTGTATAAGAGCACTGAAGGAGGGTTGACGAAGGCTATATAGTAGCCTTCGTAATATCTCTGTTCTACGGGCATTTCGCTACCGTTAGGAAACAGTTGTAAAACCCTTATAGCTGATGTAGAATTATAAACTACTGCACTTTTAGTTGTGATATTACTTATCATAATCCCCTGATGTGCAGTAATGTTAACTACTTTTAGATCCTTTAAGGATATGAAGAGCCCTGAAAGGGGATTACCATAAAGAAAACCATCAATAACTAGTATTATTATGCCTATTACAAGAAATGCAATACCAATTATGATGAACTTCTTTCCTAATTTCATCTTCTCACTAATTTATTATCTTGATTAGTTAAAATTATTGATAAGCTAGCTACCTTTTCTTTTCTCTAGATATGTAAATGGATAAAGTAGGGCTATGGCTAATGCAGCCCAATATATGATCTCAGGGTAAGCAGTATAGGTAATGGAGAAGATCGTGGTATCCGATATTTTACCACTAATTGTTTCAGTCCCAAATATGAAGAGTGGATAATAAATCGTATACTTGAATAGATCGTAAACGAGATAGTCGAAGAAGACGTAAAGGATTAGGGGCCATAAGATGTAGAGGATTGTCTGCCAAAAGAAGGCAGAGGAGACCTTGAACTTTCCAGTTATTAAATAGGATAAATAACCAGAATAGAGCACGATAATGTAAAATCTATAAGCTAAAAGGATCAAATTTATTATCTTGGTTAAGAGTAAGGATTCTCCAAACAATGTAACCTGAATTTCATAAGGAGAATCATAGATCTGAACTAGGTCACCAACGTTATAATACCACCACTCGAAGGGTAACAAAGTTATTATTATAGACCCTAAGAGGTACGTAAAAGTTATCTTGTATTTCATATACTAACCACCTCAGTTACGTTCAACTCTCCTATCCCTATTGTTATGCTAACGTTCTCTACACCTTTAGCAATGTTCTCCTCTAACTGTGTAAGATTGGAATAACTGAGTCTAAAGTTATCGATACTATTTGGGGGTATAACTTGGACTTTCTGAAGCCACAAATCAGGACCAGTAATATTATAGATAGTAATTGTTTCAGACATCTTGTTAGAAGCTTCAATGTAAATTCCAGTGGAGTTTATTATTACTCTATCTATTCTGAACTTGTTGGTGGAGAGTATGTTGTGGATTTGTGTATAAGACGGTAGAAAGTAGAGATAAACTTGATTATAGTAACCAACTAGTATTATGATAACGATGAAAGCTATTATTGCACTTACCTTTGCCCAGTCCATTCAACCGTATATATTCTATCATTCCTTAATATAAAAATACTTTTCCTATTTAGTGAGGTTTATAGCTTTCTAATATACCTCCTAACCCCATAGCTGCTATATCTCTCTTTGACGGTATTATACCAGCCATCATCATAGTGAAGATTACATCAATGCTATTCTTATCCTTAGAATGAATCCCACCAGCCGAGATACCTAATATTGGTATGTCATCCCATAGAGCTATCAGCGACATTGTTGTAGGCTTAATGGGAACTCCATAGGCTATAATATTTGTCGCGATCTTTCTTATGGCTATAGGAGTCCTATCCGTTGGATCTACAGACATCCCTCCAGTAACTATTATACCCTCAGCACCTGCGTCTCTAGCCTTCTTTATTTCAGCTATTATCTTCTCTTCATCATCAGGTGCAAAAGCGTAAAACACTATCTCCCAGCCGTATTTTTCAGCCTTAGACCTAATTATAGGTAAGTACTCGTCCTTTTTCCTCCCTTCATATATTTCAGTCCCAGTTATCACAGCTCCAATTTTCTTCCTTATAAACGGCCTTACCTTAACGAAAGGTTTCACATCTTTTACTAAATCTTCCAATTCTTTCCTCTTCATACTTAAAGGTATGACCTCAACAGTTCCCACAAGCTCTTTAGCCCCTAAGGCAGTATAGTTCTGCTTGACTATAACATAGACCTGCATGTTCATGTTGAAGTTAGTCAAGCTCTCCCCATCAACTTCTAGAACCCCAGGGATTTTGGAGTAAAGAAATGTAAGACCTTGTCTTCCCGGAGATACCTCTATAGTAGAAGTATCAACTACCTTATTTGCCACAAACGGTGTTATTTCCCACTCATAAACCAGATCCTCGTTCTCCTTGGCTTCATCTTCTATCCAAACGTAATAGACTCCAGAGTTCTTCAACTTTTCAACATCTTCAGGGCTTATTATATGGCCTCTTTGCAATAATGTTCCTGCTATTTCTGGCGTTACTATTGTGGTATCATAAGCTAGCTTTTTGCCTATAGCCTCCTCTGTCCTTACTTTACGTATCATAATTTAACCTTAGTCCCAAAAGTTATAAATCTTTACAAGAATAATAAGCTACATGCCTAAAAAATGCCCTAGATGTGGATATGAAAACCCCGATGATGCTCTTTACTGTATGCGATGTGGCTACCCATTATCGCAGCAGTCAGGTTCATCTACAAATGTGCTAGAGAACGCCTTCAATCTTCTGCTGAAGAATTCAAAGCTTATCTACTTTCCATTGGGTTTCCTAATTTTACAGATCTTAGTATTAATAATCCTCTTCCTATTTACAGCAATACCGCCAGTTTCCATATTCAGACCTCTTGTTGTTGGTATATCCTTATTAGTGGCCTTTGTATTGAGCGTAATAGAATCTATAGGATTTGCATATGTAATAAATAGGGTTACTGAAGAGGCCTATCATATAGTGGCTCCACAGAACCCTCTAAAAATGGATTTCTCTAAATTATATAACTATGTTATTGGCTTAGGGATAATTGGAGGTATCCTTGGCTTAGCCGGACAACCCTTAGTTTGGGTTATAGTAGGGTTATTGAGCTTAGGGATTTATATCGCTTCAATTCTATTAATGGAAAACGCACAGGTAACCTTAGATAATATCTTCAATTGGCTATCTAGGTTGTTTAATCAAGATGTTCTCACAGCTATTGTTATTATAATATTAGGAATACTCAACATGATCCCTGTAATAGATGTTTTCACAATACCTTACTTAGCATTGGTGTTCGTAGAAGAGGAGATAAAAAGTAGTAAAATTTGAGAGAAAAGAAGAGAGTATGTATTTAATCTCTTCTCGCTCTGTCCTTTTATCAAAGCCCTAAGACGCCTAGCTCATTACCCAATACACTTAGCATGAACTGGTTATTTACGTATTCGTTAAAGCTCTCTATTATTATATAATGTCTATCTATAGCATAGAGAATGCTGGAGTTATTCATGTGAGATATCAAGTACTGGGCGCCATCATAAGTCCCTGTAGTATAATTGATTGCAAAAGCCTCAGCTATGGTGAAAGTCTCGTTTACTGCAGTTTCATTGATTGCCTTTATTGTTGCTAATACGCTATGGAGTGTAGAATTTGTATAATAACCTATATACATGCTAGTTGCGTTTAGGCTCTTAATTATCTTGAAGATTTTGTTCTGCCTCCAGAATCCATGATGATGTGGATCTTGGTTAGAGAGTACATAGATGTAATTATGGTGTCCAAAGAAGTTCATCTCGGACAAGCTTGGAAATGTTAGATTTATGGCTGAGAAGTTCAAATACCCCCATGCAGTTAAGCTCATGTAAGGAATTGTAGTTAGCTTACTTGGAACTGGTGGAACCTTCCAATGATTAGCCTTCAATGTGTTATATTCGTCCTTAATGATAGAAACTGCCGATTTTATGTTATTAGAAGTGCCATTAACTAGTGAGAAGAATAGTGTCTTATTAACGTACCCTAGGGCAATTCCATAGAAAGATACATTACCATAGGCATAATTCATACTCTGATAAGTGCTCGTGTTGAAGTTTAATAGAAGAACTAATAAGCTCTCTATTTTGTTGAAGTTTATACTGCTGTTCGTTGCTAGAACTGCTCCAAGAATAAACGTTGTAGAATTGTGCTTTAGGACTTCGAAGTAGGATTGTGTTATGTTAGGTAAAGCACTCATGTACATAGCGTAATTTGAGTTTTCAAAGTTTCCTCCATTATTTAAGTAATGATTTAACAGCTGAGAGAAATTATTTACCTGTGCCCAGACTACTAGGGAGAAACCAGGTATACCTGTGGCGTTAGTGGCCTGTTGCGTAGATATTAAGACACTAGGTTGTGCAGATACCACTGGATTGAACTTATGGGCTAACGCTATTCCAGTACCTATTACTATTGCAGCAATTAATATTAATGATATTATAGATATCGGTTTCATGAGTTTGAATAATCCTTTTATACTATTAAAATTTTTCACTAAAATACTCTTTTCGGTATGTCTCTATGTAGAAAAGTGTAAATGGATATAAAGATAGGTACCACAGAGTAGGCAATTATAGAAAGCGAACTCAAAAGAGGACTCCCTGGCGTTCCTCCAAATAAGGATAAGCCTTCAACTAAGAAATAAGCCCCAGGTATGTTAATAGCTATGGAATATGGGAACTCCTCCGCACCCCACGTTGGGAAATACATACTTATACTTAGATAACTTAAATTCCTAGTCAGAGTTGAAAGTAATATTAACACATCAACTAACGCTACTGATGTAACTAAAATAACGCTAGCAACTAGAAATGCAATATTCCCCCTCCTTATTATTTCACCAACCAGAAATGCTATAGAGTAAAAGGTTAGGGCTGAAAACACAACGGCACCAAAGAGTTCAGGCAGGAAGTTGAGATACACCTGGGTACCAAAGTAGAAAAACGATAAGAAAAGGGAGATGATAACCATCAATCCATACATTAGGGTAAGTAAAACGTAACCGCCTATGAACTTCCCTGAAATGAAGCTGAGCCTAGTTATAGGTTTTGTTAGTAGGAAATCCATTGTCCCGTGCTCATACTCTTCAGCCATAGATCCAGCTGATATGGATATTGCGATGAAGTGTATTAAGAAGCTTTGAGGCAAGAGAACACCTATAAGCCATACATATTCATGAATGGAAGATAAAAATCTGGCAGCGGTATGAGTGCTCTTTGCGTAATCTAGCAAAACGTAAGTGCCTATTTCGAATAAGAACGTTATTATTATTAGCGTTATAACCTTCTTCCTAGCTATAGCTCTCCTGATTTCATAAAGGATTATTTTCTCTATCACCTTTGACAGCCCTCTCATAAGCCCTATCTAGGTCTAGGTCAAGATAAAACGACTTCACTTTTACCCCCTTTGAGATCAAGTAATCCAAGAGCTCCTCCCTTTTATCCTCTTTAAGTGTAACCATTATTTTCTCTTTATCAATATCTTCAATACCACTCACGTAATTGAGCTCGCTTATAGCCCTCTTTAAGGCTTCTAAGTTCCTACTCTCTATTATCACTCTAGTCCCCAGGAACTGTTTAACCAAATCCTCCTTTGTTCCATGAAATATTATCCTCCCTTTATATATAACATAAATATCCTGGGCTAACTCTTTTACATCCTCCATTATATGGGAGGTCATTAGAACGCTGACTCCGTATTCCTTGCTTATTCTCCTTATCAAATCCCTTATATGCATTGTAATTATAGGATCAGTACCCATGTAAGGTTCGTCAAGAATGAGGACCTCAGGAGATCCTAATAATGCCTCAGCGATGGCTAACCTCTGTACCATGCCTTTACTGAACTTAGCTATCTTCTTGTTTTCGACATCTTTTAGTTCAACTAGCTCTAAAACCCTTCTCACTTCTGACCTACTAACGCCTTTCATAGATGCTGAGAACTCCAACAATTGCCTAGCTGTGAAGAACCCGGGTAGATTTGGGATTTCCTGAACGTAACCTACTTTTTTGAATAGATCCTTATCACGGAAGGGATTATGACCTAAAATCTCCACCTTTCCTCTATCTGGGAATATTAACCCCACAATAATCCTTATAGTTGTTGTCTTTCCTGATCCATTAGGTCCTAACAGAGCTGTTATACCACCTTTTTCTACATTTATAGAAATACCATTAAGGATATTCTCTGAGCCATATCTCTTCCATAGGTCTTCAACAATTATTGAATAATTCATTTAAACTTAGTAGTAGATTTCATCGCGGAAAAATAAGTCTTGCTATAACGACAAATAAAGAAGTTTAGTAATTTTATTAAGTATAAAATGGAAAGTCTGTAATAGATTATTTAATCATAAGTAAATTTATATATTCCGTTTAATCCCAATTCTATACTTTATACTTTATAAATTAGTATAAACTTGTATAGTAAAAGGGTTAAATTTACTAATTTAGTTAATTTGAACTTAGGTGTAAGTAAGAATGGATATAGTGTTATTTGATAGAGCTTTCACGCCATTCATAATTGGTACACACATGCTCTACACTATATGGGCTATGACCTTACCAATTTACATAGTTATTGCAGAATATCTAGGCTACAAACATAACGATCCAGTATATTATGCTATAGCTAAAAGGATGACACCAGTTATGATAATATTCTTCTCCGTGGGTTCGGCTTTCGGTGTTATGATCGCTATCTCGTTCTTAACGTTGTGGTATAAATGGATGTATCTGGTTAGTCAAATAGATATAATGCCATTAATAGTTGAAGTCTTTGCGTTCTTCATGGAGGTTATATTCTTAGCGTTATACGTTTATGGCTGGAACAAGTTCAGTAGGACTACTCACCTTATTCTCGGAATAGCCATAGCTATAGGAGCTAATATGTCAGCGGCTCTAATAACTTGGGTAAACTCGTGGATGAACACGCCTGTGGGCTTTAACATCCAAGCTTACCTTCAGACAGGTAAGATCGAAGATGTAAATCCATGGGCTGTATTCCTGGCACCAGCTGCAAGGTATGAGATCCCCATGGCTATTTCAGGTGCGATATATGCAGCCTCCTCTGCCTTAATGATGTTTTATGCATATAGAATGTTCAGAGTAAAGGATCCTCTTGAGAAGGAGTATTACACTAAGGGAGCTAAACTAGCTGTTTACTTTGCATCAATAGACGCTTTCCTAGTAGGACTTACAGGTGATTACGCTGGAAAATCATTAGCAGTAGAACAGCCGTTAAAGTTAGCAGCAATGGAGGATGCGCTATATTCAGGAAAAGGTTTGCCTGAGGTGGTTGGACCTATAAAGATTCCAAAGCTATTAAGCTTCCTAGCCACTGGCAATCCTAATGGCTATGTAGTCGGTCTAAATGCGTTTCCAAAGTCGGAGTGGCCACCCGTTACAATAGTTCATAACGCTTTCGATACAATGGCGACATTCGGTATAATCATAGCCATAATATCATGGTTAATAGCTATATCATTGATATTCAAGCCAAAGAATGCACTGTTCAGAATCCTAGGGCTAGCAGATGGCAAACCCTTCGATCACTTCTTACCTAAGGCTGCAATGTTTATATCAGGAATATTAGGCATATTAGCATGGGAATCTGGATGGGTAGCTGCAGAGGTTGGAAGACAGCCTTGGGTTATATATGGTGTAATGTTAACTTCTCAGGCTGCTAACACTTCACCCATCGTTATACCTGTAGCTATAGCATTAGGCACCGTTGTAGTATTCCTTGTAGTATATACATACTACCTACTAAATAAGGTATTTAAGACAAGGCCTATAGCCTTAGATGTGCAAAGGGCAGCTGAGGAGTTAGGAAGTTTAGGTACAGCTTATTTAAATGGTGGTTCATTTGTGAAGTTATCTTCTTCAGAAGGTAAAAAGGAGGTGAAGAAGTGATGGTCTCAATACAATTCATAAGTTTTCTTTTTAGTATAGCTGTTCTCTCCTACTTTGCAGCTATGTTTTTAATAGATGTGGGTATAGCCGTCTTTACTCCTATAACTAAGGAGGGAAGTTATAAGTCTAAGATGAGCCTTATATTAGATGCTTTATGGGCTATTATAGGCACTTCTGCAGTATATTTAGTTGTAACATTGGAATCCGTATACGCTACTATAACGTATGTTGCTGGCATAGCACTATTGTTACCATTCTTAGCGTTTCTAATATTCTTAGCTCTACACCATGGCTTCTTAGGCTATGCCGAGGGTTTCGGATTCCTAGGCATTAAGCATTTGGAGGAAAAGTATATACTAGCGTACTCTATACCCACCATAATATTAGCTTTCATTGGAATAACGATATTCACAAGCGTTCTCAGCGGCATTGGAATAAACGCCAGTACACTTGAGCCTGACTACGTTAAGATGTTCTTCAACCCATTCAATATAATGTTCTTTATAGCTATAGCAGCTTACACGATCTATTACGTAACACTTTTCTTCAATATGAAAGATAAGCTAATGATTGCTGGGATATCGCTCACAGTTGCTAATGCATTAATATTAGCTGGCTTATACGCCTATGTACCTTATGTCTTCAGCAAGGCCATTACAAATCCTGGATTTTGGATTTACTTAGTAGTACTATATGCGATGTTATATTCGCTACATAAGGGCTTTAGGTTTAACAACGTTATATCTGTGATACTAACTGCAATAGGCGGAATAATCATGGGGATGTTCATGTATCCCTATGTTCTGAACGGAGCTGTAAACGTTTATAGCCTAATGACCAATCCAGCTACGTTAGCTGCTGCTGATATAGTGATAACAATAATTGGACTATTCGTTGTGGGAGGATTAACGGCTATAGCTTATAAGATATTATATAAGAGCAAGCAGCCACAAGTTACTACTTCTTCTCACAAGTAAATCATATCTTTTCTTTCTCTTTTTTATAACGTTTTAGATAGTTCTTTTAACCTTTCACTTATAAATAATAAAGCTTCTCCCAGGTTTTTCTTGTTGTTAAAGGATGTTAAGATCTCCTCTAGCTTTCCCCTCTCATAACTCTTTAGTTTTCTGATTTTCTCTACTAGCCTAGGAAATACCCTAATTATGTTATCTACAATAGTTATAGTAGCGGACTGGGCTGTTCTAGATAGGGGATTTAAATCGATAGCTATTACTTTCTTTCCGATGTTCACCAAGGCTTGTGTCCTATCCCCGTCTTCTAAACCTAAAAGTACAACATCTGCAATAAAGATCCCTCTAGGGCTTACCCTTCTCCTCTCACTAAACAGTTCAGGAATTGTGGCTGATGCATCTTCTCCTACTCCTAAAACCTCTTTAGCCCCAGCTTCATAGAGCACCTCAGCTATAGCCCTTTCTCTATCTATATCTCTATAAAATAGGTTTACCTCAATCTTAGCGTTTAGCTCTTCAGCTAGTTTAACAATATCTTTAGCCACAAGTGCAGCCATGTTGCCGTTTACTGATATTACTGGATACTTAGCTAGTAAGAGCATAGCTGAGGCAGCTTCTATTGCCCTTTCAGCGAAGGGTTGGGTTTTCTCACCTATAAGATAATCAAAGCATTCGCCTCTTCCATGAGCTATTAACCCTTGTGGGACTAAGACCCCGTTCTCCATAGCCTCAACTAGTTTTTCTCTGATAAGAAGGGATTCCCTCCTAGGATGGTTCTCTGGTATTATTTCACGTATGCTCCACGTTTTGCTATCTCGTGTTTTATCCATCCTATATTTTCATTAGGCTCAAAGATTTTAACAATTACTCCCTTCTTCCTATAAGAGTAAGGGTAAGGAGAGGTAAAGCCTAGTTCCCTTGTGAAAATAGATGCCACCTCTATGAATTTGAGAGGTGAGGGAGAGTTCAAGAAATCTTGGATGAGTTTGAGCGCATTTTCGTTCTTCTTTATTATGGACTTTGTGGGTAGTTGTTCAACAGTTTTAGTATATATGGGATAGTTTGACCAGTCGAGCTCTATAACTTCAACCTCACCTACCCCTAAACCCCCTGGTTTCTTCCTGTAAACTAAGCCTTTACCATAATACTGGGCAATAACATCTCCTAAGCCGTTACTGTTTATCACCTCACTTATATGTGCCTGGTTTACTGCCTCTTCCTCCTTAACTCCCTTTAGCTCTTTAACGCCCAAAGCATAGGCTAAACTTAAGGCACCGCTAAGTCCGTAACCATAACCTAACGGAACTCTAGATTCTACAACCATTTTATAAGTGCCAAGCTTTCGCTTTAAGTACTCGTAATTTGGAAAATCCTTTATTTCATTACCATTAAATACTAACCCCTCCCCTTCCTTTACGGTTGCAACTATGAAGGGCTCTAAAGTAAGGGTTAATCCAATAGAGCCTGTTGTTAGTGGGTTGTCAGTATATACAGGATACCATATCCCTGAAATCGATAAAGGTACATGAACCTCTACTTCCACGGGATATTATACTGATAAGTCTAAAAATTAAATTCAACTCTATCCATTTATAAATATGTTCTTGCAAACATTTATGAACTCAGAATTATATATTATATATAGTATGAAAGTCGGGGACTTCGCAAACACTGTGGTTATAACCACTAATCCTGAGGCATCGCTTTCCGAAGTTATAGATATATTAGCTCATGATAAGACTGGTAGAGTAGTTGTAATGAAGGAGGAAAACCCAATAGGTATGATATCTACCAGGGATGTGGTTGCCGCGTTTAGCGAACATGGGTTAAACGTTTTCAACTTAAAGGCTAAGGATATAATGAGTGAAGAATTAATTAAGGTTTCGGTAACAGATGATGTAAACTACGTTGTGAGAATAATGGCTGTTAACGGAATAGGTGGTGTTCCAGTAATGGATGGTAATGTCCTCTCAGGGATATTTACGGAGAGAGAAGTACTAAAGCTATTACATAGTATGAAGTTTTCTGGTCTTGTCGATTCCGTTATGAGCACTAAAGTTGTAACTATTGATGAAGAGTCAACAATAGTCGATGCGGCAAAACTTATGGCTAGACATAACATTAGGAGACTACCAGTTATAAAAAATGATAAATTAGTAGGGGTTATAACTGCCGCTGATATTGTAAAGTTTTTAAACAAAGTTAAGAATGTGGGCAAGACCTTAGATGCAGGCACTAAAAATCCTTTAACCATACGCAGATATGAGACTATATCAAATGCTGTCTCAATAATGCTTAATAGGAATATAGGCACGTTGCCCGTTGTTGAAAATAATAAGATAGTCGGGATTGTAACGGAAAGGGATTTGATGTATGCGTACGTGACATTAACTTGATCCTCTGTTAAACATTTTTTCTTTTTTCTATATTTTAGTTATAGAGGTTTTAAACAAAAGTGTATTTACTAATAATAGCTAAGGAGAAATCTATAATTGTGGTTGACACATTATATAAAAATGCTTATATTTTAATATATAGAAGAACTCTTATGCCATCCTCAGGCAAAGATTCGAAACAGGCTCTTAAGGTAGCTATTTCCGCAAATCTAGGTTGGGGGTTTGAGCTATTCGATTTCGTAGTATACCTCTACGCTTCTACAATAATAGCCCCTCTTTTCTTTCCCTCAAATAACTATTACGTGAGCGTTTTAGAGACACTATTGACGTTAGTAATAGGGTATTTTGCAAGACCCTTAGGTGCAATATTTTTTGGACATTATGGAGATAGACTAGGAAGGAAGAGGCAATGGTTCTTATCGTTATTGTTGATGGGATTGGCAACAATCCTTATAGGTTTCCTACCAACTTATGCCCAAGTGGGTATTCTAGCTACGGTGTTGCTTGTTCTATTAAGAATGTTACAGGGATTCTTCTTAGCGGGAGAATGGGGAGGTGGAATGACTTTTGTAACTGAAGTATCACCAGATAATAGGAGGGGACTATACGGTGGAATACAGCAAGGAGGTGCTGCTTTAGGGTTAATATTTGCGGTTGCCGCTTCAACTCTGGCTAACGTTTTAGCGCCTGGAAGTGCTATGGAAACTTTAGGATGGAGAATAATGTTCTGGTTTGGTGCTGTACCCTTAGTCATTGCTCTAGCGGTTAGGTGGAGCGTGGATGAGAGTTTAGAATGGCTTCAAAAGGGCAAGCCCTATGCACCTAAAGTACCTATAGCTTATGTTTTGAGAAATCATTGGAAGCTCGTAATAATAGCTACACTTGTAATATTTGGAGAATCAGTAATATATTACGGAAGTGTAGCTTATATGCCAACGTTCCTTAGCTTGTTCACAAAAGTACCCCAGAGCGTTATAAACTTAGCAGTACTTGTAACTAATTTAGTTTGGCTAATATTTAGTCCAATAACTGGTTATTTCAGCGACTTATTTAGATCTAGGAAAGTGATGTTGGCTATAATTTATGGTGTAACGCTTGTGCTATTGTATCCCATAATTGTCCTATTGCATACTGGTGTTCCCATCCTCATTTACTCAGCAGGAGCGTTATTAGGCTTACTCTTTGGTGCACAGTATTCCATATTACCCGCATGGCTAGCTGAGAACATATCAACGGCGGTAAGATATACTTACATAGCTTTCGTGATTAACTTAGGTGTAGCCTTCTCCTCATTTGCACCTTATTTGGCCACAGACTTTTCACTACTTTTAGGTAATGCAGTATTGGGGACTGCTAGCTTAACAATGGTGTCTACATTAATAGCTCTAGTGTTCGTCCTACTAGGTCCTAGAGATAGGGTAGCTCAAGAACTAGAGTGAGAGGGTATGTTATTTGATATAAGATTTTTTGGAACTAACTATAGCGAGATAAAGAAGAACTTTAAGTGGCCTAATGATTTCGACCTTATATTCCAAATAGATAGAAATGAAGGTATAGCACTTATTGAAGAAAACAATCTCATCACCTATCAAGAACTTAGGGAGAGAAGTAACGGTGTTGAGAAGTTTCTCAGTGAAATAGGTGTGAAGAAGGGTGATGTGGTCGCGGGGATGTTGCCACAATCAGCCGAGCTCGTGTATTCGCTTTTAGGAACCTACAAGGCTAACGCTATATTCTTATCTATGTCAACCCTTTTCGGTATTGATGCTATTTCCTATAGGCTAACCCACAGTAACGCTAAGGTCATATTTACAGATAACCCTAGAAAGGTAAGGGATAGTAAAGTAAGGGTTACCATAGTTAGCTATGAAGGAGGGGACTACGATTTCAAGTCAATATTGAGGACTAATAAGAGCGAGTATAAAGGATCTTCTTTATCAGAGCCAGCTCACCTATTTTATACTTCAGGGACTACGGGATTACCAAAGGGTGTACTATTGCCTAGAAGTTGGGTTTTGGGTCATCTACCAGCATGGCAAATAGCGTTTGATCTAGCACCGAGGAGAGATGACACATTTATAACTCCTTCAGAGTGGGCATGGATAGGCGGTCTAGGAGACCTTCTCTTACCTTCCTTATATTACGGGACTAAAGTAGTGGTATATAGGAGGACAGGGAGGTTAGATGTTAGTGATCTCCTCTCGGTTATGGAAAAGAATAAGGTTACCGGAGCCTTCTTAGTACCCACAGTTATAAGGATGATGAAGCAGATGGAAAACGAAGTAGAGAAGAGGAACCTGAACTTGAGGGCTATAATGAGCGGTGGAGAAAAAGTTGACCCTGAATTAATAGAATGGACTAAGAAAACGATGAGCGCAGATTTAAATCAAATATATGGCCAAACAGAGGTAAACCTGGTAATATGCAATTCGCCCTTAATTATGAAGGTTAAACCTGATTTCACAGGCCCTGAATGTCCTGGCCATAAGGTTGCTGTGGTAGACGAGAAGGGGAATCTTTTACCTCCTCATACAGTAGGCGAGATAGCTGTTAAGCTACCAGATCCCTCTGCCCTAATAGAATATTATAAGAACGAGAATGCGACTAAAGAGAAGATAGTTAATGGATGGATTATGACGGGAGATATGGGAGTTATGGATGAAGAAGGGTATATCAGATTTGTGGGGAGAAAGGATGATATAATAAAGTCCTCAGCGTATAGGCTCAGTCCATTAGAAATAGAGGAGGTTATAGCTAAGCACCCTGCAGTGGCTCAGGTAGCTGTGGTCGGCGTTGAAGATCCCATAAGGGGGACTATAATTGCAGCATTTATTGTGCCAAAGGAGGGTTACGAACCCAATGAGATGTTAGAAAGGGATATCAAAAACTTCGTTAAGGAGAGGCTTGCAGCCTATGCGTATCCAAGAATAATAAGATTTGTGAAGGAACTACCAACCACGGTTACTGGCAAAATAAGGAGGACTGACTTGAGGGAATTGTTAAAGAAGGAGTTGGAGAAGTCCTCTTAACGATAAGTTGTCTTTTCCCTATTTGGTTCATTAACAACATATTTCAGTCTCTTGTCAAATACGCTCAAATAATACTTTTCACGAAATTCTTCAATATCGTTTATTTGCAATCCAATAGTTCGTTTAACCTAGGCTATAAACCTCTCTTTTCATCAAGAAATATTCGTTACTAATTAAGGGAAGTCTAGCCTTTTAGCCGAGAGAAAGATAGTAATAAAAGGATGTTTATATATTGATAAAAACAATATATACATACAAAATTGTGTAGTTATATTTTTATAATTAATCTTTATATACTTCATATGCTACTAATAATACATGCGAGATCAGGTAAAAGTTTCAATTGCAGCAGCAATGGGAATAGGATTTGAATTTTACGATTTCTTAATATTTGGCTTTGTAGCCTCTATACTAGCAAAACTCTTCTTTCCTTCTCATAATGCACTAGCCTCTCTCCTAGAGACTTTCGCAGCCTTTGCTACGGGATTTGCTGGTAGACCCCTAGGTGCAATAGTGTTCGGTCATTTAGGTGATAAAATAGGTAGAAAATATACGTTAATAATAACTATGAGCCTAATGGGGCTTTCATCGTTATTTACAGGACTACTCCCAACATATTTTGCTATAGGTGTAATAGCTCCAATCCTGTTGATCACCCTAAGGTTTTTACAGGGTGTCTCACTAGGTGGAGAGTTCGGTGGCGGTATAACGTTGACTGCAGAATTCGCAAATCCCAATGAGAGAGCCTTCTATGTGGGTATAGCACAATCAGCACAGGGTATTGGTCCTCTATTAGCTACAGGCTTAGTGTTTGCATTATCTTCCTTAATGCCACCTAACGAGTTCGCAAATATTGGTTGGAGAATCCTATTTGTAATTGGTGCTGTAATAGCGATAATTGGTATATACATAAGGATGAAGATTTCGGAATCCCCTGTATTCAAAAACGTGAAATCCAAGGGTGAAATCTCTAAAATGCCTATTGCGGAGGCTTTTAGGCATTATTGGAAGTCAATATTATTAGGACTTGGGTTCATTGTGGGAGGAACAACACTAACTTATGCTACTGGCGTTTTCGCAAGCTCTTATTTGGAAACAGTTATAGGGGTTCCGGCTAAGCTTGTCTCTTTAGCTCTGATGATAGGTTATGTTGTGTTAAGTGTATTCATAGTTGTTTTCGGGAAGGTTGCAGATAAGGTGGGAAGAAAACCGCTGATGATCGCCACCGCAGTTGGCTTAATTGCTTTTGTATACCCATATTTTGCGTTGATCTCCACTGGTTCATTCCCGTTAATAGTTGTAGGGCAAGTAATAGTGCAATTTATAGCTTCAATATTCGCTGCTGCCTATGCTACTGCGTTAACTGAGATATTCCCAACTAAGGTCAGGTATACGGGTCTATCATTTGATTATCATGTTGGTGTTGCGGTGTTCGGCGGTACAACGCCGTTTATAGCTACATATCTAATATATGCCACTCACTATAAGTTGGCTCCTGTTTACTGGGGATTAGCAGGAATGTTAGTGACGTTAATAGCCTTCATAATGTATAAGGAAACAAGAGGTATTGTTTTCGAAGGGCAAGAGAAGGTGACATGAATGAGCCTTGCTATAAAAAATGGTATAGTCTTTGATGGTACGAAAGTAATAGGTAAGAAAAATATTTATATAGAGAACGGTATAATAGAGGAAGTTACTGAAGACGATAAACCCGTAAAGGAGGAGATAGACGCAAAGGATATGTTCGTGATGCCTGGACTAATTGATGCTCATATACACATGGGCGGTATAAAGGGAGGTAGCTTAGTTAAGGGCTATCTTTTTGAAAGCCCTCTATTAAGGATCTTGAGGGCTTCAAAGTGGGCTGAAAAGCTCTTGAAGGCAGGATTCACTACGATAAGGGATTGTGGAGAGCCTATATCAATTCATTTAAGGAATGCTATAAATGAAGGAACGATAATTGGTCCTAGAATAATAGCTGCTGGAAGACCGATAACCCAAACGTTTGGTCATGGTGAGTTCAGCCATGATATTCCTCTAGAATTCTCGAAAGAGTTAGGGTTTTCAGAGTTCTGTGACGGAGTTGATAGTTGTATTCATGCAGCAAGAAAGGTGTTGAGAGAAGGTGCGGATTTCATAAAGATCTTCGCTACCGGAGGTGTTCTATCTCAAAGGGATAGGCCTGAAAATCCGCAATTATCTTACGATGAGATAAGGGTTATAGTGAATGAGGCTGAAAAAGTGGGGACATATGTAGCGGCTCATGCACATGGTGATAAAGGTGCAAGAATTGCAATAGAAGCAGGAATAAAAACACTAGAACATGGAACTCTACTACAAGACGAGACGTTAAAGTTAATGGTACAGAAGAACGTCTCGTTAACCCCTACTTTAACCATTCAAGAACTGATATACAGGTATGGCAAGCAAATAGGCGTTGATGAGTGGGGTTTAGAGAAGATAGTTCAAGTTAGAGAAAGTATAACTAGAGTGATAAGGAAGGCCAAGGACTATGGAATTACTATAATTACTGGAACTGATATGGGTTTTGAGACCGGAATAGAGGAGATAGATATAGGAAAGAACTGGATGGAATTGGTATTACTTGTGGAATTGGGTGGTCTAAAACCAGTAGAGGCATTAACTGCAGCTACTTATAACCCAGCTAAAGTTCTAGGTGTTAATGTAGGTGAAATAAAGCCAGGTAAGTTAGCGGATATCGTGATCATTAATGGTGATCCCACTTATAATATAAGGGACGTAGCAAAGGTGAAGAAGGTAATAAAGGGTGGAATAGAAGTTAACTAACGAGAAAATATGCCTTACTCAGCATTTATGTAAAGGAGGCTCAAATACTAAAACTAACATTTTCCTCTTATTTTAAAATGGAGGTTTTAAGGAGTCTTTAAGTGGGAAATCTCCATTAAGCGTATTGCTTCACTTTTGAGCCCTATAATATGAGGTTTGTATAACTTGGACTTAGCTATGTTTACATAGTTATAGGAACCTTCACCTTTTAAAGCATGGAGAGAAAGCTAATACACTGTTCAGCCCTCATCGTTTCAATCACCTCATCATATAGGGAACGTTCATCATTTCTCTCTGCCTTTAAGGACTTGACTTCTCTCTGCTTTGTAAAATATCATTTAACGTATAAAAGTTCATTTCATCTGATGAGCTAGATAATAAGACAATATTGGGTCAACGATTTCGTACTTATCGTCAAACTTTTCTACTAAACCCTTGTTTCTTAGCGAATTAATTACCCTATATGGATTTGAGACCTGAATTTGGCTTATCTTCAGCCCCTGAGCTAAGCCCTTAAGTACCTTCAGCTCGTTCCTCGTTAATCCATCTAGGTCTCTCCTAAGCTCTATCTCTACATTGGGATCATTAAAGAAGGCATCTATACTGCACTCCTTTTCTAACACCAATCCAAGGAGGTTCAACCAGGCTGGGAAGCCCTTAGTTATCTCATAGCCTCTTTCATAAAGTTCTCTACAGCTTCCCTTTAACCCTTCATCCAAAAACCTAATTGAAGTCTCTTTGTCGAATGGTCTTAATCTTTCAATTTTAAAGAAGTTATAAAAGGGTTCTCTAGGGTTTTCGAGCATTTCTTCAATTAACCCTACTTCTGATCCAGAGATTATTACCTCTACAAGGTCACTCTCCTGAAACCTCTTCCTCATGGTCTCTAAAATCCTAGGAAAAGGCTGTTTAAGGTACCTGATCTTCTGGAACTCATCTATCATTATTACAACCCTTTTGTTTAAATCATCAGAAATCCTTTGAGGTAAGAGCAGTATATCATCAATTATTTCATTTGGCCTTAATTTGTCCTGCTTGAATAATGAATACTTTTCTATATAGACCTCTAGGTTGTTTAGCCTTATTCCTATACTCTTTATAGAACCAAGGAACTGGTTTAGTGAAGCTAAAACGTTTGTGAGGTTAAACTTGATCCTCAATTTTAAAGACTTCGCCAGAGAATCTAGAATGAGTTTTCTATTTAGCTCATCTCCAAACTCCTCTATGCTAGTAATCCCTTCTAGGCTAAGCTTAGCTACTATATACTTATCACTAACTTTCAATTTCACAAAGTTTAACAGAGAGGATTTACCAATCCTTCTCGGAGCTATTATTGCGACTGGCTGTCTATTCTCTATGTAGTTTATTAGTGTTCTAACCTCCTCATCCCTATCGAAGAACTCTTCTTCATCAGTTAATTCCCTACCGAAGACAAATTTTACCATACGGTACCGTATATATATCGGTACCGTAGAAAATAAACTTAGCTTAGAGGATATTTTAACTCATAGGGCTTCCATCCCAGCTCTTTCCTAAACTCGTTTATCAACTCTACTGACTTCTTCTTCTCTTCAACGCTCATGTGTTTTGTTTTTAGAACAGCCATGAACAGGGCGTAAAGCCTCGCATTGATTGTAGACCTACTGAGTCCATAATCCAGATCTTCCTTCATCTCGTCTAAGATCTCCTTTACCTCCTCTGAGTTGGTCAAATATTTAGCTCCGAAGTCCTTATCAGACCTACCCAAGTATAAGTGCCCTTTCTCCACAACTACTGCCTTTCCATCAACAAACGTTATCCTCCCCTTTGCTACCCTATCGTAAAAAGTCCAAGCCTCTGCTGCGTTTGGATCCAATTCCTTTAGTTTTATTAGGACTATCCTCCTTATCTCATCTGTCGACATGTCCTCCTTAAGCCTTTTCTTAACCTCCTCAACTATATCGTGGGCTACCTCAGGTGAAGCTCCTGCAGCTATTATTGAGTTATAAAGCTTTGTCTCATTGAACTCCTCGTACTGACCGTTCCTCTTCTTAATTTTAACCATAATATAAAATTGTTCATCAAAACCTTTTATTTTTATATGCTGAACATAAGTTATGCCTGAAATTTATGGCTATCCTGAGGATTTATGGTTTGAGCTCTACAGTAAAAGGGGTAAGAGCGGCTATAGGGGAGGTGAGGAGATAAAGGAGATCCTAGAGGCTAATGGTGTTGTTAAGGGCTCTAAGGTTCTAGATCTAGGTTGTGGAACTGGAAGGATATCCAACTATTTATCTAAACACGGCTATAGGGTTGTGGGTATAGATCTCTGTTCTCCCTGCATAGCTATGGCTAAATCTGAAGGACCTCTAGCGGAATATGTAGTACAAGATTATAATAACCTAGGGATTAGGGGGAGCTTCGATGCTGTGCTTAGCATTTTGAGCTTTAGCTGGGATAACGATGATAATAGTTACAGGTTCTTTAGTAATGTTAGGTCATTATTGAGGGAAAATGGTGTCTTTGTGTTCCAAGTGGCAATAAGGGAGCTAGTATTTCAGAACCCTAGGTATACTAGTATAAGGAGGACTGAAAAGTACGTGGAGATCTCTGACCATAATTTCGATATAAGGACAGGCAAATTGGTGATAGTTTCAGAAGTTTATGAAGGTGAAGAAAGCAGCCTAAGGCTTGTACATACTAAAAGGGAGGAGATCTACATACCCTCAATTGTGGAGTACATTAGCTTAATAGAGGGCAAGGTAGGTATGAGATTTGAGAATGTTATATACCCCTCAAGACCACTTTCACATCACGGCGGTTTCATGAGGAATTCTGTGATAATGATTTTTAAGAAAGGATAAATTTGTGTTTTGTATATTATACAATAAATGGGCAGTAACAAGATAATTACAATTTATGAGAACCAGGATTACCCTACGTCCATAAACGTATTCTACGTTATAGAAGGTAAGGACTTAGTCCCCATCTCTAAGTACGCTATAAGCTATGAGGACGAATTTAACGACTGTAGTAGTGTTAAGTACAAATTGGATTACGATAAAATTAAGGATAAGAAGATCCTCTGGGTTCGAAGTAGTTCTAGGGGATACATGAGTGCCAGGATAATAGATCCACGCATGCTCGATAACCCTCTCATGTTTAGTGAACCGTCTATGCTGCCTAACGGTATTCATATTTCAATAGAAGATGTGCTCTCCAAGTATAATTTACCCCCTTACCCTGAGAGCCTTAGAGTTTATGTTGACTACTGGAGGAATCAGATCAGACCAATGGTTAAGGAGATCTTATCGTTCTTCGAAAAGTATAATATCTATGCCTCAACCTACGAGCATGTTGAAAACTTTTTAAGGGATATCGATTACCCGCCCATAGTATTATTGAGCTGTGTAAAGGATCCAGAGGATGTACTGTGGAGATCATACCATGACCTTTATGTCACATGGCTTATAATTAAAATACTAAAGGAGTCTAAGGATTTCACCACATTTATGAGCCCTTCTGACTTAGATCGTAGATCTTTGAACCTAATTTTTGGCGGGTTCATAAGCCTGTTTTTAGGGGAAAGCAGTGGAAAACCCTACTCCCTGCATTCAAAGTTCCTTTTTGATCCCGAAATTGCTGTTGAAGGGTACTATCGCTATGAGGTCTCACACAAGATGATGAAGAAATGGTATAATAGAGTAGACCCCAAAATACGCTATGATTTAGATCCCCTATTTATAGACCTGGTAATATTTGAAGGGGAAGTCTTGAGCGAAGAAGACCTAGAAAACGATGTGAAAATAGAAACCCTGATCATGGCTAGCTACAATGGCGACTTCTCTTTCCTTTCTAAATATCCTAGTTCTTTCTCCATTATGCGAACTCTAGAGCCTAAAGAGCTGCTATTTATATCGATGACGAAGATCAATGAAAGCTTTGTCCCCAAAGAGGGTAGGATAATAGAGGAGGTTTATCCTGGGGGTAAAGGGGAAAAAGAGTTTGTAGAGTATTTGAGGAGCTTGTAGAGAAGGAAAAAAGGAGAGAAAGGAAAGGAAAAACTAGGGAGGAAGGAGAAGAAAAGGATGGAAACTCTCAGTTTACAAAAGTGAGAATAGCTTCGCCCTTTATGGCAGGAGGAATTCAGATTCTCTTCCTCATCATTAGCCCAATAACAACTGCAATTACTACTATTACAGCTCCCGCTATAGATCCGACTACTGGAACATTTATGGACTCTACTAACGTCTCGTTTATAGGGCTATTAACTGTTATCGTTGAACCAACTGAAACATTGTAAGTCCCAACGAATTCACCTACCATATAGAAAGGAACATTAGCCTTCAAGGTTATCGTTGAACCCTTATTATACCATGATGAGACACCATTTATCGTTACTAAATACTGGGTAACTGTTGGTACATTGATGGTATATGATGAGTTAACAACAACAGTTGGGGGTATATAGGTTGGTACTAGCCTCTCCTCAGGGGTAACATAATAGGTGTAGTTAATCACCTTAATTATGCTCCCAGCGTTTATCCATGAAGAGTTTAGGATCGTCTCAGTACCATTAACATAAGCCTTTATGGGCATGTTTGAAGAGACGTTGATGTAATACTGTTTGATAAACGATGCAATTACCTTAAAGGGTTTATCTACAGTAAACGACACTAAGTTAATCTTAACCATAACATACCTCTCCTCTCCAGGGACTACATAATATGTTATGTTCTCTACCTTTATGCTAGTGTTGGCATTATACCAACCTGATTCTAATGTCATGTTAGTTCCGTTAACAAAAGCATAGAGAGGGACTATTGAAGAAACGTTGACGTAAAACTGTACTAAGAACTTAGTTTCTATAGATTGTGGTGAGTCTAAAACAAAATTCTTTAGATTAATGTAAGTTAGGACTATCCTCTCACCTTTTGATGGATAATACGTAATGTTCTCTACCCTTATGCTTGTATTGGCATTGTACCAGCCTGTCCTAAGGGTCTCATTTGTTCCATTTATTAGGGCGTAAATTGGTAATTGTGATGTTACTTTTACGTAAAACTGCTCGAGGTATTTAACTATAATGGTTTCTGGAGATGAGAGCTTAAAGGATTCTGGGGATATGTAAGTTATAACATACCTTATATCATTAGAGACGTAATGGGTAATATTCTCCACTTCAATGCTAGTGTTAGCATTATACCAACCTGCTCTGAGAGTCTCATTTGTTCCGTTAATAAGGGCATAAATTGGCAATAGTGATGAGACGTTGACGTAGAATTGCTCCAGAACCTTGACTGTAACCATTTGAGGAGAATTTATAGTGAACGTTTCTGGTGAGATGAAGGTTATTATAAACCTCTCACCCCTTGATGGATAATACGTAATGTTCTCTACCTGAACTTCAGTATTAGCATTATACCAACCTGAGCTGAACGTTTCATTTGTCCCGTTGATGAGGGCATAGAGAGGTATTGGTGATTCTACTGTAACGTAGTATTGGGTAAGAGTGTTAACTTTTAGGTTAATTGGTGAATTTACTACAACTTCTAATGAGGGTGACACTGAAGTAATTACTATTCTCTCCTGCGGGTTTATATACTCGGTCTGGTTGATTATACTTATTGTTGTTCCTTGAATATACCACCCTGAGGTTAAGGGCTCCTCTGTACCATTAATATAAGCGTTTATTTGTATTGGTGAGTTAACAGTTACGTAGTATTCGTTATAGTAGTAAGCACTTATTGTCCCAGGGGAGGTTACAACTCCACTTGGTGAGAAGTCAACCCACCTCTCATAAGCTGTATTCTGTAAAACACTTTGGTAAGTGTATTGTGTGTCAGCATCAACCCAGACATTAGATGGTGCAGTTATTGTTTGCTTTTGACCAAAATAGATGTACTGTACCTGTGGTGATGGGTAATTACTACCACCTTGAACCTCAAAGGAAAAAGTGACTAGGAACTGTTGATAATAAGTGACTGTTACCATGGTAGAACTACTATTTATAACACCAGATACCTGTGTTGGGCTAGCCCACCTTATATCCCCAGAACCTATAACCTGTTGGACATCATATGTTGTACCCAAAGGGACGTAAATTGTTTCTCCTGAAGAGATTGGTATATCGGTTATTGTACCGTTAGGGAACTCAAAAGTGACAGTGGGGGATGTTGGTAATGGTTGGCCAATAACGTTTATGTAAAAGGTTATAGGAACCCTTATCGTGATAATATTAACTGTAATGCTCTTAGTTATTAAATAGCCGTTTAGGAAGTTTGCGTAGATTGTGATGGTATAACTCCCAAGGCTTTGTGGGGCTGTAATTGTTAGCTCATCGCTTCCCTGGCCGTTTAGGAATAGGTAGTATTGTGATAGTGATGCTTGTATTGGTGATGAGATGTTTAGGTATACGGGTCCTTCACCTATTATGTTGAGCGTAATGGTTGTTGATTGTCCTTCATTTAACTGTATTATTGGTGTTACAGAGATTGAGAACTGTTCTGCATTAACTACTACGTAGCTTCCACGGCTGCCCTGTGCATAACCCTCTGCCGTCAGTACGTTGTTTTGATAGATCAGTATTGAATAGTCCATAGGGACAAGAGTCTGTATGTACTCTCCCCCTGTGAAGTATGATTCGGGTATTTTGGAAGACTCTGAAAACGGGATAGAGTAGTTGTAAACCCTGATATAACCGCTATATATGGGAGAGTTCACTTGTATCACCGTTACAGTATTTTGATCCCAAAGAAGTCCTAAAGTTCCAGTAGTTCCTCCATTAATACCAGCTAGTAGTTCTCCGCTATCTGGAAAGTAGTATACGCTATCCGTAACATCTATAACTGTTTCTGCAGTATCCGAGCCAAAATTGTAGGCGTTCTCTATTTCCTGGAAGTTATGACCATTCCAGTAGAATAGTTGCAAATATACTGTCCCAGAGTATATTAACGACTCTAAACCTCCATAAGGTCCACCCATGACTAGTTCTGCGTCCCAATAATCTCCCCAACCGTTGTATTGAAAACCATCAACTAAGAAATAGACCTGTGAGGCTCCTTGGGCATTTGTAACAGTTACTGAGTCGTATAGCACCCAGCCAAGTCCATCATTGTAGTAGAAGTTTATTACTGGTTCACCTAAACTGTTGGTAGTAACGTTAACTAATAGATAAACGGTATAGGGTGTAGAGATACTCAGAGGGCTCCCTGGATTTCCAAATGCCCAATCATAATAAAATATAACGACTTGACCGTTAGGAAATCGTATGTAACCGTAATTTCCGTTACCTAGAAGAGAAGTAACATTAGCGTAAGGGGCAGTGTAGTTCCAAATATTATCTATAAAGAATACCGAACTGTTAGCTTCATCGTATCTCATTACGTTTTGTACCCAAAGATCATAGGTAATACCATTTGCGACATAATGTAGGTTAACGTTTAATTGAAATGATACGCAAGTAGTGTTAGAGGAAATTGGGCTAGACAAATAGACAACACCTAACCATTGAGTGGTTTCCAGTGTATATGCACCGTTAGGTCCTATTCCGTAATCTGCAATTCCCATTGGTGCGGGCTCAGAACTATGTGATCCATATACATTTACATATCCTCCTTTAATGTTCTTCCAACTCCTAGTTGTATTAGGAAGCACAGGAATGCTAGAATAATAAAGAGGTCTTAGGTTATAACTATCATTACCTCTAATAGTAGTTGGATTAGTATGAGTTGTGAAAATGGTTGGAGAAGCTATGGTAATTATGACCATTAATATTAAGAGAGTTGGGACAATAACACTGCTTCTTATCTTACCCATAAAATAAATGAAATAATCAAGATTTATAAGGATTTCTCTTTCTCTCTCAAGACTGAATGTTTATGGGAGATGAGGAGAAGAAGCTAGCAAACAGATGGTTCGTGAACACTAATACTATATGGTAACTTATTGCTGACATCGCCATTAGTATTCCAATGAAGTATAGGCTTACGTAGATCGATTTACCGTAGGCTATTGAAATAGCGATTCCATTTGCTATGCTTAGAAAGACCAACATGATAAGCAAAAGCCTCTCCACTAATCCAATATTCACTGGTGAGAACTGAAAGACAGTAGAGACATTCTGTGAAGAGAATATTAGGCTTAGTATGCCCACTACCGCTATTATAGCAGCTGAAACGGCAGCAGTTGAAACTTGTAAAGTGTATATTGAGGTCTCGAATGCTCTCCCGTTTTGTTCTTTCCTAGCCCTTATGTTAAGTATTGTGTCTCCCACCTTATTTAGGACTTCTCCCACTATCATCATGTTACCACCTGCACTTACCGTTTTATACAAGATCATATTTATAATTGAAATTAAGACACTTCTACTCTCTTTACCCGCTAAGTTAAGGACTCTCTCATCATCCACTCCAAACTTTAATCTTCTGACCATTCTTTTGACAAGTTCCCTAGCGTTTCCCAGATCACCTCTCATCACTGAAATTATAGACTCCTGTAGGTTTCCCACCAAAGCGTAGTTTTGAGCTAAATATCTAATGAAGAGCAGATAATGCCTTTCCATGCTATTTATTTTACTATCTAATATTCTGTATCTCATTCCAATAGCTATTAACACTCCTCCTAGAGCGGCTATCAAGATGTAATTAGTGTAAATTAATGATACAAAGGTAACTATCATAATGGTTCCCGCGAACAGTACTTTATCTATGATGCTATAGATTATATAACTCTCGGGTCTGTACATAGAATACATCATTAGGGTTACAAACCCAACTATTACTAAAGACATGAGTTCAATATCCAATATTATTTGTATGCCAGCGTTGTAGAGAAGGGATAAAATAGTCATATCGGCGATTAAGAAAGTTAAAGAGCTGTTAAGAGTTGCATATATTGAGAGGAAATTGTTCATTGATTCTATTTTTCTAGATAGGTTAGCGCTATATTCGTTTATTATAAACTCTATTTCTCTATTTAAGAAAGATACCATATCATCTCCAAAGGTTACAGCTTGCGAGAACCTAAGTAGGAATTCTTTAAAGTATCTAATTTTAACCTTTTTTGAAACATAATTTATTGCAGCGTTAAACTTGTATCTAAATCCGGAAACTAACCGTTTTATCTTCTTAATTGTAAATACGTAAGGGTTATAATCCTTCTCCTCAGCCAAAGAAGATATTACTAGCTCTGGAGGAATACCTGCCGAGAAGAGAGCTAGCATGTATGCTATCATCAGAATATACTTAGTGTTTATCTCATCATAACGACTTGACGTGGTTTATCGCCTCCTCTAAACCCATTTGTCGAGCCTTCAGGATATATCTCCAGACGTCAAAATAGTTAAAGATCTTCTTCTCGACTAGAGCCTTCAAGAACTCAGCTCTTAAGTTGAGCTCATCGTAGAGGACTCCTATATTCTTTCTGTCTATACCCCTTCTAATAGCTATCTTATTTTCGATCAGGTATGAAGAGCCCTTACCTGCAAATAGTATCTCATCATAAACTGGATCATAAGTAAACGATGGTATGTAAATGATATCGTTAGTAATGGGATCTACATCTATAATCTCATCGACCTCTATAACTCTTCTTATCAAGTTTCCTTTTTTATCATACAGAGCTGTCTGAAATAGGGCTAGGTTAAGGTTGTTTATATAAGATTTTGGAACCTCTATGGGGTATCCAGATAGCCTTTGCACTAGAGTCCTTATGTTCGCAGCATGGAATGTGGCCATTACAGAGTGGCCAGTCTGCATTGCCTGGAAAGCAACGTTCCCTTCCCTATCCCTTATCTCACCCACTAAGATATAGTTTGGCCTCTGTCTCAACGCAGCCTTTAACAAGTCAAACAATTTAATCGTACCTTCACCTCCAGTCTCCCTAGTAACTTCGGCGACCCAATTATCATGGGGTACTGTCAACTCAGGAGTATCCTCAATAGTTATTATTTTCAAGTTTGGTGGGATAAAGGCCGCTATAGCATTAAGGGTAGTAGTTTTACCAGAAGCGGTTTCACCGCAAACGAATAAGTTCATTCCCTCATCTAACATCATCCAAATATACGCTGCTAAGAGAGGGGTCATGGTTTTGAAAGATATCAATTGCGTTATACTTATTGGAACCTTAGAGAACTTCCTAATTGTTAAGTTTGAACCTCTTCTGCTTATATCTATTCCATAAACGAAGTTAACCCTAGATCCATCAGGTAAGCTTGCATCAATGATTGGCCTATTGTGAGACACAGGTCTAAAGGTCTTTTCACTAAGCGTTATTATTAGTTCATCAAGTCTTTCCTCATCTTCTATACTTATTGAGGTTATCATAGGCCCAAAGACCTTGTGAACTATGAACACACTTCCAACTCCTGGGATTGATATGTCCTCAATATAAGGATCCCTGATAAGGGGTTCTAGAGGACCCGCATAAAGTTTATCCCTAACGAAATGATAGATTACATATTCTTTAGGCAAGGACAACTTAACTTTCCTCAGAACCTTGTTTAAAATACTCACCATTACTTTTTCCTTTTCTTTAATATCCATTGGGGGCTCAACCTTACCAGCCTCTACTGCGAACATTTCATCGATCTTCTCCATCTCTTCCTCACTAGGCCTTTGAGGTTCCACAACTATGTACTGATTATATCCAGTCTCAGACTTCACGCTTTTTACATGGATATAAATTAGGTCATCAACTCTATATATAGCATTATAATCCTTTCTGCCCTTCAACTCTGTAGGATCGTTGACTATTATCGGCCTTTCCTTGATCTTTCTAAGGTAGTCTTCTAGGACTCCCATGGTTCACGCCCTCGATAACGAGAGAGGCACTATCTTTATCCCTAACGAAGGGTCAACATCAAAGGATATGGCATCAGAGCCCTGAATGCCCCCAATTGTCTTTACCCTTTCTAACACCTTAATCCTCCTCCCTCCTATTATCGCAGATGAGAGCTTAAAATAGACGTCAACGATACTAGTAATTCTCTTAGTCAATTCCTCGTTAAATATGCCAGGGTGAATCGTGATCAAGACGAGTTTACCATTATCAACCATTACCCGCAATTCCTTAATGAACTCCATAATTTTCATCTCATCAGCAAAGGTAGCTATAACTGACAGACTATCGATTATGCAGAAGTCTTTTACCTTAGATTTGATGAACGCTGTAGCTATCTCAAGGATCTTTTCAGCTAATTTAGAGTTCCAATTAAACTTAGAGGTATTTAAAGGGGCAATACCTAAGAGCCCCTTCAAGAAGAAGGGGATGAGGTTGATCTTCACCTCTCTCATTTTCCTTAGGTACTCTGCAGTTGTCTGTTCAGTCGTTATTATAAATCCCTTCTTTTGAATGCTTAGTAAACCATAAGCTATCTGGGCTGAAAGGACACTTTTTCCAGTGCCATGATCACCCTCGAACAATATCAACGAAGGGAAAGGAATCCCACCGAGTCTTCTATCCAATTCCTCATTTCCAGTGCCCACTATCATATGATGCCCCTCCATACAGCTTCAGGACCATAATTAGTTGAGATTACTACTACAGCAGGTGAGTTGCTGTATGGAGGGTAAGGAAGGTAAATGTGAAGAGTCACGGAGGAAGTAGGGTATAACTCTTGGTTGACATACCAAGTATAGGGCTGTTGTGTTGGTGAATAAACATAGTTAGAAAGATAGAAGACCTCAGAACCGCTGACATTAGCGTAATATTGGACTATAACATCGAAATGACTATAGTCCCAGATTGCAGTGGAGCCATTATTTGCAACCGTTACGCTTAGAACGTTATTGGAAACGCTAACCGAGTTTATAGTAATTTTAGTCTGTAACTGAGCTAAGAAAAGCTTTTGCTGTTGTTCATAGTAGTAATTATAGACCTGTTGATCCTTCGAATATATCGCAAAAAAATAAAGGCCTATAGAGAGAGCGATCATAAACGTTAATGTAAAAGCTATCACCTGTGAGAAGCCCATCATATCACCTGGAATGTGTAGGTTACTTCATAACCGTTAGGTGTGACAAACTCTATGGTGTAATATTGGTTTTGGACTAGCTGAGTCGAAAGATGGATCGTTATTTCCGCGACTTGACCAGGATATAGTGTTTGGGTATTTGTCGTCCAGTAAGAAGTCCCAGAACCATAACCGATTATTGAGAGATCGCCTTGGGGTCCAAAATAAAGCGTTGAGGAGGGTAGGTTAAATATTGTAGTTTCACCCACATTGTGTAAGTAAAAGACTACTGTAGTTGAGGAAGTATTGGTTGCATAATCTATTTGAACGTCTGTCACAAGCCTCTGAGCTTGTGCTATGGAGAACGAGGAGAATGAAGTCCCCAATGAGGATACCACAGAATAGACTATACCAGCCAATAGACCAATCAGTATAACTGAAGCAATTATAAATATTGACTCCTCTATTGCCTCATTCATCTTTCCTCCCCTCCAATACCAGTATATACTTCTTCATCTCTGCTGTGGCAGCTGAATAGCTTTCAGCTACGTTCATAGCCATATTAGCTAGATCCTTCGCCGTTATTTTATTTCCATTAGTCCTTATGTAGTTTTGTATTCGTAATATTATCTGCATATCAGAGGGCGATATCAATCCTAAGTCATATAGCGCCATTATCTTTTGTTGATCGTATTCCAAGACCTCCATCAATACACAGTTCCTAATGAAACTAACTAAATCTATGCCCTGGGATACTATCTCTGCAACAGCCCTAAGCTCCTTAGCACCTTCTGGTATTTCCTCCTTATGGATTTGTGTAGCTGAAGTTATCATACTAAAGGGCGAAAGGGAGTCAGATTGCGAGGCTTTAATAGACAGTATAGCGTCTTCAATGCTATTGTTCAGTTCTTGGATTGATTTCTTTATTTCATTTGTGTTGGAATTAAGCAGCGCTGATAAGGACTCCTGAAGTTTAGTTATACTTTGTTGAAGTGTTTTGGAAAACTCCTCAGTGATGTCCTGCCTTTGTTGACTTTGAGGCTGCTGATTGATAGGCTGTTGTTCAGGTTGTTGTTGAGCAGGTGTTGTTCTAAGCCTAGGTAAAGCAAACCTGAATAGGAAGTAAAAGAACACACTAAGAGGCAGAGCTACGGCTATAAATACAATAAATGCTGGGTTAGAGGAAATTACACTTATTGGAGGAAGTGCAATATGGATCATCTCATGCACCCATTGCTTACGATTAATTTATAGGCAAACTAATATATATAAAATAAAAAATAAAAATAACTTTATAAAAAATTCTCTTTTTCTTATCGTGCAGTCTCACCCTATTACAGTTACATTACCTTCAGGCTGATACACATATTCAGAGAGTGTTAATGGCGAACCTATGTTAGGAGTTATTTGGATAGATATTGTTTCATATTGGAATACATGGCTGCCGACATTAGGTCCGAACAATATCATCACTCCTATTACTGAACCAGCTGGTGCTATAGCACTGCCGATTAGTGGATCTCCAGATACCGGGTATGTGAAGGCGAAGGTCTGATTTACAAAGGCATAGTAAGTCACTGGTGTTCCACTTATATTTAATGTAAATGAAAATACATTATCATGTTGCAACCATGATGGTAGTGATGAAGAAGAAATAGGCGTGTTAGTGATGTATAATGGACTTTGTTTCACTCCTAATATTTTCCCTAGAGTGTAATTAAGTGCTAGTAGGGCATAGTATGGATTGGGGTAGTAGGCATATGTTTGTCCACCACTTGTTTCTTGATCAGCTAATGCCAGATACTGTCCATTAGCGTAAACATTGCCGTTTACTTGAGTAGGGCTTACAGTAAGTAATGTAAATTTATAGATATTAGAGTATGTTATACCTAGTGCAGATGCAGTGAATGATATAGCAGTTGTTGATGGAGAGAGCTCAACACTTGATACTCCAGAACTTGGAGATACAGTGAAGTATATCCAATAACTCTTAGTATTAGTAGGATAGTTAACAGCATATAGCACAGAACCTGATAACGTTAGAGCTGTAGAAGCGGTCTCCTCACCTTTATTTATTGTGCTTTTAGCTTTCTGTGTTACAAATAATCCCATGTTTATAGCTACATAGGCTAAAACGCTAGCGGTTATGATGAAAGCTATTAGGATTATTGCTGTATCTAACCCTGCTAAACCTCTTCTTTTCATTATTTTATTATATTTCTTTAGCAGTCCTCCAAGCTTTTTCGAGCCTTCCATCGAGGTCACCTGTCTGATGGAATATCAGCAACTTACGTTTAAAAACCCTCACTGAAGATCCGACTGTCAGTCGACGAATTTTCTGAAGGTTTTTAATTACTCACTTAGCGTATTTTATTGTGGATGCCCTGGTATTAGTGCCAGTAATGATTGCATCATTTTTAATTTCATTATCTTTAATTATTGAGAATTATTTAATATTATTAATAGGTATAATTATATTTATAGTTAATATTATTTTTACGTATTATAGATCAAAAGAAAATAACAACGGTGATGTAAAGTGATGGTTGACCATCCACTTTTCTTAATGTATAAAGTTATCGTTACTTCAAGCAACTTAACATTGTATTACATTTACGTATTCGGGAGCAACTTAACCTTATCTCATGTGATGTTGTATATAGTTAATCCTTCAATACATACAGTCCTAAATTATAGCGTTGCAATTCCTTCCCAACTGATATTCTTCAATACTACAACAGGACAATCGGCTTCCCTTACAGCTTTTAATATTAGCGGGCAATTTATACAGGCTTTTGATATAAACGGTACTTTAGTTGCAAAAAATGGGGTGATATTATACTCTTCAACACCTCAAGAGGTAAGGATTTTAGTTTCAGCGAACTTCCCAGGTATTGCTGAAGATCCTTTCCCTAACCTTAAGTCTCTATCCGGCTTCCACTTCTTCTCCAGGAACATTGGAATTTATTTATTAGGTCTAATGATAGGCTTTTCAACGTTTTTAACTATATGGAGGTGGTCCGATGATAAGGGTTTATCATTATAAGTCACTTCCTTGGATTTCGTTAGTACTTCTTTCAGTTTCAGCCTCCTTGTCTTCAGGATTATACATTACCATTAATAGAGTCACGTATTATCCATATTTTCAATATCCTTTTATCTCGTTCCTTTTAACTTTTATAGCATTTGCTCTTCTGGTATTGTCAGATAGGAGGCTTCTCATTTTAACTCCTATAACGGCATTAGGTTACCTGAATCCAACTATTGTATCCTATATTTTGATGATACCAGCTTTATTAAAAGTGAAGAGATTTCCGAGGTTCTTAACTGCACTCCTTTCGGCTATTGATGCCTCAGGGATTTCATGGATAATAATAAGGATTGTATTTGGAGTTAACACTTATTTTTCAGTACCCATGCTGATCTTCACCCAAGGTCTCGCCTACGCAATACCTATAGTCTTATGGTTAGGAATCCCGTTCTCTCTCATTAAAGAGAGAGCCTTTAGCATGAAGGGTAATAAGAACGGCTCTATTTACCTTATTGTACCAACCTTCCTATCTCTATTAATACCAACGTTACCCATACTCCATATCATAAACCCTGCGCGAATACCAGAGACTACTGACTGGATATATTATCATGGGTGGTTAGTTGATCAGGTATATCATGGGTGGTTCTTCGATACACGACCGTTTTTCTTAATATTTTTATTAGGCCTCTCTAAGGTAGTAGGTACTTGGAACGCTTCATATTACATTATGGTCCTCCTCTCAGCTTTGTATGCCTTTTCAGCATATGAGTTAGGAGAATCCGTAGTAAAGGGAATGGGTTGGCTTTCCGCTGCACTAGCTGCAATATCCCCCATGTTTATGACATTCCTGTATTCAGGGCTAGACGCTAACTTATTCTCCATAGCTATGATGTTCCTGTCACTGTCCTTAGTTTTAAGGAAGAGGAAGTTGTGGCTAGCGACACTTCTATCATACGTTGCGTTATTATCTCATGTTTATGCTTGGGCTCAGCTAGAGGCTGGTGTGTTATCATATTTCCTGTTTACACTTATCGCAAAGAGGGATATTAACCCGTATTTTATAAAGTACGCCCTGTTCACTTCTCCTATTTTTATCATAGGTTTAGGTTTAATTCTTGCAGGTATCTTTCCTGCACCTATTACACTAATGACCTTTTCAGCTACGGTCTCACAATTACTTATACTCAGTTGGGGGTCAGCTAATAATATCATCTATTACGTTCTGAGTATTCTAGGATTAAAATATACACCAGATCTAGTGAAATGGATCTACGCGATCTCTATTTTGGGTTTACCGTTTATAGGTTCAAGCATAAATATCATAATAGACCTACCTCTGTTCTTACCCGCTGCGCTAGCCCTTTATAGTTATAACAAGAGGATTTCAATACCGGTCTTCCTCCTTCTTTCTATTTGGAGCGTATACATGAGTATAAACACTGTTCCTTTAAAATTTGTTTAGTAAATTTCAATGTATACAGATAAATACTATAAACATTTATAAATCTTTATGCTTAATATATTCTGTGTTTAGGTTGCATGTTGCAGGTCTCAAAGGTGGTACTGGTAAAACAACTGTAGCCTACTATCTAGCGAGGTTCCTGTCTGATCACCACAAGGTCTTATTGATAGATAAAACTGTAGATGGGACGCTGAGTAAATCGTTTGGTGTAGAGGATTCGTTATTTTCCTGCAAAGGGAATCCTTATATCACTTTACCTAATACCAATATAACAGTCCTTAATGCTAGTTATTTACTCACAGAGGCACCTAATGATATTAATTGTATAAAAAATATTTATGAGGATTTAGTGAGAAAAAATAATGTAATCATAGTAGATCACTCTCAACTTTCGTATGATAGATTTAACGAGCTAGAAATAAGGCTATATTATGATATCTTCAGGACATTAACTTATAATGTGGTTCTGGTGGTGGGGATTAACGAATTAGAGGTTCTAAAGTCCTTAAACTTTTACTCCTCAATAGATTCTTACATAAATAAATTGGTTGCAGAGACACTAGGTTTACCTCTGGATAACCTTACTTTTACAACTATTTGGGCTGTTATCATAAATAAGGTAATGGGTAATGTAGACGAGAAATACATAGTCAGGAGCCTCGGTGATAAGTTTAGGAATGCACCTAAGATTCTAATACCTTTCTATAAGGAACTACTGGCCGGATTCCATAAGGTTCAGATTCCTCAAGAGTTCGTCTCTCTTGGTAAATATATGGACACGATAATCCACGATCCCCACTCTATAGTAAGGAGGTAGTGATATAGGTGATGAAACATGTTTGTAAATAAATCTGTTCGTAATACCAATTTTGAATTAAACGATAAATTGAACATGAATACCAATAGTAATCCTTATTTAGAAAAGATTAGCATAAGTAGTGTGGATCATGGAGATAATGTTCTTGATATATTGAAGGAAATAGACAGTTATATTGACTTCTCAAAGGGTGAAGTTCAGTGGAAGATATTGCTTCATCTTTCTACTAAAGGACCAAGCTCCATAGCTGAGATATCTGCGGGAATAGCGGAGAGCAGAAAAACTGTTTCAGACGCTATGAGGAAACTCCTCATGAAAGGGTTGGTAGAGAGGGTAAAGTATGATATATATAATCTGTCAGATCAAGGAAGCCAGCTGATGAAAAAGCTTAATTCGTTAATTATGGCTGGACAACCAGTCCAACAAGCACAAAAAGTACAACAAGAGGAATTGGTAAATGAGAGTGCCACTCAATACTATTACGAATTAGAGATAATTAGAGCTGCTATGCTCAATAACGGTGTGGTTCCTGTGAAGAGGCTTATGTTAGACTTAGGGGTCTCATATAAGACGTTAAAGAATTATATAGATTTGCTCCTCAGCAAGAAGTTGTTGAAGAAGGTCAACAAAAATAATATCTTCGGTAAAATCACACAGGTTTATGAATTATCAGCTGAAGGTAGGAAGTTCGGCTACAGGTTACCTGGAATGGCAAAGATGAGAAACAATATCTTCTGGAAGATACTACTTACGATAACTTATAGTGCTAAGCTCGAATCAGCTATGATAAAGCTAATGGTAGCTTTCTCCTTAACCGCACCTATAATACTCTACTTTAGGGACTCATCATGGGATAAGATAGCTGGAGCCATATGGCTCTACTGCTTAATATTTACCATGTTGTTAGGAATAATGGGCTATGTTATGATGAGGGGGTGAAATATTGGACTTAGTTGGTGTTATATTACTTTACACTGTAACAGGAAAGGCTTCGTTCGCAGTCCTAATTAAAATACTCCAAGTTAGCAATACATCAGTTTTAGTTAACATGACCCAGATAAACGGTAAAGTAGAGACTTATAGTATAGTAAGTTTACCTCTTAGCTTTATCTGGAACCCTAACGCCTCAGGAAACGTCACATATTATGATGGTGTACAAGCCATCGAAACAACCTTAAAGGGTAACGTTAAAGAATACGTGGATTCCTATAATGGCATTGTACTGGGTCTAATTATTAACGGAGAGAACTATACATTGACAGGGGCTTCGATAGAGCTGGCACCAGGGGTTTACAAGCCATTACCTTCAAATCATAACTATGACTTCATAGAGACTTTCGTGCTTACAGCAGTTCTAGTAGTATCCTTCTCATTTCTTCTAGAGAGGGTGAGTAAATGAGGTTATATAACTTGGGTAGATCGTTTGTAATTACTGGGATTATTGAATTAATATTGGCAGCAATATATTATACTTCTGGTTTAATACAGGGCGCTAATGAACTCTCGTATTTTTCTTACTTTTTGCCTTATAGTGGATACTTTAATACTGTTAATACCTTCAAAGGGGTGATAAAGGATGAACTGTTCAAAAAGGTTAAACTTAAAGACCAACTTTATAAGCCCGTTAATAAAATTAAAGGAGGAGGTGAGGGAGATATTAAGTTAATACTGAGCACAGGATTGAAGGGAGGCATAGGGAAGACAACTATTGCAATATATCTCTCTTTTGGATTAAAGAAAAAAGTCCTTTACGTGGATTATGATTATACATCCTTTGGTTCCCTTTTACTGGGGCATAACGATATTGGGCTAGTAGATGAGCTCACCTCAAATATTAAACCATTCTCTAGATCTTTGAAGGAGTTTCAAAACATTACAGTTTTAAAGGTCTTTGGAGATCCATTCAATATTAAGATTCCTGAAAACGCCAACAGTGTTCTAAGCGAACTCATTAAAGGTCTGTCTCAAGAGTTCATCATTATCGATTCTAATGTTAATTTGACACCTAACGATGAGATCTTTAAGAGGTTAGATGAGGTTTCTGATGAGAGCTTCGGGCTTTTCATAACAGACCCCCTTACACTCAATGCAACTACAAAATTTGCTATGAACTGGAAGCTGAGCTGGAAGGCTCTAGTCTTGAACATGATCCCTCCATTACCCGATGAGATAAATGAGGCTATCAATTTGCTCGAAAAGGTAAGGAGTCAATTCGACCACTTTGATGCCTTTGTAGCAGTTCCGTTTGACGAAAAGCTTTACAACTATAAACCTGACCCTAAAATAAACGTGAGCAACAAGCAGTTGGACTTATTAATTAATGCCTTATTAGAGAAAAGAAGGGATTATCTAATAACCCCTTTAGAAGCAAGCATGAGGTGATATTCAGTGCTTATGAGGTTCACAATTTATGTGCTCATATCATTAGCTCTAGTTGCACTCTTCGTAACTCTATTCATTTTTTACAGAAATCCTTACTTGTTAATCCCTATACCTTTCTTACTGTTTATATCAGTTAAGGGCGTTAGGTTTCCTAAGATAAGAGATCAAAAATCGTTAAATGATTTTATCAGGAAATATTACGGTATCAAAGGGGCTAATAACATACTTTATGACGCTCAAGGTGCCATATATGCTTATTTCCCATCGATGTTAAAGAGTGGTATAGCAGTGGTAACGGATAAATATTTCATACTCAAGAAGGAACAGAACGTTGAAGTGTATTGCAAATATGAGGGTCTTGATCTATACTTAACCTCTATGAAAGATGATGAAAAAATTAACAGCAAAACTACCTCTAAGGCGGGAGGAAGAAAGTCAGGTTAACGTCTATGCTTTGCCTAATTGTTTCTCTCTACTGAAAATAAGCTTACTTTATGCTTTTCATATTCATCCCAAAGTACACCTTTTCTATCTAGCATACTATCTTATCAACGTTATCCCTTAGTATAGGGTCAACTATTCTATATTCATCATTAAACTTCTCTACAAAACCCGCGTACACAAGGTTTGTTAGCAGCTTAGTGATTTCAGCGTCAGTTATCCTATTCCCCTCCTTTATCTCTAGATACCTCTTTAGCTCACTCCACCTACCTGTCAGCTTCAATCCCTTGATTAACTCAACGTACCTCCTAGATCCCCTTTCCCTTACGAAACTGCAAAACTCCTTTGAAACTAACCTAAACGCTTTTTCCACTACTTCGTTTAACGCATCTCTCCTTGAATTTACGCTCTCCAAACCGTAAAGGGCTAACCAACCTGGAATCCCACCTAATCTCCTAGTCACTTCCCTTAATCTATCTTCTGAGATCTCAATTCCATACTGCTTAAACCCCTTATTTAGGAAATCGACGCCCTGATCCTCGTTAAAGGGCTTCAACTCCACTTTAGCCACAAATCTACCGAATAGGGGACTATCCTCCTCATCAGTTTTGAGATATCTGTACACCATCCCGATCTTAGAACCTGCAAAGACAAACGAGATGTTTCTCAAATTATCGTACGAATAGGCGAAGACAGGTAACAAGTTATATCCTCTCATTTTAATTAGCTCTTGAACTTCATCTATGATCAACACAAGTCTTTCTCCCTCACTATACGCCCACTCGTTCAGAGAATCAAGGATATCACCCAGGTTAGTCCTTTCCCTTCCCAATGAAAACTCTATCCCTAATTCTCCAATCTTTACCCCCTTCAAGGCTTTCAAGTAATCCATTAGGTTCCTCCATTTCCCCCTCTTTCTGTTTATCTCTTTTTCCAACTCCCTCAAGAAATTTGAGTAAGTTATTGCAGTCTTGTCCTCAAATTTCCTCATGTCTATATAGATCGTTTTCAAACCCTTTAATCCAACCTTTATCAGCGAAGTCTTCCCAGTCCTCCTAAACCCTAGGACTAGGGTTAATGAGTACTTAAGGGAATACTCTTTGAGCAGTCTTAACTCCTGTTCTCTATCATAAAAATCCTCTTCATCCTCTATAGGTTTATCAGTGAAATACATATATAGTAACTATATACCTATGTAGTTTTAAGGTTTTTTAGCTTTCAATTTCTTGTAATTCTACACGTAAAAGATGGAAATTGTATCGGAATCCCTTAACTCTTCATGGACAAATTTGAGATACTGCTTAAGCTTTTTCCTCATCATAAAAACCATACTACTAGTAATAGCAATAATATTACCCAACCGCTAAAACAAATTTTTATAATGAACTTTTAAATAATATTTCATCATGAAAGAGCTCATAGCCCTCCTCCTGATCTTCCTCTTCTCGGCAATGTCAATCTATTCCATTTCCTTCGTATTACCCCTATACTCCTCAGAACTCAACCTACCGTTAAGGCTTATGGGTTTCGCAATACCCATGAGCTGGATAGGTGGTGCCATAGGTGGTGTTGTAATAGGCATTTTAGGAGATGCGTGGAATAGAAAATATGCACTGGTCTTATCTGTACTGCTATTTTCACTGCCTATGTTGGTTAACATATTTCACCCAGACCTGTTTGAGCTATATCTAGCCTGGTTCTTAATAGGCTTTGGCGTTAATGGAGATAATGGGCTAAGTTATGTATACGCTGTTGAACTCTCAACGCCATCAAATAGGGGTTTTGTGGGTAGCCTTATGCAGGGATTCTATTATTTAGGAGCGCTAGTAGATGCCATATTAGCTATTATACACAACGTCTTCCTATACTTCTTGGTAATGTTTATCCTCTCAGCGATAGGAATAGGACTAGTGCTCCTAATACCACAACCAAAGATTAAGATGCCACGTTTTCAGCCGTCAAAGATACTAAAGGGAAACCTAGGTAGGGTAACACTTTTCGGCTCCCTTTTCGCTATTGGTTCTTTCTTCTTTTTAGTCCCGTTAGTCTCGTTAGCAGACACTTTTCTCTCGCTCTCAGGAGTTCCCCTCTCTGATATATCACTCAGTTTATCAGTTATGCTGTTCATAGGGTTCATTATCTACGCCTTGGCTGGAAGGATAGCTGATAGGGTAGGAAGGAAGAAGTCCTCTATATCGTTTTCCTCAATTTCTATAATAGCAGCAATTTTATTCTTACTGTTCAGTAGCTCCCACTTCGTAACCCTTAGCTCTTATCCCATCTTTTACCTGTTAATACTCTTGGCTATAGGCTCAGCCTTCTTCGCGTTCTTCGGGGTCTGGATGGGAGAGATCTACCCAATGGATACTAGGGCTACCGGCACTAACGTAACTCTATTCATAGGCAGACTAGTGGGAGGAGGTTTCGGCGTTAGCTTAGTACTGCTTATGCCATTTGGTCTGGGTAGAGATTTAGGGGTATCGTTAATAGTATCATCAGTTGTAGTCCTCCTCTCATCCCTAGGTCTACCAGAGACAGTAAAGCATTAAAATGTCAAATTCTATTGATAAGTATGGCTAAGCTAGTAGCGACTTTGGGCACATCGCCAGGAGGAATAGTTGAGACCTTTTTACATCTAAGGGAATCTGATTCCTCACTTAATGATATTGTAGTTATCACCACCTCAGACCCCTCAACAAGGAAGGCTTACGATATCCTCTTGAATATATTTCAGTGCTGCGTTAAGGTCAATTATCCCCAAGTGATGTTGAGCAAAATAGAGATGCCCTTCCAGGATATTACCTCTAGCGAGGACTTGGAAGAATTCTATAACAAGATTAAAGGTGTCATAAATGAGGGGGACTACGTGGATATAACTGGAGGAAGGAAGGCTATGAGTGCTGTTGCCGCAATGGCTGCAGCAAAGAAAGGGGCTAGGGTTTTCACAACCATTATACCCCAGAGCGACTATACTATAATAAACAACAAGGTCAAGGAATTGGAGGATAAGGTTATAGAGAAGTGTGATGAAGCCCTGAAAGGGATCTACTGTAGCTTGATATCAAAAAACGCTAGAACAATAGAGTTGACTATACGTTAAAAAATCCATTTATTTCTTTCTCCCTCCCCTCTTCTCTCCTCTCTCAGCTGTATTCCGATAAAGAGGCTTTTTTCATTATTAGGTCGTTAAGCCTATCTAAATCCTTCATATCCCAATTAAACGCCACATAGCCAACTATTGTCCCACCTTTACTGTAGACCACTATAAACTTGTTTGACTCCATATTACCCTTGATTATGTAGTTATCGTAGTCCCTAGTCTCACCCCCTGACTCTATGTGTATATCGAATATGTCAGACCATACCGTTGAGAGGAAGTTATACGCCTCTATATCGCCCTTCAACATATTCCTTATAGCCAATCTACCAGTATACCATGCGTTATTCCAGTGCTCAATCCTCCTCCTCTTACCTAAATTCGGATCATAAATGTTTGCAACATCTCCAGCCGCATAGATGTCCTTAACGTTAGTCCTCAAATACTCGTCAGTGAGGATCCCATTGTTAACATCTATACCGCTCTTCTGTGCTAGCTCCACATTAGGTACTATTCCTATCGCTACAAGTACCATATCCGCTTCAATCCTTTTACCGCTTTGTGTAACAACAGTCTCTACTTTCCCTTCCCTACCCTCGAACTCCTTAACCGCCTCGCCAGTAATTATCTTTACACCCTTCTTTTCGAAGTAAGACCTTATATGCTCTGAGACCTTCTCGTCAACAAACGTGGTCCATATATGAGGTAACATCTCTATGACAGTAGGTCTCAATCCTAGAGTCGCCATGCTTGCAGCTGCTTCAATCCCTATAAAACCTCCACCGACGATTACAGGGTTCTTAGAGCGCTTCATAGCCTCTTTTATTTCGTCAGAGTCCCTTAGCGTCCTGAGGTAATATATACCCTTAAGATCCGAACCACTAACGTTCAACCTCCTCGGTCTACCTCCCGTAGCTATTAGAGCCTTCTCGAACTCTACGCTATCCCCGTTAGACAGTATTGCCTCCTTTTTAGACGTCTTTATCTCTTCTACAGACGTGTTTAACAGTATCTTCAGGTTCTTAAATCCTGAGTAGTACTCTGGTGCCTTAAAGAAGGGCTTATCCCTCTGACCCCTAAGATACTCCTTAGACAGAGGTGGCCTATCATAGGGGTAGTCTGGATCTGAGGTGACCATAACCGCGTTGGCATCTGGATTAGCCTTCAACAGTTCATTTAACGCGTAGTAACCTGCAATTCCACTTCCAATAATTAGTATATCTGTTTTTATCATATGTTTACTAATTCAAATTAAGTATTTAAATTTGAATATAGATGTTAAAAATAGCAGGTTTGTATATACTTGGGAAGGAAGTGCTTAAAGGGTAAATAATACGATTTACGGGAGACCTGCTAAAATAGAGAATACGATTAGAGGTCTTTACTAACACTTGTTTATATTCTTATGGTATTACTTAATATTGGCATGTATTTAGCAATTGCAGGCGGAGATCCCCACAGGATCAATGAGCTGCTCAAAGTCCTGGAGAACAACGGCATGGAAATAGTCTATGCTCTATCCTTGGGTGACTTAAATGATGTAAGGGGATATATTAGTGGTCTGAAAAGAGCTGAAAAGCAAACGATCTTCATAAGGGGTTGTGTTGAGGATTACAACCTCCTAAAACACTTCAAATACAGGTATATAGACCCCTATCAAAGGCTGTTTTACCTCTATGGTGGTCCTAAGGTAATTAAGCTAGAGGATGAACTTTTTGTCCTGGCAGGGATAGGTGGCAAGGAGTTAGACAGGAAAGAGAAGAGGTTAATATTGCCGCTTAAAGACGGTCTTGTAGATATTTTGCTATCCCATTCAAAGCTGCCCGAAGACCTCTTAAAGTTGTTGAAACCTAGATACTACTTCTACTTTAGCCACAAAGGGGAACCACCACGTTACTATGGCACTACAATTAGCGTAGACCTTAGTGTTAATAGTGAAGGTCTCCTGAGGTTAGACGGCAGCAGTGTAGGGTTTCTAGAAGTGAAGACTTTGAGGTTTTTCCTCCTCTCGAAAACATATGAATTGGTTCCACTTACTGAGGTAGTAAAAGGTAATTAATGGGCATTGTTCCTCTATTTTACACTCTGGCGTTGTAATAAATGGATAACAAAGCCTTTTGCTCAAAGTAAAAAAGAGAAGAGATTAATAGGTTATTGTTAATTAGAGTTCATGTATGAAGAATGCACTCAAGACCTTTCCAGAAGAGTTAAAGAACCTCTTGAGCGTCAAAAGTCAAAGGAGGATGAACTACGTAATACCTATTATTACAACCGGTGAGAGGTTAAACGTAGCACTACTTTCGCCATATCAAGTAGTACTAATAGACGATAAGACGATATTTGTCTCAGTAAACGAGGGGAGTCATACCTTTAACAACCTCAAAAGTGACGGTAAGTGTGCACTCATAATCTTTTTCCCTCCAAAGGCATATTATATTTATGGTCGTGCTTCCCACCTAAAAGGTAAGGTCTTTAGGGTGGATGTAGACGTAGTCGAGGAGGACTACAGTGAGGAAGCACCAATACTTACTGTTCCAACGTTCTCAGACGATAAGGTAAGGGGAACTTATGAGGAGGAGTTCAAAAACCTTCTACTAACCTTTCAAGAGAAGTAGATAGAAACACAACACCGTCATCATTTGCTTTCCCTTTACCACAGCCTTTTTATCTTATATTACAAACTATAGATTGTGGTAACTGCTGAGGAGATAAAGAAAGTACTAATGGAGAACCCTTCAATGCTAGTTGACGTTCTAACATCTAGACCTGAGATAATCTATCAGGCATTAATGAAGTTAGCACCATGGCAAGAACTTTACGTGAAGATTGATGAGCTTAAAAAATATTAGGTTTGTATAAGTGGAGGGGAGGATTGATGGATTAGAAGAGAGGGTAAACGAGATAGAAAAGAGAATGATCGAAAAGTTCGGTGAGGTAGATAAGAGGTTTAACGAAATTGACAAGAAATTCGATGACATCAATAAGAGGTTTAATGAAATAGAGCAGAAGATGGCTACTAAAGATGACATAGCTAAGATTAAAGTAACTATTGATGGTTTAGGTGCAAGGTGGGGAGTTAGGGCTGAGGAGACCTTCAGACAAGGGGTAGTTGAGATATTGAAGAATACAGGTTATGAGGCTAAGAAAGAGATACTCTATGATAAAGACGGCTTCGTTTATGGCGAACCCTCTGATGTGGAGTATGACGTTGTGGTTAAAGACGGAAAGGTAATACTCATCGAGATAACCTCTACTTATAGGAGAAACGATACAGAACTGTTGCTTAAGAAGAGAGAATTTTACGAGAAGGTAAAAGGGGTTAAAGTAGACCACATATTGGTAATAACAGCTGAAATCTACGATAGGGACCCCGATAGGGTGAGGGCTAGGGCTGACAGTCTGGGCATAAAGATCGTTACACCTTTGGATTTGGATGGCTAGTTGATTGTAGATAAACGGCTTAGTTTTAAACTTTCTACAGAAAAAGGAAAGCTCTTTTAGGGTAGAGAAATCCTCTGTTGATTCAGGACAGAACTTAGCTAGTAACAAATCACTTATAGTTGGAGGGTAGGAAGGGGAATAAGACAGGAATACGTCTTCGCAAAGGCGATACCTATTGCGTCTTTGGTCTATTTATAGCTTTTGAAGTTTGCCATTTGTTAGTTGTGTCACCAAAACTTCAAGATCAGGTATTACGATCTATCGATAATAACCTCCTTCACATAGTTTAGGGAAGTGAAAGATGAGCTCGGTAGCTATTCACTAATACTTTGTAGCTTACATCAAGAAGTGAGCTATGTCTATATACAGAAATTCATAAATCACAAACAGGTGTGCGAGTGTATGGAGAGACGTTTCAGCCTTCAGGCTAGGGATACTCATATTCAGGAGGGATAACATCTTCTAGTTTCTAGAATATGTATAAAGCGCAGAAATAATTGAAAGCTTTAAATAAACAACTTTTTCAGAAAAGACCCACAGCCTCAGTATAGCCCTTAACAGCCATACTATACTCATCAATGTTTTCTAGGCTAACACCCAACTTCTTTGGCACTTCCCTCTCTTTAGCATAGTAGCAAATAGCCATCATCTTCCTAACCTCACTCCTACTGAAGCCCGGAAGTGTAGCGTTAGAGAGGTAATGGAAACAGGCTAAGTAAGGGTCTAGATAGCCTGATGCCTTAAACATCATCGTCAGGAGAGAAGTGTAGTACACAAGTGGATCGTAGTCCCTAAACCACTCTGGAAAAGGGACGTTATAGAAGTAATAGATAGACCTTATCCACACATCCCTAACTTTGTCAAAAACAGCATTATTGCTCACTAACCCTTCCCTAAAACCAAAGGCAGAGATTACTACCCTCTTAGCCCCTAAAACATCCATGAGCTCATCTAGTATAGTTAGGGCTGTGGGCAGGGTAACAGCGTTTACCTCATTCATCCCAGGCAGCTTTTTTAATCTCTCATCTAAACTTATGGAGCTCAAAAGCTTTGCATAATCGTTTATCTCTTTTCTGCTAATCGCATGTCCGTGTACAGTCCTTATGACGTCCCCTTTTAAGGATAGATCTAGCTTTCCAACTGCTCTAACGTTCCCTCCGGTAGCGTAAATCGTATCGTAAGACCCCTTAATGTAATTTATGTAATTCCTCACCTCCTCCCTCACGTTTTCCTTAGACTTGAACATTTTTAAAGCTCCAAGAGGGAAATGCTTCACTTCTTCTACTTTTCTGTCCTTTACATTTACCAACTCTAGAGATCCGTTGCCTATATCTACTATTAGTCCCTGCTTTATGGGTAAGGTGTTGATGACCCCAACGGAACTGCTGATCCCCTCCTCTTCCCCTGAAACAATTTTAATATTGTAACCAAGGATCTCTGATAAGTTTTTAGCCACTTCCTCACCGTTAATGGCATACCTAAAAGGGCTAGTGCCAACTGCAATGACCTCTGATGGTCTTATTCTAGTCATCTTTTGTGCGAAACCTTTCATCACTTCTTTAGACCTCTCCACGGTCTCCGCACTTATTACATTGTTATAAATCCCCTCCCCAAGCCTTATGTAAGCCTTATCAGTATATAGACTCCTAAAACCCCCAGGCTTAGCTATGTCATAGACTGAGAGCCTAAAGGAACTATAGCCAAGGTCAACAACTACTTTAACCACTCAATATATTAATCATTCCGCTTTAATTAGGCTTACTCTTTAAA